>CALXQJ010000001.1 GCA_944390575.1 uncultured Spirochaetota bacterium
CTATTGATATAGGACCTATTGATATAGGACCTATTGATATAGGACCTATTGATATAGGACCTATTGATATAGGACCTATTGATATAGGACCTATTGATATAGGACCTATTGATATAGGACCTATCCTTTCATAATTTTATCATATTTTACTAAAAAATCAATTTTATTTTTTTGCTAATATTGAAATATTTATTATACTATGATATTTTTTTATTACATTAAAAGGATTAATAAATGAAAAGAATTTATATAGCAGGGCACAAAGGATTAGTTGGTAGTGCTTTAGAAAGAGTATTTGTAAAAAATGGATATAGTAATATTATAAAAAGAACTCATAGTGAATTAGACTTAGAAAATAGAGAAAAAGTTTTCAATTTTTTTGATGAAGAAAAGCCAGATTGGGTTATTTTAGCTGCTGCAAAAGTTGGTGGTATATATGCAAATAATACCTATCCTGTAGATTTTTTACTTAATAATTTAAAAATACAAAATAATATTATAGAGGCCTCTTATCAGAACAATGTGGAAAAGTTATTATTTCTTGGTTCTAGTTGTATATATCCAAGAGAGTGTCCACAGCCTATAAAGGAAGACTACTTACTATCTGGATATTTAGAATCTACAAATCGTCCTTATGCTTTAGCTAAGATATCAGGTATAGAGCTTTGCGATGCTTATAATAGACAGTATAATACAAATTATATATCTGTTATGCCTTGTAATTTATATGGAATTAATGATAATTATCATAAAGAGAATGCTCATGTTATACCTATGCTTATTCGTAGATTTCACGAGGCTAAACTTAATAATGATAAGTCTACTACTATTTGGGGTACTGGAACTCCTTTAAGAGAGTTTATGTGTTCTGATGATTTAGCTGAAGCTTGCTTTTATTTAATGGAGAATAAAACAGCAAAAGATATTGGCAAGTTTATTAATATAGGTACAGGCGTTGATATATCTATCAAAGATTTAGCATATTTAATAAAAGAAGTAGTTGGATTTGAAGGCGAAATATTGCTTGATACTACTAAGCCAGATGGTACTATGAAAAAGTTATTAGATGTATCAAGAATTAATAACTTAGGCTGGAAGGCTAGAATAGGACTAAAAGAAGGCTTAGAAATGTCTTATAATGATTTTATTAATAATTATGATAAATATAAATAAAAATTAAGGGAACTTATATGAAAAAAGCATTAATTACAGGTATTACAGGACAGGATGGAGCATATTTAACAGAATTGCTTTTAGAGAAAGGATATGAGGTACATGGTATCATAAGAAGAAGTTCTTCATTTAATACTGATAGAATAGATCATTTATATAAAGATCCTCATATTAATGATGTAAGGATGTTTTTACATTATGGGGATTTAAGTGATGGTTCTAATATATCAAGACTTTTAGAAAAGATACAACCTGATGAAATATATAACTTAGCAGCACAAAGTCATGTTCGTGTTAGCTTTGATGTACCAGAATATACTGCTGATGTTACAGGTCTTGGTACTATTCGTTTACTTGATGCTATAAAAGATACTCAAATAAAAACGAAATTCTATCAAGCTTCTACTTCAGAGCTTTATGGTAAAGTAGTAGAAACTCCTCAAAATGAAAAAACACCTTTTTATCCTCGTAGTCCTTATGCTTGTGCTAAACTTTATTCATATTGGGTTACTGTAAACTACAGAGAGTCTTATAATTTATTTGCTTGTAATGGTATTTTATTTAATCATGAAAGCCCTATACGTGGCGAGACTTTTGTGACAAAAAAAATTACTCGTGCTTTGGCAAATATAGTAGCTAAAAAACAAGATAAATTATATCTTGGAAATATAGAAGCTAAAAGAGACTGGGGATATGCTAAGGACTATGTTGAAGGTATGTGGCTTATGTTACAGCAAGATACTCCTGATGATTATGTTCTTGCTACAGGAGAAACACATTCAGTACGTGAGTTCTTAGATGAAGCTTTTGGACTTGTTGGTCTTGATTGGCAAAAATATGTTGAGATTGATCCTCGTTATTATAGACCTGCTGAAGTAGATTTACTTTTAGGAGATGCTACTAAGGCTAAAGAAAAATTAGGTTGGACTCCTAAAACTACATTTAAAGAATTAGTAAGAATAATGGTAGAATCTGATTTAAAAAGTGTTGGTTTAAGTTTATAATTTTTAGAAAAAATAAGTATCCATTTTTGACTTTGTCAATTATAGGATACTATTTTTTTACAGGTATTCTCAAAAATATTTCACTACCTACAGAAAGTGTATTATTTTTTAATTGATTCCAAGCTTTAATTTCTGATATATCAACTTTAAACTTACGAGCGATAATCCATAAAGTGTCCCCCTGTCTAACATGATACATTATATCTTTATATTCATAGTCGGGCGGTGGAAGAGATTCAAAATGTACAAATCTACCTTCTCTAATTTTTGCTTGTTCTTCTTCATATTGAGCTAAATCAACTTGCTTTGCATTGTCAAGACCTTGTATAGGTATCATAACTTGTTGTCCTATATTAAGGTTTTTTGATTTTAATTTATTAATTTCAACTATAGCTTTTATTGGTACATTATAGAAGTTAGCAAGATGTGATAGAGTTTCATTCATCTTAACTTCATGACGTCTAAATGTAACTCTTTCATTTGCAGGTATTTTTCCAAATGTTTCATAAAATAATTGCTCTTTTCCTGCTGGTATTCTTAGAGGATATTTTACCATACCAGGTGGTGTTACTCCTCTTGATAGATGTGGATTTAATGCTTTTAAATCACTTGCATCTACATTTATCATCTTTGATATGATAGATAAGTCGGCAGCATCATCAACATAAACAACATCACCTTCAGGAAATACTACTTTTGGTTTATTAATTTTAAAACCAAACTTTTCAGGATTTTTAGCTATTATAACAGCAGCAACATATTTAGGGATATACTCAGCAGTCTCCTTAGGTAATTCACCAGCTCTTAATAAATCATAATAATTATTACTTTTTACTTTTTTTATAGCCCTCGATATTCTACCACCGCCAGCATTATAAGCCATTAATGCTACAACCCAAGACTTAAAGTTTTTATCAAGTCTAATTAAATGTTCAGCGGCAGCCTTAGTAGAACGCTCGGGGTCAAATCTATCATCCGCCCAATAATTTACTTTTAATTTATATATAGCACCCGTCATAGGCATAAATTGCCAAAGCCCAGCAGCCCCAGCGTGTGATACAGCTTGTGGATTAAATGAACTTTCTATAATAGGTAGGTAAATTAAATCTTCTGGAACACCTTTTTCTGCAAATACTTTTTTTATGTATGGTAAATATATTTGTGCTCTATCTATTATAGTTTGCATATATGGTTTCCAAGCACCTTGATATCTATTTACATAAAAAGATACTCTATCACTTCTAAAGTCTTCTACATTAAATCCTCTAAGTTCTACTACTTTTATATCTCCGCCAAGTTCTTCTCCATAAACACTAAGTTCATAAAGATTTGATCCTTCTAATGCCTTTCTAACATAAAGTTCAAATGTATCACAAGATACTGAAAATAATAGTACTATTATAAGAAAAATAGATATTATGATTCTTTGAATTTTTCTTTTTATCATATATAATTTATTTGTATAACAAGTAAAAAACTACTTACATTTAACACTATTTATTTATATTTGCAAGCTAATAATTTGTAATAATTTTTTACTAAGTATACATAATATAATAATAAAAGGAGAGTAATTATGCCTATAATTTCTGAAGAGACAATAAAAGCTTTAAATGTACAATTAAATGAAGAGCATTTTTCTTCTAACCTTTATTTTAATATGGCTGGTTGGGCTTCTAAAAATGGTCTTCCTGGTGCTTCTGCTTTTTTAAATATGCATGCTAAAGAAGAGCATGAGCATTTGGAGTTGTTTAGTAATTTTATTAAAAAAGTAGGTGGACAACCTGTTATGTCTGCTATGCAAGAGCCTGTTTCCTCTTTTGAGTCTATTGAAGATATTTTTAATAAAATACTACAGCATGAGAAATATATTACTTCTTGTATTAAGAAATTAGTTAATAAAGCTATGGAAGATAAGGATTATATAACTTTAAAATTTTTAGATTGGTTTATAGATGAACAAGTAGAAGAAGAAGAATTATTTAGTTCTATAATTGATAAAATAAAGATTTTAGGGGAGCTTAAAGGTAGAGATTTATATATGTTTGATGAATACCTTGCTTCACTTGCTTCAGCTTCTAAAGAAGAATAGATAATAATATTATTATATATAATATTTTTTATAGTATGCAAAAGCCTTATAGTTAATATAAGGCTTTTTTATTTGCTTGAAAAAAAGATTAGTTTATTATACACTAATGTATCTATATTTTATATAATTTTTGGAGACATATAAATAAAATGAAAAAAATAGTATACAGTTTATTATTTTTATTTTCTATAAACTTTTATAACACACTTCTTGCAATAGATGATATAGTAGATAAAGATAATCTTCATAATCTTATAGAAGGTGTAAACTCCTCAAGAGCTGGTACAGATAGAATAAGTTCTATATACAATATTTCTCCACTAATTAATCATGAAACTCCATTAAAAGTAGGAGGTTCTATTTTAAACTTAAAGCATATTGTAGATAATTCTACTATTGTAGAAGATTCAAGACAATATTCTTTTTTACCAAGAGTATTTATAGGTGCTAGTTATGGTATATTTGCTTTTGGTTATCAGTTTGATTTATACAATAATTTGAATATTAAAAACTCTAGTGTTGCTAATAGCCATTCTATATCTTTTGGATTTGCTACAGATAAGTATAGATTTACTTTCCCATTATCTTTTTTATCTGCAGACGAAAATAGTTTTCAAACTAAATTGGAAATTAGTTCTACACCAAAGTTTTCTTTTCTTTTTAGAGGTGGTATTGTTGATGAGTTTACTATTTCACTTCATTATGGTATACAGCTTTCTGCTATAACAAATGATGCAGTTTCTAGAAGTTCTACTGCACCTATGGTTATAGGTGGTTCTTTATATGGTAATGTTATACTTACTAGGTTTACAGAGTATCCTGTACAAATTACTTTACCTATTAAGCTTGGATATTATTATGGTGTAGGAAGTAGATGGGCTACTATAGATGCTGGTTTTGCTGAGGATGCTTCTATTAATTATATTTATGATGATAATGGGGGGCGTTCATCTGATAGTATGCGTTTTTATATATCTTTACCTGCTAAATTTGAATCTAAGTTGGGGGCTTTATATACATATATTATGCCTCGTTTAATGTTTGAAGGAAATTTATATAAAACTGATGCTGAGTATAATTTAAGGTATGGTATAGAGGGTGAATTACAAATTACTCTTGTTGAGAATCTTACTTTTGGTTTAACTGCTTATGGTGAGGGTAATAGTATTACAAAAAGAGAGACTGATTTTAATTTCCGTAATGCTTTTGGAGCGGGTTTAGATATTTGGGGAATTTGGAGATATTAATATGACTGATAGTAGAATTATAAAATTAGCTGAGAATTTAATACATTATTCTTGTAAATTACAAAAGGGTGAGAAAGTTTTAATTAAAGTTTATGGTGATGGTGAAGCTACTGATTTAGTATTAGCTTTAATTAAAGAGGCTTATAAAGTTGGTGCTAGTCCTTTTGTTTGGAATCATGATGCTAAGGTACTTCGTGAATTGCTTAGAAATTGTAATGAAGAGCAAATAAAAATTTGGGCAGAGTCTGATTTGATGCTTATGAAAAATATGGATGCGTATGTTGGAATATGGGGTGGTGCTAATACTGCTGAAAAATCTGCTATTTCTTCTTTACATAATAAAATATATGAAAGTATTTATATTGAGCCTATACATATGCAAGAACGTGTTAAGCGTAAGAAGTGGGTTATATTAAATTATCCTACTGCTTCTCTTGCTCAGCAGGCTTCTATGAGTACTGATGCATTTGAGGATTTTTATTTTGATGTTTGTAATTTGGATTATTCTAAAATGTCTAAGGCTATGGATAATTTAGTTGAGCTTATGGATAAGACTGATAAAGTTAGAATAGTTGGGGTTGGTACTGATTTAACTTTTTCTATTAAAGATATAAAGGCTATAAAGTGTGATGGAGAGCGTAATATACCTGATGGTGAGGTTTATACTGCTCCTGTAAAAGATTCTATTAATGGTATTCTATCATACAATACACCTTCGCTTTATAGTGATGGTTTTATTTATGAGAATATTGTTTTTGAGTTTAAAAATGGAAAGATAGTTAAAGCTACTTGTAATAATACTGAAAAGATAAATGAAATTTTAGATACTGATGATGGTGCTCGCTATATTGGAGAGTTTGCTATTGGAGTTAATCCTTATATTACCAAGCATATGAAAGATATTTTATTTGATGAAAAAATTATGGGTAGTTTTCATTTTACACCTGGTTCTTGTTATGATGAGGCATCTAATGGAAATCATTCTACTATACATTGGGATTTAGTATGTATTCAGACTCCTGAGTATGGTGGAGGGGAGATATATTTTGATGATGTTCTTATTCGTAAGGATGGACTTTTTGTTGTTGATAGTTTGAAATGTCTTAATCCTGAGAATTTAATATAATAAGGAGTAATTTTATTAATCACTCCTTATAAATATTTTAGTTATTTATATTCAAAGATTTAATATGATCTACTGTTTTACTTATACGTTGCATACAGTCTTCTATCTTTTTTATTGAACAGGCTGTATTTATACGTAGATGATAGCGACCAGCTTCTCCATAAGTAATACCATCCATTATGGCTACTTTTCCTACTTCTATTAAATATTTCTGAAATAAGTCATCTTCTATATTTAGAGAACTATAATCTACCCAAGCAAAGTATGAACTTTCAGGCATTACACATTTTAATTCTGGAATATTTTTGTTTAAATAAGTTATAATATATTTTATATTTTTTTTAGTATATTCTAATAATTCATCAAGCCAATATTCACATTTATTATAGGCATTAATAGTTGCTATAACTCCAAATATAGATGCTGAAGATAATGCATCTTTATCTTTTAATATATACAAAAACTCTTCCATATCTTTTTCATTTGGTATTAATAAGTATGCTCCTATTAATGCTGGAATATTAAAAGTTTTTGATGCTGATGTTATAAGCACTAGTTTTTTATAGTCTGTATTTATTTTTAAAATAGGGGTGTGTTTTGTATATGCAATATCCATATGTATCTCATCGGATATAATAAATACATCATATTTTTTACATATTTCTATTATTTTGCTTAGTTCTTCTACACTCCAAATCTTACCTATAGGATTATGAGGACTACAAAATAAGAGTATACTTGATTTTTTACAATATTCTTCAAATAATTCAAAATCAAGATCATATTTTCCTTGAGTATTTTTAAGTAGTGGTAGCTCTAATATGTTTCTATTATTTGCTTTTATAGTTTTAAAAAATCCATCATAAACAGGAGTAAATACAATAATATTATCTTCTTCTTTAGATTTCATCTTAATAAAAGTTGATACAGCATATATAACACTTGGACTATAGCATATAGTATCTTTATCAATATTAAAATTAAATCTCTTTTTATACCAATATTCTATAGCATTTTTAAAGTCATCATTATTCCATCTACTATATCCAAATATTTTATGATTTGCTCTTTGTATAATAGATTCTACTATTTCAATTGGAGATTCAAGATCCATATCAGATATAGTAAATGGTAATAAGTCATTACTTCCAAATCTATCTTTTATATAGTCCCATTGAGTACAGTATGTTCCTTTTCTGTTTACTATATTATCAAAATTCATATTATACTCCATAAGTTTTATGATTTTAATAATTTATCTAACTTATTTTTTACAACATGTACCTGAGGACCTATTACTACTTGTAAATTAGTATTATCAAGTTTTATAACAGCAATAGCTCCAGTCGCCTTTATTTCTTCTTCATTAATAGTATTCATATCATTTACGACCATTCTAAGTCTTGTAATACAATTATCAAGAGAAACTATATTTTCTTTTCCACCTAAAGCAATTAATAATCTATCAGCATCAAAACCACCAAGTGTAGCTTTATTATTTTCATCTATAACATCACGACCTGGTGTTTTTAAATTAAACTTAATAATACAATATTTAAATATAAAGTAATAAACAATAAAAAATGGAATACCAACTACAAATACAAAATACCATTTAGTTTGTAGCCCCTGTAATACTCCAAATACCAATAAGTCTATTAAATTTCCATCAGTATTTCCAATAGCAACCTTTAATATGCCCATAATCATAAATCCTAAACCAACAAATACAGCATGTAATATATATAAAGCAGGTGCTATAAATAAAAATATAAACTCTAAAGGCTCTGTAATACCACCTATAACACAAGCAACTACTCCAGAAATTAATAATCCTTTTATTTTGCTTTTATTTTCAGGAAGAGCTGTATTATACATAGCAAGTGCTACTGCTGGAAGACCAAATAAATAAACAGGCATTTTCCCTTGAGATAGGAATTTAGTAACATCAGGGTTTAATATACCAAGCGAGAAATCTTTATAAAATATAGTTAAAGCTCCTGTAAATACTTCTCCATTAATAATAGCTTCACCACCAGCAGATGTAAATCTTATCATAGCTACAAGAATATGATGTAGTCCAAATGGTCTTAATAAAGCTTCACCTGTTCCAAAAATGAAAGGACCAAAAATGCCTGCTTTGCTAATAAGTTCTCCAATTTTTATGATACCTTTATTTATTGTAGGCCATATAAAAGGAATTAATAAACTAATAATACCAACTATTACTAATGTAGCGATAGGTACAAATCTTGAACCTCCAAAAAAGGCAAAAGCATCTGGTAATTTTATAGTATGATATTTACTATGTATTTTAGAAACAATAATACCAATTATTATACCTCCAAGTACACCTATATCTATACTCTGTATTCCCATAATCATAGCTTGACCTGCTTCTTTAAGGTTTTCTGATGAAGCTAGGCTATTTGTAGCTTTAAGCATAAAATTTACAGATAAAAGTGAAACAGTAAAACCAACAAATCCTGAAAAAGCAGCAACTCCTTTATCTTCTTTTACAAGACCTAAAGGAATTGCTATAGCAAACATTAATGGTAAATTAGAAAAAGCTAATAAACCAAGTGCACTCATAAACTCAAAAATAATTCTAATAAAAGGTATTTTTAAAAATGGTAAAATATTGGCAGTAACATCACTTGAAAAAGCACTGCCTACTCCAAGTAAAAGACCACAAGCAGCAAGCAATGATACTGGAAGCATAAATGTTTTTCCTAAGCTTTGAAAAAAATCCCAAAAATTAATTTTTTTAGTCATACTTTTATTATCTCCATATTAAGTTTAATATACTTAAATAAATACTATATTTTATATATTTTACAATATAAACTATATTTCACTTTTTTTTGAAACAGATTGACTATTAATATATGTATTTATCTGTGAATATATTTCTTCTTTATTTCGATTGTGTAGGATTTTTTGTAGTAGAATTGGATTTTCTATAAGGTTTATTATAAATGACAATATATTTAAGTGTTCTACTTTATTTTTGGCTAATATAATAAATATTATATTTATACTTTTTTCATTTTTGTAGTCTATTCCAATGTTTGATATTATAATATGAAGTTCTGAAGTTTTTCTTTCTTTTTTGATATTATGATGTTTTATATATTCTGTGCTAAGTAAAAATATATTTTTTGATATGAAAAAATATTGGGAAAAATTATTATTTATATTTTTTAATACTTTTATTTCTTTTATAGTTATTTTATCTTTTTTGTATAGTGAATAAAGATAGTTGTATAGTAGCTTATTTATTTCTACATCTTTATTTATTATAAAAATATTATTTTTGTTTATTGTTTTTATAATATCAAAGTTGTCATTATTTTCTAAATCATCAGTTATATATTTTGAATATCTCTTTATTAGTTTTTTAGCTAAGTGATTTCTATTATCTTTATATTTTTCTATTATGCTTAACAATTCTTTTAGCGATATTTTTTTATTTTGTATAGAGTTATTTTTTATTATTTTTGCTATATTATAAATCTCTTCATCTCTAAGTGGCTCTTTTAAATATTCTACATTGTTATCAATAGCTATTTGTACTTTTGTAAGTAGATCATATTCTATTTTATTTATGTCTATATTATTTTCTATAGTAAAGTTATTTTTTATTCTATATATTGCAGGTATTATATACTGCATTAATTTATCTATTATATCTTTTCTAATTTTAATATTTAAATCTTCTAATACTTTTATTATAAAACGTTCTACTATAATTTTGTTTTCGTATGAGTATTTATGATAGTATTCACTTAAGAAGTATTCTGTTAAGTGAAGCATTTCATATTCATAGTCTTTATTTATAACATTATTTAATACTTCTTTTATTTTACTATACTCTGGAATTTTCATTAAAAACTCATAGTTATTCTTTCTATTTAGAATATGATTATTACTTATCCTCTCAAATGTTACTATTAAGTATATAAATATAATATTTCTAAACTTATCACTAAAGTTATATTTTAATTTATTTTCTACATTATTAATAACAAATATAGGGTTGTTTAAATCTTGTTTATATATATAATCTTTTATTAAGTCTAAATTTCTACGTTCACTTGGAGTTATTTTTTCTATATATCTAATTTTATTTTCATAAAAGCTTATATACTCAGATAATTTTAAAAACATTAAATGTCTTAATTTCTTTTCTTTTCCCATTAAAAATAGTTTATTATTGTCTATATTAAAGTATACTTCAAATGTATATAGATATGATTTTAACTCTTTTATATCATTTTTTATTGTTGTTCTGCTTACATTTAATTTTTCTTCTAAAATAGTTATTTTTATATTTTTCTTAAAAAGAAAATTTAATAGTATAAATTTTATTCTCTCTTCTTTAGATAAAATATATTCATTAAAGTTTAATGACTTAAAAAAAGTTATAATTTTATCATCATCTATAGATAGATATATTTTTGATTTTTTTATATTTATAGTATCTATATCATACTTACTTAAATAATAGTTAATATTATTAAGAGAATATCTAATAGTTCTTGATGTTATATTATATTTTTGAACCAATTCATTAATAGATATTATATTATTATTTATATGTTTTAATATATCTAAGTCAATTTTAGTTAGGCTCATTTTTTAGTTTTGCCTATACTTGCTTGCTGACATATATCTGTATATCTTGGATCTTTAATTTTCTTTTCTATAACAATAATCCCATCATAATAATGTATAGAATATGCTGTATTTGTAAAACTATTAACTTCTAAATCATCACCCTCTATAGCCCAAGAAGCATGTAAATAGTCTATTAAATTTTTAGTATACTCTATAAATGAAGTAGAAGAACGATAACCACCATTAAAGTTTGGCCAATATGAAGTATAAATATCTTCACACCAATATATACCATCATCTTTAATATGATCAAACATTTCTTCAAATGTTATAATCTGTTCATCTGTAATATGTCCTGCATCATCTATTAAAATATCTACTTTTGGTATTTCTTTTTTTATTTCTCTTAAAAAATTTCTATCAGATTGTGATCCTATAAATATTTTTATTCCATCTTTTTCAAATTGCTTACATTTTTCATTTACATCTATTCCATAAATATTCACTTTAGCATCTGGATATTTTTCTGTAAAATAATGCTTCCACATCTTAACAGAACCTCCAGAACCAACTCCAATCTCAAGCAAATTTAAATCTTTTCCTCTATATTTAGAAAAATATCTCTCATAAATATCAAAGTAGGGTAAATGTTTAAAAATAGCTTCTTCTCTATTATTTATAAAATAATTATGTAAATCACATTTATCTTTATTATCTTCATTAATAAGAATATTCTTAACAGCTTCACGCATTCTTATTTCTAAGTCACTATCATCACCTTTAATTGCAAATGTATGTTTTGGTATTTTTACTCTTATTTTAATTTTATTAGCAGGTTTAGTCATATATTATATTTATTATCCTTAAATTATAAATATTATAAAAGCGTGCATTAATTAAATATTAAAAAAATATAAATTTCAAGTGATATTATTTCTATTCGCTCTCTTTAAGTTTGCGATATAAAGTAGCTCTTTCTATACCTAATATTTTTGCAACTTGTGCTTTATTGAAGTTATTTTTACTTAATAGATGATTAATATATTGATGCTCAAGTTCACTTAGTGTTATATCTTTATCTACAACAAAATTTTTTGTATTAGTTTTTGTAGCGAAATCAGGTATAGTGCTTTCATCTATTTTTCCATCCTTACTCATTATAAGCATAGTTTCAACTACATTTCTAAGTTCTCTCACATTTCCTTCCCAGACCATAGATGATAGTATTTTATATATTTTTTTATCTATACTTTTTATTTCTATATTATGTAAAGTAGAGAATTCTTTAAGAAAGTTATCAACAAGCAATGGTATATCTTCTCTTCTTTCTCTTAGAGGTGGCATTTCTATTTTTATAACATTAAGTCTATAGTATAAATCCTCTCTAAAGTTTCCAGTTTTAATTTCTTCTGATAGTTTCTTATTAGTAGCAGCGATAACTCTAATATCTACATCTATAGAAGAGTTAGATCCAACATGTTCTATTTTACGCTCTTCTAATACTCTAAGTAGTTTAACTTGTACAGTTTGATTAATTTCTCCAATCTCATCTAAAAATATAGTACCTTTATTAGCAGCTTCAAATCTACCTATCTTTTTTTCTATAGCACCAGTAAAAGCACCTTTCTCATGTCCAAATAATTCACTCTCCAAAACACCTTCAGAAAGAGCAGCACAATTTACTGTAATATATGCCTGATTTGCTCTGTCAGAAATTTGATGAATAGCAGAAGCAACAAGCTCCTTACCAGTACCACTTTCTCCTTCTATAAGCACAGTAGCACGAGTACGGGCAACTTGTTTTATAGCCTCATATACTTTAAGCATTTTACTACTTCTACCAACCATACCATAAAAAGACTCGTTATAATCTGTTCTCTTTTCTAATATTTCATTTGTCTTTTTTATATTTTTATTTTCTAAAGCACGTGCTATTATAAGTAGCATTTTATCTAAGTTAAAAGGCTTTGTCATAAAATCATAAGCACCAATACGCATCATATCTACAGCAGTCTCTACATTACCATGTCCTGTTAAAATTATAACAGGAAGATGTTTATCAAAGTTTAATACATCTTTTAAAAATTCTTCTCCAGTCTTATTAGGCATTTTTAAATCAGTAATAACTAAGTCTATTCCCCCTTGATATACTTCATTAATTCCATCTTCTCCATCCTTAGCACTGATAACCTCATAGCCTTCATACTCAAGAGATTTTTTGATTCCATCTCGTATATTTTTTTCATCATCTATTACTAATATTTTTGCCATATATAATTAATCCATTTTTAAGAATTTTTGATTTTCTTGTATTAATGGTAATGTTATGATTACAGATACTCCATCTTTAGTGTTTTCTATATTAATATTACCATTATGTGCTTCTATTATACGAGCCACATTTGTAAGTCCAAGACCTGTACCACTTCTTTTAGTTGTAAAGTATGGCTCAAATATTTTTGATAATTTATCTTTTTCTATTCCTTTTCCTGTATCTTTAATATTTATTATAGCATTATTTTCTAATACTTTTAATTTTATTAAAATATTTCTTTTTTCTTTTCTACTTTCTATTATAGAGTCTATTGAGTTTTGAATTATATTTATCAATGATTGTTTTATGTATTTTTCATCTATTTTTAATATTAAGTTTTCAATATCAAATTTTACTTCTATATTAATATTATTATTTTCTATCTCATATTTTAGAAAAGATATAGTATCTAATATTAATTTATTTATATTTACTTCTTTTAATTCTAACTCTAATTTACGAACAGAAAACAAAAAAGAGTTTATAGTATCTTCAAGCCTTGATATCTCTTCTTTTATTATATTTGTATATTCATTTATATCTTCATAAAATTTAAAGTTTTTATCTATATTACTTTTTATAATTTTTTCTATAAGTTGTATATATATTGAAATAGAACCTAATGGATTTTTTATTTCGTGTGCTACTCCTGCTGCTAATGTTGTTAATGCTGCTAACTGTTCTGCTCTTTTTAGTTTTTGAGAGTTTTCATAACTTTCTGTTATATCCAGTGCTTTTATTAGAGTTCCTATTATTTTTCCTTTTTCTCCTAATGGTAATATAGTTATTTGTAGTATTCTTTTATTTTTATCATCTTTTATTATTCTATCTTCATTATCTTTTGACTTTATTAATTCTAATATAGTTTTTCCTATTTCCGTATTCATCAAATATGTTTCTAATAATGTATCTTCAGAGTTTCTTGGTATAGAAAATAGAAAAGATGCTTTTTTATTAATACCTTGTATTATACCATCAGTATTAATTGCTATTATTCCTTCTTCTAAGTTTTCTATTATTATATTTTGAGATGTACATAGTATTGATAATCTTTCAAATACTCTTTTTTTTTCTGTATTTGCTATTTTATCAAAATTTTGTATAAACTTTTCAAAAAATTGATTCATTCTACTCATTGTAGGTTTAAGTATATAAAAAAGTCTAAAAACTTCAATAGTATTAAATAAATATCATAATTAATTCTTGTAATTTTTGCATTTTTAAATTATTATTATTCTACTAAAAATATAGAATATTATGTGGTAATTAAAAATGATAAAAAGTATTATTAATAAAATTAAAGATAAAAAAATATATCTAATAATATCAGCTATATTAGTAGTATTGGATATTATATCTAAAATATATGTTCAAACTGTTGTAAAGCCTGTTATTTATAAACCTATTATTGGTAATTACTTGGTTTTTATATATACTGAAAATTATGGTGTTGCTTTTGGTTTTTTAAATAATTTACCACAATCTATTAAGGATATCATTCCTACTATTTTACTTATTATTGTATTTTGTGCCATTTTACTTGTTCTTACAATACTTCTTAATCTTGATAAGAGTAAACAAAGACTATCTACTATTGGTTTTAGTATGATTTTTGCTGGTGCTATTGGTAATTTTTTGGATAGGCTTCAGCGTGGATATGTTACTGATTTTGTTAATATGGGTATTAATGATACTATAAGATTTAATTATAATTATAATGTTGCTGATGCTTGTATTACTGTTGGAATTACTATTATTGCTATAGGTGTATTTATATTAAAAGAAGATTTTGATACTACTAAGAAAAGTCTAAAAGATAATAATAGTCAGTCAGAAGAAGATAATAATTAATGCCTGAATATATAGTCAAAGAAGAAGATTCTAATAAGAGATTAGATTTATTTATTAGTGAAAAATTAGCAGTAACTCGCTCTCAAGTGAAGAATTATATTAATACTATATTAGTTAATAATGTAGAAAAAAAACTTTCTTATTCTACTAAAATTAATGATATTATATTTATAAATGATTTTAATAATAATACAACTGATATAGAAAATCCATTAGCAGAGAATATTGATATAGACATACTTTATGAAGATAAATATTTACTTGTTTTAAATAAAAGAGCAAATATGAGTGTACATTGTTCTTCATCAGAAACTACTGGTACTCTTGTTAATGCACTTTTATATCATATTAAAGATTTTGATTTTGTTGGTGATAGAAGTAGGGCAGGTATAATACATAGGCTTGATAAAGATACTTCTGGAATTATGATAGTAGGTAAAAATTCAAATATAGTATCATTAATGCAAGAACAATTTAAAAATAGAAGTATAAAAAAAATATATAATGCTATAGTGATAGGTCTTTTAAAAGAAAATAATATAGAAATTAATTTACCAATAGGTAGACATCCAGTATATAGAAAAAAGATGACAGTAAGAGATGATGGAAAGAATGCTCTTACTATTATTAATGTCTTAAAAAGATTTAAGTCTCACTCTTTAATAGAAATAGATTTAAAAACAGGTAGAACACATCAAATAAGAGTTCATTGTTCTTATAAGGGTTTTCCTGTTGCAGGTGACAAAATATATTCTAAAAGTTATAATAATTATAATGGTTTAATGCTTATTGCTAAAAAAATAGAATTTTTACATCCTATATCAAAAGATATTATGAGCTTTGAAGTGGATTATCCTGATTATTTTAAATCTTTTCTATATTCTGATGATATTTAATCTTTTAATAATTTAGTAGCATCTTCTGGAGTTATATAGTTTATTAATGTACCGCTTCCAAGTTCATATCCTGCTAATTTACTAATTTTAGGCATAATATCTAAAAACCAATGATTAGACTTTGAGTATTGATTTTCTAATTTTATTGGTAGAGTGTGAAGTACATAATTAAAACTAATTTCTCCAAGAACTTTTTTTATTCTGTTAAAAATATCTTGAACTATTTCTGAAAATAGTATATTCGAGTGCTTTGAGTTTATAATACTCGCAGAATGATTTTTAGGAAGTATATATATTTGATATGGTGATTTTGATGCAAAAGGAGAAATAGCTATAAACTCTTCATTTTGTGAAATTACTCTCTCATTTAGCTTTATTTCTTCTTTAATGATATCACAATATACACATATATCATTTTTATTGTAATAGTCTAATGCTCCATTCATCTCATTTAATATTTGTATAGGTATAAATGAGTTAGTAACCATTTGAGAATGAGAGTGATATAAACTCGCTCCAGCATCCACACCAAAATTTTTAAAGTATAGACTATATAAATTACTCTCTTCTTTTGATAATTCTTTTATTCTTTGAACAACTATATCAAATATATATTCTAAATCTTTAGGTTTTGCATTATAAAAATTGAAATTATGATCTGCACTTTCTATTATAACATCATGAAAGCCTTTTGCTATATCTGTATGAAATAGTTTATTATACTTTGGAATTTTCTCTTCATTATTTGTGTCTGATATAATAGGGTATTTATTTGGCACTACTTTAACTATCCAATTATTGTTGTTGTCATATATTATATTTGAGTATTCAGGAGTTCTATTTTCATTTCCTCTACAAAAAGGACATATAAACTCAGATGAAGATAAGACTTTTAAGTTTGTATTATCATAAATATAGTCTGTAGGTTTTTGTACTCTTTGTGTAGCAATAATAACAGCTTGTTTAGTTATAGGATCTATTCGTATATGCGACATTATTATCCTATAAGTCTTTTAATCTTATCTTTAATTTCAGTAAGATTTCCAGATTTCAATATATATCCATCAGCATTCCATACAGAAAACTCATGTCTATAATTGTTGTAGGCAGTACAAATAATAATAGGTAAATCTCTATGCTTTTCTCTTACTTTAGCTAAGAAATCTAATCCATCCATTTTAGGCATTTTTATATCTAAAGTTATAAGGTCTATATGAGAATTTTCTTTTTCAAGTATTTCTAATGCTTCTTCACCACTATCAGTAGATACTACGTCATAACCTTCATCTTTGAATTCTTCTTCAAATAATGTTCTAATACTCTTTTCATCATCCAATACTAATATAGTTTTTTTAGACATATATCTATACTCCTTCAACTTATTCATTAAATATTATAATTGCTAGATATTAAAAAGTCAAATTTACATTAATTATTTATTTTTCTTTTTTAATTCTTAGCACTAACAACAAACATACTTCCCATCATTTTTGCAAGTAGTTTATCGTTTTCATCTTTAAGTTCTGCTTCTACTACAATTATTGTTTTTCCCTTATTTATAACATTTCCAGTAGCAAATACTTTTTTTGATATAACAGGTCTAATATAGTTAATTTTAAGTTCAGATGTTACGATGTATTCAGTTTCTCCAACTAAAGTTAAAGCAGCATAAGCACCAGCCGTATCTAATAATGTAGCAACCATTCCTCCATGCATATAGTTAATAGCCTGAGAAAACTCTTTTTTATTTTCAGCAGACATAATAACTTTTCCTTTTTCCATATAGTCTAATTGTATGCCAAGTAGATTTAAAAAATTTTGTTTGCTTGCTAAGTTTATTATTTTATTATAAATATTTTCATCTAGTTTTTTTTCTTCTTTTTTCATAGTAAATATTCTCCATAATTTTCTATTATTTAGAGTATATAAAACTTATAAAGTTTTTTCAATTTTATTCTATATAAAATATAATATTGACTTTAGACTTTATTATAGTATCATATTTCTATGTTTATAAGGGGGATTTTATGATTTTTGATTATAAGGGTATTACAAATAGAAACAAAGACTTAATATTTATAGCAGGTCCTTGCGTTATAGAAAGTGAAGAAATAACAATGGGTATTGCTAAGAAGCTAAAAGAAATTAAAGATAAACTAAATATACAGCTTGTATTTAAGGCTAGTTATGATAAAGCTAATAGAACATCTATGTATTCATATAGAGGTCTTGGTATGAAAGAGGGACTTACTATATTAAAAAATATCTCTAAAGAATATGATCTACCAACAATAACAGATATTCATATACCTAATGAGGCAGAGATTGCTGCTGAGTATGTAGATATACTTCAGATACCAGCATTTTTATGTAGACAGACTGATATGCTTAGAGCTGCTTGTGATACTAAAAAGGCTATTAATGTTAAGAAGGGACAATTTATTAGTGGTTATGATTGTCAGTATATTGCAGATAAGTGTAGGGATGCTATTGATGAGAATAGACTTTTACTTTGTGAGCGTGGCACCATGTTTGGATATGGTAATTTAATCGTAGATATGAAAAACTTAGAAATTATGAAAAAGTATGCACCTGTAGTTTATGATGCTACTCACTCTGTGCAACAACCTTCTGCTGCAGGTGGAGTATCTGGAGGTGATAGAGAGTTTATACCTTCTTTATTAAAATCTGCTGTGGCTTTGGGTATAGATGGTGTATTTATGGAAGTGCATACTAACCCTAAAGAGAGTAAATCTGATGCTAATACTATTTTTGATATAAATAAGGTAGAGGAATTATGGACTCAGATTATTAAAATTAATGAACTTGTTAAGAGTTTTAATTAAGTTATAAATATTTATTTTTTAGTTTTAAAAAATATTTGATAATTTTCCGATTTTTTGTTAGAATATTTTATTATTTTTTAGGAAAAAATTTAGATGATTAAAGTAGAAAATCTTGTTAAATACTACGGTGAATATTTGGCACTTAAAGGTGTTTCATATACTATAAATAAAGGAGAAATAGTAGGTTTTTTAGGACCAAATGGTGCAGGAAAATCTACTATGATGCGTATTATTACAGGCTATCTTCCTGCTACAAGTGGATATGTTTATTTAGACGATTATGAAGTTTATGATAATCCTATAGAGCTTAAAAAGAGAATGGGATATATGCCTGAAAATGTTTCTTTATATACAGAAATGACAGTTCAAGATTATTTAACATTTTCTGCAAAACTTAAAGGAATTCCTTTTAAACAAATAAAATCTTCTGTAGAAAAAGTTATAGAAGAGACTGGTCTTACTAATTATAGAAATAGAATAATAGGACATTTATCTAAAGGATATAAACAGCGTACAGGTATTGCACAGGCTATTATACATGATCCTGAAGTTTTAATTTTGGATGAGCCTACAAGTGGACTTGATCCTAATCAGCTTATAGATGTTAGAGCTTTGATTAAGAGACTTGGAGGAAGTAGAACTGTTATATTGTCTACTCATATATTAAGTGAGGTTGAGGATACTTGCGAGCGTGCTTTGATTATTGATAGTGGTGAGCTTATAGCAGAAGATACTATTGAAGGCTTAAAAACTGCTATGGATAGAGAAATACTTGGTGGTAATATTATTCTAAAAGTAGCAAATAGAGTAGAGGATGCTGTAGTTGCTGTGCGAGAGGTTTATGGGGTTGTACAGTCTGAAATTGATCAATTCGGTTCTATTTTGGTTGAGTGCGAACGTGGAAATGATGTACGTGCTAATATTGTTAAACATTTAGTTAATAATAGTTTTGAAGTTATAGAACTTAAAACAAAAGAACGTTCTTTGGAAGAAGTATTTATTTACTTTACTGATAAAAAGAAAAATGAAGATTTTGATAAGTCTAAGTATATAAAAAATGTTTCTGTTAGTACAAATAGTGCTGATAATTAATTTTTATTAAGAGGTTTATAATGAGAAATATATATGTTATATTTTCTAGGGAAATACAGTCTTTTTATGTATCGCCACTTTATTATATATTAGGATTTATTTATTTAGCTTTAACTGGATATTTCTTTACTATAGAAGTTTATTATAGTAGACTTGCTGTTATGGAAAACACTATGTATAACATAGGTTTTTTTACTATATTATTTTTATCTATTCTTTGTATGAAACTTATAGCAGAAGAGCGTGCATCTGGTACTTTTGAAATTATAATGACTTCTCCTATTACTTCTTTACAATATGTAGTAGGTAAGTATTTAGCTGTATTAGTAGTTTATACATCTCTTCTTTTAATGACTTTTGTATATCCTATACTTTTAATCGCATTTGGTAAACCTGATATTGGTGTTATTTTAAGTGGATATTTAGGATTATTTTTACTTGGTACTGCTATTTTAGGGCTTGGTCTTATTGCTACAAGTGCTTCTAAAAGTCAATTAGTGGCTGCTATTTTGGGTGTATCTATGGGTATATTTGCTTATATTATTAATTGGCTTAGTGAAATGTTTAGTGGTGCTAGTAGAATATTGAATGCTATCTCTATTACTACTTATTTTTCTGATTTTACTAAGGGGCTTATAGATATTCAAAATGTTATATTTTTCTTGATATGGGCTATTGCTTGTATTTCTATTTCTACTATGTTTGTAGAATCTTATAAGTGGCAGTAAATAATTTTAGGAGTGTATGTTATTATGCACGAAATAGTTAATTTTGTTAGAAATAATGATATAGATAATGTAAAAAGATGTATAGACAGTGACTCTACTTTAGTTGATGCTCGTGATGAAGAGAATAGATTTACTGTTTTGATGATATGTGCTAAAAAGGGTTATTTAGAGATTGCAAAGATTTTAGTAGAAAATGGTGCTTCTATAGATGCTCGTAGTAAAACTGGTATTACTGCATTAATGTTTGCTTGTGCGGAGAAGAGAGTTGATATTGTAAAATATTTGATAGATTCTGGAGCTAATGTTAATTTAATTGATAGAGTATCTTTTACTGCACTTTTATATGCTTCACTTACTAAGGAGTTTGATATAATTAAGGCTTTAGTGGATGCTGGAGCTAATGTTAATGCTAAGAATTTTAAGCTTGTGACACCTTTGATGTTTGCTTCTGGTATTAATGATATTAATACTGTTAAATTTTTAATAGAAAGTGGTGCTGATTTAGAGCATAAAAACAAAGAAGGACAAAATGCTTTAGCATTTGCAATGAAAAAAGAAGCCTTTGAAGCAGTAGATTTTCTCAAACCTTATTATGATAAATAATTATTTTATATATATAAAAAAATAAGGGTTATATATAAAAATCTATATATAACCCTTTTATTTATTTTATGGGTGATAGTGTATTTGTCCACCTATACCTATAGGAAGACCTAATAACATCCATACTATTAATAATATAATCCATGATATTAAAAAAGCTATAGAATATGGTAGCATCATAGAAGCTATTGTTCCTATTCCAGAATCTTTTTGATTTTCTTTTTTTACAGTATACTTTTCTGCAAATACGGCTATCATAGCAAAATAAGTCATTAATGGAGTTATAATATTTGTAGTAGAATCACCTATTCTATATGCTAATTGTGTAAACTCAGGAGCATATCCAAGTTGCATAAATATAGGTACAAATATAGGAGCCATTATAGCCCATTTAGCTGATGCCGATCCTATAAATAAGTTAATAAATGCTGATAATAATACAAAACTAACTATTAAAGGTATACCTGTAAAACCAGTAGATTTTAATAAATTAGCCCCTGTAACAGAAATTACAGTACCTATATGAGTATATGAAAAGTAGTATACAAATTGAGAAGCAAAGAAAGCTAATACCAAATATGAACCTAAGCTAGACATAGCTTTAGTCATAGCAGCAACTACATCCTTATCACTTCTAAATTGTCCAGTCATAAAAGCATACACAACACTTGGTATAAAAAATGCTAATGATATTATAACTACTAAAGAATCTATAAATGGAGAACGTAATATAGCCCCATTTTCTCCTCTTAATATAGCATTTTCAGGTGCTACTAATAAAATTATAATAGTAGCAAAAATTAGTAAAGCTACTATAGCTGATAGTAGTGCTTTTTTTTCAGTTGATGTAATTTCCATTTTTAATTTATCAGCACTATCATCTACATCACCTTCATATTTTCCAAGACTAGGCTCTACTATTTTTTCTGTTATTATAGTACCTACTATAGTAAGTACAAATGTAGATACTATCATAAAGTAGTAATTAGATGTACTTGTTATGCTATAATTAGGATCTATAATTGCAACTGCAGAGTTAGTAAATCCAGCTAATAATATATCAACAGTACCTATAAGTAGGTTAGCAGAAAATCCTCCAGAAACTCCAGCAAAAGTAGCAGCAAGTCCAGCTAATGGATGACGCCCCATTATATGAAATACTATAGCCCCCAATGGTATTAGTATAACATATCCAATATCAGAAGCTACATTAGACATAATCCCACTAAATACAACAACAGATGTAATTAATCTTTTAGGTGTCTTTAAAACTATAAGTCTTAATATAACAGAAATAAGTCCACTTGATTCAGATATACCTATTCCAAGCATAGCAACTAATACTACACCCAAAGGTGCAAACCCTATAAAGTTTGGAAGTGCTCTTGTAAGTATTACTTTAATACCTTCTAAACTTAATAAAGATCTCACAGATGTATGAAGAGTAGTTTCAACACCATCTTTAAAGCCAATATATTCTACGCTAATGCCAAGTCTAAATAATATTTCAGAAGCGATAATAACAATTACTGAAAGAATTAAAAATATTGATGCGGGATTAGGTAGTCTATTTCCTATTATTTCAATACTTTTTAGAAGTCTCAGTAAACGAGTATTGTCCTTCATAATATAAACCTCCTGATATTATTATATATAGTAATTTATTATATCATATATTGCTATATATGTAAATATTATTGAAAATAAAAATATGAAGTTTACTTTTTTGTATAAATATTTTCTGACTTTGAAATATTAAATTTAGATAGTATATATACAATTCCTATTAAAAATCTTAAAAAATACATAGAAAGAGTATATATTGGATGTTTTAGCATTTTTTTCCATTTTGAATTTTCTATAAATACTCCAAAATATCTATAATAAAAACCAAACTGTTTTTTAGTCGTATCATTAAATCCCCATTTCTTGAAATAATTTTCAAAATTTGATGCATAGTAGCTTTTTTTAATAATATATTCTTTTAAGGTATGATTTTCTTTATGATATAGTGGAGAGTTTATAATAGATACTTCACCTATTTCTTTTATTCGTCTATCAATATCCCAATCTTCTGTTCCATTTAAATTTGTATCAAAACCATTTATTTTAATAAAATCCTCTTTTCTAAAGAAGCGAACAGCATCTATTACTGTTGCATTATAAAATGATCTTTCAAAATTTCTTACTCTATTAAAAAAGCTATTTCCAAAAATATTTTCTGGTATGTATAGTGCTTTTATATTTTTATTATTATTAAAAATAGAAACGCATTCAGATATAACATTTTCTGATAAGCACATATCAACATCTAAAAATCCTATAATATCTCCAGATGATACTTGAGCACCATAATTACGTTGTGCAGAACGTTCAGGACCTTTATTAAAAGTTTTTGCTCCTAATTCTTTTGCTATATCTATAGTTTTATCTTCAGAATAATTATCTACAACTATAATCTCAACATCTTTATATGTAGAGTTTTTAATAGCATTTATACAGTCGGAAATAAAAATTTCAGAGTTTTTAGTTGTTATTATAATGCTTATCATAATTTTTTATAACTTCTATAATTTTTACGCAAAGTCTTTTAAATGCCCACCAGCTACTTTCTTAAAAGCTCTTAAGTAATATTTAATATCATCTAAATCACGAATAGACAATACTTTATGAGTTAAAAACTGTGGAGTGAAGCTTAAATTATATAGTTTTTGTACCCATTCTTTTACTTTCTCTTCACCAACATCAGTTTTCATAATAGCTTTACGCATATCATAATCTTCCCAATTTTCTGTAGTAAGCCAATTATTTTCTTTACATTGTTTAAATAATTCTGTACCAGGATATGGTATAATAATAGTAGCCTGCATTGTTTTAGCATATCCTTTAAGAAGAAGTTTTTTTGTAAGCTCATAAGTTCTCTCAATATCTTCTTCAGTTTCCCAAGGATATCCAAGCATAACTGTAATATGTGGAGAAAGTCCAGCATCAGAAGCTGCTTTACAAGAAGGAAGTATTTCTTCTACTTTATTTCCCTTTTTTAGCATATCAAGTGTATGCTGACTTGCAGATTCTAAACCAAATAATAAAAATCTAAAACCAGCTTTTTTCATATGCCTATATTCATCTTCATTAACAGCACCAAAACGCATATTACAATCCATATTAACTTTTTTGTTTAATTTCCTGTCAATCATCATATCACAAAAATCTTTAAGCCATTTTTTTATAGGGAAACAACCAGTATCATCCATAATTTCTCTGATATTATAATTTTTATATAAATACTCAACTTCATCAACTACATTCTCAGGAGTTCTAGCTCTAAAGTTTGTATATATGCTAGTCCAAGAACAAAATGTACATTTATGATGCCAACAGTCACGACCTGCCATTATATATGTACCTGGTATTCTTTTGAAATTTCCATTATCAAAAGCATATCTTTTCCATTCTGTTAGATCTCTATCTATAAATGGAAGACCTTTTAAATCATGTCTAAGTTCAAATGGACCCGTATTTACTATCTTTTCTCCTTCTCTATAGTATATACCAGCTTCTAATGTAGCTTTACCATTTAGAGTTTCTATTAAGTTTAGAAGTAAAAAATCATAGTCGCCACCTGTAAGTATATAATCTACTTTAGAGTTTTCAAAAGTCTCTTCAGGCATAGCAGATACATGATCACCACCTATAACTACAATCATAGAAGGAAACTTTTGTTTAACTTCATTAACAATTTTCCAAGCTTTATATATAACAGGAGTTTTTACCTCAAAAAATAATAAATCAGGAGTATTAGAGTTTAAATATTCAAACCAATCATTCATACTCATATTACGAGCAATTGCATCTACAAAGCGTACATCATATCCTGCATTTTTTATCATAGTAGCTGCTGTTGCTGGTACTACTGGATATATGTATGTAGGACTTTGAAACCACTGAAATTGTCTATTTTGCGAAAGTAGTGCTACACCTCTATCACTTTCAAAAGGAGGGTAGCCAACATATATTTTATTTATTTTATTCATAACTTTATTTAGCCTTATAATTTTATTATGTTTAATAGGCTTATTATATTCTTAAATTATAAAAATGTAAATAATGTTCTTATCTTATTACTTTGTAGTATAATAATTAATTTTTGACTTTTTTTATATTTCTCTTTATATTATTGAGAATCTAAAAAGGGAATGATAATCCTATGATAAAAAGAGTAAAGATAGAAGATTTTCTAACTATTCATAGAAATGAAAATATACCTATAATAGATGTACGCTCTCCCATAGAGTATAATGCTGGACATATACCAAGTGCTTATAATGTTTATTTATTTAATGATGATGAAAGAGCTAATGTTGGTACTACTTATAAAAAAGAGGGTAGAGAAAGTGCTATACTTCTTGGTCTTGATTATGTTGGTAGAAGAATGAGCGATATTCTTAGACAAGTAGATGAAATATCTAAAAAACATAATAATACTAAAAAAGTTTTGATTCATTGTTTTAGAGGCGGGGATAGAAGTGGTTCTATATCTTGGCTTCTTTCTATTTATAAGTATGATGTTTATGTATTGGACGGTGGTTATAAAAGTTATAGAAAATATGTTTTAGGATTATTTGAGAAAAATTATAAAATTAATATAGTTACAGGTAGAACTGGATCTTCCAAAACTTTTATATTGCAAAAAATGAAAGAATTAAATATTAAAAATAATAAAGTTATAAATTTAGAGAATCTTGCAAATCATAAAGGTTCTGCTTTTGGTTGGATTAATGAAGATAAACAACCCACACAAGAGCAGTTTGAAAATAATTTAGCTTTAGAGTTGGAAAGTATAGATAATATTAATGATAAGCTTTGGCTTGAAGATGAAAGCTTACTTATAGGAAAAATAGCTATACCAAAAGCATTATTCAATAATATGAAAAATCCTGAAAATATTATATATATAGAAAAAAGCATAGAAGATAGAGCTAATCATATAACAGATACTTATGGTAAATATAATAAAGATGACTTAAAAGAGTCTATACTAAAAATAAAAAAAAGACTTGGAGATGAGAGAACAAGACTTGCTATTAAACTTTTAGAAGAAAATAGAATATATGATTCAGTATTAGAAATATTATATTATTATGATAAGGCTTATAAACTGAGTGTTGATAATAATAAAATTATTAAGTTGGAATGTACAAATAAAAATACAGAAACTATTGTAGATATGATATTATCTATTTTCTAATTCTTTTTTATTTTCAGCTTCACTTTTTCTAATATATAATGGACTTATAGAAAATACATCATCAAAGTCTTTATTATTATATCTACTTTCTGACAACAATATAGTATTAGATGCTTTTATTATATTATCATTATTTATATCTTTTATATTATTTATTTTTCCTAAAAAGACTTCCTTATTTTTTTCAAATCCATCACCACATAGTATTACATTTTTATTTTCTCTATTTAAATTATTAATTTTTTCTATAAACTCATCTACTGTTATATCAAGGTTTTCATATACTTTTTCATCATCACAATATATATTTGCATAAATGCTACCACTACGAGCATTGATAACAGAGGCTTTTATTCCTTCATATTCTTTTATATTTTGATATAAAGCTTCTAAACTTGATATTCCTATTATCTTTATATTCTTAGCATAGCATATACTTTTTATAGTAGAAAACAATATTCTAATAGCCGTAAAAGAGCCAGGTCCTATACCAATTGCTATATAGTCTATATCATCCAATGTTGTATTATGTTGAGAGAGAAACTCTTTTAGAATAGGTAATAATATTTCATTATGATTTTTTATATCTTTCTTATTATATTCAAATATTTTATCATTCTTTTTTAATGCGATTGAAAAAGATGTAGATACTGTATCAAATCCTAAAATATTCATGACATTAAGTTAATAATTAGTCCCTTAAGGTTCATAACTTTTTTTGCTATAGATATATGATTTTTTTGAGCAGACATTATCTCTCTATATAATGCATCTAATTCTTGATTAATATTTGAAACTACTTGATATTTTCTATTTCCTCTTAAATATGTAGATACTACTCTTACTCTATATGCTTCTTTTACAACTTTATCTGTTAATGATGTTATTAAGTCTCTAAACTTTTGAAAGTCTTTCATATTAGCACTTTTTTCTAATTTTTCTCCAGCTTCATAAATTTCTCTTTTAAGCTGATCAAGCTCTAATGAATACTTTGTTATTTGTTGCTCTTCTTCAAGCATAGTAGCAAAAGGTGATGATGATACTGACATTTTTTCTTTATGCTGTTCATTATTTGATGACATTAAAACTTTATTTAAATTAGCTTCTCTTGTAGCTCTTTCTTCAACTCTCATAGCATCCTCATCATATTTATTATGTTAACTTATAAAATCTATGGTAGATTATCATAATTAAAAAAAAATATCAATATACTAAGAGTCGTATTTTTAGTTTTTTTCTTTAAGAATAATTTTTATTGGAATCTTCTTGGTCTTTCTAATGTTACTAAATAATTCCAGATGTAGTAAAATACAGTATCTTTTGTATTAAAATGCTCTATTGCTTCATCTGTTTTTAATTTGTTTAGTTTGTTTGAGAATGTATTGTCTTTTAGTAGATTATCTATTTCAATAGACATCATATCTGTATGTTGTTTTATTTCTGTTATTAATTCTATAGGTAAGTTTCTTTCATAGTTTCTGTTTGTTAAAGTACCTATAGCATATTCTATATTATTTGGTGCTATTTTTAATGCTACTTGATTAGACTTAACATTTTCATCTTCTATTGTAGAAGTAGTCCAGTTTTCAAAGTCTAAAACCCAAGTATTATATAGATTTGAATATTTAGAAGATGAGATTAGATAATCATCTTTAATATTTTCTGGAAGTATATTAATGAAGTTTCTATATCTTTTTTTCATAGCATAAATAGATCCACCTTCATTGTTGCACGATATGATTAATATTAATGTTGCTATAAGAGCTAATAGTATCTTTTTCATTATACTTCCTATAAAAATAAAATTAATAAGAATTATATTATTAACTGTAAAAAATGCAATAATCAAATATAGTTTGATTTATATAAACTATTTATTTAAGGGCCTATATGTTATAATATATGTAATCATATAATGGAGTTAGAAATTGAAACCAGAAGAGAAATCTAGAATAAAAATAGATGAATTATTAGAGTTATCAGGATGGAGTGTTGTTGATGTAAGTGATTTAGATTCAAATTCTAATAAAGCTTTTGCTATTAGAGAAGTATCTATGAAAGATGGTACAAGAGCTGATTATATACTTTATTATAAGTATAAGGTTCTTGCTATTTTAGAGGCTAAAAAATTTAATAATACTTTAAGTGGTGTGGAAGAACAATCTGAAAATTATGCTAATAATATACCAGATTATATGGACTCTAGTAATTTATTTTTCATATATGAAAGTAATGGTTATTAGATAAGATTTAGAGATAAAAGAGATGAAGAGTCTAGGTCTAGAACTGTATTTGGATTTCATAAACCAGACACTTTATTATCTCTTGCAACAGAAGATACTACTTTAAGAAATAGATTAAAACATAATATGCCAGAAATAGATAAAAGTGATTTAAGAGATTGTCAGTATGAGGCTATACTTAAAGTTGAGGAGTCTCTAAAAAATAATTGTGAACGAACTTTGCTACAAATGGCTACTGGAGCTGGTAAAACAAGAACATCTATTAATTTATTTTATAGACTTTTAAAATATGCTAATGCTAAGAGAATATTATTTTTAGTTGATAGAAATAATCTTGGAGAGCAAGCTGAAAGTGCTTTTAATGGTTTTAAAGATAATGGAAGAGAATTTAAAGAGAATTATACGATACAAAGACTACAAAATAATATTATAAATGAAAATGCACATGTAGTTATAACAACCATTCAGAGGCTTTATTCTATACTAAATAATGATAATGAGTATGATAATTCTTTAGATGATAAGTCTTCTTTTGAGAGAGATAGTCAAAATATTATTAGAGAAGTTAAGTATAATAGTAAAGTTCCTATTGAAACTTTTGATTTTATTTTTATAGATGAGTGCCATAGAAGTATATACGGTGAATGGCAGATGGTATTAAAATATTTTGATGCTTTTATTATAGGGCTAACAGCTACACCTTCAAAACATACTATTGGTTTTTTTAATAAGAACTTAGTGTATGAATATTCTTTGGAGCGATCTATCATAGATGGTGTTAATGTTGATTGTAGGGTGTTTAGAATAAAAACAGAAATTAGTGAGAAAGGTGCATTATTAGAAGAAAATACTGTTGTACCTATAATGGATAAAGGTACTAGGCGAGAGATTTATGAAAAACTGGAAGAAGATATTAAATATGAGAATAAAGATTTAGATAGAAAAGTAATTTCAAAGAATCAGATAAGAACTATATTGCAGGCTTATAAAGATTCTGTATTTACTCAGCTTTATCCTAACAGAAAAGATGATTGTATACCAAAAACTTTAATATTTGCTAAAGATGATAATCACGCTGAAAATATAGTTGAGATTGCAAGAGAAGTTTTTGGCAAGGGTAATGACTTTTGTAGGAAAATTACATATACTTCAACTGATCCCAAAGGTTTAATAAGAGAGTTTAATAATAGTTTTGACTTTAGAATAGCTGTTAGTGTGGATATGATATCTACTGGTAGTGATATTCAAAGTTTGGAAGTTTTAATATTTATGCGTAATATTAGTTCTGAGATTTACTATGAGCAGATGAAGGGTAGAGGTGTACGCACTATAGATAAAGAAGTTTTAAAAGTATCTACACCTAATGCTTTGGAGGGTAAAGATTTTTATTATCTTATAGATGCTATTGGTATAACAGAAAATACAAAAAGTATAAGCACACCATTAGAAAATAAAGAGACAAGAAGTATTAGTACAGAAAAACTATTAGAAAGAATAGCATTGGGTGATAGAAGTGAAAAAACACTAAGAGCTATTGTTGGTAGAATGTCTACATTGAATAAAAAAATTAGTAAGAAAGATATTGATAAATTAAGAGAAGTTTCTCCTAATAAAAAAACATTACTAGAGATTACTAATGATATCTATAATACAGTAGATTATGATATTATAGCTAATAAGGAAGAAGTTGAAATTATGAATATGCGTAATGATGCTGTTGATCCTTTATGTAATTCTAAATATAGAAATGAGCTTTTAAGTATTTTTAATAAATCTTATTATATTATAGATAATGTTAATCCTGATAAAGTTATTTTTACAGATTTTTCTTTAGAGAGTGCTGCTAAGATTATAAATAGTTTTACTACTTTTATAAGTAGTAATAAAGATAGTATAGAAGCCCTTTCTTTTATATATTCTAAAAATTATAAAATAAGTTATTCTTTATTATATGATTTACAAGAAAAACTCTTTGGTTTTAATCATCAATTAAAAATACCTATTATATGGGAAAATTATTATTTAGTTGATAAAGAACGTGTTAAGAGCAAGCGAGTAGAAGATATACTATGTAATCTCATTCAGCTTGTACGTTTTGCTATAGGTAATATTTCCACATTAGAGGATATTAATGTTTTAGGTAGTAGAAATTTTGAGTTTTGGAAAGGTAGGCAGAAGCGTAATTATAATATCGAGTTTGATTCGCAACAGAGTATTTTTTTAGAAGAATTAAAGAAATATATATTATATAATGGTTATATACATAGTAAAAAAGAAATTAACTCAGCATTGGAAGATATAGGGGGTTATAAGCGTTTTGAGCAATTATTTATAGATTTTTGTAGCGTTAGCAATTTTCATAGCTTAGAAGATATGCTAGATGATTTATCTTTGAGTTTAATTTCTTAATTTAGTCTAATAATAACCGAGAATTTTACAAACTATTAAAGGCTAAAGAATGAGCGATATTATTCCACCTGGATGGGAAGAAAAAGAACTAAATGAAGTTATAAATATACAAAAGGGTAAAAAACCTAAGATTTTGTATGAAGAATATCAAGAGAATTTAATTCCATATTTAGATATAAAATGTTTTGAAAAAAATATTGTATCTAATTATGCGAATACTGACAATATGGTTATTTATGATAATAATAAAAATCATATTTTAATAGTATGTGATGGTGCACGTTCTGGTTTAGTTGGTAGATATCATGGTGTAGGAATAGTTTGTTCTACAACAGCTCTTATAATAACTAAGATTAATAAATACTTTATAGAGTATTATTTAATTTCAAAGTATTTATTTTTAAACAAAAATACTAAAGGCACAGGAATACCACACTTAAATATTAATATGTTGTTAAAATTAAAAATATTAGTTCCCCCTTTAGAAGAACAACAAGCCATAGTATCTAAAATCGAGAGCGAGTTTGAGAAGATAGACTTAGCCATAGCGAAGCTTGAAAATACATTGGAGCTTTTGGAGAAATATAAACAATCTATATTGAAATACGCCTTTGATGAGAACTCTCCATTCTCTAAGGGTAATGATTATATTCCTTACGAGTGGGAAGAGAAAAAATTACAAGATATTACAACTAAAATAACAGATGGTTCTCATAATCCACCTAAAAAACAAACAGAAGGAATTCCTATGTTAAGTTGTCAAAATATAAAAAATGGTAATATATGTTTTGATAATTTTAGATATATATCAAAAGATGATTATAAAAAAGAAGAAAAAAGAATTAATATAAAAAGTGGAGATGTTTTATTAACAATAGTTGGAAGTATTGGAGAAACAGCAGTTGTTCCAAATAATATTGGTATATTTTCTTTGCAAAGAAGTGTTGCTATAATAAGAACAAATCTAAATTCTTTTTACTTGAAATACTTTTTAAATTCAGAATATTCTATTGAGTATTATCAAAAAAATCAGAGAGGAACAGCTCAAAAAGGAATATATTTAAATATTTTAAAAAATATGTATATTAAATTTCCTAATATTGAGTTACAGAACACTATAGCAAAGAATATTCAAGAATATTTCAAAAACAATGATAAATTAAAAAACATAGCTATAGAAAATATACAAAAATTAAAACAATTAAAGCAGACTATACTAAAAAAAGCTTTTAGTGGAGAACTTATATGAGGGATATTAATAAAAACAATTTAATAAATAAAGTATGGAATTTGGCTGATGTGCTTAGACAAAGTGGTATCGCATATACTGATTATGTTGCTCAGATTACATATATGATTTTTCTAAAAATGGAGTTTGAAAATCTTGAGTTTAAAGATGAAAATCTTATACCTGATGAGTATAGATGGGATACTCTACTAAAACTTAGAGCGGAGGACTTGGAAAAGCATTATAATAATATTTTATCTACTTTATCAAAAAAATCCGGTATTCTTGGTTTAATTTTTGCTAAGGCACAAAATAAAATTGACACTCCTGTGAATCTGCAGAAGATGATTACATTAATTAATGCTATTGATTGGGCCGTTATTGATGTAGATATTAAGGGGGAAATTTATGAAGGACTGTTAGAGAAAAATGCTACAGAATCCAAAGCAGGGGCAGGGCAGTATTTTACACCAAGAGCTTTAATAAAAGCTATTGTAGAGATTATGAAGCCTCAATTAGGATATACTATTATGGATCCTGCTTGTGGTACTGGAGGTTTTTTAATAGAGGCCTTTCATTATATAAAAAGAAATATAGGAAAAGACAAAGAGAAAATAAGAATCTTAAAAGAAGAGACTGTATTTGGAGTAGATATTACTCCTTTAGTTGTTAGTTTATGTGCTATGAATATGTATTTAAATGGGATAGGGGCTAATATTATTCAAGGGGATTCATTACTTAAAAAAGATGATAAAGCATATAATATGATTCTAACAAATCCGCCTTTTGGAAAGAAAACAGCATTAAAAAATTTTGACTCTAATACAAATGAAGTTGTGGTAGAAAAAGAGCATTATTCTCGAAATGATTTTTTTGCATCTACTTCAAACAAGCAAATTAATTTTCTTCAACATATTATGAGTATACTCGCTATAAATGGAAAAGCGGCTGTTGTGCTTCCAGACAATGTACTTTTTGAAGGTGGAGCAGGTGAGGCTGTTAGAAAATATCTATTAAATAATTTTAATCTACATACTATATTGAGGCTTCCAACAGGTATTTTTTATGCACAAGGTGTAAAAGCAAATGTACTTTTTTTTGATAGAGGGCTACCTAAAGAGGATGAGGCGCTTACTAAAGAGGTGTGGATTTATGATCTTCGTACAAATATGAATTTAAGTTTAAAAACAAATCCACTTGCAGAAGAGCATTTAGAAGATTTTAAAAATTGTTTTAATGCTGATAATATTACAAATAGAAAAGAAACTTTTAAGTTTAAAAAATTTACTTATGAAGAGATAATAAAAAGAGATAAAATAAATTTAGATATATTCTGGATTAAAGATGAAAGTTTAGAAAACTTAGATAATCTTCCACAACCAGAAGAGTTACTATCAGAAATAAAATCAAACTTTGAAGATGCATTTGATATTTTTAATAAGATAAATATTTAATAAAAATCCTTACTTTCAAAGTTAAAATATTCTTCTAAGTTATATGGGGAGAATGCACCTCTATCGGTTACTATTGCGTTTATTAGCTTTGGGGGTGTGATGTCAAATGATGGGTATATAGCCTTAACTCCATCTAAGGTATTTTTTATTCCTCTATACGATAATACTTGTTCAGGGTCTCTCTCTTCAATTTTTATATCAGCTTTTGAGTATTTATCTTTATCTGGTATACCTGTAACATAATAAGGTATATTAAAGTATGAAGCTAATATTGCTGTTTGAAAAGTTCCTATTTTGTTTGCAATGTGTCCGTCTCTTGCTATTGTGTCTGCTGCTGAAGTAAATATATCAATAGAGCCTTTTTGCATAAGGTATGCTGCCATATTGTCGGTTATGACAGTGGTCTCTATTCCAGACTCTATAAAACAAGAAGAAGTAAGTCTTGCTCCTTGTAAATATGGTCTTGTCTCAAGGCAATAGGCTTTGAAAGTTTTATTTTCTTTTTTAGCAGTTCTACACATCATACCTATTATAGTTTCTCCAAAGCATTGAGTTAGCACTCCTCCATTATTGGGAATAAGTTTTACTAAGTGTTTTGAAACTTCTTCCATAGTTGAGTATCTTCTGTTTAGAGATTCTACTGCTGTATCTATTATAGCATCTACTGTACTAACTCCTTCATTAAGAGCTTTTTTAGCAGAGTTTAGGCAGTTGTTTGTTATGATTCTATATCTATTAGCCGTAGTAGGTCTAGAGTTTGCTATCACTTCAGAAGCTTTTTCTAAATATTCAATTTGTTCTTTTTCATTTTTGTTTTGAACCTCACTTGCTGCAATAGCCATTCCCATAGCACAAGCAGTATAAGGTCCAGCACTTTGAGTTACCATATCTGTAATAGCCTTTGCTACTTCTTGGTAGGTAGTACATTCTACAAATTTTATCTCAGTAGGGTATATTCTTCTGTCTAATATTCTTACAGTTTTTTTTTCTTTATCAAACCAAGCAACATTTTCATATCTAAGTAAAAATGGTAAATCATAGTCTTGTCTTTGCATAATTAAATGACTCACTTTTGTTTATTAATTTATTTTTGTGAGTTAATAGAATAAAAAGCATCTATTATCTCTTTTCCAGTTTTTATTTTTTCTCTATTTATAATTAAATATATACCAATATTAATTAAGCTTCTTTCCAACTCTATTTTTTTGTCATCTAAGTCTATAGATGAAATTTCAAATACCTTAGAGTCTCCAACAGTTCTTCTTATAATTTCTGTTCCAGCATACCCTAAAGCGTCAGAGAATATATTGCTTATATAGTATGTTTTAAAATCTTTTTCTTTGTATAGTGGAAACTCTATAATATCATCATACTTTTTGTTGAATGCTGATAGGGTTTTATCGTATGTTTCTATTATAGTATTTTTTATATATTCTATAAAACTGTTATTATTAGAATAGTATATTTTATTTACAAAATTAAAAAATAAGTTGCCAATAACATTTCCGATATCATATCCAATAGGTCCATAAAATGCAAATTCAGGGTCTATAATTTTTATTCCATTTTCATTTATAAATATAGAGCCCGTATGTAAATCTCCATGTATAAGTGCTTGAGAATAGTTCATAAACTTGTCTCTAAGTTTTGCAACTTCTGTTTTTAACTTTGCATTTTTATATAGATTTTCTTCTACAAAATTTTCTTGTCCTTTTGATATTATATTTCTATTTTTATAATTGTAGTATGGTTCTGTCAATACCAAATCTTCTGTAATATCACATAACTCTTTGTTTATAAAGAACTTAACATAATCTTTTTTTATATCTCTGATTAATACTAAGTCTGTAGTTGGAAGTAGAGTATTTGCTAAAAATAAAGATATTTCATCAGAAAAGTTTATATATATTTTTTCATCTATTAATTCTTTACGTATATTCTTATACTCAGAAATATCTTCCATAGAAAGAGCATTCATATTTTCATCATACATATATACTTCTGGTATATGTTTAGAAGATAGATTTTTTTGTATTTTTAGTATTTCTGCTTCTATTTTGCTTCTATATGTATCAAGTGGTCTTTGAGATGAGCGAAGTAATATATCAGACTGTTTTACAATAATAGACTTATTTTTTCCAATAACTCTAAATACATAGTTTATATTTCCATCACCAATTTCAAAGCATTCTATTTTTTCATCTTTATCAAAGTATTTTACAACATCAACAACATATTCTTTTACATCTTCAGTATTCATTAAAAAATATTTATCAAATTTGCTCATAAAATATATTCTCTTAAATTTAACTATACAATAAATAATTATAACTTATAAGCATTTATTTGACAATAAAGTTTATTTTATTTAAATTTTTTATAATAATTATTATGTTACCTTTGACAAATATATATTTTGATAGTAATATGTATAATTATGAATATAGCATTTTTTGATCTTGATAAAACCATTTTAAATAGAGATTCTATAGTTGCTTTTGTATTTTTTTATCTTAGAAAAAAGCCATTGAAAATATTTGCTTTTATAAGTTTGATTCCATCTTTTATATTGTTTTATTGTAAGCTTATGAGTAATGATAAAATTAAGTATAAGCTTTGTAAAATTTTTAAAGGGCTTAGTATAGAAGAGGGAGATAGAATAGGAAAAGAGTTTGCTGATACCATTATTCCTAATTTTTATTATGAGGATGCTTTAGCTGAGATAAAAAAGATAAAAAATAAAGGCTATTCACTTTATTTAGTGACGGCAAGTTTTGAGCTTTATGCTAAGTTTATAGCTGAAAATTTAGGTTTTGATAGATGTATGGGTAGTGAACTTTGGACTTTTAGAAATGTTTATACTGGCTACCTTTATGGAAAGAATTGCTATGGTGAGGCAAAAAAACATAGACTATGTACTGACAGTATTTTTCCTCGCTATCAAGAACATTGTATAACTTATAGTGATTCTATTAGCGATATGCCACTTTTTAGCTATTCTAGTATTAAAATATGTGTTAATCCTGATGAAAAATTAAGAGAGTATGCTATTAATAATTCTAAAGAAGGGTTTAAGATAGTAAATTGGAGATAAGTTTTTGTATGTCTAATAATCTTGCTATTACTGATGATATTAATATAAAAGAATATATTGATAAGATAATACTTCAAAGTAATGATACTATTTTTAAAAAGATTAATGAGCTTATACATATAGATAATTTGGATTATGCAAAACTTCTCGCTTTTGAGCTTATCAATAAAGATAAAAATTATAAAGATGCATATTTAGTATTATCTGATATTTATTATGAAGAAGAAGATTTTGATAGTGTTATTAAGATATTAGATGAAGGGCTTTCTATATTAAATGATGATACTGATTTAATAAAAAATAAAATAGAAGCACTTATAAATACTTATGAATATGATAGTGCTATTGATATTATTAATTATTTAATATCTAAAAATATTATTACTTCTGACTTATATGGACAATATGGAAATATATACTCTCATCAAGGTGATTATAATAAGTCTATAGAGTATTATAAAAAAGCTATAGAGTTGGATTCTAATGATATTTGTTCTCTTATTAATATGTCTATATCATATACTTCTTTATATATGTATGATGAGGCTTTGGATATTTTAAATAAGGCTTATAGTTTGGATAGTAGTAAGTTTATTAAGTCTAAACAAGATAAAATCAAATCATTAAAAGAGTTATCATATTTTGATAGTGGTAATTTAATACCTATTAAAACAGTTCCTGATAAGTTTCATTTATTAATACCTGATAATTTTAAAGCTTATGTAGATGATTGTTCTTTGAGGTTTGAAAGTGCTGATGATAAGACACATATAATACTTAGTGTTGCTAATATTGATAATAGAGATGATATAAGTATTTTATTTAATGATTTTAAGTCTCATAGTGGTGAATTATATTCTATAGTATCTCCATTTTCTATTAATGTTAGAGAAGAGTATGATGATATTTTTGCTTCTATGATATTTACATCTAAAGTTATCAATGCTTATTTATTTAATGCTATGGCTATTGTAAAAAAAGATAATGATTCTATTATGCTTACCATATCTTCAAGTGTTGCTATTAGTTCTAAATTGATCACATTTACAAATAATATACTTAATAGTTTATATTTCAAATAAAGTATGGAAAATAAATTAGTTTTAAAAGAAGTTAATAATATAATAAAAATATTAAATGATATACCAGAACCCTTTTCTGTTGATGGTATTATTAAAATATTTGAAAGTAATTCTAAGAGTATAATAAATAACTTTGCTATTTATTTTTATAAAGAGGGGACTAAGGATTCTTTTTTGTGGTATGATACTGATAAGGATAAAGTATATGATAGTAAGTATTTATTAATATCTCGCGGTTATGAGTTTGGATATATATGTATAGATAGTCATTTAGATAGTGCTTATTTATCAATATTAGTTAATCATTTGGCTTTAATTTTATATAGTGAGAAATTATCTTTTTTAGCAAATAGGGATAAGCTAACTAAAGTTTATAATAGAGGCTATATATTAAAGTATTTAAAAGAACAAGAAGAATTAAAAAAATTATATTCTATAGTTATTATAGATTTAGATAAGTTTAAGCATTATAATGATAGCTATGGACATAATATAGGAGATCATATATTAAAAAGAGCTTCTAAAGTTATGAAAGAGTCTATAAAACAAATAGAATATAAGTCTATATTAGCACGCTATGGTGGTGAGGAGTTCATATTAGTTTTAGATATTCAAGATAAAGATATTTTGTATAAATCTATGGAGATTATAAGAAATAATATTTCTAATACAGATTTTTCTACAAATGATTATTCTCTAAAAGCTACAGCATCATTGGGCGGTAGTATAAGAGATTATAATTATTCATTAGAAGATTTTATAGATACAGCAGATAAAGCTCTTTATAGTTCTAAGAAAAATGGAAGAAATAAATCTACTATATTTTAATTTTTTTGCTTAATTAAAAAGATTCACTTTTATTTAGCTTTATATAGAAATAAAGCCAAATAAAAGTGGGAGATTATTTATGAAAAATACTTATAATATATAACAAATATTTAGAAGATAGGTTAAATATTTTTTTATTTTTTTTATAAAAATTATAGAATTGACTTTAATGTTAATCTATATTATGATAATTAGGATATTTTAAATTTTACCAAAGGTGCTACTTAATGGAAACTAAAAAGTATAGTGTAGAAGAATCTATAGAATTAATAACTCGCGGTATAAGTGAGGTTATAGGTTTAGAAGAAATAAAGGAAAAACTACAAAAAGGCAAGCAATTAGTAGTTAAGGCAGGTTTTGACCCTACAGCACCAGATATACATTTAGGGCATACCGTACTTCTTAGAAAAATGAAACATTTTCAAGACTTAGGACATAAAGTTGTATTTTTAATAGGAGATTTTACAGGAAGAATAGGTGATCCTTCAGGTAAAACAAAGACACGTCCACCTCTAACAACAGAGGATGTTATTAGAAATGCTGAAACATATAAAGAGCAAGTATTTAAGATATTAGATCCTGAAAAAACTATAGTAGAGTTTAATTCTAAGTGGCTTGGTGGTATGAGTTTTGCTGATGTACTTGCACTTACTTCTCGATATACTGTAGCACAAATGCTTGAGAGAGATGATTTCTCTAAGAGATATAAAAGTGGTACTGCTATTAGTATAATGGAGTTTTTATATCCACTTGCTCAGGGGTATGATTCTGTTGCTTTAGAATGTGATATAGAGCTTGGTGGTACCGATCAGAAGTTTAATTTACTTGTTGGTAGAACTTTGATGAAGGAATATGGAAAATCTCCACAAGCTATTATTACTCTTCCTCTTTTAGAAGGGCTTGATGGAGTTAATAAAATGAGTAAATCTTTAGGTAATTATATTGGTATTTATGATACTGCTAAAGATATGTATGGAAAGGCTATGAGTATTCCTGATAATTTAATTACTAAATATATGGAGCTTTTAACTGATATACCTATTTCTGATATAAAGAACTATCAAACTGCTATGGATAATGGAGAAAATCCAAGAAATATTAAAAATATTTTAGCAAAAGAAATAGTAAGCATATACTATAATACTGATGAGGCAAATAATGCCGAAATAGAATTTAAGAAAGTGTTTAGTGCTAAAGGAGTTCCAGACGATATAGAAGAGATTATGATTTCTTCGTCTGACAATAATATTTTAAATGCACTATCTATTTGTATGCCTAATGAAAGTAAGTCTAATTTGAAAAGACTTATATCTCAGGGTAGTGTTTCTTTAGATAATAATAAAATATTGGATATTAATTATACACTTGATAAAGAAGGAATTTTAAAGGTTGGTAAACGTAATTTCTTTAAGATTAAATTAAATTAGAGGTATTATCAATATACTTAAGAGTAATTAATGCGTGCCATAATAATATTATTATTAACACTAATTCTATCTATTAACTTATATACTCAAGATAGTACACCCACAGCAAATGAAAATGCTTTAATGAGAATTAATAAATTTGAGGCACGTAAAAACCCTGTTTCATTTATTAATATAGTTTTATTTACTCCATATCCTACATTATTAGAGTATGCTCGAATCAATGGAATTGAAATATACCCTTATGATAATGAGGCTTCTTTAAGAAGAAGAATTATTAAAAGACAGGTTAATATAGATGTTGTACCTGCTAAGGGTAATGATGAAATAAAAACTGTTATGCGAAATGTTACAAGAAGTACTGGAGGTAGTGTTCAACTTCAAAGTGCTGATTATGCCGAGCGTTATACTATAAAAGAGGTAGATGAAGAACTTATATTTTTGTATGGTAATGTAACATTAAAACTATATCAGAACTTTTTATCAGCAGATAGAGCTGTTTATAGTTTAAAGACTGGTGAGGTTTTTGCACAGGGAAATATTAAGGTTAAATCTTCTGATAATGATCTTAATGGAGACTGGTTCTTACTTAATAGAGATAGTAAGCGTGGAGTTTTATTTAATGGTGCTACTAAATTTCAAACTTATAGAATTGAAGGTGATATCATTAAGTTTAATGATGAGAAGTTTTTTGCAGAAAATAGTAGTGTTAGTTTTTCGAGACTTACACCTGTAGCTCATGATTTTTTAACTAGTAGAGTATATTTATGGGACAGTAAAAAGATATTAACAGTTAATAGTATATATAGGGTTGGTATACAGCCAGTATTTTATTTTCCTATATTTCTACAAAACTATGTAGGAACAGGTATTATATCTACTTTTGGTCAAACTTTAAGAGAAGGGGTTTATATACAAAATAGTAAGACTTTTGACTTTTATGGTATGACTCATAGACTTAGATTTGATGCTTATCAGAAGTTGGGTTTTCTTATTGGAGATGAAATAAGATATACTAGTAAAGATCATAATTTATCATTGGATGCTATGTTTGCACTTGGGCGTCAATATTACTTATTAGACTCTTATATATCATCAAGTTTAGGTTATGGTACTAGGTATGTAAACTATTTTGTAGATGGACAAGTTGGTAAGTATGTTCCTCGTTATAAAATACAATATGATCATACTGTGCAATTATATGATAGCGAGAATATTAGAAGCTCTATTAGCGGACGATTAAACTTAAATAGTGATTTATATTTTAAGTCTGATTTTTATAATCAAAGACAGAACTTAGATATATTATCATTATTTACATCATTAACTGGTAATTTAGATGATATAGGTAACTCTACACCTGAAAGCTATATTGAAAATTCATTTTATATAAATAATTATATATATGGTTTTAATTTAAGAGTAGGTGCACAGTGGGATTTAGCTAGTGTTAGAAATACCTCTGTAGATAAAAATACAAATTTCGATTATTATATGCCAAAACCAAGTAGGTTAATATTACCATCTGTACAAGCAAGTTATAGTTCTGTTATTGGTAATGATGTTTCATACTATTTTCAAGATTGGTATGTAAATTATTCTCTTGGTTTAGATTATTCACATACTATAAATTATAAAACTTCAGAAGGTATTGATTTTTATAATAATCCTAAATTAGATGAACAGTTGCAAGAAAAATTAGCAGAAAGAGATAATCTTAAAACAAGAGCTTCTCTTAATAAAAGTTTTACTAATTCATTTATTAATTTTACTCCTTATGCTTTATTAGATTATAGTTATCAAAAAAGTATTAACCCAAAAGCTGAAGATCTTATTTATGATAAAGATAATACCTATGTTGGACTTGGTACAAGGTCTACATTTTCTATGTTTCTTCCTGATAGTGTTGTGCCTTATAGTTGGGATAATTATTTTACACCTTCTATTAGATGGGATAATACTTATAGTTTAGGTTATAGATTTAAGGAAGTTTCTGTTGATAAAAATACTAATGCCAATGGTAGTGGTGAGTTTGCAAATCATGATATTAATACGAGGTTTTCTATTGGTGGTACTGGGTATGGTTTATTTTTCTTGAAAAATTTAGACTTAACACTTGAAGGTTATATAACTGCTGGTTATGATTTGAAACCTACTTATAATATTGAAAATAGAATGTATGAAATTAATTTTTCTACTAATAGATTTTTAACAACAGAAGTAGGTAGTACAAGTAGACTTTCTTTTTATGAATCTTATTTATCTTATGATATATCTAAAAACTTAATAGGAACTAATTTTACAAGAAATATACTTAATACTTTGATAAGAGTTCCAATACCTTTGGATGATCTTACAGATTGGATTTTAATAGAGCATGGTATGCGGCCATTTTTTGAAAATAGTGCTGGTATTAATAATTTTAGATTATTTTTTGATTTATCTTATAAGCATGACTTTATTAATTATAAATATAATAATATAGGTTTTACATTTGGGTTGGATTTGAAAATTTTAGATCAATGGCGATTTAGATTCTCTACTACAAGTGCTAATAATAGGGCATATAGATATATTAAAAGTTATGCAGAAAAGGAAAATGAAACTTGGGTTAATCCATTTGAGGATATTGCTAATTCTTTTGCTTATTCTGATTCTCAAAAGAGAATAGATAGTTTATTTAAACTTAGTTCTATTCAAACTAGTATATGGCATGAGCTTGATGGTTGGCAGATGGAAATATCATTTGCTGTCAAACCTTCTACACTTCCTTCTGATATAGCAAGTGGTTCTGTAAAGGGGGCTTATTGGAGTAAGGAGTTTTGGGTTGAGTTTACTCTTACAGACTTTAATGGTGTTGGTTTACCTAAAAGAGAGTATGACCTTAACACTACTATTACTGACTTAAAAAATAATAATAATAATTAAGAAATAGTATTTATTATGAAAAAAGTATTTATTTTTATTATATCTTTAATGATTATATCTTTATTTTCTATAGATTTGAATGCTAGAAAAGATGTAGAAAGTTATAATGATGATTTATCTTTATTTTATGAGGCTATGGATAGTAATGATATTGTTTATATACAAGGAATTATAGATTTTCAAACTAATGAATATATTATAAATGAGCAAATTTATACTCATGATAATGAACTTTCTGGAAGTACATCTATTTTATATTCATTATATCATAATTATACGAATGTTGTTGATACTTTATTATCATATAGCAATATAGATTTAAGTATAACTGATGATAGGGGCTGGAATGCATTGATGTATGCTGCTGCTTATTCTGATATTTCTATATTTACTAATGTATTATATAAAGATACAAATCATATATATACTTCTAAGTGTTCAAATATTAATATTCTTCACATTGCTAGTAAATATAATAACTATGAAATTATATCGTATGTAGTAACAAATCTAAAAATAGATATAGATGTACTTGATAGTTTTAACTCTACACCTCTACATTATGCAGCAAATAACTCTTCTATTGAAAGCTATAGAGAATTAATTAAACTTGGAGCAGACACTACTATTAGAGATAATAGTAATAATTATGCTGAAGATATTTTTATAAAAAATACTGGTGAAAAACATTTATTATCATTAGAAGGTATAAATAAAGAATTATTTATAGCAGTTGAAAATAATAATGTAGATATGGTAAAGAATGCTGTTAGAAATGGTGCTAATATTAATATTAGAGATGGATTTGGGCTTGGAGTACTACATAATGCTATTAAATATAATAGTTTAGATTCTATTAAATATTTATTATCTTTAGATGGTATTGATATTGAAAGGAAACTACCGTCTAAGTATGTAACATATTTAGGGAGAAATATTAATCAAGCTACATACATAGGTGAAGCTACTCCTTTGCTTTATGCTATTTTTAGAAATAATTATAATATTTCCGAACTTTTATTAAAACGTAATGCTAATATTAATGCTAAAGATGAAGAAGGGTGGAATACTTTTCTTTATGCTTCTTCTTTTTCAGATTCTAAAATGATACGACTTCTTTTATCAAACAATGAAGAATTAAGCAAAAGCTATACAAAAGACAATCTTACAGGGCTTCATCTTGCGGTTATTTTTGATAATATGCGTGTTGTTAAATATTTAGTAGAAAATGCCAATATAGATATTAATTATCAAGATAAAGATGGATGGACTGCATTACATTATGCAGCATACAATAAAAAAAATAGAATATATAATTTACTTCTTAGGCTTGGTGCTGATATAAGCATAAAAAATAATGATAATGAAACTGCTGATATGCTTTTATAGAATTGACTTTAATTTTTAGTTTGTTATAATTGTGTATAAAATTATTGGATTTTAGTACTATGCCATTAAATATAGAAGATAGACACAATATTAAAGTAATTCGTTTATCTGGAAAAATAGATTTTAATAATTATTCTTCTTTTGAATCTGATTTAGAAGAGCTTGTTGAGTTTGGTTATCTTAATTTTGTATTTGATTTATCAAAAATAGAATATCTAAGCTCTAGTGGTGTTATGGCATTAATTTCTATACATAAAAAAATTAGAGAAAAAAGTGGTAAGTTAGTTTTGGTGTATATACCTGATGTTGTAATTAATATACTTAAGAATGTTAAGCTTGATGATTTATTTGAAATATATGAAGATATGGAAGAGGCTTTATCTGCTTTTTAGATTTTTAAATTTCTTAAATTATGTTTTTATATGAGATATAGACTATTATTTTTTATTTTTATTATAATATCTTGTGCTTCTACTGATAATTTTTCTTCTAATTCTTTATTAGAGAAGCGTTCTTTTCTAAAAGAGAATAGAAAATATACTCTTACTTATGGTGAGAATAATCCTGCTTTAGATTCTGTTATTGATAATAAGGCTAAGTGGATTTATTATACTAGAGAGAGTTCTGGAAATACTGATATATTTGCTATAGATTCTTATACTTTAAAGTCTTATAGATTAACAAAAAGTCCTGCTATTGATAGTAGTGTTTCTATTGATAATAAATCTAAGTATTTAGTTTTTACTTCTACAAGAGATGATGCTTATGGAGATATTTATCTTTATAAGCTTGTTAATTTATTTGGTATTAGGCATACAGATTTAGAAAATTTAGAACAAAATATAGTTAGACTTACTGATTATAGAGGATATGATATAGATCCTGTTATATCTCATAATTCAGATACTATAGCATTTATTTCTGATAGAGAAGATTTTACTAAAAAATTATATACTATGAAAGTAAATGGAAAAGATATAAAAAAAATTTCAGACTTAGAAGCTTCTTCACCTTCTTTTTCATTTGATGATAAGCATATAGTTTTTGTAACCTCTACAGACTTAGATAATGCTTCTCAATTAGTTCTTGTTGATACTGATAATACAAATAATACAATATATTTAACAGATTCTGATAGATTTAAGTTTAACCCAACATTTTATAATAATGATAGTATAGTATATTTTGAAATAGATAGTGATACAGATAGAGATGGTAGTTTTACTTATGCTGATAAAAGACGACTTATGCTTTATTCTATAAGCACTAAAAAATCTTATGTATTAGAAGAAGATACAAAATTACGTTCTTTTGATGTTGCTGATTCTAGTCTTCTTGTGGGTAGTTATGTTATTAGTAGTGGAAATACTAGTATAGTGACATTTGGCTCTACTAAGGATTATTTTATTAAAGATGATAATGCTAATGAAATGTATTCAAATTTCTCTACTCTTACTTTTGATAAAAAGACTCAAGTTGTCGATAGATTTGCTGAATATTTTCCAGAAGGAGAAGACAGTAGAAATGTTTCTAAAGCATATTTTGATATAATGACAGAGTCTTATACTAATAATAATATAGATATTTATAATACAACAAAGAATATATTAATTAATAATTATTCAAATACATTTTTTGGTTTTTTGGCAAATAAAACAGAATATATTGATGATACAAATTATAATTGGGTTATTTTTAAGAATTATACTAATAGTGATATTTTTACTAATAATAATATAGAAAATTTTATTTCTTATACTGCGTACATTTTAGCTAATGAAAAAACTAAAAATAACTATAATGAAGATGCTTTATTATTGCTTAATAAAGTATTATCCTATAACTCTAATAAAGACCTTTATATACTTATTAGTAAGTTATATTTAAAGCTATTGGAAAGTGTTGATTCTAATATTTCTGAATATGATATTGTATTTAATAGAAAAGATTTAAGTTTTAATGATAAGTTAATTATAGCTAAAGATTTTATAAAAGATACGGATATTTCATATGATTTTATAATAGAAAATACTGCTATTAATAGCCCACTTTCTCTTGCTAGTAGATTAAAATATGTTGATGGTCTTATAGTATCAAAAGATTATGATTTAGCTTTAGAATTATTTGCACCTTATCTAAACTTAGAAAATTATTATAAAGCTTATTATCATTATATTAATGCTTTAATATCATTATCAAAAAATAATGAAGATGTTTATTTACTCTTAAAAGATTCCATTAAAGTAGGTGGTAATATATTTGCTTCTACATCGGAAGGTTTATATGCTAAGAGACTATTATCTGATTATTATTCTGATATTGCAAATGAGGCATATAAGCAAGGTCGTTATAATATAGCTTATGATAATTATAAAGAAGTTTTAATTTATGATCCTAATAATCTTACCGCTTCATCTCGTATTATAGAAAGTGGACTTAGAGGCTATAGCTCCATTGAGTCTTTAGAGAATACTATTAAAGAAAGAGAAAATCTTATTATTAAAACAAAATACTCAGATCATAAATCACATTATGAACTTGCCAATGCTTATTACTATTTGGCTAATAGATATTATAGTATTGCTATTTCTAAGCAAAATAGTGCTGATAGATATGAAGTTGCTGAAAAGAAAAGAGAGGATGGGTTTTATTTATATTTAAATAAGTCTTTTAATACTGTATTAGAAAAATCTCTTTCTTATATTAACTTTGCAATATTTTTGTATCCTGATGATGTTGAGTATTATATAAAAAAAGCAGAAATGCTAACATTTGCTGATGCTCTTAAAACTCAAGTATTACAAGAAGATAAAACTTATAAAAGTATTATAGAATTAGTACCAAGTTATGTAGATAATAATGTTACTAATGAAAATTATATAGGCTTTAATACTCTACCTTTTTTATCTTATAATATTGAAACTGATATTATAAACACTCTTTTAATAGCTAAAAGTAGATCTGATGCTAATTCTATTAATATTATGCTTGCAAATGCATTTTTAATAAATGGTAGATATTCTGATGCTTTATGGGCTTATTCTTTAGCTGAAAAATATATAGATAATTCTAATAGTGATAAAAGTAGGGCTTGGTATCATTTCTTTTATGGTTATTCTTTGTGGATGAATGATGATTTTGAAGGTGCTTATAGAGAGTATAACAAATCTAGAGTTCTATTTGAAAAACTTAAAGATGTAGATAATATTTATAAAATTATAGGATATATTGCTATTGCTGCTATAGAGAATAAGGATTATAATAAGGCGATAGACGCTCTTTTAGAACGTAATAAATTTTCTATTAATAGTAGTATTAAAGATACAGAATTAAATGATTTACTTATAGCTGCTTGTTATTTAAAACTTGAAGATTATAATAATGCATTAAAATATTGTGATAATATTAAAAGTAAAATAGATAGTTTAGATACAAGTTTATATACGCCTAATTACGTGAGAGCAACTATTTATGGGGCTAATGTTAATGTTGTAAACTTGGGCCTTGCTTCTTTTGGAGGATATATACCAGGCGAACCTTTAAACGTAGATAAACAGCAAATGTTATATTCTTTATATCAAGATTTATATGAAAAAATGGGACGCTATTCTCAATCTCGTGAGGCCTTAGAAGCATATAAAGACTATATATTAAAAGATAAACCTAAAAAATCTATTCAACCTTTAATGCTTGCTACATACTATAATAATGAAGGGTATTTATACTATAAACAAGGTTCTACTTCTAATGCTATAAGCTCTTTTATTAAGTCTATAAATGAATATAAAAATAGTTTAAACTCCAAAGATGTAACAAATAATCCTAATGTAATATATGAAAATGCTCAAAATGATGTAAAAAATTATTTAAGTTTATCTTCTTTATACTTAAGATACTTATCTCAAAATGAACTTACTAATATAAAGAGAGTATTCTTTACTGAGTTGTTTAGAGTAGCAGAGCATATTAATGTTTTATCTACCAATCCTAAAGTTAGCTCTAAAGATAGATTATTATTATATACTCATATAGCTGCATTACAATATATATTGGCATTCAAATTAACTGCTGATAATAGTGTAAAAATAGCTAGAGAAGTTAATAAAGATGATCCTACAGATTTAAGAAATCATGATATTAATTATGAACGTCTTAAATTATTAAAAGATGCTATAGACAGGTATAAGTATATATTATCATCTAAGTCTGATTTTCCAGTAGACTTAAAAACTGAAATTATTATAAGATATAATTTAGCTAAGGCCTATGAACTTGCAGGTTATATTGAAGAGGCTTCAAGAGAATATACCTCTGCATACTTAAAAGCAAAAGTATCTTCATTTGTTGTAGAAGAGATAGCTATATTAACATCTTTAATAGATTTTTCCAAGAAGTATAGAGATAAATATCCAGATAGTTTAGATTATCCTGTTCAATATGTGTATAGAATGCTTGAACGCATACGCAGTAGTGTATTTATGATTACATTTGTTGAGGATAATAGCTTCATACTTGAACAGGCTAAATATAAGGCTATTGAGTTTTTGAAGAGTGATTATCCTGAGGCTAGTGTTAGTATTCTTTCTATGTTTGATGCTATTGATATGCGTAAAGAATTTTTAGATAAGAGAATTTTAAATTTGGGTGATAATAATATTTATTTAGAAGATTATTATAAATTATATGAAGAGGCTTTATATACTTATCAAAAATATTTATCTGCTGTCTCTTCTGTATATGATAAAAAATTAGAGAGTGAAACTTTAAAGAAAATAGAGATATTAGAAAAAGAAGCTATTAAGAAGTTTACTAATACTCCTATAGAAAATATTGTTTTATGCAATTTGATTGCTAAGAATTTATATAAAAAACTTAGAAATGATGAAACTCTTATTTGGGATACTTATTTTGATTATAGATTTGTTGTAGAAAATAATGGGGTTAAGTTTTATTATCAAACTAATTCTCTTTTAAATACTAAAAACTATATTTCTCATATAAGTTTTAATCATAAATTATTTAATAATACTAACAAAGATGTATTTGTGAGAGAACTTTATGATGCTACTGAATATATGCTTCCTAAGAAAAGTGTGTATATAGATAAAAGACTTATTGCTTTAAGTAGAGCTGATAGAGCATATAGAGAACAGTTTTCTAAAATGACAAATGAAAATAATACTAATAATATTAGAAAAAGAAATAGTAGATATGATGTTATAGAGTTAGAATCTATTAATACTAATGCTTATTCTCCTTTATTTATAGATATATCTACTGCTACTGTTAATGAGGTTAGTTATATTAATAAAAACTTATATATAGTATATGCTGATAAGTCTGCATTAGAGCAGTCTAAAGAATTATTAAAAAATGCAAATGCCATTGCATTTATAGTTGGTAATTCTAATTTTCAGTCGCGTCTTTATTTTTATAGCAATTATTTTAATAAGCTTCAAACAAACTCTATTGAAGAAGCTATGAAAGGTTTTGATACTTCTCTTCTAACATTCTATGGTACTGCTGATTTGAGTATTAAAGATTTAGAGAATGATACTATTAAATATAAAAATAAAATGTATGATTTATATAAGAAAGATGTTAATCCAAGTTTTAGTGTTATGTCTAATTTAATTGCTTATTCTACTAATTATAATGAAAAAATGAGTAATTATGCAACTATCGTAGAAGATAGATATAATGCTTTTGATACTAATAATGCTTATTTTTTTGCAGAAGAAGGTTATCAATACCTTTGGAAAAATTATACTAATATAAGTGAAGATAATGCTTATAGATTTATAAAATCTATGCTTCCAATATTTAAGAATATGGGAGAAGAGGGTGCTATAAAAGGTGCTAATAGGGCTTTACACTTTGTATATTTATATACAAATTCTAATTATAGCTTGATAGATGAATACTTCACACCAAAAACTTTATCTTATTTTCTAAAAGCAAAAAAAGATAAGAAAGAAGCTTCTGCATATCTTAATTATATTGCTCCTAAAGTTAAGGGTGAGTATAGAAATAAAATATTAGAGTTGGCATTGTTGTATAATAAAATATATGCTAAGAATGATAACATTACAAATATTATTGATATGACAGAAAATAGTGACTATATATTGAATATAGTAGATACTATTTTAGATAAAAACTCTACAAATCAGAAAAATATTTTTATGACTATGGACTATATTTATGCTAATGAGTATATGTTTGAAGCTAATACTATTTCTGAATTTGCTGATAGATTTTATGCTAGATATAGACAAAATCCTACTTATATATTTGGTTTATTAAATAAGATTAGAAATCCTGAAAGTAATTTTACAAATAATATAGTGAATGCGTATAATATTCTTAAACAAGAAGATACTAATACAATGTTTATATATTATACTCTTGAAAATAATAAATATGTTGCATATAGTTATTTAAATGGGGACAAAGAAATAAAGAAAATTTCTTTAGCTGAAACTAATAGAGTTAATAATTATTTATATAGCTTTGTAAATGCAACTAGTAGTGAAGATAGAGTTAATGCTCTTAATTCTATAGAAAATATTATTATTAATTCTTCTATAGCAAAAGATTCTAAAAATGCAAAAACTATTTATATAACATCTTCTTATGATGATATATTCTTTATACCATTTGCATATATTCCATCATTTAAAAGTGCAGATGTTATAAAGGTTCGTGAGTTTAAATATATAGATAATAGTAATATTTTAGATATTGGTAATATAGATATAAAACAAAATATAAGTAATAGTTTTTATACTCAGTTGGAAACTTTGGCTATAAATAATTATAAAAATAATAATAAGATTAATAGTAAGCTTATTCATTATATAGGTACTACTACAAATAAAAAGCCTTTTGATAATAATGATATATTCCTATCTCCAGCAACGCAAAATGATATATATGATTATTTATCTTCAAAAAATAATACTAAAGTAATGTTTACATACAATAATAATAATATAGGTGATTATTATACAGTATTAAAGTCTTTATACTCTCATTATGATGATAATATAATAGATGCATATAGGTATATAAAAAATAATACTATAAAAGCTAATATTATCAAAAATGAAGATAAAAATATTTTATATCAAGATAGTTACACTTTATTCGACTATATTTTACCTGCCATTATAAAATAATAGTTTACATAATTTTTTTGTTAATTATTTTTTATAAAAATCCGAGTTTATAAATAGTATACATTATGTAAACTTTGGGGTAGTAAAATGATAAAATCTATTATATTGGGATTAATACAAGCTGTAGCTGAATTTTTACCTATATCAAGTTCTGGGCACTTACGAATAGCTGAATATTTTTTAAATTTTAATATGGAAAATATTCTTTCTTTTGAGGTAGCTCTTCATTTTGGTACATTTATAGCAACTTGCGTTATTTTTTATAAAGATATTATTAATGCTATAAAAGGATTTTTTTCAGGATTAAAAAACTATAAAGAAGCAAGTAAAACAGATGAAGGTTTTAGAGTTGCTATTATGGTTATTATAGCTTCTATACCTGTAGCAATAGTTGGACTATTATTAGAAAAATATCTAAGTAATATAGAATTACATAGAATAGGGCTTAACTTGATTATAACAGGCTCTATTTTACTTATGACTAAAAAGACAGATAATATTACAGTAAAAAAAGATGTACTTACTACTACATATTATAATGCATTAATAATTGGTATAGCACAATCTATAGCGGTTCTACCTGGTATATCAAGATCTGGTATGACTATTAGTATAGCTTTATTTTTAGGTCTTAGTAGAGAGTTTGCTGGTAGATTTTCTTTTTTAATATCTTTACCTGCTATTTTTGGTGCTTTACTTCTTTCTTTAAAAAATATTTTGAATTCGAATTTTAATTTAGAGTATGCTTTAGTTGGTTTTGTTACTTCTTTTATATTTGGAATAATATCTTTAAAGTTTTTACTTTTATTTTTAAAGAAGGGCGATTTATATAAGTTTGGCTTTTATTGTATTATAGTTGGTGCTGCTGTTACAATATATTTTACATCGGCTATATTATAATTGGAGTTTGGGTTTATGTTTTTTAATAATAAGAATTTAAAAAAGCTAATAAAAAGAAAGAGATTAGAAAATAAAGCTCAAAATAATTCTGTAGATTATTCTAATAGAAATATTTCTTATGATATTATTGGTTTTTTATTATTTTTATTTTCTGGAATATTACTACTTTCTTATGTTAGTATGAGTATGGATGATATTAATTCTAATGCTAATATAAAAAATTTACTTGGTATATTTGGTGCATATATATCTTATTATTCTTTTATATCTTTTGGTTTTACATCTATTATTATTCCTATACTTCTTGGATATATAGGTTTTAATACTATTGTAAAAAATAAATTTGATAATATTTTATTACCATCTTCACTTACTATTATATTTATGATTTTATTTTCTACATTTTTAAATATAATACTTGGTAGTATAAATTATTATTTTAAAGGTGGAATAATAGGGCAAATTATTGGAGATTTTTTAATATCTATTTTTGGTGGAGTTGGAGCATTTTTAATAATAGTTTCTTTTTTTATTGTTGGAGCTATTGCATTCTTTAAGTTGTCTTTACTTAGTTTATCTAAAAAAGTATTATCTACAGCTAAGAGTATAGATGTATCTTTACTAAGAGATAGAAAAAATCATATTTTTAATTATATATATAATATAATAAATAAAAAAGTAGATACTAATGTATATAGTAGTGATAAAAAAGAAGAAAATTATGATGATATAATTGATGACTCTATAGAAATAGTAGAGGAAGAGAAAGTTCCATTTTTTTCTAAAAGAGAGTCATATTCATCTATACCTTTTATTGAAAAAAAAGATACTAATAACTTTTTTGATGAGGATAAGTATAGAGAAGAATTAAAACAAAATAGTAGACATTCATTTGATGTGTACTACAATGATATTGATGATAATATTAAGAACTTTTGTGAAGAATATGATGAGAAAAGAGAGAGAGAAATTGCTGGAATACTTGGAAAATTAAGAAGCAATAGTTTTGATATTAATTATACTGATAATAGTGATGATGATATAGGAATAATTTTGGTTGAGGCTGTTTTTGGTTTTAGTAATGCTGATAAATTGAATAATAATGATAGTCTAAATTATAATAAGGATTTATCTAATAGTATTAATAATAGCATATCATTTAATGATAATAATGAAGATATGCTTGAGATAAATTTTAATACTCATAGTGCTTCAGATTTTAAAAAGGCTATTTATAATGATTCTAATAATTTTAAATATAATGTAAATAAAAGTTATATAAAAGCAACTACAAGTGCTGATAATAGTTATAATGAATACATAAGTGGTAAGAGTATCTTTGATAATAATACAAGTTACAATGATGATACTCTATATAGTGAATCTGAAGATACAGTTAAAATGTCTAAGACTAATGAAGAAATTAAAGATGATGTACTTTCAAAGTTGAGAAATATTGTAGAGAGAAATAAAAAAAATAGTTTACATAATAATATTTCTTATAATTCATATGAAGATAATTATTATGAAGAAGAGTATGAAAATATATCTGAAGAAAATAATAATGAGTATGATAGTTATGACAATAATGAAGTGAAGCCTTTTGAGTTTTCTATGGGATATGCTTCTAAGAGAGAGTATAATAGAGAGGATCATATACCAAACTTTAGAAGAGATGTTGTTAGAGACTTTAACAATAAAGAAGAAAATGTATTTAATAATGAGTATAATAATAATGGCTTTCTGGATGAAGATAAATTGATTAATAATTTTAATTCAATAGAAGATGATATAGAAAGTAATATAGATGATGAAGAGCATAATACTTTTGTAAGTGATGATGTATATTCTGATATAGATAATAATTTTGACTCATTTGATGGAAATATATCTTCTACTGTATCTCCTACTATGGAAGAAACTAATGAAGAAGTTAATATAGAAAATTATATAGAAGATATAAAAGAAGATATAAATACAAATAGATTTTCAAATATAAAAGAAGAAGAAAATAATAGTGTAAATACATTTAATAAAAAAACTTATATATTAAAACCTACTACTACAAATTCAGATTTTATACAATCTAATTTTGACTCTAACTATGTAGATAAACATTATAGTTATCCACCAATAGATTTATTAAACAAATCAGTTCCTGTAAATGATAATGCTATGCTTGAAGCTATTAAACAAACAGCCATACAGTTAGAAAATACATTATTAGACTTTAATATAGAAGCAAAAGTTACAGGAGTATCAAGAGGTCCTGTTATAACTCGTTATGAGTTAGAATTGGCAGCTGGTACAAGAGTATCAAAAATTTCAAATTTAACAGATAATATAGCATTAGCACTAGCTTCAGAGAGTGTTAGAATAATAGCACCAATACCAGGAAGATCTGTTATAGGAATTGAGATACCAAATAAGGTTAGAAATGCTGTATTTTTAAGAGATGTTTTAGAGAGTAGTGATTTTAGAAGTTCTAAATTAGAAATACCTTTTGTACTTGGTAAGGGTATATATGGTAATAATGTTATCACAGATATGTCTGATGCTCCACATTTACTTGTTGCTGGAACAACTGGTTCTGGTAAGAGTGTTTGTTTATCTACTATTATTCTTTCACTTTTATATAAGTTTAGACCTGATGAGCTTAAATTTATCTTTGTAGATAAAAAAAGAGTAGAGCTTTCTATATATAACGGTATTCCTCATTTGATGTCACCTGTAGTATCTGATGAAAAAAAGGCTACTATAGTATTACGCTATATTGTAGATATAATGGAGAAGCGTTATGAGAGAATGGAGCGATTCTTTGTTCGTAATGTTAAGACTTACAATGAAAAAGTAAAGCAACTATTAGCAGAAGGTGAAACAGAATTTAATGGAGAACCTTTAGAACTATTTCCTTATATAGTATTGGTTATAGATGAACTTCATAATTTAATGGTTGTAGCTTCTAAGGAGGTTGAGGATTTAATATCTCGTTTGGCTGGTATGAGTAGAGCAGTTGGCATACATTTGATAATAGCAACACAGCGTCCTTCTGCTGATGTAGTTACAGGAGTTATTAAAGCTAATCTTCCAACAAGAATAGCATTCCAAGTTCCAAATAAAACTAATTCTCGTATTATAATAGATATGTCTGGAGCAGAACAATTACTTGGTAAAGGAGATGCTTTATTTTGTGCTTCTGGTAGTCAAATGCCTGAGCGTATTCAGGGTGCTTTTGTTTCTGATAATGAGGTTAAGAAGGTTGTTGACTATTTATCTGGTGGTATGTCTCCTTTATTTGATGAGAGCTTAATTGCAGCTTTGGAAGGTAGTGATGATGATAAGAATACTGATGAAGAAGATATATTAGATGAAGTATTATGGGAAGATGCTGTTAAACTTGTAGCTCGTACTGGAAAAGCTTCTGCTTCTTTCTTACAACGTAGATTAAAAATAGGATATAATAGAGCCGCTCGTATAGTAGAAATTATGGAAAGGCAAGGAATAGTAGGTCCTGAAAATGGTTCAAAACCAAGAGAAGTATTAATCAGTATTGATTAATATTGAATAATATATTATATTTAATCTATTATAATGAAAGGAATACTAAATTATGAAAAAATTAGGAAGTTTAAGGATAAAAATACCATTTATCATAGTTTCCACTGTAACTATAATGATAATTGGTTTATTATCAGCATTAATATATTTATTTTCTGATGCTATTACAAAAGTAGCAGTATCAGGGTTTCAAGATTTATCTACAGCTTATGCTTCTCGTATGGATAATTGGGTTTATGAAAAAAAAGAGATGATGAAATTATTTTCTACTACTTCTTCTAGTATAGATTATTTAGAAACTAAAAATGAAGAGAGTAGAGCTATTTTAGATAGAGATTTAAGTTATAAATTTTATTTGCTAAAAGATAAATATAATGCTTTTTATATATTAGACTTGGATGGGAATATTTTGCTTTCTTATTCTGATAGTTCGGAAGATTATTATTCTAAAAGTGATAATTCTTCAGATTTAATATCTTTAAAAAATTCTAATTATGAGTTTTCAATATCTTCAGAAATAAAAAAATTAAATGATAAACTTTCTTTAAATATATATTCAGGAATAAGAAATAGTGCTGGTAATGTTTTAGGTATTCTCGCAGTTACTCTTAAATGGGATGAATTTCTTAAAGTATATTATAATCCTATTACTGTAGGAAAATCTGGTAGAACTTTTCTTATTAGTGATATAGATGGCATTATAGGACATAAAAATCCCAATATACTTGGTAATACAGTAGTTAAGGAAATAAATAAACAAGCAAGAGGAAATAATGAAAAAGGTGTTATTAAGTTTTTAAGTATGAATACAGGGCTTAATTCTATAATGATATTTACTACTCTAAATAATATTCCTTGGACTTCTGCTGTTAGTATAGATGAAAGTGAGTTTTATTCTTCTGTAACTACAATTACATATATTACAGTTATAGTTACTATTTTAATTTTAATAATTACTGCTATTGTTATTATATTGTATGTAACTAAAAAAATTACAAATGTATTAGAAGACTTAGCAACTTGTGTTACAAAATTAGGTGATGGAGACCTTAGCTTTAAAATACCAGATTATATCTTAAAAAGGTCTTCAAATAGTGGAGATGAATTAGAGCAAATATCATATGGCTTTAATATGGCTTTTAATAAGTTACAAAATATTATATCTGATATACATGTTATTGCTTCATCTATAGATAGTATGTCTTCGGATATTTCAAGTAGTAATGATGGTTTATTAGATAAAATGGAAAATGCTTCACGCTCTATTGATGGTACTGTATCTTCTATGTCTAAGATAGATTCTACTATTAAAGCTTCTACTAAAATGTCTATAGATGCAGATAATATGATGACAACTTCACAAGAATCTGTAGAAGAAGCTAGTCTTATTATAGAGCAAACTACTTCTAATATAGAAAAAGTTTTTGATACTAGTACTAAGATTTCTAGTATTGTTAAAATAATTGAAGATATTGCTTTTCAAACTAATATTCTTGCATTAAATGCTTCTGTAGAGGCTGCACGTGCTGGTGAGCAGGGTAAAGGATTTGCAGTTGTTGCTGCTGAGGTTAGAAACTTAGCACAAAATACTCAAAATTCTGCTAAAGATATTACTAACTTGGTTTTAGAATCAGAAACTAATATTAAAAATGCTACAGAAATAGCAAGAAAATCTAAAAATATATTTATAGAAATTAAAAATAAAATAGATGATACTTCTAAAATTATAGAAGAAATGTCTTCTACTGCAATAGAACAACAAAGAGAGATAGAACAACTTAATAGAGCCATTCTTGATATTAGTTCTAATATACAAGAAAATGTTTCTTTTGCTGATAAATCTAAAACAGCAGGTGATGGTCTAAGTAGAACTTCTCATAGGCTTGTAGATATTATTAATTACTTTAAGATTTAAATTAGCTTTTAGTAATATTTATTAATAAATAAGTTTTTTTCTTATTGACAAAAAACTACTGTTAGTATATATTAACACTATTAATAAATCGAAGGAGTTATAAAAATGAGTTTAATTAATAAAAAACTTATTGACTTTAAAGTTGATGCATATCAAACAGGTGAGTTTAAAACAGTTACTAAAAATGATGTATTAGGAAAATGGAGTATTTTCTGTTTCTATCCAGCAGACTTTACTTTTGTTTGTCCTACTGAATTAGAAGATTTACAAGATCATTATGAAGAATTAAAGTCTTTAGGAGCTGAAGTTTATTCTGTATCTAGAGATAGCCATTTTGTACATAAGGCTTGGGCTGATGCTTCTCCAGCTATAGGTAAAATTAAATATACTATGTTAGGTGATCCTACTGGTTTATTAGCTAGATTCTTTGAAGTATTAGTAGAAGAGTCTGGTCAAGCTTTACGTGGTAGCTTCATTCTTAACCCTGAAGGTGAGATTAAGGCTTATGAAGTTAATGATATGGGTATTGGTCGTGATGCTGCTGATTTAGTTAGAAAACTTCAAGCTGCTCAGTTTGTTGCTAAAAATGGTGGTGAAGTTTGTCCTGCTAAATGGAAGCCAGGTGCTTCTACATTAAAGCCAAGTATTGATTTAGTTGGTAAAATCTAATTAATTTAATAAAATTAGTTAAATAAAATAAAGGGGCTTTTTATAAGCCCCTTATTTATTATTCATTAATTGAGTTTAGAGAATCTATATCATAAACAGGTATTGCTTCTATAGAGTCTGATATTTTTTTAGTCATACCAACTAATACTTTACCAGGACCACATTCATATATTTTAGTAATACCTTGTTCTTTCATGTTGTTCATACTATCATACCATCTTACAGTAGAAAACATTTGCTTGTATAAGTTATCTTTTATAGTTTCTTTATTATGAATATTTGCTGTAACATTTGAATATACTTTATTTTGAGAATCTTTTATTTCTATACTATCTAGAAATTCTTTTAGATTATCAGCTGCACTCTTCATAAAATGTGAATGGAAAGCCCCTGATACCTTTAAAGGTAGTACTCTTTTAGCACCAGCTTTCATAAGTTTTGGAGTTACATCTTCTATAGCTTTAGATAAACCAGATATTACAATCTGATCTTTTAAATTATAATTAGCAGCTACAACATCCTGATTTTCAGGCATACACTTACTAACAGTATCAAAATCAAGATTAGTAACAGCAGCCATACCATAAGAAGCATCAGCACCAGCCTTAGACATTAATAATCCACGAGTACGTGCAATCTTAATAGCATCCTCAAAGCTCAAGTATCCAGCAGCACATAAAGCAGTTATTTCTCCAAGACTATGCCCTGCAAATATATTACCACTAATACCCTTAGACTTTAAAGCTTCATAAATAGCAATACCAACAGTAACAAGTGCAGGCTGAGTATTCTCTGTCTTTTTTAAGTCTTCTTCACTACCTTCAAAACATAAAGCTTTAATATCTATATCGCTAAGTATATTAGAAGCTCTATCAAATATCTCTTTAGATTCTGAGATATTATCATATAAAGATTTACCCATACCAGTACACTGAGAACCTTGTCCTGGAAATAAAAATGCAATATTAGACATAATATATTCCCCCTTAAATATTTTTATTATATTTAATATCTATTTTTGTCATTAAGTCCCATTAACTCTCTAACTTCATATAAAGTTTGAGATGCCACCTTATTAGCATTATTAGCACCTTCTTTAAGAACATCATATACATAAGACTTTTCATTTTTAAACTTATTAATATTCTCTCTAATAGGCTCCAATTCTTTATTAACATTACAAACTAATTTTCTTTTACAATCTGCACATCCAATACTAGCATTAGTGCAAGCTGAATATATTTCTTTTTGTTCATCATCTGTAGAAAATATCTTATGATAGTTAAATACATTACATATATCAGGATTACCCTTATCAGTCTTTAATTTTCTATTAGTGTCAGTTACAGCCTTTTTCATTATAAGTTTTTCTGTTTCTTCAGATGTTATATTAAGAGGTATATGATTATTCAATGATTTACTCATTTTTGTACTTCCATCCAACCCTAATATTCTCAATACTTTTCCATGATAAACTTCTGGTTCTTGGAAATACTCTCCATATCTATTGTTAAACTTTCTAACAATCATTCTTGTTAATTCTACATGTTGTTCTTGATCTTCACCAACAGGTACTATCTTAGGCTTGTATAAAAGAATATCGGCAGCCATTAAAGAAGGGTAGGTTAGAAGAGCTGCATTTATATTGTCTACATTTTTTTTTGATTTATCTTTATATTGAGTCATTCTTTCTAATTCTGCTACTGGTATTATAGAATTAAATATCCAAGATAGTTCTGTATGAGCTTTTACATCAGACTGTACAAAAATAGAGCATTTTTTAGGATCTAATCCAGATGCTAAATACTCTACAGCAGCATCAAATATTCTATTTTGCATTTCTTTTGTATCATATTCAACTGTAATAGCATGATAGTCTACTATACAAAAAAATCCATAATATTCATCTATAATATTAACCCAATTTTTTAAAGCTCCAAAATAATTACCAATATGTAAAGAGCCTGTAGGTTGTATTCCACTTAGCATAATTTTCTTACTCATTTTGTATCCTTTTCTATTTCTACAATATATTTATTTACTTTTTATATCTACATTAGCTACAAGTATTTCATCTATCTCTTGTAGATCTGAAGCATTTATATATATAAGTCTTTTATCTTCAGTTTCTATAAGTAATTTTTTGTTTAATGAGTTCAAATCTTTTATTGTAGAAGGCATTCCATTAAATATAAGTTTAGTACCAACTTTAGGTAAATCTTTTTTTAAGTCGCAATATGCCTTGTATTCATGAGCCAAACAACACATTAAGCGTCCACATTGCCCTGATATTTTCATAGTATTTAATAGTATGCTCTGTTCTTTAGCCATTTTTATGCTTATAGTTTCAAATTTACTTTTCTTTAATCTACAACAAAGCTCTCGTCCACATATACCACATCCACCTATATTTCTAGCCTCATCACGAACACCTATTTGTCTCAATTCTATTCTAGTTCTAAATTGTGCTGCTAAGTCTTTTACAAGCTCTCTAAAGTCTACACGCTCATCTGCTATAAATTCAAACAATAATTTAGCTCTATCTAGAAAATAATAAGCACTTGTTAATTTAAGATTAAGATTATACTTTTCTACTTTTTTCTTACATATTTCAAAAGCATCTAAGGCATCTTTTTTATTATTTTGAAATTGTTCTATATCTTTTTCTGTTGCCAATCTTAGTATATGATAAATTTTTTCTTTCTTTATAGGAATATTTATTTCTTCTTCATCCGAGTCTATTTCAATATCTTCCATAGAGTTAGAATCATCATCATCATGACTATTACAACATCCACAACAGCTTGATTTATCTAATTTACTTAAATCTATATCTTCAAAGTTTATAATATCACCAAGTTCTATGCCATCATCTGTTTCTATAACACATCTATCCTTTATATTTAAATTATCTATATGTAAATGCTCAAATTTAGCTATATTGTTATCTCTAAATTTAACATTAGCTATATTTTTTATCATTATTATTATTCTCCAAGAAAATAATTAAAAATAACTCTTTATTATTTTGACTTCTATTCTATTTTAAGTCTGTATAATTGCAAGTACATTTTTTGTATATTGTAAATTTTACTTTGATATTATAAAATCATATCTATAAATAATATTTATGAAGCATATAATTTTATTATTGATATTATTTTTCACATTTTCTTGTGTGACTATACCTCAGTCTGATCTTACTACTGATGAATCTAAAATATGGATTAATAAAGTAAAAAATAAGTATAGCATTGATCCTTTAGAAAATGTATATAGATTTAAAAATAATGGTGATATTGATATTTTTATTTATGGGTATAAAGAACCTATTAAGTATATATTATATAAAGTAGAAAATAATATTGCTTTCTATTATAGAATATTATCAGTTAAAAATTTTGTAATTAATAATATTCCAGCATTTAATTTATATAACTTAGATGTAGTTAATAATACTTATGACTTATTAGATAAACAAATAGATTTTGCTTCTATTAAAAATTTTAAAGATAAAGATATATCTATTATTACAGCATTTGAAGTTAGAGATAATGATCTTTATATTATTGTTGCTAAAAATGAAAATTATACTAATAAAGTGAATATGTGGAGAGAAAATAATGGATATATAGGGATGAATACTAATTGGAGACCATATAATAATGCCAATTGGTATGAGTATCCTCTTCCTACTGCTGAAGACTTAAACTTAAATGTTAAGTATAAAATTAATAAATTGTATGATATGTAGTATAGTATACTATCAGTAGTTATAATTAGCTATCTATATTTTATATAAATAGTTATTCTTAATGATTATAAAAAATATAAATTATATTATCCTCTTTTATATAAAATATTAAAGGGGTGATTATGAACGTATCGAGTAATAAGGTTTATATAGGAGAGCTTTATTCTGCAATATCACATAGTGTTGGTGCTTTATTAGGAATTGCTGGACTTGTTTTAATGATTATTAGAGTTGATAATAGCTTAAGTATAATAGCTTCTATTGTATATGGGGTAGGTATTATATTACTTTATAGTAGTAGTTCTATATATCATTTTTTTCCATCTGGAAGAGTTAAGAAATTTTTTAGAAAGTTAGATCATATGAGTATATACATATTTATTGCTGCTACATATACACCTCTTTGTATTTGTGCATTACCTAAAAGTATTGGTATATCTATATTATCTATTATATGGTTTTGTGCTTTATTTGGAGTAATATCTAATATTAGTTCTACTCATAAAAATAGGGTATTAGCAAGTATTATATATGTTCTTATGGGTTGGATAATTATATTTGCTTTTAAACCACTTATAAGTATTTTTAGTATAAATGTTCTTATCTGGCTTTTAGGTGGTGGTATTTTTTATACTATAGGAGCATTTTTATATGCCTTTGGTAAGAAGTATAATAAAAGAACAGAACAATTTACTCATGATATATTTCATATCTTTGTTCTTATAGGTTCATTCTGCCATTTTTGGTTTATATATAATTATGTTGTTTAATATTAAATTAAAATATACTATTAATAATTTATTTATTAATAGTATATAAATAAAAAAGACTATCCAAATTAATAGATAGCCTTTTTTTATTTTATGAACCGGTGACGGGTTTCGAACCCGCGAATGCAGGAATGAAAATCCTGTGTGTTAAACCTCTTCACCACACCGGCATTTATAGGTATTATATTAAAGACCTATGTGAGCCAAGAAGGGCTCGAACCTTCGACAACCGCCTTAAAAGGGCGATGCTCTACCGACTGAGCTATTGGCCCGTTTGATTAAGAAATCTCTTTCTCATCAAGTGTTATATTATAATATAATAATTCTAAAAAAATGTCAACTAAAAAATAGAATTTTTTTTATTTTTTATACTTATTTCTAAGTTCTTTTAAGTCTCTTTTTAATCTTCTTTTTTGATGTGCTTCTAATCTGTCTATAAATAGTATACCGTTAGTGTGATCTATTTCATGTTGTAATACTTTAGCTACATAGTCGTATGCATTCATTTCTTTATTATTGCCTTCTGTGTCCATATATTTTACTTTTATATGAGTAAATCTTGCTACATCATCACGTATATTAGGGATAGAAAGACAACCTTCTTCTAAAATTTCCATTTCTTCATTATGCCAAGTTATTTCTGGGTTAATTAATGCCATTTTAAAATCTGGTTTTTTATCATCATCCCAATCAGGAACTGAAATAACAATAACTCTTTTCATTACTCCAATTTGTACGGCAGCAAGACCAACTCCTCTCGCACTATACATAGTTTCAAACATATCATCTATTAAAGTTTTTATTTCATCATCTACAGAAGCAACAATATCAGATTCTTGTTTTAATCTTTCATCTCCATATATTACTAAATCTCTAATCATTGAATTATTACCTTTTATTAAATTTAGTTTTTATAATATTAAATTTTTTATTTATAGTCAAGTTAATTTTATATTATTGACAATGTTAATAAAAGTTTATATACTTTGTTTTATAAGTTTATCTGAGGTAATTATATTGTCTAGTATTAGATTAGAAAATATCAAAAAGAATTATAACAATATAGAAGTTATAAAAGACTTTAATTTAGATATAGAAGATAAAGAATTTTTGGTTTTAGTTGGTCCTTCTGGTTGTGGTAAATCTACTACTTTACGTATGATAGCTGGGCTTGAAGAGGCTACATCGGGAAATATTTATATAGATAATAGATTAGTTAATAATGTACTTCCTAAGGATAGAGACATAGCTTTTGTTTTTCAAAATTATGCACTATATCCACATATGAATGTTTATAAGAATATGTCTTTTGCTCTTGAGATTAGAAAGATTCCAAAAGAAGAAATAAGAAAAAGAGTAGAAGAGGTAGCAAGTATATTAGATATATCATCACTACTTAATAGAAAACCAAAAGAATTATCAGGTGGACAAAGACAAAGAGTTGCATTAGGACGTGCTATGGTACGTAATCCTTCTGTTTTTTTGCTTGATGAACCCTTATCAAACCTTGATGCAAAATTAAGAGTACAAATGCGTACAGAAATTATAAAGCTTCATAAAAAACTTCAAACTACATTTATATATGTTACACATGATCAGGTTGAGGCTATGACTATGGGTAGTAGAATAGTGGTTATGAAAGATGGTGAAATAATGCAAGCTTCTGATTCTAAAACTATTTATAATAAGCCTAATAATATTTTTGTAGCGAGTTTTATAGGTGTTCCGCAGATGAATTTTATTAATACTAAGCTTAAAAAGGATGATAGGTTTTATTTTGAGTTTTGTGATAATAAAATATATATAGATTATAATAATATAGATAATAAGTATATTGATAAAGAAGTTATTATAGGTATACGTCCTGAGAATATATTTGTAAGTAGAGAAAAAATAAATGATCTTAGTATAGAAGCATATATTGATGTTGTAGAGATGGCTGGTTCTGAAAGCTATATTTATCTTAATATAAATAATATTCAAATTATCGTAAAAACATATTCTGTAGAAGATTTTAAAATAGATGATAAAGTATATATTAGTTTTGATAATAGTAGAGTACATATTTTTGATAGAGATACAGAAAAGAATATAATGATTTAAGAAATGGAGATTATAAATGAAAAAGAAAGTTCTAATATTAGGTTCTACTGGTTCTATAGGTGTTAATACTTGTTCTGTTATTCGAGAGTTTTCAAATGATTTTGAAATAGTTGGACTTTCTACAAATACTAAAATTGATGAACTTTTAAATCAAATAAAAGAGTTTAAGCCTAAATATGTACATATTACAGATAAAGATGCTTTATTAGATATAAAAAATAAAAATATAGATGATACAATTATTTATAATGATAGTATATCAAATTTTGTAAGAGATATTGATTTTGATATATTAGTAAATGCACTTGTTGGATATTCTGGTTTTTTACCTACAATAGAAGCTATAAAAAAATCTAAAATTATAGCACTTGCAAATAAAGAAACACTTGTAGTAGGTGGTGAAATTATTAATAACTTATTAAAAGAATATAATTCAAGCTTAATACCAATAGATAGTGAACATTCTGCAATATTTCAGATATTAAAACATTTTGACTCTACAAATAATTATAAATCAGTAGAAAAATTAATTTTAACAGCTTCAGGTGGTCCATTTTTTAAAACTTCTATAGAAGATTTTTCTAAAATTACAGTAGAAGAAGCATTAAAACATCCTACTTGGTCAATGGGGAGTAAAATAACAATAGATAGTGCCACTATGATGAATAAAGGTTTTGAAGTTATAGAAGCACATTATTTATTTAATATGCCTTATGAAAAAATAGAGACTATAATTCATCCACAAAGTTTAATACATTCTATGGTAGAGTTTATAGATGGTGAGATATATGCCCAGATTGGAAAAAATGATATGCGTCTACCAATACAACATGCCTTAACTTTTCCTGAGATAAGAAATACTCCATTTGAAAAATTAAAATTATATGAGCACTCTGAACTTAATTTCTATAAAATGGATTTTGATAAATTTGTTATGCTTAAATATGCTTATGAATGTGGTAATAAAGGTGGTCTTTATCCTTGTTTACTTAATGCTGTTAATGAGATTTGTGTCTACTCTTTTTTAAGTAAAAAAATAAAGTTTACAGATATTTTTACTATAGTTAGAGAAGCTATTAATATAAATATAGATTTAAGTTTAACTATAGAAAATATTATAAAAATGGATAAATTAGTGAGAGAAGAGACTATTAAAAAAATAGGATAGGTCTTAATATGCATACAATCAATATAAAAACAAATGAAAGAATAGATATAGTAGATATAACAGCCGATGTACAAAATTGTATAAATAAAGAGAATGTAGTAAATGGAATAGCTACTATATTTGTGCCTCATACAACGGCTGGGGTGGGTATTAATGAGAATGCTGATCCTGATGTTGTTTATGATATGAAAAAAGCTTTTAATAAGTTAGTACCACAGTTTGATAATTACAGACATGCTGAAGGAAACTCTCAAGCACATTTATTATCATCACTTGTATCTCCGAGTATTACTGTTATTATAGAAAATGGTAAAATAGTTCTTGGTACTTGGCAGGATATTTACTTTTTTGAATTTGATGGTGCTAGAAATAGAAAAGTTTATGTGCAAATTATATCTAAATAACTTTTATAGGAATGAATATGTTTGATATTATAAAAAAAGATTTTGGTAAGAATTCACTACTTTATACTATATCTAATAAAAATGGCTTTAAGGTTATGCTTGCTGATGTTGGAGCTTCTATTACTGGTATTTATTTTCCTGATAAATTTGGAAATAGTATCGAAGTGGCTTTTGGTTCTGATAATATAGATTTTTATAGTGCAAAGTTTAAAAATGGACATATGGGTGCTACTACTGGTAGAGTTGCTGGAAGAACTATAGGGGCTAAATTTTTAATAGATAATATAGAATATAGACTTACTGCAAATAAAGGAGAAGATCATACACATGGAGGTGTAGATGGTCTTTCTTATGTATTTTATTCTTCTAATATAATAGATAATAATATAATTGAATTTTCTTATTTATCTAAAGATGGAGAAGAGGGATATCCTGGAAATTTAGATTTAAAGGTAATATATACTATAACAGAAGATAACGCACTTATTATAGACTATTATGCCACTACAGATAAAAAAACACCAGTTAATATTATGAATCACTCTTATTTTAATTTAAATGGTTCTGGAAAAATTAATAATCATAAAATATTTATAGATGCAAAATATTACCTTGCAGAAGATGAGAACGGTATAACTACAGGAGAAATAAAGAAAACAGAAAATACAATATATGATTTTTCTTCACTAAAATATATAAATGATGCTATAGAAAAAAATAATGGTATTGATAATTGCTATATTTTTAGTTCTAATGATATAACTAAAAAGAGAGTAGAAGTTATATCAGAAGAAAGCGGTATAGGATTAGAAGTATATACTACAAAACCTTCTATTTTATTTTATACAGCTAATCACTTAAATAACTTGGAAGTTAGAGGTCAAAAACTTAATTCTTTTGAAGCATTTTGCTTGGAAGCACAGTATTTTTCTTCAGCTCTTAATTATAATCATTTTCCAAGTATAATTTTAGATGTTAATGAAGAATATAGTCATAGAACAATTTATAAGTTCTTTAATTTTTAAAAAATAATTAATTGTTTTTATAAAAGCTTATAAAATATCCAAACTGTATTCCAATATCAAGACCAGACATAGGTGATTTATTTATCATATTTTCACTAAGATAATTATTAGGTTTTATTGATATAGGAAAATCATAATTAACATAAGCACCTAATAATAGATAATTTAAAATGCTAAAATCTAAAGTTAGTTTAAGATAAGGTATGACTACATGATCAAATATATCATTCATATCACCATAACTTAAAAAATATCTATTTCTCTCAGTTAATCCTTCTTTAGAATAATATCCCATAGTAGGAATTTTAGCTCCACCGCCAACACCTATAGAAAAAAATGATAGATGAAATCGAGTTAAAATACCTACTAAGAAATTTTCAAATTGATATGATTCTACAATCCTACTATTATATTCTTGAGTTTCATATTTAAACTCATAAGAATCATGATAATATCCCAAATCTAAAAGCACTGAATATGCTAATATATTATTAAGACTATGCTTTAATCCTATATTAAATGTAAATCCTGTATCAAAATTTCTAAACTCCTCAGGAAAAATCTTATTAGCTGTTGTAGTAGAACCACTTAATCCAAATAGACTCGTAAACCCGAGGTATAATCCCATTTTAGGAAATAAATTTGCATATAATGAACATATTAAGATACTAATAAGTAGTGCTTTTTTCATATTAAGAAATACCTATATTAAATATTATATATCAAGTCTATGATATTATACTTAAAAAGTCAATTAAAATCATAAACTTTAAAAGCTATTTAAAGTAGTTTTTATAGCTATTTCTAATGCTTTTGAAGTAGTAGTTTGCTCCATAGAAGCAGTATTTTTTTTATCTAAAACTTGAATAGGTAAATATGGTACATGTATAAAACCTGATTTTATATTAAGCTTATTTTCTTTTATATAATGTAAAGTTGAATACATTATATGATTACATACATAAGTACCTGCTGTATTTGAAACAGAAGCTGGTATAATAGCTTTTTTAATATTTTCTACTATATCTTTAATAGGAAGTGTAGAAAAATAAGCACCATTACCATTTTCTACTATAGGTTTGTCTATAGGTTTATTTCCTTCATTATCTTCTATTTTAGCATCATCTATATTTATAGCTACTCTTTCTATAGTAATATCAGTTCTATTTCCTGCTTCACCTACAGATATAACTATATCTGGATTATGAGTTTTTATATTTTCTATTAGAAGTTTAGATGATTTACTAAATACAGTAGGTAATTGTAATTTTACTACAGAGTGTCCATCTATTTCATCTGGTAGTATTCTAACAGCTTCCCAAGATGGATTTATATTTTCCTTATTAAACGGTTCAAATCCTGTTATTAATACTTTCATTTTATCTCCTTAAAATATATTATTATATATATTAATAAATTAAAAAGCTAATAAATACATAAATACTATATTGGCAATAAGCATTATAATAGCTATTGGTAATTGAGCTAATATAACTCCGTTTTTATTTTCCATTTCTAATATCGTAGCAGGGATTATATTAAAGTTTGCTGCCATTGGAGTTAGTAAAGTTCCACAATATCCAGAAGTAAGTCCCAGAGCTCCAACAATAACAGGATTCCCTCCCAATGCTATAACAAAAGGATAGCCTATACCCGCCGTAATAACAGCAAAAGCAGCAAAAGCATTACCCATAACAATAGTAAATATCATCATAGATAAAGCATATCCTATAACCCCAAATAAAATATTACCTTCTGGTATAATATTTTTCATAAGTCCAGATATAACAACACCAACTCCAGCTACATTAAAAAGTCCTCCTAATGATGCTAATAGTTGAGGTAATATTAAGTTAGGTCCTATTTGTTGTAATAATCTTGATGATTCATATGGTACATATTTTATATTTTCTTTTGTTACAACTAATGTTACAATTAGAGATAATATAGAGCCAAGTCCCAAAGATATAAGACCTCCAAAATTTGTAAATTTACTAAATAATAAAGTGCCAATACCTATAGAAATAGCAGGTATAAATATAAGATTATTTAGTTTTTCAGCTCTTTTTAGTCTATACTCATCATTTGCTACTTTTAGTGCATCTGATGATATTCTCTTTGTTAATGTTAAAATAGCAAGTACAATTAGAAGAAAACCAACTATATATGACGGTATATGCTTTCCAAATATAAATATAAATCCAAGTATAAACCAAAATAGTGAAGAAGTTAATTTCTTTTTACCTTCTTTATTTTTTAAAGTATATACTCCACATACTGTTATTATTACACCACTTATAATATATAATATTTCTAAAATAGTTTGATTCATATTTTATACCTTAAATTAGTTTTTCAAATCTTTTATTAATCTTTTTATTTTCAAATCAAGTAAATAATTTCTTATAGCTCCAACTATAAATGATGTTATAGCTATAGGTATAGTTGCAATAGCAAAAGAAGCTCCATCAATATTTTTTATTCCAAGCTCATTTAATGTACTTATAGCTAATAATATTCCAGGTGAAGCTAAAAATAAATTCTGTCCAAAAAAATTACCATAGTTCTCCATACTATTAGCAACTCCCTTAATTTCTTCATCTATTTTTTTATTATATATTTTATTGCTTTCTATCATACCTTTTGCCATAGGGTATATTAAAGGACGTATAAACTCCACATGCCCCCCAAGTTTTATTGATAAGGCTCCTGTTATTGTTCTTATAAACAGGTATATACTAAATATTTTTCCAACTGTAGCATTTTTTATTTTTAATATACATTTTGTTGCTTGTTCTTTAAGTCCATTTCTCTCTAATAGTCCTATAGTTGCAAGTGTTAAAAGTAGTAGGGTAGTGTATCTATTTTCTATAAATGCAGTACCTAAAAATGATAGTATATCTATAATACTCATATCAGACACTAATCCTGTAACAATACCTGCAAGTAAAACTATAGATATAGTGTCAAGCTTTAAAATAAACCCTACAACAATTATAACTATACCAATTAATTTAATAATCATAAACTTAAGCTCCTATTTTATACATTATCGTAAAGAGTATAATTTATGTTGACTTTATAATATATTTCTTATATAATATATAGAAATATATTACTTCGCTTCTTTAATTTTCTTATTTTAAAGAGGCTTTATCCAAGGAGTTAAAATGAGAGAATATGAAATTCTATTCGTAACAGAGATTAATGACGCTCTGCATCAAAAAGCAAAAGATCATATTAAAACTATTTTACAAAACTATAAAGCTGAAATATTTCATGAAGCAGATTATGGTGTTCACAATTTAAGCTATCCTATTCGTAAAGTAGAGCAGGGTAAGTTTCATTATTATCACTTTAAGTGTGATGGCAATAACTTAGCAGCTATAGAAAAAGAATTACGTTATGAACTTAGTATTTTAAGATTTATTGTTGTACGCTTAGATGAAATTATTCAAAAAGAAAGTAAGAAAAAGAAAAGAGTAAAAGAAACTGAAGAGACAACAAGCAAAGAAGCTTAATTTTATATTAATAGAGGCTTATTATTATGGCAACAGATTTTAATAATGTTATTATTATAGGAAGGCTTACTGCTGATCCTATAGAAAAATTTTTACCTAGTGGAGATGCTATATCAGAGTTTTCTATTGCAAATAATTATTATGCAGGTAATAAAAATTCTACAGAGGTTAATTATTTTGAGGCTGTTGCTTATGGTAAAACAGCAGAAACTATTAATAAGTATTTAAATAAAGGTAAACAAATAGCTATAAATGGTACTTTAAGACAAGAAAGATGGCAAGATAAAGATACTAATGCTACTCGTTCTAGAGTTAGAATTATAGTACAAAGTATTCAAATGCTTGGTGCTTCTAATACTAATAATAGTATGGATAATTCTAACTATGATAATACTAATAATAACTACTCTAATACTTCATATACTCCAACAAATATGGATATGAGTGGTGGTTTTTCTGAAGAAGATGATGATGTACCATTTTAATTAATTTAAGGAGAAAAATAATGGAATTAGAAAATACAGAAAATTTAGAAGTTAATAGCACAGATGAAGAGAACTCTAAATTAAAAGCTGATAAAAGAAATACTTTTAATGAAAAAGATCCAGCTTCAAGAAAAAAATTCTTTAAAAAGAAAGTTTGTTATTTTTGTAAAAACGATATAGACGTTTTAGACTACAAAGATATTAAATTATTAAAGAGATATGTTAAGGAAAGTGGTAAGATTATGCCTAAGCGTTTGAATGGTACTTGTTCTAAGCATCAGAGATTAGTAACTAAGGCTATCAAAAGAGCTAGAAATATTGCACTTTTACCTTATGAAACTAAGTATTAATTAGTTTTTATATAAAAAATAAAGCAGTTGATTTTTATCAACTGCTTTTTTATTGGAATTAAAGCTTTTTATTTATTAAAAGAAATCTGATGTGCATACGCCATTCTAAACATGTCTACTTCATTAAAGAAATTAGTTATAAATTGTATACCTACAGGCATACTATTTTCATCTACACCACAAGGAACACTCATAGCAGGAAGACCGCTTAGGTTTATATTAGAAGCATAACTATCACTTAAAAAACTAAGTTCACTATTAGTTTGATCTCTTGTACCTAATAAACCAGCTGTTACAGGGCTTGTAGGAGATATAATAACATCTACACTTTCAAATGCAGTTTCAAAATCCATTTGCATAAGTTTACGAACCTTTAATGCATGTTCATAGTGAGAGTGGAAATATTCTTTACCAGTCATTAAGGTTCCAAATAACATTCTAGCACGAGTTTCAAATGCAAGTCCTACACTTCTTGATTCGTAATAGTATTCATCTAAATTATAATTTCCCTTAGGATGATGACCATATCTTATTCCATCATATCTACCCATATTACTAGCAACCTCAGCCGCCATAACCGCAGTATATACTCTAGAACCATATTTAGCATTTGGTAGAGAAATTTCAACTACTTCAGCACCATGTGCTTTTAAGTTTTCAATAGCATTAATAATATTTTCTTTTACTTTTTTATTAATTAAATCAGTCTCATAATACTCTTTTGCAATACCAATTTTCATTCCCTTAATATCGCCATCTAATTTAGCATTAAAGTCAGGAACATCTAATTTAATAGTGGTTCCTTCTTTAGGGTTATATCCAGCTATTATTTTAGTCATTAAAGCAGCATCTTCTACATTTTTGGTAATAGGTCCAACCTGATCTAAGCTACTAGCCATAGCAACACAACCAAGTCTAGGAACTCTACCATAAGTAGGTTTTACACCCACAACACCACAAAATGAAGAAGGTTGTCTAATAGAACCCCCAGTATCAGAACCTAAAGCCCCATAGGCAAAATTAGCAGCAATAGCAGCAGCAGAACCGCCTGAAGAACCACCAGGAACATACTTTCTGTTTACAGGGTTACGTGTTACACCATAATCAGATGTTTCTGTAGTACCACCCATTGCAAATTCATCCATATTAGTTCTACCTATTATAATAGCACCATTATCTATTAAGCGTTGTACTGATATAGCTGTATAAGGAGCAATATACCCTTCCAACATTTTAGAAGAACAAGTCATAGTATGATCTTTATAGCATAAGTTATCTTTTATAGCTATAGGAACTCCAAGTAATGGTAAGTTTTCACCTTTATTGATTCTATCTTGAGCTTCTTTTGCTTTTTCTAAAGCTTCTTCTTTAAAAATCTCTAAATAAGCATATATTTTATCATCTCTTTTATTATCTTCTTCTATATTTCTGATAATAGAATCAACAAGAGTAGGTGCATCTACTTCTTTATTTTTTAGCTTTTCTCGGATTTCTATTAAACTTAATCTCTCTAACTCCATATTCCAATTCCTTTTTTAACTATAATAATATTTAATAAACTATTATATTTTTATATATCGCATATTATTATCGTTATTGTTTTGCTTTTTTGTTAGGATCATCTATAACATTTATTATATCTACAGGTACGTCAGCAATATCCTTATATTCTTCATAAATAAATCTTTGAAATCTATTCGCTATAGGACTCATTCTATAGTCATCTATATAATTGATAGTAAGATTAACATTTTTAGAAGAATATTTTGTATAATATATATTTAACGATGTTATAGTTTGTTTATTTCTATAGTTTCTATAGTGCATATCTGCAAATTTATCTAATGTTATAACAGAAGCATTATGATATCCACCATACTTAGTTTGAAAACCATTTATTACTCTATCAAATAAAGCATTAGGTATTATAAAACCAGGATTTGCATATTGATTATCTTTATTTTTATTTTTGTAATTTTCTACAGCTCTTGGATCTTGATATTGAGATGTTACAGCAAATAATTCATCGTTATGAAAGAAAAATTTATAAACCCACTTACTTTCATTTCCTACTAAACTAGTAGTTTCAGCTAAATCTTCACCTTTTATAGTGATACATTTGAATTCCTCTGGTGTTTTATAACTAAAATATGAAACTTTAGAGTCTCTTTTAAAAATTAAAGAGACATCATTTGTTGTAAATTTAACATTATACCATCTATATGTTTGTGGGTTATACCATACTAAATCAGGATCTGGATAGTATGTTGTAATATAAAATGTTCCAACTTCAGGTAATACTTCTGCAGTAGTAAAATTAGATGATATTAAAATTTCATTAACTTCATCAGGAGAAATTCCATAAGGTATTAGCTTATTGAACATATATGGTATAGTTTCATATCCATATATATTAATAGAAATAAATATACTTAATAGTATTGTTAATAATTTCTTCATTTTGTATTCTCCACTCTTTGATTTATATAACGTTTTATATTATATTAGATTATAAAAATTAAATCAATTAATTAACATAATTTATTACATTTTTTTTTTATCATTTATGGAATATATAGTATAGATAATGATTTTCTTTTATGTATTCTTTTAATTTTTGATGCTCTATTGCTATTATATTATACTTTTCAAATTTTGTGTTTACTATGATTATATTAAGATATATTGGGTCTATATAAAAATATTTTGATTTATCATATTCTGTTTGTCCTGTTATATCATTGTGAAAATATTTATTTAAGTTAAATTTTTGAATAAAGGTATCTAATAATTCTTCTTTTATTATTGAAGTTAATTTATTATCTATTCTCTCACCATCTTCTATTTTATATATGTATGTGTTTATCTTATTATTGGACATTATGTCTTTATTTTGTATTTTTATTGATATTATTTTGTAGTCTATATATGTTATTAAAGTATTTATTGTTTCTCTAATATTATTGTCAAATGGATTTTTTATATTTTCTGTATGGTATTTAATTTTTTCTTTTAATTTTATAGACATATTTTTTTGTATAGTTTTTTCTGTTGCATTTGTATCTATATCTATTTTGTTTATTTCTTGATTTATTTTATTTTGTAATACTTTATTATGCTTTATTATTAAAACTTGATGCATATAAAATGCTGTAAAATCTAAAACATACTTTACAGATTCAAATAGTTTTACATTTTTTTCTATTAAAGAGTATATATTAAAATTATAATTTACTTTATATAGTACTCTTTTTATTTTATTGCTTATTAATATTAGTTTTCTTTTTGTTATGATATATAATATTCGTTTTTTTATATTCTTATTAAGTATAGTTATAAAACCTATATATGGAAGTAGTTTTCCTGTAGCTTTATATTTTATGTTATTATTATAAATATATCCTGATAAGTTATTTTTATATTTTAATAAATATGCTTCCGATTCATCAGATTTGAATATAAGCATTTCTTTTTTATAAAATTTATTATTTAATATTTTTTTTATAACACTAAAGAAGATAATAATAATTATTATAGATATAATTATAAATGATTTTTGTGTTGTTAGAGTATTTTTTATTTTATACTTATAATATAAATACTTATCTTCATTTTTTAATTGTGCATTATTAGATATTAATATTTCTATATTGTTTTTATTATTGTTTAATAAACTTGCTTTTAATGGATATAGTCCTATATTATTTGTATGATTAATATTTGCATCATTTGTTATTAATGTTTCTACTACTTTATTTATATTTAGTATAGTTGCTAAGAGTAGTGGAGTATTTCCTCTGCCGTCTTCAATTTCCAAGACTTTTTTATTGTTTTTTAATATTTCATTTATAATATCTATATTTCTACGAACAGTAGCTATATGTAGTATACTTTGTTTGTTATTATTTATAATATCTAATTTTGCTCCTTTTGATATTAGTGCTTTTACTGCTTCTATATTATTTTCATTTACAGCATCAAATATTGGTGTCTCTCCATATATGTTTGTAGTATTTATTCTTGCACCGAGTCTAATTAGTAGATTTATATCTTCAGCTTTATTTTTTTTACTTGCTATATGTAGAGGAGTATTTCCATTTTGATCTTTTATATTTATATTTCGAATGCCTTTTCTTATTGTTTCTCTTAATGTTTGATTTGAAGGTTCTATATTTAGTAGTATTTTTTCGTTTTTCGTTAAATTTTGTGAGTACAATATATTAAATAAAGTTAAAAATATTATTGCTATAACTTTATTTAATTTAAATATCATTTTCTATATCCAGTTTCTATTAATCTTATTAACATAATATTATACTAAATATTTTTATATGTGTCAAAACGTAGCTGTTGAAATATTAATTTTTGTAATTTTTAGAGTTGCATTTTTTTTATATAGTGTTAGAATGATAAAACTTTAAGTTAGCTTTGTCTAACATTTGAGGTTTTTTATGTATAAATATTTAATACTCTATATTCTAATATCCATCATTTCTAATTCATTATATTCTTTTAATTCTAAGGATATAAATCTGTTTTACAATGATTATTATTCTTCTAATAAATATAAGACAGAAATAATAAAATCTAAAATTAGTGATATGACTTATAATAATATATATGGTCTTGTTTATAGTATGTCTTTAGAAGATGATAAGCAGAAATATCTTTATTTAAAAGACTTAATTAATAAAAATAATAATTATATGTCTTCTAATGATTCTGACTATTTAATTAGCGTAGCACATTTAATGGCTTATATAGTTTATTATTCTTCATTAGGAGAAAAAATAGATTATGGAAAAAAGAGTAAGGCTATATATGAAAAAGTTCTTTCTTCTGATAAGAATAATTTTCATGCATTATTAGGAGTAGCAATAGGGTATATGAAAGCACCTGCTATTGCTGGTGGTAGTAATAAGAAAGCTTTAGAGTATTTTACTCTTGCTTTAAATAATGCTAAAGAGAATTATCAGAAGTATTTAGCTTATACTTGGATGTCTCAGTATTATTTTAAGCTCAAAGATGTTAATCAGTATGATTCTTATGTAAAAATTGCTGAAAGTATTTATAGTAGTGGTAATTATTTAAAAAATGCAATAAATAGAAATATAGAACTTAAAAAATCTTTATAAACAATTTAGTAGTAATATAAACAACAATTTAGTAATAAAAAACAATTAGTAACTTAAATATAAAAAAAATAATTATGGAGTAATCATTATGTTTAGAAAAAAAGATAGAGATAGTAAAATAAAATATGAGAAAAAAATAATAGAATTAATGGTAAAGATTTATTGCTCTAAAAAGCATAATCATAAAGGAAGTATTTGTGAAGATTGTGAGAAAGTGTTGAATTATTCTTTTTTGAGAATAGATAAATGTAGATATATGGAGACTAAAAGTTTTTGTAGTGCTTGTGAAACACCTTGTTATAATACTATAATGAGAAATAAGATGAAAGATATTATGTCTTATTCTGGTAAGAGATTAATATTTTATAATCCACTTATAGTATTCAAGCACATTTATATAATGGTTGTATATAATATTAAAAAAGATAATACAGAAAATATTTTTAAAGGTGCTATATGAAAATATTACTTATTTGTTTAGGGTTTGTATCATTAGGTCTTGGTCTACTTGGTATAGCTCTACCAGTTTTACCTACAACTCCTTTTTTACTTTTGGCATCATTTTGTTTTGCCAAGGGTTCTAAAAGATTTCACGACTGGTTTGTTTCTACAAAAATATATAAAAAGTATTTAGAAGATTTTGTAACACATCGTTCTATGACTTTGAAAAATAAGCTTACAATTCTAATACCAGTTAGTTTAATGCTTATTATTACATTTATATTTGTAGATAAATTAGTTGTTCGTATTATATTATCTATATTATTTGTTGGTAAGTATTTATACTTTTTCACTCAAATCAAAACTATTAGTGAAGAAGAGAGTAGAAGATTAGAAGAATTGCGAAAAGAAGAAGAAGCAAATAATTAATTAATCTTAATTTAATTTTTATATAAATTAATAACTATCATTTGTTATATACAATTTTATTGGGGGATTGTTGTATGTATAAGTGTATTCTTAATATTATTTTTTTACTAATATCATTTCAAAATTTATATTCATTAGATGTAGATGTAAGTCAAACTAATACACGATTTTTTTCTGTTGGATTATTTAGTAGTGCAGATTCTATTAAAACAAGTGTTAATTTAGAGTTTGGTTTTAAGTTATTTAAGACTTCTCACTTTGAAATAAAAAGTTATACTTCATTAGTAGGTTCTAAGATTTATGATGATAATCCGCATTTATATCAGTTAGGATTTATGCAGAAATTAACTTTTGGTGGTGTAGATGAGTATATAGGTACTATTAGTGTAACACGTTATGGTTTTGCTTTTGGTAGTTTTGGTTTTTTATCTTTTGATTCTAATAAAAATCCTAAGTCTTTATTAGATCCTGCTTATTATGCTGAAGTTGGCGGTGGAGCTGGATTTAATATTAATGTTAGTCGCAATGTTGCTATATTATTAGAGTTTGGTGGTGGACTACATATGGTTGTTGGAAATGGTGCTGATTTATATCCAGATAAAATTTTAAAAGCTGGTTTTGGTAGAATGAGTATTGGTTCTAGATATTATTTTAATTTTGATTGATAAATTTGAGTTATAAATTTTTTGACAAAGTTATTATATAATGTATAATCTTTATTGCATAAGGAATAAAGATTATGGAAGAGATATTTGCTAATTTAGAAAATGAAGAAGTAGAAATACGATTAAAGGCTCTTGATGAACTTATAAAAAAAGTTAATGAGTTGGATAAAAATCAAGTTATAAATGCGTTAAAACCACATATTTTAGATTGGGATGATTCTGTGCGAGAAAAGGTTTCTTATGTATTAAGTTTATATACAGGGCTATAATTATATGGGAAGAATAATATCTTTTTCTAGTGGAAAAGGTGGTACTGGTAAAACAGTATGTTCTGTAAATTTTGCTTGTGAATTAGCATCTAGGGGATATAAGGTTTTAGTATTTGATATAGACATTAACTGTTCTAATGTTTTTATTTTACTTAAAGTTAAGCCTGAGTCTAAATTTCAAAAATACTTTGAAGGCTCTCTATCATTAAAAGATTGTATATTGAGAAGTGAATATCATAAAATAGATATTATAAGTGCTGGTATTAATATACAGCGTTTTGTACAGTTTGAAAATGACTTTAATTTATCAAATTTAGCAAGAGATTTAAAAGACTTATCTAAAGATTATGATTATATTATTTTAGATTATGCAGCTGGTATTACTCAATCTATGATGCGTTTTTATGATATATCTGATGATATTATTCTAATTACAAATCCAGAGATAACATCATTAACAGATCTTTATAGACTTATGAAAATGATGTATATAAATAAGATAACAAATAAGATGTATCTAATTGTAAATAAAGTAAAAAATATAGATATGGCTATTAATCTATTTAAAGAGGTAAAAAAGGTTTCTGATAAGTTTACATTAAATATAGATTTAATATTTTTAGCTCCTATATTATTCGATGAAGAAAAAGTTACAATGTCTGTTCAAAAAAGAAAACCACTTATAATGTTGTATCCTAAAACACCTATAAAGGGTGGATTTTCTCTTGCTGTTACTCGTTATTTATATGATATTAATGTTTTAAAAGATGAAGCTTCTAAGATGCTTGCTTTTAAGAAATTTTTCTAATTAAGGTATTTATATAAAAAATAATTAAGGATAATACTTATTGTTTTTTAGTATTATACTTATTTTATTAAAAGATGATAATATATTTAATCATCGAATTCTATAGATTTAGGATCTTTAATATACTTTTTAGTTAATTTTATAACTATAGGAGATAGTATTAATAAAGCAATAAGGTTTGGTATAGCCATAAGCCCATTAAATGTATCAGCTATAGCCCATACCAAATCAAGTTCTACAGTAGCACCTACTATAACAACCAATACATAAAGTATTTTATATATCATTATTATAGTTTTGTTTCTATTTGTTAAATATCCAAGACAAGCATCACCATAATAAGACCATCCTATTAATGTAGAAAGTGCGAATAAAATACTTGCAATAGTTACAACATATTTTCCAGCAATACCTATAGTATCTTGAAAAGCTGCAGAAGTTAATAATGCACCACTAAGATTTGATAATTCACCGTCTAAGTATTGATTAGATGTAAGAATAATTAAACCAGTTAATATACATATTATTAATGTATTAAATACTTCAAAAATACCTATCATGCCTTGCTCTATAGGATTTTTAGTATTAGATGCAGCATGTACAATAGGAGCAGTACCAAGTCCAGCCTCATTAGAAAATACTCCCCTTGCTACTCCATAACGCATAGCAACTATAATAGTATATCCACCAACACCACCAACACCAGCTTTAAGATTAAAAGCATTATCAAATATAAGTTTTATAGCATCAGGAATATTTGCTATATTGATTAAAATAACTACTATAGAAGCTATAAAATAAAATACAGCCATAAAAGGAACTAATTTTTCAGATACGCTTGATATTCTTTTTATTCCACCAATAATAACAAGTGCAACTAATATTGCTATTATAACTCCTACAACAATTTTTGGTAACTTAAAAGTATCATTAACCAATGATGCTATAGCATTTATTTGCTAATATTACACCATAGTGAGTTGTAGAATTAGTAAGAGCCATAGTAGAAGTTCTTGCTACAGCACCAGGCATATTTGCAACACAATAATGTATTATACCTTCTTCTGTAAATATAGGAGCATCGTGAGTAGTAGGATGTGAAGTTTCAAAACAACCACCTTGGTCAATAGCAACGTCTACGATAACAGAACCTTTTTTCATTAATTTAAGATGTTCTTTTCTTAATAGTTTAGGAGCCTTTGCACCTGGTATTAATACAGAACCTATAACAACATCTGCATTTTTATAAAGCTCTACTAAATTACCCTCAGAACTAAACATAGTATTAATTTTCATATCAAAAATTTTATCTATATATGAAAGTCTTGAAACATTTACATCAGTATTTCTTTTCTATATATTTGGCCGCTTCTTGAATTGCCAATCTACCTGCAATGGCACTCATAGGTGCTAAACAAGGTAACTGATTTAGTTCATCTTTCATTGTTTCATAGGCTACTGATTTTATTTTTTTATTGATTAACATATCTGTTAATTTTTTATCTGCTGCTAAATGTAAATATGTATATAAAATTTGTCCTCCTCTAAAGTAGTCATATTCTACTTCTATAGGCTCTTTTACTTTAATAATCATATCAGCTTCAAAAACTCTTTTTTTATCAGCTATTTCAGCTCCAGCAGATTTATATTATTCATAACTAAATCCAGAACCATCACCAGCTCCTGTTTCTACAATCACTTTATGACCATTTTTTATATAGTCTGCAACATTTGCAGGTGTTAGTCCCACACGGTATTCTTGATTTTTTATTTCTTTTGGACATCCTATTAACATATAAAAAACTCCTTAACATTTATTGATTTTTTTATTATGAAAAGTTAAACTTTACATATATTTTTTAGTATATTAATTATGCTATAGTTGTCAAGAAAATGCATAAATGTTTTTTTTACGTTTTACTGATAAAAATATACAATAAATAATTATGATATTATAATTATTATTTTTTATATAAAAGGGTTTTTCTATATATTATGGTTTACTATTATAATGATAAAAATTATCTTTGTTGTGAAAATATTATACTTGATGATATAGTCAATGAGTATAAATCTCCATTTTATGTTTATTCTAAATTAGAGATAGTTTCTAAAATTAAATTTTTAAAAGATATTTTTTCTGATATTAAAAATTTTAATATAATGTATGCTGTAAAAGCTGAGAGTAATATAAATATATTAAAAATTATTATAGATGCTGGGTGTGGTGTTGATGTTGTTTCTATATGGGAAATATATAGATATTTAAAAGCTGGCGGTGAAGCTAAGAATATAGTATTTTCTGGAGTTGGAAAAACTTCTGAAGAAATAGAAAGTGCTATGAAGCTTAATATTAAATGTTTTAATATAGAATCTATAAATGAAGCTATTAGAATTAATAGTATAGCAAATAAGCTTAATAAAAAAGTTAACTGTTCTTTTAGAATTAATCCTAATGTTGATGCACTTACTCATCATAAAATTACTACTGGAATATATGGAAATAAGTTTGGTATTAGTGTTGAAACTTTTAGAGAAAATATTGACTTTATTAAAAGTTTGAATAACTTGGAAGTTAATACTTTGTCTATGCATATAGGTTCTCAGATGCTTGACTTTATTCCTTTTAGAGATGCTATTTCTGTTATGAGATATTTTATTAATGAAGTTCGTGGGTATGGATTTAATATAGAACATTTTGATATTGGTGGTGGCTATGGTATTTGCTATCATAAGGATAATGAAAAAGAGATTAAAACATTTAACTTTGATATGTTTAAAAGTGAATGTGTTAGTATATTAAAAGATATGAATATTAGTATTGCTACTGAACCTGGTAGATTTATTGTTGGAGAAGCTGGGGCTTTGATAAGTAGGGTAGAGTATATAAAAGAAGAACTTGGAAGAAAATATGTAATACTTAATAGTGCTATGAATGATTATATGAGAATTGCTTTATATGATTCGTATAATACAATTCTTCCACTAAAAAGAAAAGATTCTTTTGATACATACGATTTTGCAGGTCCTGTATGTGAAACTACAGATTTTTTTGCCTATAATAGAAAATCTTACAAATTAGAAGAAGGTGATTATGTTGCTATTATAGATGTTGGTGCTTATGGTGCTAGTATGTCTTCTAATTATAATTCTAGGGGGCTACCTATACAGGTACTTATAGATAATAATAGTCATAAAATTATAAGAAAAGAACAGTCATTTGAAAATTTAATAGATAGTGAGTTATTATAATAAATTATCTATTTTTTTAGCATATTAGACTTACAAAATCCACATAAAAAAGCTTTAAACTTATTTACAGTGTCTTTACTCATAGTATGTTCTATAAGGCAAGCCTCTTTATCAGCTAAAGATTCTTCTACACCTAACACATTTTTAAGAAAATGAAAGAATATATCATGTCTTTCAGCAAGATCTCTACCTATACTTTTTCCAGATTCAGTTAACTCTATATCTCCATAATGTTCATGATGAAGATGCCCAAGCTCTGCAAGACTTTTTATAGCAGTATTAACACTTGCTTTAGAACGTCCTAATTCTTCTGCTATATCTGTTATTCTTATTGCAGATTTATGATTTTTTTCCCTTGATAGGTTATAGATTGTCTCTAAGTAATTTTCTAAAATAGGTGTAAGCTCTTTCATATACTATTATATTAATATTAACAAATCATTAAGTCAATATATAAATATTGATTTTTTATTATATCTTCCTATATTTATTATAATAAAAAATATTTTCTTGTATATAATCATATATTATTGTATTATATATATGTATTTATAAATGTAATTAGTGAGGGCTTTATGAACAAAGAACTTATTTATTCAGTAGAAGATGATGATAATATTCGAGAGCTTATAAAATATACTTTAGAAGAGGCAGGTTATAATGCTGTTTCATTTTCTAATGGGAAAGATATGTTAGAAGCATTAAAAAAAACTACTCCTCATTTAGTATTACTAGATATAATGCTCCCAGATATGGAAGGTACTGATATACTTAAAATAATAAGAACAGAGTATTCGCATTTACCTATTAAAGTTATTATGCTTACAGCTAAGTCTAGTGAAATTAATATAGTAACAGGGCTTAATATGGGAGCTGATGATTATATGCCTAAGCCTTTTTCTGTATTAGAACTTCTTGCAAGAATTAAAGCTAATCTTAGAAAGAAAGATACAAGATTAGATGCTGAAGAGCTTACATTTGGTGAATTGAAACTTGTTGTTAGAAAAAAGGCTGTATTTGTAGATAATAATCAGGTTGTATTAACTCAAAAGGAATTTGATATTCTAAAACTTTTAATGGAAAATGCTAATAATGTTGTTAATAGAGAAACTATGCTCGATGAAATATGGGGTATAGATCACACTATGGAAACTAGAACTATTGATATGCATATAAAATCTATAAGACAAAAGCTTAATTTAAAAAAAGAAAATATTATAACTATAAGAGGTATAGGTTATAAATTAGTACAAGTAGAGTAATGCTTAAAAATATTTTTTATAAATTACTATTTATTCTTATACTATCTTCTAGTATGGTTTTTATTGCTATACTGTTTATTGTACAATATAATAATGTTGCTTATAGTAAGGTTATGATAAGAAATATTATAAACTTATTAGAAAGAGAGATTATTATATATGAAATTTCTCAATTTGATGACTTTAGAAAGTTTATACTACAGTCTGATAAAAATGAAGTTCGTATGAGTATTATCTCTACAAATGGAATGCTCTTGGCTGACACTATTCATAATGTTTATACAAATAATAGTAATAATACAACTTCACACACTAAAAATGATATTATACAAGCTTTGCATAGCCCTAATAGAGAAATAGCATTTGCTGTTAACAATTCCACTTTAAAAAGAGATCAGTATTTATATGGTTCTAAAAAAATTAAAACTGTAGACAACAAATATTATATATTAAGAATAGCCATACCTATAGAACCTATTAACAAGTATTTTATTAATTTCTTATTTATTATTGTTTTTGTTATAGGATCTATATTAATAGTTGTTTCTTTTGTATTACCATTAATGACTCGTAATATGATGCTTCCTTTTTATACTATAAAAGAGAGACTTGATAACATTTATACTAATAAAACATATAAAACCAAAAATCTTACTCAGTTTGTAGATGTCAATAATATTCTTTATGATATTAATGAACTTGCTATTAATTTAAATAAAAATATTAATGGTTATAAAATAGAGAAAGAAAAACTTAATGATGTTTTAGAGCATATTGCTGAGGGTATTATTGCTATAGATGCTAATAAAGACATATTTTTTATTAATCAATTTGCTATGCATCTTTTATGTATTTCTGATACTAATTGTAATAGTTTAGAAGAAATTTTTTCTGATAAAGAAATATTAGAAAAGATTAATAGTCTTATAGATACTAGTACTTTTTCTAAATTTGATATAAAAGGTAGAGATGAAAGTGTAGATATTGGTGTGACTATTACACCTGTTACAAACAATGAAAATATTATAGCTTTTATTAAACTTAATGATGTAACTGATGTTAGAAAAGTAGAAGTAGAGAAACAAGATTTCTTTATAAATGCTTCTCATGAATTAAAAACTCCTTTAACTTCTATACTTGGATATTCTGAGCTTTTACTTACTACAGGTCTTTCTGATAGAAGTCTTGATTTTATTAAACGTATTAACTATGAAGCTTTGAGAATGAAAAATCTAGTTGTGGATATGCTTACTTTAAGTCGTATGGAAGGTAATATTAAAGAATATATTGATTCTGAATTAAAAGTGACAGATCTTATTATTAATACAATAGAAAGTAATAAAATAAAAGCTGATAGTAGAAATATTAGTATTACTATTGAAAAACTTGATGATGTTTATATTATTGCTAATAGTGAAAAAGTTATAGAGGTGTTTAATAATCTACTTGATAATGCTATTAAGTATACTAATGATGGTGGTAGCGTATTTATTTCTTTAGAAGATAAAAAAAATTATGCTGTATTTACTGTTAGAGATACTGGTTGTGGTATATCTTCTAAATATCTTAATAGAATATTTGAGAGATTTTTTAGAGTTAAGAATGATAAATATTTAGAGGTTCAAGGTACTGGTCTTGGTCTTACTATTGTTAAAAATATTTGTAATTACTATAATGCTGATATAAAAGTAAAAAGTAAAGAGGGAGTTGGTACTGAAGTTATTGTAAGTTTTCCAATTTTACCTAAAAATATTGACTATATTACTATATAAATATATAATAGTATTATTTTATTATAGAGGTGTTTTTTATGAAGAATGTAGAATTAAAAATAAAAGGTATGAGTTGTTCTCATTGTACTAAATCTGTAGAGGATACTTTAAAAGATTTAAGTGGCGTTATTAGTGTTAATGTTAGTTTGGAAAATGCTAATGCTGTTGTTGAATTTGATGATAGTAAAGTTAGTATTGATACTATCATTGAGAGTATTAAAGAATTAGAATATGAGGTTTCTTTATAATTTTTTATGTTTGCATTTATAGAAGGTAGAGTAGATTCTATTTCAGGTGGTAGTATTGTTGTATCTACAAATGGTATTGGGTATGAAATTTTTATATCAAAGAAATTTGAAGCTAATGTAAATGATAATATAAAAGTATACACGTACTTAATACATAAAGAAGATAGTATGATACTTTATGGATTTAATAACAGAGAAGAAAAAAAAATGTTTTCTACATTAATTTCTGTATCTGGTGTTGGTCCTAAACTTGCTATTGAAATTCTCTCTACCTATAATATTAATGAGATTATGAATATATTATTCAATAAAGATGTTAATATGCTAAAAAAAGTTCCAGGAATGGGACTTAAAAAGGCAGAGAAGCTTTTGTTTGATCTTAGAGATAAAATAGAAAAAATAGAATTAAATTTATCAAATATATCTTATACTAATATAGAAAGCGATGTTATAAAAGCATTAATATCTCTTGGTTTCTCTAATTCAGAGGCATTGAAATCTCTTTCTCTAATTGAAAATAAAGCTAATCTATCAGCAGAAGATCTTATATCTCTTGCACTTAAAAATTTAAGTATAATATAAAAAAATCATTAAAAATATTAATATAGTAGTTGACATTTTTTTATATTGTAGTATAATAATATTACCTTTTAAGAGGTTAAGGGTAGGTGGCCGAGCAGTCAATGGCAGCAGACTGTAAATCTGCCGACGTAAGTCTACGGGGGTGCGAATCCCTCCCTGCCCACATTCTTTTTTCTAATTTTACATATTCTTTAAGGATTTATATTTTGGCTATAGAATTCAATAAAAATTATATATCTATAGTTATGGAAGCTGATCTTGTTTTACCTGAAGAGATAGAGAGATTTTCTAATGAGTGTGATGAAGCTTCACATATTAAGTTGCCTGCTGTTGTTTTAGATTTTAAAAATGTTAAAGAAATAAATAGTGCAGGCTTGTCTAAAGTGCTTAAACTATATAAAGAACTTCAATCTTATAGAATAAAGTTATTTATGTGTAATGTATCTAATTCTATATTAACAATATTTAACAACTTAATGATATTTTCTTTAATACCTGAATTTAAAGGTGATGAAAGCGTATTTTTTGAAAAATAAAAAGGACTCATCAATATATTAATTGATAAGCCCTATTTTTTAAGTATTATTTTTCAACTTCTTTTTTATACTTTATTAATCCTTCTCTTAAAATAGACATTGCCTTTCTTAGTTCATTTTCTTTTATGGCATAAGATATTCTAATCTCATTTTTTCCTAATCCTTCTGTAGCATAAAAGCCTTCACCCGGAGCAAACATTACAGTTTCACCATCTATATTAAAATCTTTTAAAAGCCAAATAGCAAAATCTTCAGAATTTTTTACAGGTAGTTTTGCCAAAACATAAAAAGCACCTTCTGGCTCTTGTACTACAACACCTTCCATTTTTCTTAACTCTTCAAATAATATTTGTCTTCTATTATTGTATTCTTCTTTTGCACTATTAAGATAATCTGATGGTAAATCATACAATGCTACAGCTCCTATCATTTCAAGAGTAGGGGCTGATAATCTAGCTTGACACTGTCTAAAAACTGAATTCATAAAAGTTTTATTTTTACTTAAAATACATCCTATTCTTGCACCACAAGCTGAATATCTCTTAGAGATAGAATCTATAATAATAACATTTTCTTCTAATTCTTTATATGTTCCAAAACTAATAGCCTCTCTATCTCCATAAACAAATTCTCTATAAACTTCATCACTAATAATATATAAGTTATGCTTTTTTGCTAAATATGCAATATCATCTAATTCTTTTTTTGTAGTTACAACACCAGTTGGATTACTTGGATTTGAGAACATATATGCTTTTGTTTTTGAAGTTATATGTTTTTCTATTTCTTCGCGTGATGGCAAGTGAAATCCATCTTCAGCATAAGTTCTTACAGCATTTTTTTTAATATTTAGTACATCATAAAAACTATTATAATTTGCATAATAAGGTTCGCTAATTAGTATTTCATCACCCTCATCAAAAATAGAAAGTAAAGAAAACATTATAGCTTCAGATCCACCATTTGTAATTACTATTTCATCTTCTTCAAAGTGCATACCTAAATTAGCATAATATTTTTGTATTTGAGATATTAATTCTTTAATACCACGTGAATGTTCATACTTTAATACTTTTCCTTTATAGTTGTTTATAGCGTCAAAAAATATTCTTGGTGTTTCTATATCTGGTTGTCCTATATTTAGATGATGAATTTTTATTCCTTTTTTTGTAGCTTCTTCTGCGTATGGATTTAATTTTCTAACAGGAGATGTTTTTAATCTTTGAATTCTTTTTGATAGTTCCATAAAAACTCCATTAATTATTTGAGTATTTAAAATAATAAAATATATGATAAAATTGTCAAATAGTATTTTATTATTTATTTGCTAATTTCTATATACTTACTTTCATTGTGTATTCTATCTAGTGATGTAATGTAGTATGTATATTTTTCATTTCTTGATATATTAGTATCTATATATTTAACTTCTGAATTTTTATTATAATTTGTTCTTCTTATTGTATCTAATAATTGTATACCATTTTTATCTTTTCTATATATTGCATAATAAACTGTAGTACCAACTTTGGGGTGATTATATTTATCTAAGTTGTATGATGTAGAATCTATAAAGCTAATTTCTATTTCTTTTCTTGATACATTGATTTTAGCCTTTTCTGGAGCTTTTGGTACATTATTTAGATGCTTCATAGTATTCATTTTTGGTATAATAGCTTTAAATATATAATTATTTTCTCTTAAATGCTTTATAGCATTAGCTCCATAATCACCTGTATCTCTATCATTATAATACATATTATGAAGAGTAAAAAATGAAGAGCCTTTTATATATCCTTCACCTATGTCTCTTATATATTCTACTTGCTTAGACATAGTGTCTATATTTTTCCAAGGTTCTGTTTTTGTAGTACTACCCATTCTATATAGAGCATGACCTATATAAATATCTGCTAAATTATCATAATGTGACTTTTTAGCTTCATTTACCCACCACTTTACTATAGTATCAAATGGAACCAAAGTATGATTAGAAGTCCAATAAACTTGTGGTATAATTGCATCTATATACATTTTATTAATACCATCTTTTCTTGTAGCCTTGTTTAGAGATATAGTTTTTTTTCCATTAAGTAGCCAAATAAGAACATCCGCATGAAGCGCATCAAAGTTTGGATTATAAGACTTTGTATCGCTACCATATCTACTGCCTTTATATTCACTTAATTGTTCTTTATTACGCCATACACCAGCAGGTGATATTGTCCATTTTACATAAGGTTTTCTTGATTTTATTTCTTTGTATAAAGTGCTAATCAAATTATTTATATTATTTCTTCTCCAGGCATATAGACCATTTTTACCATGATCATCATAAGAAGTATCTTGATAATCAAATCCACTTTTTTTAGCATACTTTTCAGAACTTTTACTATCAGGCCAATCTTTATAAGTTTTACTACCAACTGCATTTTGATAAAAATAATCATCAAAGTGTATACCATCTATATCATACTTTTCTACAACTTCTATTATTGTATCTATAACATACTCTGAACTTATAGGTTCACCTGGATCTATATATAATCTTTTATCATACCATTCTATAGGTTCTAATCCTTCTGCTATATATTTATGAATAAAATTTTTTCTTGAAAATTGTTCTGATAAACTTTTATTTCTATTATAAGCTGCTAATGATATTCTATAAGGATTAAACCAAGCATGAACTTCTATATTTCTTTTATGAGCTTCATCTATTATAAACTCAAGCATATCTGTTTGAAAAGGATAATCGTCTCTTTCATCTTTTTCATCATCACCAAAAAAATATCTTGTAGTTGGGTTTATATCTGATTTATAAATAACTCCAGCATCTGGTTTTACTTGTACGAATACCGCATTAAAATTATTTTCATATAAAGTATTTAAATGCTTTAATATTAGTTCTTTTTGCTCTTCTTCACTACCACCTTTTACAGGAAAATCTATATTTGCTACAGTAGACAACCAAGCTGCTCTAAATTCCCTATATAAAGGATTATTACTTCTGTTTTGTTTAATATTTTTTATGATATATTTATTATCATAGTTAATAACATTTTTATCTATTGTTTTACAAGATAGAAGTAGTAAAAATATAGTAAATATAATATATACTTTATTCATAAATTAAGAATGAAATTGTATTATATATCGGTAGTTATTTTTTAATTATTAATTTGAAATAAACAAAGAAGAGTTTACTATATATAAATAATATAGCAAACTCTTTAAATAGAGAGGTATTGTATATTATAGCATACTATCTACCATAGATTTAATATTTTCTATTGTAGCTTCTTCTTTTGTAACTTCTTTAACTTTAACACCATCTTTATATATAGCTACAGTAGGAAGTCCTAATATTTTTTCACGAATAGCTAATCTTCTAGCTTTAGAAGTATTAAAAGAATAAAAAGCAACTTTACCTTCATACTCTTTTGCTAAATCATGTACTTTAGGCATTAAAGCTTTACAAGGTTCGCAAGTATCACCAAAATAATCCACTAAGCATAATTCTTTAGACTCTATAACCTTAGCATCAAAGGTATCCTTATCTAATTCTAACATTAAACAACTCCTATTTATTATTTATATATCAATTATATAAATAATAAGTGATTAGTCAAGAAATAATAATAAAATTTAGAGTATTTTATATACGTATATGGTAAATTATTCTTCTAATTTGATATTTTTTATTGCATTATTTAATTTTTCTTTTCTTATATTTTTATTATAAGAGTTTTCTAACTCATTTTTATACATCTTATAATTTGCTTTTAGAGTATCATTTTGTATTTTACTCATTATAAAAATAGGTTTTAATATATTTATAGCATCTTTATATCCTTCTTCTATTCTCATAACTGCCGACTTAGAAGAGAAATCCATACCACCATTTGTAAAAGTACCAATATTATGAGTTGGTATTATTTCATATACCTTACAGTTTGGATGTTTATCTACTTTACTGTGTTGATATAAGTTAATAGCTATTATTTGATCGCATCCTTCATCATATAAAGGTTTTAATGGTAGATTTTTACCGTTTAATATCTCAACACCACCATCTATATAATTTGTTTTTCCAATCTTTTCACGACCAAAAATAAATGGTACAGCACTTGATGCCATCATTATTTCTATAATATCTTCTATTTTTCTACCATTAAGTCTAAAATATTCAATATCTACTTTGCTTAAATTTACTGCAGCAGCATATATAGAATGTGAATAATTAGATACAGTAGAAATATCTACATACTTTTCTATTAAATTTAATAATCCTTCCCTTGAAAAAATACCATTATAAGAAATATTTTTAAACTTTCTTTTAAAATTATGTTTTGATAGTATTGTATTTTCTATTTCATTAACCCATATATGATAAGCTTTATTATAATCATTTTGTATAATAAGACATGCATTTAATATACCAACAGATGTGCCTGATATAGATGTAATTCTTTTATCTACACCATATTCTATAAGAGCCTTCCAGACTCCTATTTCATAACTGCCTAAAGCTCCACCACCAGATAATGCTAAACCTAATTTACTCATTATATTTTACTCAAATAATAACACCAAAAGTCATTAATAAACTCTAAGTATTCTTTTTTTTCTAAATTAGTTTCTTTTTTTAATTTTTCTTCTATTTTATTTTTATGTTGTATTATTTTATTGTGTTCTTTTTTTAATTTTGTTTTTATATTTTTTATTTCTTTATTATGAGCATAATTTTCTATATATTTTGTGAAATATTTAAAAGCATTATCATAGTCTTTTTGTATTAGATATATTTTTGCTTTATCATTATATTCTTTAGTTTCTTTTAATAATAATTTATATAGACAAGATTTTTTTATTTGTTTTACTTCTTTATTTTGTTTGTCTATTTTATTTAAGAATTTATCACATTCTATAATTGTTTTTATATATGCTTTGGAATTATAATAATTTTTTATTTTAGCTATTTTATCATTTATATTTATAATAGTAATAGGTACATTTATATAGTCTGATATCATTTTAAGTTCATTAATAATGAGTATTATAATATCATAAGCACTTATTTCCATATTATAATTAAAATTAGATATATTAATTCCAAACTCAATAATAAGATTAATCTTTATTTCATCTTCTGATTTTTTATTTGTCTCTTTTAGAATAGAAGATACTATATAGTTTTCTTCTGAATTTAATTTTTCTAATTTTTTTATTGCACTTGATATTGGTATGATATGAGCTGGAATTGTATCATTATAAGAAATATTATTAAAAAATTTATTAATTAGATTATTATTTTCAATGAGTTTTTTATATATATTTGAAATATTAATTTTTTCTTCTATATCAATACTTAAATCATTTGATATAGCCTTTATTATATCTATATCTTCTTTTGATATTTTATTATCATTTGTATAGCATACCTTAGAGAATAAGTCATTACTTAAACATATAATTTTTTCTATTATATCCATACTATTATATTTTTTATTATTATACTCTAATATATTAATTATTGACTTTAATTCTAAAAGTTTCAATTTATTTTCTAAGCTATATATTTTATTTTTACTATCATTTATTTTATTTAATATAATATTAAAAGAATCTCTAATATTATTACATATATTAATAAGTTCTTCATCAATATTTGACTCTATATTGTTTAATTTATTATTGATATATATTAGACCTTCATACGTTATTTTGTTTTGATTTGCCAAATACTCAATCATTTTTATAGAAGCATTTTTTATAATCATATAATTATAATCAATTTCACTTCTTCCTCTTTTATTTTCTCCGCTAATAGTTGCAAATAGATTTTTAAAAAAACCTTGATTTTTCATATAATCTACTCTAGACTTGCTTGTACCTAATGCAGATACTGCTTCTATAGTTAGTTCTGTTAATTTTGATGAGTTATTTTTATATTCATTGATATTATTTAAAATAAACTCTTGAATTATACTTTGTGTATTATTATCTATTTTATCTTTATATGGTGCATCTAATTTAATATCCATATTACACTCTGCTAAAATATTTAGATATTATATACTTAAATATATTTTATTAAAATAAGATATTTATAATTTTATTTCCAATTAGCTCCAAAAGGTGAAGATTCTTTTAATTTATTATAGAATTTTTCTCTTATTTTATTTAAAAAATCTATTGTATATTCACTTGAATAATCAGCATAAGTCCAAGGTAATTTAGAATAACCTTCTTTTTTTTTGTATATTAGTGTAAGGTCTGCAAATACACCATCTTTTAAATATATTCTATGAGTAAAATTTTTATTTGTAGCTAGTATAAAATTTTCTAATGTTAAAATAGCAGGATCTAAATTAACACTTCTATTATCATTATTAGCATATTTTTTTTCAATAGAATCTGTTATTTTTTTTACTTGAGTAATATAATCTCTTTCTATCATATTTTCAAAAACTAAGAATCTTTTTTTTATATCATCTCCCATTTCTTTATTATAATAATTAGAATGAGAAAATATATACTCACTACTTATTGTATATATAATACCAAATTCTTTTTCTAATTCTTTTAATGATAGCTCATAATTTTGAATATTATTATACATAGAAGCTATTATAAGAACAGCTTTAGATTGTTTTAACACTATACTCATATTGGTTTAATATTCTAAAATAAAATATTTTTTTTATCAAATTTTAATAAAAATCTTATTTATACTATAATTTTACAGTAAATTATATTGACAATATCATTTTTATAATATATAAAAGTCGCATATAAAAATTAGAGATAGGAGCTTTTTTTATGAAAAAGTTATTTAATTCTATTATGCTTTCTATAATGATGGCAGTATTTTTAGTAAGTTGCGGTGGTGGAGCATCTAAATCAAATAATAATATTGTAATTTCAGGTTCATCATCAGTTGCACCATTAATGTTTAAACTTGCAGCTAAATTTGAGGAAATAAACTCTGATTATAAAGTTGTTGTAGAAACTTCTGATTCAACAATAGGAGTTCAAGATACTATTAATGACAATAATGCAATAGGTATGGCTTCAAGAGCTTTAACAGAAGAAGAAGCTAATCAATTAGACTCTTCTTTACTATGTAATGACGCCCTTGTTATTATTGCAAATAAAAATATTTCTATTTCACAAATAACAGAAGAAGAATTATATAACTTATTTATTAATAATACACCTATTTCTGATATATCAAAAGCTATTTCAAGAGAAGATGGCTCTGGTACAAAATCTGCTTTTAAAGATTTAACATCTATAGGTAAAGATGCACCTCTTCCTGCTACTGTAGAAGTATTAAATGGAACAGGACAAGTAAAAACTTCTGTTGCTGCTGATGGTGCTAAAATAGGATATATTTCTTTAGGTGCTATAGATGATAGTGTTAAGGCTTTATCTTATAAGGCTAAAGATCAGGCAGATTATGTTGTACCTACTGTAGAAAATGTTGCAAATGGTTCTTATAAACTTTATCGTCCATTCTATATATTCACAAAAAAAGGTAAAGAACAATCAGAAGCTACTAAAATGTTTTTAGATTTCTTAAATACAGAAGAAGCTAAGAATGTAATTAATTCTAGTGGTTATGTAGCTATTAATTAATATTGATTTTTATATTTGCTTTATATTTATTTTATTATAAAATATAAAGCACATATAAAATAATAGGAAACTGTTTTGAATAAGCATTTAAAAAATGAAATAACAGATAATATTATGAAGTATATATTTTTTATATGCTCTATATTTTCTGTAATAACAGTATTTTCAATTATTATCTTTATTTTTGCATATAGTATACCTTTATTCAAAGATATTGGAATAATCAAATTTATTTTTGGAGATGTTTGGAATCCTTCTTCTAAGGAATTTGGTATACTTCCTATGATAGTAGGTTCTTTATATGTTACTATACTATCAACATTAATAGGTGGTACTTTGGGTATATTTACAGCTATATATATATCTATGTTTGCACCTAAAAAATTGAAAATTATATTATCTCAGATTATAGATCTATTAGCAGGGATTCCTTCTATTGTATATGGCTTCTTTGGAATGTCTGTTTTAGTTCCTTTTTTTAAGAATATATATCCTACTAATATAGGAGAAGGGGTTCTCACTAGTTCTATTATACTTTCTGTTATGATTCTTCCTACAATAACTTCTATTAGTAGGTATAATTTAGAGGCTGTTTTTAAGTATTATTATGATGGGGCTGTGGCTTTAGGTAGTACACATTCACAAGCTATTTTTGGTGTTGTTTTAAAAGCTGCACGTTCTGGAATTTTTTCTGCTATAGTTCTTGGTATGGGTAGAGCTATAGGAGAGACTATGGCTGTTATGATGGTTGCAGGAAATACGCCTTTTATACCTAAAGATTTATTTTCTTATTTTAGAACATTAACTATTAATATAGCATTAGAAATGGGGTATGCTACAGGTATTCATAGATCTGCTTTAATAGCTACTGCTTTTATACTTTTGATTTTTATTTTAATTCTTAATGTTGTTTTATATATATTAAAAAATAATAAATTAGACTTTTCTTTTTTATCTTCTAAGGTGATTAATAAAGATATTTCTAATTTCTCTTTTAAAAATATAAAAATGAAAAGTTCAACTATAAAAGCTGAAATATTGAAGTATTTTTCTGTTTTTTCAACAGTAATTTCTACATTGTTTTTATTATTTATAGTTTTATTTATTTTAATTAAAGGATTACCTCATATATCGTTAAATCTTTTGTTTGGAGAGAGTAATAACACTCAAATGACTTTACTTCCAGCATTGGTTTCTACATCTATGATGCTATTTCTATCCTTAATAATAGCAATACCTATAGGTGTTTTTGCTGCTATTTATTTGACAGAATACTCAAAAACTAATAGAAAACTATTAAGTATAATAAGAGTATTTACTGATAGTTTATCTGGTATTCCATCTATTGTTTTTGGTTTGTTTGGTTTTTTAGTATTTTCAAATCTATTAGGTTTTGGTAAAAGTTTATTAGCGGGGTCTTTAACTTTAGTTTTAATAATACTTCCTGCGATTATAAGACAAACAGAAGAAACTCTACTTTCTATACCAACATCTTTAAGAGAGGGTAGTTTGGCTCTTGGGGCTTCTAAAGTTAGAACTATTTTTCATATAGTGCTTCCTTGTGGTTTTTCTGGAATTATTACTTCTGTTATTTTAAGTATTGGTAGAATAGTTGGAGAAAGTGCTGCTTTAATATATACTGCGGGGGCTGTTAGATATTTACCTACGGGATATTTATCACCTGGTAGTTCTTTTTCTGTTATGATGTGGATATTTTCTAGTGAAGGGTTATATGTAGATGAAACTTTTGCTACTGCTAGTATATTGCTTATTATTGTTATAGCATTGAATTTTGCTTTATTTTTGCTTAATAATAAACTTAAAAAGGATTATTAAACTAATTATGGCTACTGAAACTAAAAAAATACATTTTGATTTTAATTTAGATATTTCTATTAGTGTAAAAGATTTAAATCTTTATTATGATTCTTTTCACGCATTAAAAAATCTTAATATAGATATTGAAAGAGGAAAAATAACATCTTTTATAGGGCCTTCTGGTTGTGGTAAATCTACATTTCTTAAAACTTTTAATAGAATGAATGATCTTATACCTGGTTGTAAGATAGATGGTAGTATTAAAATTGGTGGCTGTGATATTTATGATAATAATGTTAATGTATCTTTTTTAAGAAAAAATGTTGGAATGGTTTTTCAGAAGTCTAATTTATTTGCTATGAGTGTTTATGACAATATAGCTTATGGTCCTCGTACTTTTGGTATTAAGAAAAAGAGTGATCTTGATGATATTGTAGAATATAGTTTAACACAAGCTGCTTTATGGGATGAAGTTAAAGACAGATTAAATAAAAATGCACTTGGTTTTTCAGGGGGGCAACAACAGAGACTTTGTATAGCAAGAGCATTATCTGTAAATCCTAAAATATTACTTATGGATGAACCTACTAGTGCTTTAGATCCTATTAGTACTGGTAAGATAGAAGAACTTTTAGATGAGATTAAAAAAGACTATACTATAGTAATTGTTACTCATAATATGCAACAGGCTATGAGAATATCTAATAAAACAGCGTTCTTTTTATTTGGTGAGATTATTGAATATGAAGATACTGATAAAATATTTTATAAGCCTAAGGATAGTAGAACTGAAAAATATATTACAGGTAGATTTGGTTAATTTATTTTTTATAGGGGTATTTTTATGAAGAGATTTGAAGAAGAATTAAATAAATTAAGAAAGTATATAATAGATGCTGGAGATATGATTATAGAAGCTTTTAGAAGTTCTGTTGATGCACTTGCCAATGAGAATTTAGAGCTTGCAAGAAAAGTAATTGATAATGATAGAAATATAAATAAAATATCGAGCAAAATAGAAAATAAATCTTTAAAAATGCTTCTTTTAGATCATCCTGTGGCTACTGATTTACGTGAAGTTTCATCTACTCTAAAAATTGCTACAGATTTAGAACGTATTGGTGATCAGGCTAAGGATATTGCTGATTTACTTAAGTTTTTAATAGATGGAAATAGTTATAAAGATAAAATAGGAACTATTTTAGAGATGTCTAAAATAATAGAAGATATGCTAAAAGACACTATACTTGCATATAGACAAAAAGATAGTGTTCTTGCTAGCGAGGTAATTGAAACTGATGATAAGGTTGATAAACTATTTCACAAAGTAAGAGATACTATGGTTGAGCTTATTAAAAGTGGTGCTGATAATTCTGATCAAGCTATATATTTAATGATGATTGCTAAGTATGTAGAGAAAGTTGGGGATCATTGTGAAAATATTGCTAAGTGGGTATATTTTTATAGTACTGGAGATAGAATATAATTATTATTTTTTATGCTTAATATAGATTATATTAATTTTCTAAATAATAACAGTATTTTAATAGTTGGATTTACTCCTAGAAGTGGTGTTAACATTGCTAATACTATACATAGAATAAACTCAGAGTATAATACTAGTATTCAGTATTCTATTACAGACAGTAAGAAAAAAGAAGATTTAGAATATAGTATTTCTCTATTAAAAGATAAAAATATAAAATGTTTTTTTGAAAATCAAGATCCTTCTATCTTAGAAAATATCACATTAATAATAATATCTCCTGGTGTACCACAATCTATTAATCTTATAAAAGAAGCTAAAAAAAGAAATATTATGATTATAGGAGAAATAGAATTTGCATATAACTTACTTCCTAATAATTATTATATAGCTATTACAGGTACTGATGGTAAAACTACAACATCTAGATTAATTTATCATATTATTTCATCATATAGAGATTCTAAACTTTTAGGTAATGTTGGAAACACTTTTTCTAAAGAAATTTTTAACATAAGAGAAAATGAGGATATTATTTTAGAGCTTTCGAGTTTTCAGCTTGAAACTATTAAAAATTTTAAACCTAATATTAGTGTAATTTTAAATATTGCAGAAGATCATTTAGATAGATATAAAGATATTGATGATTATTTTAATGCTAAGAAAAATATATTTAAAAATCAAACTTTAAATAGTGATTACTTAATTCTTAATTATGATAATTATTATACAAATAAGCTGTACTATGAAATAAAAGATAAAGTTAATATATTAACATTCTCATACTCAAATGATAATGCTAATATTTATTATAGTGATGATGATTTATTTTTTAATGGAAAAAGAATTTTATCTATTAAAAATAGAAAATTATTAGGAAAACATAATATAGAAAATATATTAGCATCTGTATTAGTATGTTTAAAATCAAATATTCCACTAAATTATATAGAAAAAGCTATAAATACATTTAATGGGGTAGAGCATAGACTTGAGTTTGTTGCAAATATTAGTGGAGTTAAATATATTAATGATTCTAAGGCTACTTCTCTTAACTCTGTAATTAGTGCTGTTAATGCTTTTGATAATAATATTATTTTAATAATGGGTGGAAGAAATAAAGGACTAGACTTTTCTCCTTTAAGTGAAATTATTAAATATAAAGTAAAAAAATTAATACTAATTGGTGAAGCATCAGAAGAACTTAATAATATGATAAATTTTTATGATAAAATTATCATCAAAGATTTTAAAGATGCTTTTAATTATGCAAGTAGTATAGCATTAAAAGATGATATAGTATTACTTTCTCCAGGTTGTAGTAGTTTTGATTCTTTTAAAAGTTTTGAAGAACGTGGTAATTATTTTAAAAGCTTAGTAAATAATATCCTATAAACTTGTTTCTAATTCTCTTTTGTATAAATTTCTAACTTCTTCCCAAACTTGATGATATGATTTTTTACTGATATCTTTTACATACGACAAATATTTTATAATAGGCATTCTATTTTCAATTACTATAGATTTAGAATAGTGATATACCTCTTCTAACTTTTCTGTCATTTTATCTCTATATAATAATTTATTTCTATTCATCTTATCTATTTCTTGTATTAATTTTTCTAAGTATCTATGTCTTTGAATATCTATTTGAGTTATTGTATTATTAAATATAAGTTTTATTTCAGATACTTCTTTTTTTAGCTTTGCAATATTTTTATAGTTATTTTTACTTTCTTCTACTATAATTTTGTCTAATTCATTGATTGAATATTCTATTGAGTTTATCACGTTTGTATAGATGTATTGATAGTTTTGAGTATTTACTGTATCTTTACTTATAAGTATTAATTTATTTAGAGAATTTGTAGCAATATTCATATAAGCATCCTTTTTAATATATAAATCTATATTTCTAGGTATATTGACTATATTTGTACTTATTATATTATATGCTGTATAATATTGTTCTAATCTAACTAATTGTTCTATATATTTTTTAAAACTTATTTCTAAATTTTTATACTTATTCTGATATAAATCATCTATTATATATTTATTTGCCTTTTCAAAATATTCTTTTTCTTTATTATTAATTTGTACTAATGTATTTGAATATATTGGAATCATTTCATCATATATAAAATTATAATTTCTATACATTAAATCTATATTTGTCATAACTCTAAAACTTTTTGTTATAGAATTCATTATATCTGAATATAGTATTTGTTTTATATTATACTCCCTAGTCAAATACTCAAGAGTATTATTTGTATATATAAGTAAAAAAGCATTTTTATACTCAGCATTTTCTATTAAGTTTTCTACATTTTTTCTAAAATCTCGTATGATTTTTGGATATTTTATATGAGTAAAAAATTGAGTATATATAAAAACTATAATAAGTACACTTAATATAAATATAACAGATACTTTATTACTTTCTCTATTAATAAGTAATGGTATGCATTTTAGAACTAAATATAAAAAAATTATTATTGGTATTAGTATTAAAAATAGTATATATGGTTTTGTTAATATTAGATTTATTTTTTGATTTTCTATATTATTTGGAAATTCTAAATTAAGAAACTCTATCTTTTTTAATAAATCTATAGATATATAAATACTTTTATCTATTAGAGTATTAATAGATGATGTTAAAATATTTGGCGTTTCAAGATGAGTGTTATAATATACATATACTCTTCCTATCATAAAGATAATTGCAAACATAGATATTATAATAAATATTTCTAATATATTTTTTTTATTTTCCATTTAATTCCTATTATTAATAATCAAACTTCCATCAATCAATGAAAGAACAATATTAAATGAATTTGTACTATCACAATTAACACTAACTTTAAACACCTTATCTTTATCTACAGAAGTTTTTGCTATTTCTATTTTTCCATCTTCTTTGGAAAAATTATAATTACTTATTATATAGAAGTTTTCATTTTTCCATAAATAATTAGCATATTTAACAGCATAGTATATAGCATTAGTATTCTTTTTAAAATTAATAATATACTTACTATCATCTATTTTTTTTATCTTACCATTATCTTCTAAACCTGTAATTTTATATACTGAAGATACACTATCATTATTAATAGTATATATATCTAAATATTTATCTTTTTTAAATATCAAAAAAATAATTATAGTAGAAATTAATACTATTAGTATAATTTTTTTCATAAACTTATTTATCTAAACCAATTTTATTTTGAGATATAATCTTAGCTATTATTTTATTATTTTTCTTTAATTTCATCATTCCTATTATAACATATATAAAAAATAGAATAAAAGAGAATATAGGACCTAAATTATGATTAATATTAATAAACTTAGTTATGAATTCGCCTAAAAAATAACCAGCTATAAGACATATCATTGGTAATATATATATATAAATATTACTTCCTTTTTTTAATTCTTCAACTTCAATAATAACATTATCTCCCTTTCTAGCATTTATATTATTAAATGCTCTTAATACAATAGGTTTTCCAGAAGAGCATAATGTACAACCATCACAACTAGAACTTCTTTGAAGCTCTACTTTTGCTATATCATTTGTATATGTTTCTAAAACTAATGCAAACTCTTTTCTCATATGTACTAATATCCTTATTTATTATTAAACTCTTTTGCAAATATAAAAACCTCTCTACTTTCATCTCTTGAACTTTTAGGTTTGAATATATTTACAGACTTAAAATAATCATTTAATTCTTTTCTAAAATCTTGCAAATCTTTACCATCAAAAACTTTAAAGAAAAAATTACCATTATCTTTTAATACATCTTTTGTAAGATTGAATATTGATTTTACTAATGACATAGATCTAAAATGATTTGTTTCTTTATCTGAAGTAGTATTAGGCATAGCATCACTTACAACAACATCAAATTTTATATTATTAAAAGTTTCAGCATTCATTTCTTTTATATCTCCAAGTATAAACTTAAATCTTTGATGATGTAAATTGTTTGGTAAAATATCTACACCTACAACACTTCCACTCTTAATAATTTTATTAAGCATATATTGACTAAAAGATCCTGGAGAACATCCTATATCAAGTATATTATCAGAAGGTTTTATAAATTTAAATTTATTTTGTGCTTCTTCTAATTTAAATACACTTCTTGCTTTATAATTTTCTTTTTTAGCTTTTTTATAGTAGAAATCTTTTACTTCTTTCATTATATTTATAACTCTAATATAGTATATATTATAACATAATAATAGAACATAAAAAAATAGTCAATTATAATTTGTATAATACTTGACTTTTAAGTACAGTTTAATATAATGTAAGAAAGTTTATTGTAAAATAATGTATCGGAGGACCTTTATAATGAAAAAAAGTATATTACTATTTTTAATTTCTATATTTACAATTTATAATTCTTTATTCTCGTATGAAAATAAATATATACCATCAAATGTAAATACAGTAACTTCATTAAACCTCTCTACATTATCGGATAAAGCTGATATTAATTTACAAGAAACTTTAAATAATTTATTTTTTAATAATTATGCAGATTCTTATTTAGAATATAGAAATGATCCTGATGTAGTTACTGCTATGACAGAGCGATTTGAAGAATTATTTGATACTACAAAAGATGCAAAAATTATAACTTATAATAATTATAATATATTTAGCATTATTCTTAATATTAAAAATTCTTTAGAGATGAATAAAATTTTAATAAAAATAGCTACTCAAGAAGATAAGTTAATATCTGTATCTAAAGATTTAAAGTATATATATATAATGTTAGATGAAAAAACATTACTAGCTTGGAATGATGAAGTATTTACTGTTTCTGTTAGCTATGATAGTTCTAATAATGTACTTTTTGCTTCTGACTCTATTTTCTCTAAAGATAATAGACTAGAAGATAAAAATTTTATAGACTTACTTTCATCTAATAATGATGCTTACAACTGGATAGATTTATCTGCTTTTTCTACTAATTCCTATTTTAGAGATATATTAGCTTCTGATGAGTTTTATCCATACAATCAGTTATTTGTAGACAAAGAAGCTATATATGATGGTATAGTTACTGCTAAATATAACTTCACAAATGGAAATGCTAATATTAAACTTGATTTTTATAATACTAATTTTAATTTAATGAGTATTAAAAAAGAATTATCAAATAAAGTATATGAATATGTTAATGGTCAAAATAATTATGGTTTTTTATCATTCTCATTTAATATAGATGAATTAACAAAAGAACTAAAATCTAAGCTTGGTGAAGAAGATAATTCATTAAATGATCTATTAACTGAGTTTCCAGAATTAAAAGATATAGGTATAAAGAATATTTATAGTTTCCTAGAACTATTGGATGGAGATATATTCTTTTCATTTTGGGATATTGGTGAAGATAATGATCCTGCTATGTTTATCTCTGCATCTGTTAGAAATGCTAATACTATAAATATGATATTATCTGTTTTCTCTGAATATACTATAGATGATGATATTTATTTAGTTGGTGGAAATTATCTTTATATAAAAGATTCTATTCTTTATATTGTATCTTATGAAAATATTGCAAGAGAGATAAAAGAAGGTAAATTACCAGAAAATAAATTGGATGCTAATACTTTAAATAACACAAAAGATAATTTATTTTCATTCTATATGGATTTAAATCCTCTACTTTCTTTATATGGATATGATGAGTATACTGAAGTTTTTAAAGATCTTGGTATATATGCAAAAATTATAGATTCTAATCATACACAAATTAATATAGATATTAATACAAGAAATAAAGAAGAAAATGCCCTTAAAATCATAAAACTATTTATGGAATATTAATATTACAAATAAATCTAATATGAGATTAGATGAGTATTTATATAAAAATAATTTTGTAGAAAGTAGAGCTAAGGCACAAAATATCATACTTGCTGGATGTGTTTTTGTTAATGGAGTTAAAACTATTTCAAAAGCACAAAAAATTAAAGATAACGATATTATTAGTATCATTAATAATAACAAATATGTATCTCGTGCTGGTGAAAAATTAGAGAAAGCTATAAATTACTTTAATATATCTGTAGAAAATAAAATCTGTTTAGATATAGGTGCATCTACTGGAGGATTTACAGACTGTTTATTGCAATATAATGCAAAAAAAGTTTATGCTATAGATGTAGGACATAATCAACTTGTATATAAACTCAGAAACAATGATAGAGTAGTTTCTATTGAGGACTTTAACGCTAAAAATATAAAAAAAAATATGTTTGATATTTTGCCTACAGTTGTAGTATCTGACGTTTCTTTTATATCTATTTCTAAAATAGCTCCTATTATATACGGTGAATTAGAAAATATGGAGTTTTGGATTTCTTTAATAAAACCACAATTTGAAGCAGAAAGAGGGGAAGTTTCTAAAGGTGGTATCATTAGAGATGATAAATTAAGAGAAGAAATAGTAAATAGAGCTATCAAAAGAGTAGTGAGTAGTGGATTTATAGAAGTTGATAGAATTATTTCTCCTATAAAGGGGACTAAAGGTAATATTGAATATTTATCTTATTTTATAAGAAATTAATATTCAAAAAATTTATTTATATCTTTTATAATTTCTTTTGAGTTTGATTTTATTATACTAACATTTGGTAGCGATTCTATAAACTCTCTTCCATACTGTTTTGTATGTAGACGCTTATCTAATACAAGAACTATTCCCCTATCATATTTACTACGAATAAGACGACCAAAACCTTGCTTAAACTTAATAACAGCAAATGGTAATGCATAGTCTAAAAAAGCATTCCCTCCATTTTCTTCTATAAATTTATACCTACCTTCACTAATAGGATCCGTAGGCACAGCAAATGGTAGTTTTGGTATAATTACTACTTCTAAGTTTTTTCCAGATACATCAACACCCTCCCAAAAAGAATCAACTCCAAATAATACATTATTTGAAGAAGATTTAAACATATTTAAAAGAGTATGTCTATGTATATTAGATGTTTGAGCTAAGGAGTTTATATTTTTATCTTTTAAGTATTTTTCTGTATTTTCATATACTTTTGTAAGAGAAGAAAAAGATGTAAATAGTATAAATGTACGCCCGCCTGTAATATCACATATATTTAGAAGCATTTTGGAAGTAAATGTATTAAAATTATCACTTACTATATCGGGCGTATCTGTAGCTATATAAAGCCTTGCATTATCTTTATAATTAAATGGAGATTCTAAATAGATCTCTATCTTTTTATTTTTATCTATAAAGTCAAACCCTAATCTACTACTAAAAAAATTAAAACTTTTTGATACAGTTAGAGTTGCAGAATACATAGCAACTGTATCAAATCTTGAATATAAAAAATCATTTAAATTTTTTGATACACTAACAGGAGTAAGATGCCAATTTAATATAAGATTTCCTTTTTTAGTAAGTCTTGCTTCTATCCATCTTATGTATTCATCTTTTTTATATTCTATTGTAGAGTTTAATGATACTAATTGTCTTTTAAGTCTATCTAAATATGCATTTGCAAATTGTGATATCTCTTCATAGTCAAAATTTTTTTCTATAGCTATATCAAAAAATTTTTTATAAAGCTTGTCGCAATTATTAACCAAAGCAGTCATAGAAGATACAATTTCTCTAAGTGGCTTTAATCCACTTTCTTTCCAATGAGTTGTATTTACAAGCTCATTACTTACTCTAAACTTATAACCAAGTCCTTCTTTAGTTTGAATATTTTTATGACAATAAGTTAAAAATTGTTTAGACATATCATCAACTACATTTCTAAGTCTTGTAGTTAATTCATTAGATTTATCTATTAATTTCGAAATACTTTGAAAATCTTTCTTTTCTATGCTTGATTTATTTTCTTGTAGCATTATATTAATACTTTCTATAATTCCAAGTCTTTTATTTTTTTTAATTCTTGATATATAATATAATGCTTTTAATATTCCATTTTTAGAACCCTCATCTCCAAAATAACTTGAAGCAGAATGTTCAAAATTATGAGCCTCATCTATTAATACTTTACTATATCTTGGTAATAAACTATATCTGCCACTAGTTTCTGCATAAAGCGATAAATCGGCACAAAGAATATGATGATTTACAACTAATAATTGTGTAGCATTAAGTTGTTTACGCATTTTATAAAAATAGCATTCTTCTAAATATTCACACTTTCTATGAGTACAAGTATCAGTATCACAGGCAACCATTTCCCATAATTCACTTTTAGGTTTGTAGCCCAAATCTGTAATAGAACCATCTTTGGTATTTTCCATCCAGCTATCAATATTTTCAAAAAAATTAATTTGTTCATCAAAATCAAGTCTATCAACATCATTAAGAGCATCTTTTACTTTTTTTATACAAACATAATTACTTCTACCTTTAACTAAGGCATATTTAACATTAGGTGCTACTCTATCTATTATATTAGGTAAGTCTTTATTGATTATTTGTTCTTGTAAATTAATTGTATTTGTAGAAACCACTATTCTTGTTTTATTTTCTTTAAGCCAAAGAAGAGCTGGTATTAAATATGCATAAGATTTTCCTATTCCAGTACCTGCTTCTGATATTAAGTGTTTATTTGAGTTAAATGCTTTTATAGTTGCTTCTACTAACTCAGTTTGTTCTTGTCTATATTCATAATTTTTAAGCGATTGACTTAAAGTACCATTTTCAGCAAATATATATAAAGCATCAGCTTCATCAATATTTTTTACATCTTGAGTTTTTATAGGTCTTACAACCTCATAATAATCATCAACTTCATTATTAACTATATAAAATCCAACACCTGCATTATTTCCAAGTTCACTTGCGATAGTGAGATCTGCTCTTGAAGGAGTAAGCATTCCAGAAGGGTGATTATGAATAACGGCATCAAACTCTAATGATAGTGATATAATAGCAGGCACTGAGTCTTTATTTCCTCTTGCTATTATTTCTATATAATCTAATATACCATTAGAATTAAAGTTAATTCCAAAATATACCTCATTACCATATGCAGATATGATTGATTTTCTAATAAAATTTATAGCATCTACAGAAAATACATTAGTTATAACTCTATTATTCATAGGATATAAATATAGTATATATTAAAATTTTGTCAAATAATTTTATTTACTACATTCTTTATTTATGCTATAATCAATCCGTTAATTATAGTCTTAGGAGAAATTATATACATGTTAAATTCTAAAGTAATTGAGTTTAAAAAAGATTCTATAATTTTTGTAACAGGTGGCATTCCAAATACAAAGTTCTATAAGATTCTATTTGGAAGTGTAGAAGAACATATATATGGTATTCATAGTATGGTTAATACTTATAATGAAAATGATATTATAGGAATTGTTAGTGCTGTTATAGGTGAGCCTTATTATTCTACTATAATAGCTAAAACTAATGTTACATTATTAGAAATAGATATCAGTACATTAGATAGTTTAGATAACTCTATAGTTTCTGATAGTGTATATACTGAATTAATTGAATTTTTAGATATTTGGTTTAATAAATATTTTGATGAATTATCATATAAATTACATATAGATCATTATATAGAAAAAGATGCTTTAAAAATAGCTAAAATATATGAAGAAAATGGACATAAATATACAGCACTAAAAATGTATAAACAGATGAAAGATATGTTTCCAAATGAAAATACAGACTTGTTTAATAGAAAAATAGAAGAATTAGATATTGATGAAAGTTTATATAATCCATCTAATGATATATGTAATTATTTAGAAATTAATGATAAAAATTTACCTGTGCCTAATGTAGATCTTTGTGTATGTAAGCCTGGTTGTTGTGTTTATTCTGAACTTGAGAATAGTAATAATATATACATATTAAAATCGGGTACAGTAGGTATATATAATATTTTTAATGATAAAATAGTTACAAGAATGATAGCAGAAAAAGGTTCTATTATTGGATATAGAACTATTCTTGGAAAAGAATATCTAAAAACTACTGGTATAGTATTAGAAGATGCTCAGATACAAATAGTTAGAAAAGATGTGTTTTATGATTTAACTATAAATAATAATATTGTAAAATATCATCTTATAAAAGTTATTTGTAGAAGAATATATAATGCTATTACAAAATTATATGTTCTAAATATAAAATCTATAATATCAAAGATTTATAATTTATTATATGCATTGGTAAAAACAGAATTATTATTTAATACTAATAATGATATTAAGTATGTAAAGTTAGAATATAAAGTAGATGATATTTCTTCTATGCTTGGAATATTTGATAGTGATAGAGTAAAAATAGAGTTAGAAAATGATAAAATCATATTAATAGATAAAACTGATAAGATAGTAATAACAGATTTAGAAAAATTCTATCAAAAATATGAGAAATTAAAAAGATTAGATAATGATAAACTCCTATAAAGAGTTAATTATTCTTGAAACATATATTTAATACTATCATTTGTTAAAACTCCATAAAATTGATGTATTATATTATATCCACTTTTTATAGCATTAGTATCGTATGCACTATATACTTTATTATTTTCTAAAGTAGGCATTTTAATATTTGGATTATCAATAATTGCTTGTATTTCAAAATCTATAACTCTATTTTTATCATAAAAAAATGCATAATATGTAGGTATATAAGAAAATTGAATTTCTTTATTTTTATTTATTTCTAAAGATAAAATAGTTCCAACATCTAAATAAGGATATCTTTTTTTATGATTGGATACGAAATTCCCTAAAGAATAAACTATTATACCACTATGATTAGTACCTTCATATATTTCTACATTGCGAGGTACATGAGGATGATGACCTATAATAATATCTACTCCATTTTCTATTAATTCTCGAGCCACTTCATAGGTCCATTTTTCTGGAGTAGTGGTATATTCATAACCAAAATGTAATGATATAATTTTTATTTCATTATTTGTAGCTAAAAGTAAGTCAGACTTTACTTTTTCTACAAGTTCATATTTTTTAGGATAAAAATTCATAAAATATAAATATCCATTTTCATTAGTATTAGAACTTAATGCATTATCAAGCATTGTGTAGGCTGATATAAAAATATTTACATTGTTAATATTTGTTATAGTAGGGGGTATATACTGTGAATTTGTAGAACCACCAAGAACTAATTTATTATTTTTTCTAAGCTCTTCTATTGTTTCTGATTCAGCCTTTGGACCTTGATCATAAGCATGATTATTAGCTACAGAAAAACTATTAAAATAATTAAAGAAATATCTCAGATATTCTATAGAACCATTGAAGTCTGGATAAGGCATAGGAGGTTTATTTGTATTTACAACAAACTCTAAATTAGCAAATACTATATCACCCTTAAGATAATCTCTCAAAGGATAAAGAACATCTTTAGTAGTAAATGAGTGTATAATAGTAGGATGTGTCATAATATCACCTACAAACACTAACTTTGCAGTATTGTTATTATTATTCCTATAATTACTACAAGATATAATTGTTGTAAATAATAATAATAGACTAATGTATTTTTTCATCAGAATAATTCTCCGAGTTAGTTTCTTGAATATGTCTAATATTCTTTATCGGAGTAAATTCCATTTCTATAATTCTTCTATCTTCAACTTTTGTAATTCTAACTCTGTAAGAATTTAATACTAATCGTTCATTTATTGTAGGAATATGATCTAACTTATCAAGAACGTATCCTGCTATAGTTTGATATTCTTCACTTTCTATATTTAAATCAAATATGCTATTTATTTCTTCTATAGAAGTATTTCCTTGAACTATAATTCTTTTTCCTTTAAATTTTATTAAATCAGCTTCTTTCTTATCACTCTCATCAGCTATTTCACCCATAATCTCTTCAATAATATCTTCCATAGTAACAAGTCCAACAGTACCACCATATTCATCAATAATAATAGCCATCTGATACTGTTTCTTTTGCATATCATTAAATAAACTACTAATAGTTTTAGTCTCAGGAATAAAGTTAGGAAGCATAATATAATCTATAACTTTCTTAGTATTTTTAGATTTAGACTTATTATAATCTTTAAATAAAGATCTAGTATGAAATATTCCTATAATATGATCAACAGTCTCTTCATAAACAGGAAAACGAGATAGTCCAGTATCTACTGTAAGCTTTACTATCTCATCTATAGTAGTTTCAGCATCAACAGATATCATATCTACTCTTGGAGTCATAATTTCATCTACAGTTTTATCTTTAAACTCTATAACACCTGTTAATAATTCATGTGTAGATTTTTTAATAATTCCTTCTTGATGTCCAAGTTGTATTATAGTTGTAATATCATCAATACTTGATAGTGGAGATCTTTTAGTATCTCTCATAGATTTAGGTACAAATATATTTATTATTAAGTTTGTTACTTTTTCCATTAAAAAAGTAATAGGCTTAAAAATATAATAACAAAACTTTATAAATAATAATATATAAGGTATAAAAAACTCAGCATTAACACGCATAATAACTTTAGGAACTATCTCACCAAAGATAATAATTAATATAGTAATAATAGCAGTAGCAATTGTAACCATTATATTTTCAGATATATATGGTATTAATAATGCTATTTTTACAGCAAATAGAGTAGTTAAAGAAGAAGCAACTATATTAACTATATTATTGCCAACTAATATAGTAGGAATTATAGAGTTGGATTTTGACCAATATTTAGTATCACTTTCCTTGATTTTTTTCTCTCTAACAAGCCTCATCAATGTAACATCATCTATAGAAGTATAGGCTGTTTCACTTCCAGAAAATAAAGCAGATAAACTTATAAGTAGCAGTATGACCAATATTTCAATAAAATAAAGAAATGAAGTATCCATAATTGTATTCTCTAATTTAAATTTTTTCTTATATTATATATAAAATTACTTCCAGGATCACTTTTAATAGTTGGAATATATTTAGAGTTTAATTCTTTATATAGTCTAAAATGAGGTCTTGTATTATCCATATATTCATAATGACCTATAACATACTTTATACTACTATATTTTTGTTTTAGATATTTAATTAATTCTATATTGGCTTTTAATTGTTCTTTAGTTAATTGTCCTGCATATCCTATATTTTCTATACTAATAGATTTATGATTAAAACCTATAGTATGCCTTACAATATAATCAGTAGGAGTGCTTTTATATATCTCACCATTGGTATCAACTAAAAAATGAGTACCAACATTAACCTCACCACCATAATGAATATCTTTTCTACCAATTAAAATTTCTCTTTGAAAAACATTAACAGCCACATTTAAAGTTTTAGTTTCAGTAGAATGTATAACTATAATTTCAGGGTTATCTAAATATATATATGGCTCACCATAATGATCTTTAGTATATTTAGTTAATAAATTAAGTCTTAGTGAATTTGGAGTTATCATATAATCATCATTAATTTTTAACCTATTAGTATGAGGCTTACGATAAAAAGTAGAGAACTCACAAGACAATATAATAAAAGAAGTTAATATTAGACTATAAGTTATAATTTTCATTATTAGAACTATTATATATCCATAGCAATATTAACACTAACAAATCCAATGTTAGACTGAAAAGGTATAATTATAGTTTGTAAATTTTTAGGAATAATCTGAATTTCTCTACCATAGTATAGAATAGGAGGAGTAATATCACAGCTAATTCCTTCTTCAGCCAATTTAGTAATAGCAAGACCACTAATAGTATTACCCATTTCATTGATAACACTTCTCATCATTTCAACAAATTCTTCTTCGCTATCATACTCACCACGTTTTTTATTAGTAAGATTTTCAGTAAGAAGCTGAGAGAAATTTTCTGGAAATTCATATAGAACTTGACCATTTACATCCCCAACAATACCAATAGCTACACCATAACCAGAGAACAATTTTCTACCTTGCCCTTTAACTAAAGTACCTTTTTCCATAGTTAGTTCAGCCATTTCTTTAAAAATAGATACTAAAGATACTATGAATGGATTAATAAATCTAACGTCCATAAATTTAACGGTATTAGTAAGCATAAAAATATTCCTTTATTATTTTCTGTAAACTAAGCGTAACTAATAAAATATTCTATGATATGTAATAGTACCATATAGATATATTTTTTTCAACTAATTTTTTTATCATTATATAAATAAAATTAGAAATATTAATTTTTACTACTAAATATACGTAAATAAATATAGTATAAATATTTTTATTTTTAAACTTGATATTTAAGAAAGCTATTATATAATACAAAAATCAGGGGGAGATATGTCATTTGTACATTTACATGTTCATAGTCAATACTCAATATTAGATGGTGCTTCTCGCATAAAATCTTTATACTCAAAAACAGATAAAACAAAAAGATTAATTCCAGGACTTATAGATAGAGCTAAAGAGTTAGATATGCCTGCTATAGCTTTAACAGATCATGGAAATATGTTTGGTGCTATGGAGTTTTTTTCAGAAGCTAAAGATAAGGGTATTATTCCTATTATAGGATGTGAAGTATATGTTGCTCCTCGTAGTAGATTTGATAAGAAAAATGATAATAGTGAAGAACGTAGTGCTATGCACTTAATACTACTTGCTGAAAATAAAGAAGGGTATGATAATTTATGTAAATTAGTTACTCTTGGATATACAGAAGGTTTTTATTATAGACCAAGAATAGATCATGAACTAATAGAAAAATATAATAAAGGATTAATTTGTCTAACATCTTGTATGGGTGGAGAAATACCTATTGCAATAAGAAAAAAAGATTATCCATTAGCATCAAAGCTTACAGAGTATTATAAATCTATTTTCGGTAAAAACTTTTATATAGAACTTCAAGATCATGGTATGCCTGAAGAAAAACCATTAAATACCGCTTTATATAAATTAGCAAATATGCATAATGTAGAAATGGTTGTAACTAATGATGTTCATTATGTATTAAAAGAAGATGCTAAGGCACATGAAATATTACTTGCTATTCAAACAAAAGCTACATTAGATTCGCCTAAAAGATATAAATTTCCAAGCAATGAGTTTCATCTAAAAAGCGAAGAAGAAATGTTAAAATCATTTTCTAAAATTCCAAAAGCTTTTGAAAATACAGTAAAAATAGCAGAACAGTGTAGAGATTTAGAAATAACAACTAAAAATTATTATATGCCAAACTATACTATAGAAGAAGGTGAAACTGAAACTTCTACACTCAAAAAACTATGTTTAGATGGATTAAATAAATATTATAACAATAATATACCAGAAGAAGCAATGGAAAGACTTACTATGGAATTATCTGTTATAGAAAAAATGGGATTTGAAGGATATTTCTTAGTAGTTCAAGATTTTATTAATTATGCAAGGAATAATGATATAGTAGTTGGTCCTGGTCGTGGTTCTGCTGCAGGCTCTATTGTTGCTTTTGCTACTGGAATTACTAAAGTTAATCCTTTAGAATATGATTTACTATTTGAAAGATTTTTAAATCCTGAAAGAAAAAGTATGCCAGATATAGACGTAGACTTTCAGGATGATAAAAGAGATCAAATAATAGAGTATGTTAAAGAAAAATATGGAAAAGATAATGTTGCACAAATAGCTACATTTGGTGCATTAGGGGGTAGATCTGTTATTAGAGATGTTTGTCGTGTTATGAATATAGATTTAGCTACTGCTGATAGACTTGCAAAGGGTATTCCTTCTGATATTAGCAGGGTAGTTGATATATATGATCATCCTGAGTGTGTAGATTTTAAAAGAGAAATAGATTCTAATAGAGAATTAAAAAATATGTATGAAATAGCAATGCGTTTAGATGGTCTTGTACGTAATGTTGGATTACACGCTGCAGGTGTTATAATATCATCTAAACCTATAATGGAATTAGCTCCAGTTTATCAAGATTCTAAGACAGGTACAAGAGCTTGTCAGTATGAAATGAATTATGTAGAAAATGCTGGTCTAATAAAAATGGATTTTCTTGGTATTAAAAACCTAAGACTTTTAAAAGATGCTGTAAATGATATAAAACAAAAACATGGTGTTGAAATAGATATAGATAAACTTCCTTTAAATGATGAAAAAGTATATGAAATTTTTAGAAATGCTGATACAGGGGGTATATTCCAATTTGAAAGCTTTGGAATGAGACAAATGCTACTTAGAATTAAACCTACAGACTTCTCTGACTTAGTTTCAAGTGTAGCATTGTTTAGACCTGGTCCATTAAATGCAGGAATGGATAAAGAATATGCTGATAGAAAGAATAAAATTAAACCTATAGAATATCAACATCCTGACTTAGAGCCTATACTTAAAGAGAGTCAAGGCGTATTAATTTATCAAGAACAAATTATGGCTATTAGTAGAGTTTTAGGTGGTTTTACTGCTGCAGAAGCTGATGACTTAAGAAAGGCTATGGGTAAGAAAATCGTAGATAAAATGAACTCTATGGAAGAAAAATTTGTTAATGGTGGAATAGAGAGAGGATACAGCAAAGAATTACTTACTTCACTTTTTGATATGATGAAAGGTTTTGCTGAATATGGATTTAATAAATCGCACTCTGTTTGTTATGCTTTAATAGCATATCAAGAGGCATATATTAAAGCTCATTATCCTTTAGAATATTATGTTGCTCTTCTAAATACTGTACTAACTGATAATGAAAAAATATCACAATACCTAAATGAAATAAAACAAAAAGGAATAGAAATAGTAACAGCTTCTATATTTGAAAGTGATGCTTTATTTAGTTTAAAAAATGGTAAAATAGTATATGGACTTCATGCAATAAAAGGAGTAGGATTACATTCTGCAAAAGCAATAGAAGAAGAAAGAAATAATAATGGGCAATTTAAGTCATTAGAAGATTTTGTTAATAGGGTAGATGTACATTTAGTAAATAAAAAAGTTTATGAAAATCTTATTAAATGTGGTGCTTTTGCTGATTTTGGATATACTGATAGTTCTTTACTTTCTTCTTTAGATACTATTATGTCTCATGCTTCTAATTATCAAAAAGAGACTTTATCTGGACAAACTATGCTATTTGATAGTATGTCTGATGAAGATAGTGGAAGTGCTTCTCTTGTTATTGAAAATCATTTAGAATATGATAATAATATTTTAATGGAAAATGAAAAAGAGGTGCTTGGTTTTTCATTAAAATATCATCCATTTGCTCGTTATATTACTAAAATAGATTATAAATACTATAATAATTTACTTGAGATTGATAAACTTGAAGATAAAAATGATTTCCTAATTCCTGTAGTAATACTATCTGCTCAAGAATCTATAACTAAGAAAAATACACCTATGATTACATTAAAGGTTATTGACTTATTTACAGAATATACTTTTTATATAACAAATAAAAACAATATAGAAAAGTATAGAGAATTATGTTATGACGGTGCTTCTATATTAATAAAAGGAAAAAGAGAAAAAAGTAGATTTAATAATAATATATATAACAATATATTAGAAATACAAGAGCTTGATTCTTTCCTAAATAAAAAAGATAAAAATTTAAAAGAAATAGATAGATATACTATAAAAAGAGAAAAAAATACATTAGATAATAATATAGCAAATAACAAAATAGAGTCAAACTCCAACAAAGAAATAAAAAAAGAACTTAATAATAGTCATAGCTTTGTAAGAAAAATAAACTCAAACAGTAAAAAACTATCATTATATGTAAATAAAAATATATTTGATGAGATGGATCTACTTTGTCTACAGCATGCTATATCAAGCAACCCTGGAGATTATACAGTATACTTAAATTTAAAATCTGACAATGGAAATGAAATATTTCAGCTTGGGGATTCTTATAAAATTAACCCTAATGAGAACTTCTTTACAGAGGCTAAAAATTCTCTTAGATCATTAATTAGTATAGAGTATGCATAATAGTAAAATTAATTTTTAATAGATAAAGAATAAGAATAAGATATTATAGCTGAAGTAGCAGATACATTTAATGAATCAAAATCATTAATAGAATTAATGATAATACTACCATCAGAATTCTTTTTTAACAAATCTCTAACTCCACTATGTTCATTACCAAGAATGATAGCAGTAGGAGTATCGAATTTGAATTTCTCTAATGGTGTATCTCCTTTTTCACTAGCATAAAAAATCCAAAAACCACTTTCTTTTATTTTTTCTAAAGATCTAGTCAAATTGGTCTCTACTAATATTGGTAAATGATAAGCAGCACCAGAAGATATTTCATATACTTTTTCATTTATTGGTGCAGAGTTATCTTTTGGAACAATAATTCCAGATACACCAAAAAAGTATGAATTTCTAATAATAGCTCCTATATTATGAACATCTGTAATAGAGTCTAAAATAAAAATAAGTGGATTACTTTTTTCATTCAAAGTTCTACTCAAAAAAGAATCAATACCAATTTCAACATTTTCTTTAATATCTGCAACCATAGAATATATTTTTCCTATAACTTGCTCCATTTCTTTTTTATCTACATTCTTTATATTGATTCTTTGTTTCTCTGCTAATTTTACTATTTCTTTTTCTCTTTTTGATAAAGGAAATTTTATATATAAAGTTTCAACTAAATTTTTTGCTATAGCCTCTACAATAGTATTCTTCGATGTTATATACATAATACAAGCACACTCTTAAAATTTATTTTGATATAATAATTCTATCTCTTCTTTAAACTTCTCAGTAATTTCAAATCTTTTCATTTTTAGAGATTGAGTTAAAAGACCATTATCTATAGTAAACTCATCATTAGAAAGTATAACTTTAGATATACACTCATAACTTCTAAAACCTGTATGATTATTAATAAGTCTTGATAATTCATTTTTTATAAGTTTATTAACTTCATTACAATTAGTAAGATCTTCTTTATTGAATTTTATTTTATGATGAGTTAAATACTCCAAAATATTCTCTTCATTTATAATAATAATAGCTCCAACAGAAGGTTTATCTTGACCAATAAGCATTACTTGATGAATATACTTAGATTCTACAAGTTTGTTTTCAATAGGCTGAGGTTCTACATTTTCACCAGTAAGTAACACTATAGTCTCTTTAGCACGACCAGTTAATACTATTTCTCCCTGTTTAGTTTTAGTACCTAAATCTCCAGTATTAAAAAATCCATTTACTTTAACACTATCAGTTAATTCTTTATCTTTATAATACTCTTTAAAAATATTAGGACCTTTTACAAAACATACCCCCATAATACCATCATCACAAATATTACCATCTTTATCTCTAATCTCAACCTCTACTTCATCAATAGCACTACCACAAGTACCCCTATAATTTTTATTTATATCTCTCAATGTAAGTACAGGAGATGTCTCTGTAATACCCCAACCAACTATTAAATTGATTCCTACAGCCTCTAAAAAATCTTCTATATGCATAGGTAGAGCACCACCACCAGAAATAGTTAAACGCATTCTTCCACCTGTTAGTTCTATTATCTTTTTATATACTATTTTTTTAGCAAGTTTATGCATAATAGAATCAAAAGGAAAACATATATAATCTTTTGATTTGCTTTCTAAAGTTTCATCTCCAACTAAATATACAAGTTTATTTTTATATCTTATATTTCTAATATAACGTATAGAAGACTTTATTAAGTTTTTAGCGAATATAGCAGAAAAACCACCTTTTTTTTCTATATTTTTTAATACACCATTATATATATTAATCCAAATAGCAGGAACAGAAATAAATATATCTGGTTTCTCTTCAAAAAAATCATTTTTTAAGTCTCTTTTATTTGTAATAGCAGTAAAACAACCTGTGATACAAGTTACGTATGATATCATTCTTTCATAAATATGCCATATTGGTAAAACTGTAAGAAGCTTTTCTCCCTGTTTTAATCCTATTATAGGAGGCAATACCTTAACTTGATGTAGTATATTATCATGAGTAAGTACTACTCCTTTAGGTTTTCCTGTAGTACCAGAAGTGTATATAATAGTTGCTACATCATTAAGATTTACTTGTTTAGCTTCATCTATAGCAAAATTAGTATCTCCATTTAAAGCTTCATTTCCAAACTCTAAAAATTTATCAAAAGAATAAATATTTTTATCTGGATTATGAGTAGAGCTATCTAAAAATATTATAAGCTCTAATTTACTATATAGTTTTTCTATTTTTTTATAAACATACTCATTTTCAACTAAAACAACATTAGATTCGCTATGTTCTATAATATAAGTTAATTCATCAGAAGTAGAATCATTTCCTCTTGGAATATCAATAGCTCCTATAGATAAAAGTGCCATATCACAAATGAACCACTCTATACGATTCTCAGAAAATATAGCTACATTTTTTTTAGAACCGCCTTTTAATTTAAATGCTTTTGCTATAGCATTAACTTTAGAATATAAATCTATATATGTGATAGTTTCTTTTTCAGAATTATTATTTTTATATCTATATGCTTCTTTATTTGGTATATTAGCAACTGTTTCAAAAAATGCACTTGCAATAGAAGTATAATTTTTCATTAGAAATACTCCAATAGGTTATATAGTTAATTCTTACTATATAAAAGTTTAATATAAAATACCAAATTTTACAACCTATCTGATATATATTTTAAGATATTTATACAATATTGCTCTAATGTAAAGTTATTTAATATACCTTTTGACTTAGATAGAATATCTTCTTTTATATTTTCTATATTATTATAAACAAAAGATATTTTTTGAGATATATCATCAATGCTATTCATATCAGCACTAATAGAACAATCTTGAACAACCTCATAAACACCAGATTTAGAAGATAATATAGATAAACAAGAATAATAAAGTGCCTCTATAACAGTAAGTCCAAATGGTTCATTAATAGCAGGCATTATTAGTGCATAGCTATTATTTAATAATTCTTTTTTTTCTTCTTCAGAGACAAAGCCTTTTATAATAATATTTTTTTGCATATTAAGTTTATATACAAGTTGTTCTATACTTTCTTTATATCTACCTTTACCTGCTATTATAAATTTAATATCATTATTTTTTGCTTTATATATAAAATCTTTAAACGCAAATATAGCATTATCCAAATTCTTATTTTTTTCTATTCTACCTATATATAAGAAATGTTTAGAATTATTAATAGGAATATAACTTATATCATTACTGATACAAGGATAAATTACTTCAGCATCTCTATTATAAACAGTCTTTATATGATTTTTTGTTCTAATGCTATTTGCAATAATATAGTCTATACTTTTTATAGCTTTTTTATCTATATACATAGTAAGTTGTGCTATAGGGTCTAATGTATGTTTTAATTTTTCATAACTCTTTTTATCATATCCATACAATCTCACACTTGGTTCATGACAATACCAAAAACTTTTAGGTAGTTGTATATTATTTTTATTTGCATATTTCACTGCAAAATAAAAAAATATCGTTGCTGGAAAATTATGTATAATAACAGCATCATATTTTTGTAGATTATGTGCTAAATATCTTGCTGTTTTATTAAAAATAAATGGATTTAATGTTATATCCGTTTTATACTGTTTTATATAATTATCTACATTCTCTCTAATTTTAAAAGTATAAATATCAGTATTAATACCCTTATTATAAAAACCTTTTATAGTAGAAAGTATCACATTTTCAGCTCCACCATTATATCCAAAAGTAGGGTGAAGTATTGCTATATTTTTAATATTTTCTAAACTTATCATAATAGATTTATAATAATATATTTAATAAAACTTACAATAATATTATAGACTATTTTTATAATTATTATATAATATAGCCTAATTAATTTGAGGAATATTTGATTATGACAGATAAAGACTGTATTTTTTGTAAAATAATTAATAAAGAAATAGATACTACTTTTATAAAAGAAAATGAGCATTGCCTAGTATTTAAAGATTTACATCCAAAATCAAAAGTACATTTATTAGTAGTACCAAAAAAACATATAAATAACCTAATGGAAGTAGATGATGATACAATGATTCAAATTCTAAATATAATAAAAGAAACAGCAAAAGAATTAAAATTAGACTCTTTTAGAATCATTAATAATTGTGGAAAAGGTGCAGGGCAAACAGTTTTTCATCTTCATTTTCATCTACTATCTGGAAATAATTTAGAAGAATAAAAATAAAATTGGGGTAGAATAATTATGATAGATACACATGTACATTTTACATATATATCTAAAAAATCAAAAGAATTAGAAGAAGTTTTTAAAAGAGCAAATAAAGAGGGGATCTACTATTTTGTAGATATAGGATTACATCCTGATGATATTAATGAGCGTATGTATATTTTATCTAATGCTGAAAAAGTATTCTTTACTGCTGGATATTATCCTGATTATGCTAATGAAAATAGTGATGATACTATTAATGCTTTTGAATTAAAAATAAAAAATTTAAATGAATCTTCAAGGATTGGGAAAAAATCAATATATGCTGTTGGAGAAATAGGACTTGATTATTATCATAACTCAGAAAATAAGGATGAACAAAAAGAATTCTTTTTTGATTTGTGTAATGTAGCAAAAAGATTAGACTTACCTATCATAATTCATAGTAGAGATGCTTTTGCTGATACATTTTCTGTATTAAAAAAAGCATCATTACCAAAAACAGGTATATTTCATTGTTTTAGTGGTGGAGTAGAAGAGGCTAAAAAGGCTTTAGACTTGGGATATATTTTATCTTTTTCTGGGGCTACTACATATTTAAAAAATAGCTTTATAAGAGATGCTGTAAAATATGTTCCTGATGATATGTTTACAATAGAGACTGACTCTCCATATTTATCACCTCAAAGAGTGAGAGGTCGTTCTAATGAACCTGCATTTATAACATATACTGCAGAATTAATTGCTGAGCTTAAAAATGAATCAAAAGAAGAAATTATGTTTAAAGCTTTAGAAAATGCAAATAGAGTGTTAGATTTAAATATTAACTTATTACTACATTAAATATTATTCTATCTCTGTTTCTATTACAACGCTATACTCATTTGCAGAGTAGTTTTCTTCTAATATATAAGCATTATTTGTTAATGTTATTATTTTATTAAAATCTATATTATCATTTAATAGTATTCTATAAAGATTTAAGTATGCATTTTCAAGTGCAGAGTGTGTTAGTATTTGTCTTGTATATGGACTTAGTTTAGCTTTTTCTGTTAATTCTATAGAAGCATTAGCTCTATACTTTTTACCAACCAATCCCTCATTTTTTATTTCTTTTAATATCTCTACTGAATTTGAATATATATTTTTATCTTTAATTTTTATTTCTGTATAAAAAATATCATCCTTTTTATATTTTTTTACCTTTGTATTATTAGATAAATCTATAATATTTTTATCTTTAAGAAAAAAAGAAATTACATTATAATCTGTTCTATTTATAGTATTAGCAGTATTTTCCGCAATATAGTAATATGCATTATTCATAGCTATTTCTTTACTGGCATCAAAACTTAAGTCACTACTTCCTTTAGAATAAATAATTCCATTTTTGATATTATTTGTTTTACAAGATATGATAATAAAAATAAGTGTTATAATTAAATAGAGCTTGTTTTTTTTCATAATTTATAATACATTATTCTACTATAATATGCAATAGAATTTTAATTGGAGATTTAATTGTATACCAAGTATTTATTATTAATAATATCAATATTTATTCTATCTTGTAAAAAAGAAGAAGATAATTTTTTACCAGATATGGTTGTTTTAGATAAATCTTATATGACAACTTTATTATATATAAGAGATAGTAATAATCCAAATAGAAAAAGTGCAATAGAACATTTCATTCTATCATGGGATGCTTTTAAAAAGAAGTATTATAATTCAAACTCAGAAGATCCTCAGTGGAAAACAGATTTTGATAGTTTGCAAGATATATTAATACGATCGCATTATTATATAGCTACTGGTGAAGATGAAAGTGCTGGGTATTTTATTTTGCATGATATAAAATATGTATTATCAGATTTAAGACGTAGAAATAATATTAACTGGTTTGTAGATAATCTTAGTGCTATATATAAAGTAGCCTTTAGAATTAGTGAACTTTCTAAAATATATGCTATAAGTGGTGTTGTGTTAACTCCTGAAGAAGAAGATAGACTTTTAGTTGTATACTCATTACTTGACGGGGCTGTAAAAAAAACTATAGGTGATATAGATAAAAGTAATATTTATTTATTTAAATTATCTGATGCCAAGCTTTCTGCTTTGAGAAATAACATTAATGCAATAAGTGACTTAGCACAATCTATAGGTAGAGATATTTTTCAAAAAAGATATTCTAATTTAGAACGTATGTCTAATAATATATTAGATCTATATTTTAACTCTCTTCAAATTATAAAGGATTAATAGTGAAAGGATTTTTAATAATAAATAAACCAACATCTATAACATCTTTTGACGTTATTAGAAGTGTAAGAAATAAATTAAAAGAAAAAAAAGTTGGACATGTTGGTACATTAGATCCTTTTGCTTCTGGAGTATTAATAGTTGCTTTAGATAGATTTAATAAATTATTTTTTTTATTTGATGAATTAGATAAAGAATATATAGCTACTGGTGTTTTTGGAGAAAGTAGAGATACTGATGATATAGAAGGAAAAACTTTAGAAATATCAAATATAGAAAACAAATTAAGCAAAGAAGAATTAGAAAATATTATAAAGAAAAATTTTTTAGGTGAAATAGAACAAAAACCACCTATTTATAGTGCTAAAAAAATAAATGGAGAGAGAGCTTATAAATTAGCACGTCAAAATAAAACTGTAGAACTTAAGTCGGTTAAAGTAAATATTAATAGTATTGAATTATTAGAGTATAATTACCCATACTTTACTATTAAAGTATCTGTTAGTAAAGGCACATATATACGCTCTATAATAAGAGATATTGGAATTATTACTAATAATTTAGCATATACAAAAGACTTAAAAAGAACTGCAATAGGTGAGTTTACAATAAATAATAGCATTTCAATAGATAAAATATTTGAAGAGAATATATTATCATTTTTTGATATGTTTAACAAAATAAAAAAAGAAGTAGTAGAAGATAAAAGTGATATAAGACAAATATTATGTGGAAACACTAAGTTAATAGAACATTATAATTTTGATGATAAGCATATTGCATTAGTAGATAATTCTAATAATTTATTAGCACTAATAACTAAAAATAATAAAAATGAAAATGTATTTTCTTTTGTAAACTCTTAAAAGAAGGTATATATATGAAAAATATATCTGTTATACTAGCAAGTAGAATATCATCTACAAGGTTACCACAAAAAGCATTAAAACCTATTGCAAACTGTGAATCTATGCTTGAACTTATAATAAAAAGACTTAGAAAAAGCAAAACTATTCATAATATAATAGTTGCTACTGATTCTAAGTCTTTTGAGTATTTTAATCCTATATTAAAAAAAGTTAATTGTGATTATTTTATAGGTAGTGAAAATGATGTTTTAGACAGGTATGTAAAAGCATCAAAAGAGTACAATGTAGATATTGTTGTGAGAGCAACTGGAGATAATCCACTTGTTGGTATTAAAGCATTAGATATGATTGTAGATTATCATATAAAAAGCAACAGTGACTTAAGTCATTATAATTTACTACCTTATGGAAGTGGAGTAGAAGTAATAAACTATAATATATTAGAAATAGCAAATCAAAACTCAAAAGATCCTTTTGAACATGAGCATATCACACAGTATCATTATAGAAATAATACTCAATTCAAAGTATCATATCCAGATGCTCCTAATGACTTTAATATGCCAGAATTAAGATTAACGGTAGATACATTGGAAGACTATAATAATGTTATTAAAATATTTGATAAATATAATAATAATATATATATAGATATAGATGAAATAATTTCTGATATAAGAAATAATAAATAAAATGCCAAAAGAAGATAAATACTATGTATATATTATACTATGTGATAATAATTCTCTATATACAGGTATAACCAACAATTTAATAGATAGATTTAAAAAACATAAAACTAACAAAGGTGCCAACTATACCAAAATATATAAACCTGTAAAGTATCTATCAGCTTGGTATGTAAAAAATAAAAGTATAGCTCTTAGCCTAGAACATTTTATAAAAAAACAAAATAAATCAAAAAAAATAGATTTTATAAATAAAACTTCTCTATTAAAAAAAGAATACTCTCAGTATAAAATGAAAAATATAGATATAAAAAAAGTTTATAAAAACACTATTAACAAGATTAATTCAAACTTTATTTAAAATAATAAAACCGCTTTTTTGGGATGAGAAAAGCGGCTTATTACAAATATAGTTATTGGGGGGTAGTCCAATCAACTAATAATATTATCGTTTATTTGTTTTTTTACTTTAGTATTTTTTATACTTTTTTATTTTAAAATACTTATTTCTTTATAACTTCTATTCTCCAAGAAGGTCCACTAAATACTTGATATCTTTGAGAGAAATTTCCAATATTAACAGCAAGAGCAAAGTTAAGCTCAGAATTAAAATATGCTAAATTATCATTTTCTTTCACATCCCCAAATGTATTAACTAAAGGTACATCTCCAGTCCATACAAGCATATCTGAATTATATATCTTAATATTCAACATATCTCCAACTTTTATACCATTATCAATCATTAACTGACGAGGTAAAGAAGTCCATACATTACCATACTGAATATCTAAAATAGGAATATTAGCGTAGAAAACCCCATTTTCAAATTTTGCTTTAACATAATCTATCATAGTAACATTAGTACCAAGAGATTTACCAACCTGCTCAAATGTAATTTTATTAGCAGCAAGCTTAGCTCCAGTATATACATATACATCTCTACCGTGAAAAGTATATGATTCCTGAGAATTAGTAAGTCTATTAACCGCCTCATCTATCTCACGTACTTCTTCAACTCCCATACTGTCAGCAATAAAAGTTAAAGTTCCATTATCAGGAGTAACAAAATAATGTCCTGTCTTTGTTTTAAGTACAACAGATTTTCTATCAGTACCAACACCAGGATCTACTACAGAAACAAATACTGTACCCTTAGGCCAATATCTTGCTGTTTCATTAAGTCTCAAAGCTCCTTCCCAAATATTAAAAGGTGGTATTTCATGTGTTAAGTCATATATTCTTAATTTTGGATCAACTCCAACAGCAACACCATACATACTGGCAACAGCACTATCCTTTAATGAAAAATCTGTTTGCAAAACTAAAGGTGAATAATTAGATTCTTTCTCCTTACAAGAAATTATAAAAGTTAATAGTAGAATAAAAAATAATAAATATTTTTTCATATTTATAATCCTTATATTTTTTTATAAAAAATAAAAAAGGGTATAGCTTTAACACTATCCCCTTTTTTTTTAATATTTATTTTTTGTTAGCATTTAGAGCTTCTTTTTGTCTCTTAATTCTTCTTAAAGCTCTCTTACGCTTTACAACTCTTCTATGCTGTTTTCCCACAGAAAATTCTCCTTAATAATTTATTTAATATTATATTCTATTATTAGAACCTAATACATTATTAATTTTATGCATATAAAGCTTTTTCATTTCATCACGAGCAGGTCCTAAATATTTTCTAGGATCAAACTCTTTAGGATCTTCTGCAAATATTTTTCTAATAGCAGCAGTCATAGCAAGACGAGAATCACTATCTATATTAATCTTACAAACAGCACTCTTAGCAGCTTCTCTTAATTGATCTTCAGAAATACCTATAGCATCATCTAATTTACCACCATAAGAATTAATCATCTTAACATACTCTTGAGGTACAGAAGAAGCACCGTGTAATACAATAGGGAATCCAGGAATCTTTTTTTCTATTTCTCTTAAAATATCTAATCTAATTTCAGGATTTTGACCTGGTTTAAACTTATAAGCACCATGACTAGTACCAATAGAAATAGCAAGAGAATCTACACCAGTCTTTTTAACGAAGTCTTCAACTTCTTCAGGCTGAGTATATGTATGATGCTCAGCTACAACATCATCCTCAACACCAGCTAAAACACCTAATTCACCTTCAACAGTAACATCATACTTATGAGCATATTCTACTACTTCAGCAGTAATATCCACATTCTTATTATATTCATGATGACTACCATCTATCATAACAGAAGAAAAACCATACTCTACACAACTTTTTACAGTCTCTAAACTATCGCCATGATCTAAGTGTAATACTATAGGTACTTTAACACCTAATTCTTCTGCATATTTAGTAGCACCTTGAGCCATGTACTGTAATAAAGTTTTATTAGCATATTTACGAGCTCCAGCTGATACTTGTAAAATAACAGGGCTTTTAGTCTCTACACAAGCTTGTATTATAGCTTGAAGTTGTTCCATATTATTAAAGTTAAACGCAGGTATAGCATAACCACCAGTTACAGCCTTAGCGAATAGATCTCTACTATTTACTAAGCCTAAGTCTGAAAATTTTATCATATTATTACTCCCTTACATAGAATATAAATAACTCAATTATGATATATTAAATATAATATTTTGTCAATTTTTTTACATATATTAGTGTATATTAAACTTAATGTAGTTTACATTATTTATATTTTATATTATTATTGTAATTATTAAAATTAAATGGAATTAAAATAAAATGAAAAATTTTTTGTTATTACTATATTAACTTTATTAAAATTAAATCTATTTTCAATGTATGGAGATAAAAAATAACGTATGATACTTCATTAAATGCTAAGAATATGATAATAACTGATCAAATTAGATATAATATTACAGCTGGAACACAAGCATTAGGTCGTGAACATCCTTATGTACCGTATGATGACCTTATATTTACTGATAATCCATATGTTCCATACTTAGTAACAGTAGTTCCTTCTTTAGGATTATCTTCTAAATCAGACATAGTAGAATTATATTTAGAACCTTCTTTAGGTTTCGCTATGAAAAACTATGATGTAAAAGATACAAAAAAGGCTACTTATTATTTAGCTTGGAATGCGTATGGAGAGATTTATATAAGACCTATTCAAAATTTAGAGTTTTACTTTGAAGTAGAAGTGGGTAATAATAATGAAAACAATACTTTCACTCAAGAAGTTCAATTTAATACAACAACAGGAATTACTTGGTATTTACCTAAATTTTAATTAATTATATAAATTAAGATAATAGCTATATAGCTCTCTTTTAGTGCTATATAGCGTTATTCCCTTTATAGGACTACGTTTTAATGTAAGCGTTGCTATTTTTACTTTGTTATTATTAACTCTAATAATTCTTTCTCTAATAGAACTTATTATTTCATTAGATAACTTATTATTATATATATTATTAACATCAAAACTATCTAATATAGAATAATCTATATTATTTATTATCTTAAAAAAATGATTCTCTGTAAATCTACTTGTAAATATAATTAACTTAAGAGTATTATAACTTAGTAGTACATCAGATAATATTTTATTATACTCAACAATAATAAGGTCTGTATCCTTAGAACTATTTTTATCTTTTCTTCTACACTTCAAAAAAACATCAGCTATACCTACTTTATTATTAGTAAATAATTCCTTTTTTAGCTTTTTATTTTGTATAAAAAAAGATTTTTCTTCCTGTATTTTATCTTGAAATGAATCATATATAAGTTTCCAAAATTCACTTCTACTACTTGAATAATACCAAGCATTTTCTTTTTTATCTTTAGGTAAAGTATTAAACTTATCAACTTGAGAATATAGTGGAATAGGAAAGCTACCAAGAATTAAAATTTTCATATCATCAGGAAAAAAATTAATATCTTTAAAAACTCTTGATTCTATTTCATTATCAATCATCACTTACCCCTACATACCATATTTGATACAGCATCAAAACCATCTTCAATAGTAAGTCCCCATTCTTTTTTTATCTTATACCAAGTACGAACATACTCACACTGATATTCTTTATTAGGAGGAAGCCATTCAACTGGAGATTTATGACCTTTAGAACGATTTATAGTTTTAGAAACAGCAATTAAATGATTTTTATCTTTTAAATAATTATAATACTTATACTTTTTTCTTTTACTCCAATTAGATGCACCACTTTCATAAGCATTTTTTAAAGGTACAAAATGATCTATATCTAAATACTTAGGGTCAGAAAAATACTCACCACTAAAAACATCATACCATTTGCCATATATAACTTTATTACTCTTTATTATAGGTTCTATTAAAGATTCTTCTATTAAAACTTCTTGTCTTGTATTAAATCCATCTCCATCCTCATCTATCCACTTTCCCCATTCTTTTCTATTGTATGAACTTTCTTTTTCTGCATCTTCATAAATTCTCTTTATATTTCTATAAAAATACAAAGAAAGAAAAACAATGATAACTATAAAAAGTAATATACTAGATTTTCTATTTTTTTTATTAAAATAACTCATAAAACTATTAAATCAATAGGGGTATTATTTAATATACTACATCCATCTTTAGTGACAACAGCCATATTCTCTATTCTAACACCCCCAATATTAGGTATATATATACCAGGCTCTATAGTTACAACATTTCCACTTTGAAGAGTATTATCCCAAAATGGAGATAAACGTGGAAGTTCATGTATCTCTATACCAACACCATGCCCCAAGCTATGACCAAAATATTCTCCATATCCATTTGTTTTTATAATATCTCTTGCTATTAAATCTATACTCTTACCGCTAACTGAATGTTTAATTGCTTCTACAGATTTTTCATTTGCATCTTTAACAATATTATATATTTTAGACATTCTATCAAAATTATTACCACGTCCAAAAAATAAAGTTCTTGTAATATCACTTTGATACCCATTTTTAGAAAGTCCAAAATCTATCAATATATTATCTCCAAATTTAAGCTTTCTCTCAGTTGGCACCCCATGAGGAAGAGAACTTCTCTCCCCAAACAATAATATAGTATCAAAAGAAGTTTTATCTCCACCTTCTTTTCTCATTTGATATTCTAACTCTGCTGCTAATTCTTGTTCGGATACACCTTCTTTTATAAATGCTAATGTTTTTGTTAATGCTACTTCAGCTTTATTTAAATTTTCTTTTATTATTTTTATTTCTTCTTTTTCTTTTGTAGATCTAATAATATCAATATCTATATTAGTTGTACTTACTTTTATAGAATGAGAAGTCATCTTTGATACTATATTATCATATTCATTTAGATAAAGAGAATTTTTTGCTATAGTAAATTGTTTAATGGATAATTCTTCTAATAATAAATAAAGAGTATCTTCATATAGATTTGCAACCAAAACTACATTTGTATTATCAGTAACTTGACTAGCTACCTCAAAATATCTAGAATCTACAAGTAAATATTTTTGAGCATTAGAAATAAATAGCCACCCAGCACTACCTTTAAAGCCTGTTAGATAAAATATATTTTCTAATTTTGTTATTAATATATTTTCTGTTGTAAGATTTAATAATTTTTCTAATCTACTTTTATAATTAAACTGCTGTTTTTCACTACTTTTTTCTATTTTAATCTTACCCATTTATTATTTATCCTACTTATTTGTATTATTAGCTTTAATAGAAAGTATATGTGCTAATGCTAATATATAACTATTAACACCAAATCCTGATATAACGCCAATAGCAATATCGGATAAATAACTATGTTTTCTATATTCCTCTCTAGCATAAATATTACTAATACTCACTTCAATAAAAGGAATAGCCGTAGCAAGAAAAGCATCTCTTATAGCAATAGAAGTATGAGCATAAGCTCCTGCATTTATAATAATATATTTAATATTTTCATCATAAGCCCTATGTATTCTATCTATTATGGCACCTTCATAATTAGATTGAAAAAAAGATACTTTAACACCATCTATAATAGCTTCTTTTATCTTATTTTCTATTTCACCAAGAGTAGCAGAACCTAATATATTTGTTTGTGAAACTCCAAGCATATTAGAGTTAGGACCATTTATAACAAGAATATTCATAATTACACAACTTTATTTTTTGATATAGAACTTTATTATTATATATTTTAATAAAAAAATCAAACAATAAAATAATAATAGTATTTTATTGAAATAAAGATTGTTTTTTATTATAATGTATCTATCGTTTATTAAAAATTAAGTTTAGAGTATTATGTATTTAGAGAATATAAATAGTCCAGAAGATTTAAAGAAATTAAATGTAGAAGAACTTCCTATACTTGCAGAAGAAATCAGAGATTTTTTACTCAACAATATATCAAAAACAGGTGGACATTTAGGTAGTAACTTAGGAGTTGTAGATTTAACCATAATTCTACATTATTTATTTAACTCTCCAAATGATGCATTTATTTTTGATGTGGGGCATCAATCATATACTCATAAAATTCTAACAGGAAGAAAAGATAAATTTCATACTCTAAGACAATATAATGGAATATCAGGTTTTCCAAAAAGAGAAGAATCAAAACATGATATAGAAGAAACAGGACATGCATCTACTTCAATATCATTTGGATATGGTTTATCCATTGCTAAAAAATTAAATAATAATGATGGTGAAGTTATATGTATTATAGGTGATGGTGCTATGACTGGAGGTATGGCATTAGAAGCTCTTAATAATATATCTAATAGTAATATTATAATTATATTAAATAATAATGATATGTCTATAGGAGAAAATATAGGTGCTGTTTCTAAATTTCTTAATAAAAAACTTAATGAGAAGTTTGTACAAGATGCCTCAAATAAAGTTAGAGATATATTATCCAATTTTCCTTTTGGTGATTTAGCAAATGAAATAATAGATAGAGGTAAAGGAGCTATTAGAACTTTTTTAGAACCAGGTATTATTTTTAGAAATATGGGTATAAAATACTTTGGTCCTATAGATGGACATAATTATTCAGAATTAATAGATACTTTCACTACAATAAAAACAATAAGAGGTCCTAAGATAGTTCATATTAACACTATAAAAGGAAAGGGATATAAATTAGCTGAAGAATATCCTCTTAAATTTCATGGTATTACCCCTTTTAATATAGAAACTGGTGATATTATTAATAAGTCAAACGAAAAAACATTCTCTCAATTAGCTGGAGAATGTATGATAGATGAAGCTAAAAATAATGATAAGGTAGTTGCAATAACTGCTGCTATGACATCTGGAACTGGTTTAACTCAATATGCAGAAAGTTTTAATGATAGATTCTTTGATGTTGGTATAGCAGAACAACATGCTGTAACTTTTGCTGTTGGACTTTCTCAAAATAATATTATACCTTTTGTATTTTTATATTCTACTTTCTTGCAAAGGGCATACGATCAAGTTATACATGATGTGGGTATAATGAATGCTAATGTTAAATTTATGATAGATAGAGCTGGTTTAGTTCCAGATGATGGAGATACACATCAAGGGGTTTTTGATATTTCTTTTCTACGTATTATACCTAATTTAGTTATAATGGCTCCTGTAGAAGAAAAAGATTTTAGAATGATGTATAAAAAATCAGTAGAACATATTGGTCCTAAATTTATAAGATATAATAAATCATCTATAAAAACTACAAATAATAATATTATTCCAAGTAGCTTTGAAATAGGTAAAGCACATATTATTAGAGAAGGAAGTGAATATTGTATTATAAGTTATGGACCTACTTTAATTGATATTATAGATGCTGTAGATGAATTAAAATATAATATAACTGTTATAAATCTACAAACTATAAAACCATTAGATGAAAAAACAATTTTAGAGAATATAAAAAAACATAATAAAACACTAGTAATAGAAGAGAGTATAAAAAAGGGTGGAGTAGGAAGTAGTATTTTAGAATTATTATCAGAAAATGAAATATATAAGGCTGTAAAAATACATGCTCTACCAGATAAATTTTTTGAAGTAGCAACAAGAAATCAACTATTAAAATTATATAAATTAGATAAAGAAGGATTAAAAGAAGTTATATCAAACTTTTTTAATTAAAAAGAGAATTACTATTTTTTAGCACTTCTCTTTATATACTACAACTTTTAATATTATCTATCATCTCTCTTATGATGTACCCAAGGACGCTCTGGAATCAGTTCCTTATATATTTTATTATATACAAATTCTGGATCATAATAATACATAACATTAAATCCTGCATTGTATCTATTAATAATATATCCGCTACCACCGTGTCCTATATACCATCTTTTTGTAAGAACTATAATTTCATAAGCACCAACTGGAAGAGAATTATCTCTCTGTACAAGATTTTTATATAATCCACCAACAACATATTTTCCTTCAAAACCATTACCGCCACCAACACCACCATAAGGCATTTTTAATATAATAGCTTTTACATACTCTTTGTCTTGAACATTTTGTATCATACCATGATATCTATGATAATAAAGATGAGGCTTATTAGGTACTCTATCATCAAATCTATATACTCTATGTCCACCATAATTATCAATAATCCACATAGTAGAAGGCTTTATTTGATCATAAAATGCTTTCTCTAATGTAGGATTATAAGCTGCAAAATTTCCATTAGTTACTTTTACAGTAATGCTTCCAGATGGTAGCTCTACTTGCACTGTTTGTACAAATTCTGTAGGCTTATTATTTCCTCCACCATTATTACCACCATTTCCATTATTTCCGCTATTATTATCACCACCATTGTTTCCACCGTTTACATTATTACCACCATTTCCATAATCTCCGCCATTATTGCCACCACTATTATCACCACCATTACTATTTGTAATAGCAGGTGTTAATTCAAAAGCTGGAATAGATGAACTATCATTAGTAATAGTATTAGTATTCAATACAGAGTCTTTAGGCAAGGTAGGAAATTTACCACCGCCACAAGAAGATATAAATATTAATAACAATAGTAATGATGAAATTAATAATATAAATTTCTTAATCATAAAAACCCCCATAACAATAAAAATAAAGTTACTATATATATCAATATAATATATTTATTTTTGATAATCAACATAATATATCATATAAAAATTAAATTCCAAGTTTTTTTATACACTCTGATATATGTTCAACACCTATAATCTTTATATCATCAATATTTTTATAATTTTTAATCTCTTTTAAAGATCGTTTTGATATATAGATCTCACTTACAGAGAATTTTTTTAACTCTTTTATACGTCTATCCAAAAAGCGTACAGGTCGAACTTCCCCAGAAAGTCCAAGTTCTCCTATATATGCCGTAGTTCTTTGTATAGCTATTCCTGTCATACTTGAAGCTATAGCCATTGCTATAGACATATCACTTGCTGTTTCTTTTATATTAAGCCCATTAGCAATATTAATATATACATCCTGATTAGAAAGGTTTAAATGTGCTCTCTTTTCAAGTATTGCTATTATTAATAAAAGTCTATGTTGTTCATATCCCATAGTAAGTCTTCTTGGATAGCCAAACGCACTACTACCAACTAAAGCCTCTTGCTCTACACAAAAAACCCTACTACCTTCTATAACAGGACTTATAATACTTCCTGCAAAAATAGGTTCATTATTAGATCTTGCAAATATTCTTGAAGGATCTTTAATTTCATAAAGACCATCTCCTTTCATCTCAAATATACCAACCTCATCAACTGCACCATATCTATTTTTTACAGCCCTAAGTATTCTATATACACCCTTATCATCACCTTCAAAATATAATACACAATCTACTATATGTTCTAATATCTTAGGACCTGCTATAGTACCTTCTTTAGTGATATGACCTACTAAAATAATAGTTATATTTTTTAGCTTTGCTACTTGCATTAAAGCCCAGGCACAATTTTTTATCTGAGCTGGAGAGCCTGCTATACTATTTGTAGAAGAACTATATACTGTTTGAATAGAGTCTATTATTGCTAAACTTGGTGGATTTTCCATTAATGTATTTATTATATTATCACAATTAGACTCTGAAGATACTAATAAATTACTATTTTCTAAGTTTAATCTTTCAGCTCTTAATTTTATTTGTTCTAAAGATTCTTCTCCTGTAAAATAATAAACTTTTTCATTTCTTGATAAAAATGATGATACCTGTAGAAGTAGAGTAGATTTACCAATACCAGGCTCACCACCTATAAGAATAACAGAACCAGATACTATTCCGCCACCTAATACTCTATCAAGTTCATCTATATTTGTAGATAATCTTATGTTTTTATTTGTCTTTATATCATTTATAGAAGTTAAAGAAGACTCTGTTATACTGTCTTTAACATTGTTAATAGGTGTATTATCTTTTGGTTCTGTAAAAGGTTTTAATGTATTCCAAGAGTTACAGTTTGGACATTTACCCATCCAATTAATAGTAGTTTCACCACAATTATCACATAAAAATACTGTATTACTTTTCTTTGCCATTATTAAAAATCTCGTATATTCTTTTTTTTCTTTTTTTATCTTTCTTATATAATATAAAACCAAATATTATAACAAATAATGGAACTAATACTATATTAAAAACTCTAACTAAAGTTTTTACACTTTCAGATACTTGAAAAGGTGGATTATATATATTACCTTTTCTTCTTATAGAAATAATATCCTTATCTCCAAGCATATAATCTATAATATTAGCCAAAAATACATTATTAGCAGGGTATGCTGTATTTTTAAGCATATCAACAGAACCAAGTACTATTACTGTTCCATTTGTAGTAGATAATAATTTATTTGCAAATATATCATTATTATAAAAAGCACTTCTAAAATTACCCTCAGATATCACAGATATTAACTTTCTATCATAATTTTTATTATCTATATTATCCTGAGGTATAGTTATAGAATCATTCTCTAAAAGACTCCAACTTTTACTACTACTAAAAAATAATGGAGTTATTTTTGTACCTTTAGAATAGTCTACAACTATTTCAGAACTCATAGGAGTTAGTAATGTAGATATACTTTTAGTTATATCATTCTTATTATTAATATTTTCTGCTAGTATAATAGGAATATAGTATATTGTTTGTTCTGCTGGCATTTCTAATTTATATGCACTTCTATCTAATATAATATTTGTGGCAATAGAAACTCCATAATTCGTTAATATATTATTTAATCTATTATCTATAGGAACTAATCTATTTTCTGATATATCTAAACCATTTAGTACAAAAAATACAGGTTTACCACTCATAATAAACTGATCTATCTTAAACAACTCTTCTTCACTATAAAGAGTAGTACTTCCAACTATCATCAAAGCATTTATATTGTTATTTATACTATCTCTTTTTAAATTAATAGCTTCTATATTATAATTAATTTCAATATCTGATATATACTTACTAATACTCTCATAATCATCTATATTATTATTTATAAACTGTTGTGGAATTTCTTCTATTTCTGCTTCATTATGTCCTTGAATATATCCTATAGTAGGTTTTAATTCTAATATTATATCTATTGCTTTTAATATTTCTTTTTGTATTAATTCAAAATTTCCATATAATATATATGATATTGGTATTTCTCTAATAGTATTTTTATTTTCTAAATATAATGAAAAATAGGCACTTCCAGCATCTGCTATAATATTACCTTCTTCATCGGTTATAGTATCCCAGTTTATTTTATCTGTGTTAAATTTCTTAATCAATATCTCACTATACCTTGTTGGGTTTGTCATATCTATTGGAATAAAATTAACTTTATCTATTAATTTCTTATTAGCCTCGTCTACAGCTTTAGAAATATATTCAGGTATAAGTTCATTAGCTCCTATTGGTAAAAGAGAATAAATATCATCAGAAAAAATATAATAAATATTTAAACTATCATTTAAGGTAGATAACTTATTATTTTTATTAATTAATCTTTTAATAATAGTATCTATATTATATTCTAATCCTTCTGTAGATTCTATAAACTGAGTTGTTTCTAATGAGTCTTTATATAAAAAAACAAGATTTAAATATGCTATTTTTGTTTGAGTTTGATCTTTCTCTAATACAGATATTTGTGTTGGGTTAAGTCCATATTCATTTATTAAATCTTCATTCTTATTAGCATCTAATACTTCAAATATAATTTTTTTTCTAGAGTATTTCTTATACTGTAAAATAATATCTTTTATATATTTTTGATATATTGAAAATGGTGGTGGGAGATTTGGTGTTGCAATAAGTTTTATTGTTATAGGTTCTTCTAATTTTTGTACTAAAGATTTACTTGCCTTGTTTAGAGAATATAGTCTATCCTTAGTAAAATCTATACTAAAATTAAAATTATTTAATAATATATTTACTAAAATAATAATAAAAACAACTATAATAAAAACTATAAATCTCTTCTTATTCATAAGAACACCATATAAAATAGAAAACAATAGAATTATATAATAATATAATCATTTGTCAAAAAATAAAATTTTGATTTTTTTATATTTTATAAAATATATCCTTGACATTTTTATTATAATAGGTTATTATAAAACCACTTGCCGAGTTAGCTCAGTTGGTAGAGCAAAGGACTGAAAATCCTTGTGTCCAGAGTTCGATTCTCTGACTCGGCACATTTCTAAAATGACATATCAATTTTTCATTTATGCTTAACTCCTTAAAAGAATTAGAAGAATATATAAATCCAATATATGAAGATAATCATCTTATAGTAGCTATAAAACCTCCAAATATACCAACTCAAGCTGATATATCAGGTGATACATCATTTTTTGAAAATATTAAAGATTATATAAAATTAAAATATAATAAAACAGGAAATGTTTTTTTAGGACTCGTTCATAGATTAGATAGACCAGTATCTGGTGTAATGGTATTTGCAAAAACTTCTAAAGCTGCATCAAGGCTAAGTGAATATATAAGAGATAGAAAATTTGATAAAACATACTATACTGTAGTTAAAGGTATACTATATGAAAAAGAAGCTATATTAGAAAATTATATTATAAAAAAGACTAATAAAATGGGAAATATAGCTCAAATAGTTTTTGAAAATACAAAAAATGCTAAAAAAGCAAAATTAAAATACTACGTAATAGAAGAGAATATAATCAAAAATCTTAGTTTATTAAAAGTAGAATTAGAAACAGGGCGTTTTCATCAAATAAGAGTACAACTATCAAATACAGGACATCCTATATATGGAGATAGAAAATATGGAAGCTATATAAAATATGATAGAGATGATGTTCCATTAGCACTATTTGCAAAACAATTAAAATTTCCACATCCAACAAAAGATGAAATTATTAATATAGAAGTAGATTTACCTGATTATAATCCATTTAATATATTTACAAATAAATAGAAAATAGTATAATACTTTAAAGTTATTTAGTATGTATTTTTAAGGATATTTTGATGATTAAAGCTGCGTTTTTTGATGTAGATGGAACAATAGTAAGTTTTAAAGATCATAAACTTATACCTTCTGCTATAGAAGCTATTAATAAACTTAAAGAAAAAAATATTAAAGTTTTTGTAGCTACTGGTAGAGCATTATTTCAATTAGATTATATTTTAGATAATCTAAAATTGGATGGTCTTGTAACTTTAAATGGATGTAATTCTTTTATAGATTCTGAGGAAATATTTAGAGCTCATCTTCATAAGGATGACTTATATAGATTATATGAGTATTTGGAAAAAAATAATAATCCTTTTTCTTGTAATCTAATCACTAAAAATAATATTTATATTAATGCTTTTACAAAAGAAGTTTTAGATATGTATAGAGAGTTTAATATTACTGTACCTAAAATAGTAAATTTTAAAGAATATATTAATAAAAACTACTCTGATATTTTACAAATAAATCTATTTGTAAATAAAGAAAAAGAAGAAGAATTAATGAAAGAAATTTTTATTAATTCAGAAGCTACAAGATGGGCAGACAGTTTTGCAGATATTAACTGTAAAGGTATAACAAAAATTACTGGAGTATTAAAAATTATAGAACACTTTAATATAGATATTTCAGAGACTATTGCATTTGGTGATGGTGGTAATGATTTTACTATGATACAAAATGTTGGTATTGGTGTTGCTATGGGAAATGCAAATGAGCATTTAAAAGAGGTAGCAGACTATATTACAGATAATGTAGATGATGATGGTGTTTATAAAGCTCTTAAACACTTTAATATTATAGAATAAAGTAATTTAAACAATAAGGAAATAAAAATGATTAGAGCAATATTTTTTGATATAGATGGTACTTTAGTTAGTTTTAGAAGTCATAAATTAGTTAATTCTGCTAAAGAGGCTATATTAGAACTTAAAAAAAAAGGTATTAAAGTATTTATTGCTACTGGTAGAATAAAAGCACATATTAATAATTTAGATGATTTAGAATTTGATGGTTATATTACTACTAATGGTTTTAATGTTCATACTGAAAATAAAGAGATATATAAAAATGTTATCTCAAAAGAAGAATTAGATGCTTTTTTATATTATTTAGAAAATAAAGAGTGTTTTACTTGTTCTGTTATGACTAAGGATGGTACTTTTATTAATAGATATGATGATAATGTAGCTGAAGTAGAAAAAGCTGTTAATTTAAAATTTACTCTCTCTAACAACTTTGCAGAGTTTGTTCAAGAAAATATGAATGAAGTTTTACAAATTAATTTATTTGTAGATGAAGAAAAAGAAAAGAAAATAATGAATCAAATATTTAAAAACTCTGAAGCTACTCGTTGGCATCCACTATTTGCAGATATTAACACTAAAGGTGGTGGAAAGCATATAGGTGTATCTAAGATATTAGAATATTATAATATAGACTTATCCGAAACTATGGCTTTTGGTGATGGTGGTAATGATATTAGTATGATAAAATATGTGAATATTGGTGTTGCTATGGGTAATGCTAATGAACACCTAAAAGAGGTTGCAGACTATATTACAGATGATGTTGATAATGATGGAATAGTGAAGGCATTAAAACATTTTAATTTACTGTAAATAGTATTATTTAGTTGTAGAAAACTATAAAAATTGTTATACTCTTTCATAGTATTTAATAGTTTATAATATATGGAGGGAGTATTATGCAAAGTAATACACAAAGAGCAAAGAAGAAACCTACTTTTATTCAAGGTCTTTTTCCTTTAGTTTTCATGATTTTGTCTTTAATAATAGGATATGGTTATTTTAAACTTAGAGCAGAACCATTACTTATACTTTCTACTTTTATATCAGGAATAATTGCAATAAAACTTGGATATACTTGGAATGATATGCAAGATGCAATTATAGAAAAAATTTCCAAAACTATGCCATCAATACTTGTACTTTGGAGTGTTGGATTTTTAATAGGTTCTTGGATGTTTTCTGGGACTGTACCTATGATTATATATTATGGTATTCAAATAGCAAATCCTAAATTTTTTTTAGTATCATCATTTATAATAACAGCTATAGTATCAACAGTAACAGGATCATCTTGGGGTAGTGTAGGTACTATTGGAGTTGCACTTATTGGTATTGCTTCTGGACTTGGTATCAATTTATCTGCTGCTGCTGGTGCTATTATAGCGGGTTCATATTTTGGGGATAAAATTTCTCCATTATCAGACACTACAAATTTAGCACCTATAGTTTCAGGAAGTAATTTATACGAACATATAAGACATATGCTATATACAACAATTCCAGCTACAATAGTATCAATCATAGTATATTTAATAGCAGGATTTAATAATACAAACACAAACATATCATCAGAAAAAGTAGATATGCTATTAACACAATTAGATGCTATATTTAATTGGAATATACTATTATTTCTACCAGCTATATTAGTATTATATGGTTCTATACGTAAATGGCCTGCTATTCCTACTATGCTTATTGCAAGTTTTTTCTCTATTATACTTGGAATGATTTTTCAAGGATTTAGTTTAAAAGATGGATTTGTTTCTATGGTTAAGGGTTTTTCTATATCTATGACATCTTATAGTGGGGAAGTGAGTGATGATATAATTAAACTAATAAATAGAGGTGGGGTTTCATCTGTAACAGAAACTACTGTTTTGATATTTTCTGCTATGGGATTTGCAGGAATAGTAACAACTACTGGAATGTTGGATGTTGTTCTTGAAACTATATTAAAAAAAGTAAAATCAACTGCAGGTATAATATGTTCTACTATTATATCTTGTATAACTATGGCAATAGCTACAGGAAGTTCATATCTTACTATTATAATTCCTGGTGAATTATTTAAAGATGTATATATAAAAAATTATTTACATCCTAAAAATCTATCAAGAACATTAGAAGATTCAGGAACAGTTATAGTGCCATTAATACCATGGGCGGCAGCTGCTGCATATATGAGCTCTACATTGGGAGTTGCTACACTAGATTATTTACCTTGGACAGTGTTTAACTACATAGGTATAATTTTTGCTATAATATTCTCATTTATAGGAATTGGAATAACAAAATTAACAGAAGAAGAGAAAAATATTTTAGAAAAAAATTAATAAAAATCATATTTTTATATAAAATATTGAAAACTCTATAATTTATATTATACTATATAGTATAATTTAAGTTATGGGGTTTTTCATTTTATGAGATTACAAAATACTGTTGCTTTAATATTAGGAGGAGGAAGAGGTACAAGACTTTATCCATTAGTTAAGGATAGATCTAAACCTGCTGTATCTCTTGGTGGACAGTATAGAATGATAGATATTCCTATATCAAATTGTATTAATAGTGGTATTAGAAATATACATGTCATTACACAGTTTAATAGTGCTTCTTTAAATAATCATATTTATAATGCTTATAGATTTGATAATTTTTCTCCAGGACATGTTAGTATATTAGCTGCAGAACAAACTGATACTAATGCAGATTGGTATCAAGGTACAGCTGATGCTGTTAGAAGAAATATACTACATTTTGATAATGAGTTTATTAATAATGTTTTAATTTTATCTGGAGATCAGGTATATCGTATGGATTATAATCTAATGATGAGGCATATGCTTGAAACTGGGGCTGATATTGTTGTTGGTACTGTACCTGTTATTCGTGATGATGCAAAGGGTTTTGGTGTTATGCTTGTAAATAAAAGAGGGCAAATCACTAATTTCTATGAAAAACCTAAAGAAGATGAACTATTAGATTCATTAAAACTATCAAATGAACAAAAAAAGATGTTTAGTATAGATAATCCCAAAAAAGAATATTTAGCTTCTATGGGTATATATATTTTTAGAAGAAATGTATTAAAAGAATTATTATCAAATGAAAGTATGATGGATTTTGGTAAGGATATTATACCTGAGGCTATAAAAAGGTATAAAGTATTTAGCTATGCTTTTCAAGGTTATTGGGAAGATGTTGGTACTATAAAGGCTTATTTTGATGCTAATATATCTTTTGGTAGTAAAAATCCACCTTTTGATTTTTATGATGAAGATGCACCTATTTACACACATATTAGATATTTATCTGCATCTAAAATAGATAAAGCTAATATTACTTCTAGTATTATTTCTGATGGATGTAAAATAGAAAATTCTACTATTAAAGAATCTGTAATAGGGCTTCGTTCTATAATACAATCTGGATGTAGTTTGGAAAAAGTTATTATGATGGGTGCTGACTATTATGAAAATAGTAGCGATATTGAAAAACTAAATGTACGTAATTTACCAAAATTAGGTATTGGAAAAAAATGTGTGTTAAAAAATGTAATTATAGATAAGAATGTTCGAATTGGTAATAATGTTAGTATTTTAAATAAAAAGAAAGTACAAAATGAAGATAGTCAATTTTATTGTATAAGAGATGGTATAGTAATAATACCTAAAGGTACTGTTATAAAAAGTAATACTATAATATAATAATGCTATATTCTTTATTATCTACTATAATAGTATAGTTACCTTTTTTCTCTAAATGAGTAGAATATGTACTGTTTGATGTTTCTACTAATATATCATTGTTATACTTTATAATACAACTTTTTATAATAGACTTTATATTTATATATGTTTTAGTATCCATAACACTTACTTCTACATTATCACTAATATAAGTAGTATTTGAATTATTTCCTCTTGCAAGTAGTGGAGTATTTCTAAAAAATAGAGTAAAAGACTCTATAATATTATCTTTTACTACAATTTCTGGCTTTTTATAAGTATTTAAAAACATATCAGAATCTGAAATATTTTCCATTATAAAAAGGTCATTTTTTAAATTTGTAACTTCAATCTGTAAATCTTTATTAACCTCTAACTCATTTAGAAAATCTTTAGATACCTATAAATTACTAACATATCTTAATATTTCATCTTTCTCTATACTCATATTTCAAACTCTAACTTTATTTTATTTTTTATCTTTTGTATTACTTTTGTTACAGTATTAACAGTTGTTTCAAAAAGAGTTGCTATAAATAAATGAGGTACATTGAGCTTTATAGCATTTAACTTTGATAGATTATTTTTCTTTTTTAATTCTAATAATTTTGTAGATTTATTTTTTGATTGATTTATAGATATATCAATAGTAATTTTAGATATTCTATCTTGAAGCTTTAATATTTGTTCATATTTATGAATATATGTATTACGAGCTTTTTCTATTATACTATAAGCCTCTTCATAAGTACAATTAAAAAATAGCATAATAGGGTTTATTAAATATGATAGAAAAATCTCTAAGTTATGTATAAAAAAGAAAAGAGAATCTCTATTTTTAAATGATATAGATACAAAATTAAATATTTTTGATGACAAATCATCTATATTATCATTATACAAATCATAATATTTTTTACTATCATATAAAACATCATGAAGAGTAAGTGCATTATCATAATCTAAAGGACTATCTAAGGAAACTTCACTTTTTTTATATTTTGATTTTCTTTTGATACTAACAGTATAATTAATATAGCTATTTCTAAGAGTATATGTAAACCAAGTTATAAACTTAACTTCACTCTCTTCATATTTTAATATAATATCTTCAAGTCTTTCTAAGTAATAAGAGTAAAAATCAATAGCAATCTCATTGTTTACTCTAAAAACTTTTCTAGGATAATTATAAATATACATAGATAAATGTTCATTAATATCTTTTAAAGTATCAATACTTCTCGTAGATTTATATAAAGAAATAGCTTTCTTAATAAAACAATCATCTATCAACATATTAATTCTCTTTAGTATAAAGCAATATATTATAAAATAATTCTTCTAATTTTTTATCTTCTATATGAGACTCATCAATAACAGAACTAACCCAACTTATATGCTCTTTACTTAAATCTTTTGACTTAATAATATCTTCATTAGAGTTTACTTTATTAAATGCCTCTTCATCAACCCTTGTTCTAAGTTCATTAACTATAATATTTGTTTCTTTTTTAATATTCTCAAAAATACTAAGCTTCTTCATAGAAATCTCATAAGCCCATATAGAATCAATAACATTTATAGTAAGTACACCATTAAGAAAAAAAGAAGGCATACAAATAGAAGATAAAGCTTCTCCTATAATTGAAGTCCATTTCTGAGAAATCTTTAAATAACAAGATAGATTTTTATTAAAATATCCACTACGATTAGAATACTCATTTAGAGTGTTTGATAATGTATACATAAATATTAATTATTATTGTCTTCTTCATTATTATTAGTGTCTATATTTTCATTAGTGTTAACAAATTCTATAGGACGCACTTCAGTATCTTCATTATAATTATAAATATCATCATTAATTTGATTATTATCATCTGTATAATTACTATATCCTAAATATCCCTTAACTCTTTTTATAGATTCTTGAATATTTCTATAGTTTTTATCTATACTATATATATTCTCATATACTCTAAGTGCATTATCAAAATTTTTATCCCTCTCATAAGTAGCACCTAAATTCATAAGATAAACAACATTATCAGGGCTATATATATTAGCTCTTAAAAAAGAAGCCTCAGCCAATTTATAATTTTCACTATATAAATATAATAACCCAAGATAATTATTAACATAAGGATCATTAGGATTCAATGCAACAGAATTTCTAATAGCATCTATAGCACTATTAGTATAACCTAACTTATATAAAGCATACCCCTTTTGAAAATATAATTTAGGAGAAAATCTATTAACTATAATACCACTTCTTGTAGTTTTAAGCATATTCTCATAGTCTTTCAAATACATATAAGAATTAGCAAGCATTTCAAAATATTCTACTTTTAGAATAGGACTAACTTGAATTTCATATTCTAACAACTCAGAAGCTTTTTTATAATTTTTAGCTTTATAAAAATTATAAGCACTAATAATATTATTTTTATTATAAGCTATATTTGTATTTTGAGCATACAAAGATAAATATAAAATAATATATATAAATAATATTTTCATACTTTCTTGAAACTTTGTAATCTAAAATCATTAATCATAGCAATGGCATAAGATAGGGTAGCATTATATATTTCTTCTTTAGTCTTACCTTTAAAGAAAGAAAATACTCTAGGCGACTGTACACTTAAATATTCAGGTAATATTAATTGATTGTCAAAACTCTTTTTCAATGCAATAGCCTTAATATCTTCCATTTTTGTAACAAAAGAGTGTAGAAAAAAACCTGCTTCTTTTAATATAAACTGCTCAGCTCTACTAGAACTCTCTTTTTTATTTATAGCAAAAATATAATCTTCAAATACCTCAGGAACTTTAGATTCTGTATGTGGTAGAATAAATTTCTGAAACTTATTATCAAAATCTTTAATAGCAGTCTCTACAACATAATCAGAAGCATTTCCACAAGAAAAAAAACGAATAACAGAAAAACAATTATACAACTCTTTAAAAGCACCATACAAATGTTTAAGTTCATCATCAGCATTACTTGGCAATTCTTCTATAGGATATTTTTCTACAGCACTTTTAAATTTTTCTATCATAGCATCCACCTTATTCATAAAAGAATTTTCTTTCATTTTTTCTTCTTCAGCTTTTCTTCTTTCTTGCTCTATTTCTCTATCTCTCAAAGTAGTTTTAATATCCTCTAATATTTGAAGTTCCAAAAGTAGAAAACTAGATAAATCTTGTCTATTTTCTAAAGCCTCTCTATATCTATTATTAAAAGCATCTATATTATAAATTTTATCGCCATATTTTTCAGCACCTTCCATATAAGAAGTTCTAATTTTATTTAAAGTAGTATTTATTTCTTTATTACTTAAGTTAGGCATACTAACAACTCCTACAATACAAAAATAGTATTATAACCTATAATACAAAAAAAGAAATAATTTAACATAATTTTTATATAGATTATTTACCAATCATAATTTTAAGTATCTCAACATCCGTAGACTTCATACCATCTTTAGCCATTCTACCAATATTAGCAATAGTATCTTCTACATTATCAGAAGCAAGTCCATCTCCAGCCTTAAATACTTTATTATCACTAGCCATATTAAATCCTAAAATAGCACAATCTAAAGCCTCAGCAATCTTAGAAGCACAAGACTCCTTAGCACCATCACATACAACACCACCAATAGTACATAAAGTATTTATAATAGTTTTTGCAATAGTATCAAAATCTTTATCATGTAAATATGCTATACCAGCGGCAGAACCTGCTGAAGCAGAAACTACGCCACAAAAAGCTGATAATTTACCTATATATCTTTTTTGTAAAATAGAAGTAAGATTAGAAATAACTAATGCTCTATAAAGTTTTTCTTTACCTATATTCATACTTTTAGCATACTCTATAACAGGTATAGAAACTGTAATACCTTGATTTCCACTACCAGAATTAGTAACAACAGGCATAGAACAACCACCCATACGAGCATCAGACCCAGCAGCTGCCATAGCCTTAGCTTTATTATGAATACTATATCCATAATACTTTAATAAAGTACGTCCAATAGAAGAACCATACTCATTTTTTATACCTTCTTCAGATATAGCAGTATTCATTTCTATTTGTCTAGTTATAATAAAATCAACATCTTCTATATCTACAATATTTGCAAATTCAAGAATTCCTTTAACAGTAAGAAGATCTCTATTAGCTTTATTATCACTTTCTAATAAACTATCATCCTTACTAAAAATAACTTCATCATTTTTAGTTATTTTAGTAACATTAGTATGAGAATACTTTATTTCAACTGTAGCATTATCATTTTTATATTTTGCTTCTATTATAATGTACAAATTATCAACATTTTCTATAAGCTCACAATTACAGAAATTATTTTCAAGAAGCTCCTTAGCTTTTTTAATATCTTCTTCTGATACAGTAGATAAAACCTCCAGTTTCTTATCACTATCACCACCTAATATACCCAAAGTAGCAGAAACATCTATACCCTTAAGTCCACCAGAGTTTGGCACAGTAACTCCAATAACATTTTTAATAATATTACCACTACATCTAACAGTTATATGTTCAGGTATATTTCCCAAAGTTTTTCTAACTAAAGCACCAGCATAAGCTATAGCAATAGGCTCGGTACATCCCATTGCAGGTACTAATTCTTCTTTTAGAATATTTAAATAATTATTATATAAATCCCTATTCATCATTATATATCACCTAACTATTAAATTTTGTATAAAATTATATATATATTTTATACAAAATCAATATCTTTATTCAATTTTAGCAAATAGATAATAAATAAAACAAATATCACTATTGATTTTTTTTTATTTTTATGCTATCTATTGACAAATGATTTAAATAGAGAGAAAAATTGTATGGCACCTAAACTACACTTGAGATTAGTAGAGAGATTTAGAGAAATATTTGGACATAAAGGCGATATAAAGCTTTTTTTCGCACCTGGTAGGGTAACTATAATAGGTGAATTAATAGATTACTCAGGTGGAGACACTATAACTACGGCTATAGATAGAGGAACTTACATAGTAGCAAGAAAAAGACCAGACTCTAAAGTTAATATATATGCACATTCTTTTAAATCAAGAAAGTCTTTTACTTTAGATAATACAGAAAAAGAAAAAGATGATGAGTGGGCTATTTATTTTAAAGGTATATTTTCTACTTTTATGGATAAAGAGTATAAAATTAATGGTGCAGATATGTATGTATATACAGATCTACCTTTTAATACATCTTTAGCTTCTTCAAGCTCATTATCTTGTTGTATAACGTATGCTATTTTTAATATGAATGCTATAGAAGCAGATGAAATTGAAATGGCTACTGTATCGTATGAAGGTGAAAAAAAATATGCTTCTCATAAAACTTCATTAACAGATCATATTACAATATTCTTATCTAAAGCAAATACATTTTTATCTTTAAATATGACTTCATTAAAATATGAACATCTACCTATAGAGTTAGGTGAATATTGTATGGCTGTTGTTAATAGCAATAAAAAAAGAACATCAAGTGATAGTGAATATAATGCAAGAAAAAGAGAGTGTGAAAATGCTTTCAAAAAATTAAAAGAGAAAAAAAATAACTTAAAATATCTATCAGATTTGAAAATAAAAGATATAGAATTAATTAATTCTACTTTACAAAACAAAGAACTAAGAAGAGCTTTATATGTATGTGAAGAGCAAGATAGAGTATCGTCTGCATTAAAAGCCATAAAAAAAGGATCTATAAAAGACTTGTCAGCATTAATACTAAAAACACATGATGGGCTAAGTAAGCTATATGAGGTATCTACTGCAGAACTTGATATTTTGGTAGAAGAAGCTATGGTACTTGATGGAGTACTTGGTGTTCGTATGATAGGTACTGGTTTTGGTGGTGGAGTTCTTATGTTTTTAAAAAAGACAGAAGTTGAAAATGTTATTGAAAATCTATACACTAAGTATAAAGAAAAAACTAAAAGAGATGCTGATCTTTATATAATAAAACCATCTGATGGTGTTAGAATATTACCTTTAGAATAATTATTAAAATATAAAAAATAAAATGGAAAATTATTATGACTTTATCTGAGATAAAAAATATAGTTTCAAATATTAAAGAACAGGCTGTTATTTTAAGGGGGTATCTTTAACCCAGATTCTATTAATAAGCGTTTAGAAGAGATAGAAGAAATATCTTCAAAGGATGATTTTTGGAATGATAATATCAAAGCTCAAAAAATTATGAAAGAGAGAATGCTTCTACTTGATAAAATAGAACCTGTTGATAGATTAATTAAGAACTCTGAAAATATATATGATTTAGTTATAATGGCTATAGAATCTAATGATGAAGATATGACATTAGAGCTTGAAAAAGAGTGCTTAGAACTTCAAGAATTATTTAATGAACTTGAAACTAAAAACTTATTCTCTGGTGAGTTTGATAGTAAAAATGCTTATATTACATTAAACTCTGGTGCGGGTGGTACAGAAAGCTGTGACTGGGCTTCTATGCTTTCTAGAATGTATGTACGTTTTTGTGAGAGAAAAGGATTTACTGTAGAAATTACTGATGAACAACCTGGTGATGAAGCTGGAATAAAACAAATAAGCTTTTATGTACAAGGTTTATATGCTTATGGATATTTAAGATCTGAAATAGGTATACATAGACTTGTTAGAATATCTCCTTTTGATGCAAATGCTAAGAGGCATACTTCTTTTGTTGCTGTTTCTGTTATGCCAGATATTGATGAAGATATAGAAATAGAAATTAATCAGGCTGATTTAAGAATAGATACTTATAGGGCTTCTGGGGCAGGTGGACAGCACGTTAATAAAACTTCTTCTGCTATTAGAATTACTCATATACCTACTAATATTGTAGTACAATGTCAAAATGAAAGAAGTCAGCATAATAATAAAGATATGGCTATGAAAATGCTAAAAGCTAAACTTTATCAATTAGAAAAAGAAAAATTAGATAAAGAAAAGCAAAAAATAGCAGGTGAAAAAAGTGATATAGCCTGGGGTAATCAAATAAGAAGTTATGTGTTTCACCCTTATCAAATGGTAAAAGATCTTAGAACTGGTTATGAAAGTGGAAATATGAACTCTGTTATGGATGGAAATATTGATGAGTTTATATCTGCATTTTTGAAGAAACAGATTAAAAGTTAATTAGTAAAATATTTTTATAGAAAGTGTTGACTTTTTTTTACTTTAATGTAAAATTATCATAATTCAATAAAAATGGAGAATATTTTATGTTAAAAAAGTTTTTACTTTCTATAGCATTAGTAGCATCTCTATCAGTTGTAGTAGCTCCAAAGGTTCATGCAGCTTATTCTGATGGTGCAGCTATAGGTGTTGCTCTTCTTGGAGGTTTTCCTGCTCATGCTTCTTTAGGTATAACAGGACAATTCAACGGTCTACCTTTAATGTTTGGACTAAGCGGTAGAGCAAGCTTTGGTAACAACTACAACTATTTCGGTGTTGGGCTTACTGCTGATTGGTGGGGATTAAAAATACCTTTAGCTCAAGGAAATGTTGGAGTTCATTTCTACTTAGGACCTGGTGGAGCTTTAGATGCTGACTTTGGTAGCAACTACTGGAGCATAAATCTTGCTCTTAGAATGCCTATCGGTTTCTCATTTGTTTTTGCTAAAAGCTGGGAATTATTCGTAGAATTAGCACCTAGTATTAATCTTGTACATGCTGGTAGCTATGGTTTACAAGTTCTTGGTTTATACATTGGTGACGGTAGAAGTGGATGGGGCTTTGACGGATTTTTTGGATTCGGTGGAGCTTTAGGATTCAGATACTGGTTCTAATTTTTTTAATTGAAAACAAAAAGTCACACTTAATAGTGTGGCTTTTTTATTTGTATAAATCATTAGAAACTATGTAATTATAAACATCATTATATAAGAAATATCTAAAACTAGAATTACTTTTTATTTGATTTCTAATAAAACTTGATGATATATCTATATTTGGTATATTTACTTTTTTCATTTTATAGTAAGAAAAATTATATTCTTCTTCTATAGGTAAATTATTTCTATTTACAACTACTATATTTGAAATAGATGCTATATCTTTCGCACATTTCCACTTATCAAAAGTACTTACTAAATCAGCACCTATTATTAAAGCTATCTTATCATCCAAAATACTATCATATTTAGAATAAAGATATTTAAGTGTATCAATAGAGTAGGATATTCTATCATTATTAATTTCGCATTCTTCAAGCAAAAATCTATTATCACTTTTTATCATTAACTTTAACATATTAACTCTATCATTATCTGTAGCTCCAGACTCTATAACTTTATAAAGATGTTTCTTTGCAGGAATAAACAAAATATTATCATAATTTATACTTTTTAACACTAAATCAGCTACTATTAAATGCCCTATATGTGGAGGATTAAAACTACCACCATACATTGCTATTTTCATATAAAAAATCTCCTCTCTAAAATCATTCTATTACTTATTTTTATAATTTGCAACTACTAAAAAAATACCATATAATATTCAAATATGGTTCATTTTAATTTAGAGATAGAAATAAAAAATAATTCTATAATTATTATATATATAAATAATAATATCTTTATAGAAGATCTACCAAAATTAAAATATATAATAAAAAACTCAATAAATAAAAATATAAATAAAATAATTTTAAATTTACAAAATTGTAAGTTTATAGAAAAAAATATATGGGAATATTTTATAAATTTAAAAAAAGAATTATTAATAAATAATGGGGATATAGTTATAACAAATATATCTTCAAACTTAGAAAAAGATTACAATATCTTAGAAATATATAATAATATTTTATTATATCAAGATATAAAAGATGCTATATATAGTATTTAAAATATTTCTATACTCTTTTTAACAAAGTAAATATAATAGAAATTGATAATATAAAAATCTCTAATAATATTATTAATAAAAATATATTATCATCTCTATTATAAATAACTTTCAAATCTTCACTATCTATTAATAAATTAACAATATTCTTATATAAAGTCTTATTAGCATTATTAATAATTAAACTCTCATTATATGGAGAGGATATACCTTCTTTTATATATAAAAAGTTATACATTGTATCTAAAGATGATATTATAGCAAAGTTCTTATCTTCTATATCAAAAATACCAGAAACAGTAAAATATAATGTATCAAGCCAGCCTCTTGAAGATCTTGCAAGTATAGATACAACATCATTAACTTTGATATTTAAATACTCTGCTAAATTCTTACCTATTATAATTTCTCTTTTACTATTATCAAAAATATCTCCATCTATAATATTTGATAAAATACTGCTTCCATTTTCTAAAGTATTATTTTCATAAGAATATATACGCGAATATATATTACCTGTCCTTATTACTATTAAAGCTGGAAAACTAATAGAGGTATTTACTATATTATTATTTATATTACTCTTTATATATTCTTTATTAGATATTCTACCATTAAATAAGAATGTATTATCAGATGAGTTTAACCTTACTATCTTAATCGTATTAATATTATTCTTACTATAAATACTATATACAAAATATAATATTAATATATATAAAATTGTCATAAATGAATATAAAACAATTTTCTTTTTAGATATTAAGTTAAATATCTTATAAAATATAAATGAAATAAGTATAGAAATAAAATTTATAATAAACATTATTAAATAAGTAATGTCTAATAGACTATCAAAACCATATAAAAATAAATATATAGTAAAAGTTATAATAAAACTAATAAAAGAATATAAACTTATATTAAGAATACTATAATTAGAAACTAAATAAAAATATATAGATAATAATGCTAAGAAATATATTATAAGAATATATAATCGAAAACCTTTTATAACTTTATTATTTTTATACTCATTGTTGTAAAAATAATCAGAAGTATAAACATCTAATTCTTCATCATTTAATTGTTCTTTTATTAAATTAGATTTATAGAACTTCTTACTTTTAATATATATTTCACTAGAAACATTTTCTAAGTTTAATAATTTTTGCAAATTATCAATATTAACAAGTGCATAGTCATATTCAAGTCTATCATTAATAGATATAATTCTATATTCATTAGCATTATAATATCCATTTTTATCTACAATCTTTAATATAATATTATCACCAATATCAACACCTAATGCCTTAGCAGTAGAATCACTAATGATTATAGAATTATCATACATATTCATCTCATTAACTTCATCATTATTAATAATAGTAAAAACATACTTATCATTTTTAGGGTAAATACCATTAACTATAATTTCTTCTTCTGCAGTATGAGATATTAATGTAGCTTTATATTTAAGTCTTGATGTTATTTTATCTTTTTCAAATATATTTTCTAAGATATTTATTTTTTCTTTATTATTATAAATAAAATATAATGGTGGTGCTTCATCTCTTAAATCTATATAATTTTTATTTATAATATTAATATATGATATATTTGTTTTATTATAAGAGATATTATAAAAATACACTGATAATATAAAAACTATAAATGAGAGAATAAGTATTCTTTTCATTAACAATCCTAATAAAAATTTGAGAAAATTATATATTACTATATTTTTTTGTAAATAGTTTTTAAATTTTTAATAAATAAAGTCGATACTATGATATAGTATATTTTAGGATAGTAAATAGTGGAAGAAAATTTAAATAAAGATATATTAGCTATACAATTTAAAGCAGAATATACAGAAACATCTGGATATATATACTTTATATTCTTTTTGGATAAAAATAGCCTAAAAATTATAGATAAGATCTTAATTATCTCAAAAAATAAAAAACTATCAGCTTTAATAAATAGCAAAAATAATATATTAGAAACATATAAATCATTAGTAGCATCATATAGTATAAATGCTAGAGTAAAATCAGAATCAGACAAAGTATTAGAAGAAGTTAATAAACTATTAGAAGATAAAAATAATATACAAACTATTATAGAATCTATTAATATTGGTAAAATTATACCTATAATAGATATATTCTCAGATACACTAAATATGTTTATGGAAGATCATATAGGTATATATGATGTACAATATAAATTCTTAAGCCTAGAAAATTTCCACTCATTTATAGATAATCTAAATGAAGATGTAGATACAAGCACATATCATGATATTTTAAATAATCATGATGTATATAGTAGTAGTATATATGGTTTTGATGAAGAGGAAATTATAAATAATAAAACTATAGTTGAAACTGCCCTTTTAGTATCTCCTATAAAGGGAACTAGTATATTAGATATTTTAGTTGGAGAAAAAATTATATTAAGTATCGATAATTACCTTTTTGATGAAAGTATGAATAGTATAGGTACTTCTTCTAAAAATGATAAAGTATTTATAATTGCTGATATTATGAAAAAAGAGTTTGATAGCGGTGTAATAAAACTGGTATTAAGATTAAGTAATGAACATTATTCTATAATTGAAGAAACAGAACCTATAAAAATTAGAATATATAATCCAGATATAGATCATAGTTCCCAGAGAATAGAAGAAGAAGAGGAAAGTGAAATTTCTTTTGCTGATAAATTTATGAATTTTAAAATTATCAAAGTAGCTCTATATGGTGTTGGAATTATAGGTTTAATACTAACAGCATATATTTTATATATAACAAATTTAAAAAACTAAGTAAAAATGAAAATAATAGCATATTCAGTAATAGATGATGAAATAAAATATTTTGATATTATATCTAAAAAATATAATATAGAGTTTAAGCTTAATAAGTACAAGTTAGATATTAGTAATGTAGAAGAAACTAAAGGGTTTGATTCTGTTGTATTTAAGGCAAGAGATGATATATCTAAAGATGTATTAAATAAATTAAAAAGTTTTAATATAAAATATATATCTACTAGGGCGGCAGGATTTGATAAAATAGATATTGAATATGCCAAAGAAATAGGAATTAAAGTAGCTAATGTTCCTGATTATTCACCCAATTCTGTTAGTGAGTTTACAATACTATCATTATTAGCATTAATTAGAAATTACAATAGTATACTTATAAATGGTTATAATAGAAATTATATTTGGACTGGTCATATAGGTAAAGAAATAAGAAATTTAAATATAGGTATAATTGGAAGTGGTAGAATAGGTAGTCTAATTATTAAGCACTTATCTGGATTTATGCCTAAAAATATATTTGTATATTCTAGAAGTATAAAAAATGAATTATTAGATATTGCAAAATATGTATCTTTGGATGAGATATATTCTAATAGTGACGTTTTAATATATGCTATACCTTGTAATGATGAAACTAAAAATATAATATGCAAAGAAAATATAGAAAAAATGAAAAAAGGAGTTCTTATTATAAATACTAGTAGGGGAGAACTAGTTAATAATAATGACCTATTAGAATATTTAGAAAATAATCATATAGCAGGTATTGCATTAGATGTATATACTAATGAACATTTATATACACAAAAGAATATTTCTAATATAGTATTAGAAGATAATATAATAGAAAAACTAATGAAAATGCCTAATGTAATACTAACACCTCATATAGCATTCTATACAGATGAAGCTGTAAAAAATATGGTATATATTAGTATAGAAAATATATTAGAATTAATGAAAAATGATACATGTAAAAATATCCTAACATAGTAAATATATTAGGATATTTTATTTATTATTCAGTTACAACGCTAATAGCCTTTTTTCCAAACTTATTAGTATGAAACTTAACAGTTCCTTCAGCAGTAGCAAATATAGTGTGATCACGTCCTATCTCTACATTTTTACCAGGATGAAATTTAGTACCTCTTTGTCTTACTATAATATTTCCTGATATCACTTTTTGTCCACCGTAAACTTTAACTCCAAGACGCTTAGAATTACTATCACGTCCATTTTTAGAGCTTCCACCACCTTTCTTATGTGCCATTTTTTACTCCTCTTTATATTTGATAAAATCTGGATACTCTTTAATCAAAGACTTTATAGCTATTAAATATCCATCACTAACAATTTTATATTCATTTTGCTTATTATAATCAAGTTCATCAAAATTATCTATTTTTAGGTTTATAAAAGCATCATCTTTCTTAAGAAGCAAATACTTTTTACCAACAATATTTAGTAAAGAGATATACATAGCTTGAGTAAGAGCACTTATAGCTATACAAACTTCATATCCCTCACCACTTTTTTTAATACCTGCATGCCCACAAACAGTTATAGACTCTAAAATATTATTAGAGTTATATACAACCGTAATAGTAGAAGACATTAAACAGCTATATTTTCTATAGTTATTTTATGATACTTATGTCTATGTCCAGTAATTCTTCTATAGTCTTTTCTTCTTTTATGCTTTCCAATAACTACTTTATCTCCTTTTAAGCTTTCAACTGCTTTTGATGTAACTTTAACTCCTTCAACATAAGGAGTACCAACTAATACAGTATCATCATCTTTTTTTAGAAGAAGAGTTTTAATTTCAGGTTCTTTAGCTTCTTCACCTAAGTATTCGATTAAAATATCTTGTCCTTTTTCTACTTTATATTGTTTACCTTTTACTTCTACTATTGCGTACATTTTTAATCTCCAAAAATATTAATAAAGCATTCTAACACGAGAGATTAGTATATCATATTACAAATTTTATGTCAATCTTATATCTCATGGAATTCGGAAATTAGCACTATTTTTTTAGCAAAAAATAAAAAATAGTTACTATTAATATTTTTAAATCGCTTGCAATTATTCTATAATAATATATAGTTATATACAACATATATCAAGGGGTTAAATAATGCTAAAGAAAATATTTATTCTTACATTAGTATTTGCATTTTCTCTAACATCAATTTTTGCTCAAGAAAGTAATACTAATTCTGAATCAGAATCTAATGGTAATAAACCAAGAGAAGAATTATCAAAAAACTTTATAGATGCTTTAGCAAGTCAAGATGAAAATCTTTTAGTAGAAGCTATAGAAAGCGGTAGTCCTCGTGTTAAGGCTTTAGCATTTGAAGCTTTAGCAAAAAAAGGATCTTCAAGTGAAGCTTTAGTTAATGCTGTAAACAGATATGTAACTTATGGATTGAATAATACTGCTAGCCAAAATTCAGATTCAGAAGTTAGATACCAAGCTTTAAAAGCTGCTAAAGTTGCTAAATCAGAGACTTCTGTTTCTGCTATTTCGCAAGTATTATACGCTGAACAAGAAACTTTTAATATTATAGCTGCTGTTCAAGCATTAGGTGAAATAGGTAGTTCTAAGGCTGTACCTGCTTTATTGTTCCAATTAAGATTAGGAAAAACTCAGGGAATAGTTTATGAAGTAGCTGTAGCTTTAGGAAAAATAGGGGATAAGCTTGCTTTAAGTGATTTAATAGATTTATCACAAGATGATAGATATTTTGTAGCTGTTAGACAGGCTGCTGTAGATGCTATTAAAAATATAAAGCCTTCTTCATCTTCTTCTGAAAGTAGTTCTAGCGAACAATAATATTATTTATAGTTAAAATTAAAAGTCTAACTAATTATTTAGTTAGACTTTTTTATTATACTTAAAAAACAAATTTTAAGCATAAGTATTCAAATTAGCTCCAAGATTAATATCTGAACTTGAAATAATTTTCTCTACAGCCATACTCTGAGTATCTAAGCTTTTTTTAAGCATACTAATAGATACATCTTGTTTAAGCATACTAGAAGCATAATTACTACTATAAGATGATATTTCCATTTTTGATTATCCTCCTAATATTATAAAACAGTTTTTTAAATAATAAGTGATATCTATACAAAAACTTTATCTAATAATTTAAACAACTCCTCTTTACTTTCACACTTCATAAACTCTATTTTCTCTTCTTTTCTAAAACCATTTAAATACTTCATAACAAATTTTCTCATAAAATGAATACCAGAAACCTCACCATAAATATCACAACACTCATTAGTATGTTCTATTATAACAGATTTTATAGTATCATTTTTAATACTAACAACATCAACACTATCATCAGAAAAAATAGTATTTAATTCTTCAAATATCCAAGGATTTCCAATAGCACCTCTTCCAACCATTATTCCATCAACATTAGAAATATCAAAAGCCCTAATAGCATCCTCTTTAGATTTAATATCCCCATTACCTATAAGAATATAATCATCTCCAAGTGCCTCTTTTATTTTAGCAATAGCCTCCCAGTCAGAAAAACCTTTATATAAGTCACTCGCATATCTACCATGAAGAGTTAAATAACAAGCTCCATTTTCTTTTAATGCCAAAGCTCTCTCTATCTCACCACCACAACCACGATTAAATCCAAGTCTAATTTTAACACTAACAGGTAAAGGAGAAACACTCTTAGTCGCTCTAAGTATAGAAATCATTTTTTCAGTATCAACAAGAAGTCCAGCACCACCATTCTTTTTTACAACCTTTTTAGTAGGACAGCCCATATTAATATCTATAAATGAAAAACCTGTTAGATCTGTAACCTCTATTGCCTTTTTAAAATCATCCTCATCAGCTCCAAATATCTGTAAAGAAACAGGATGTTCATCTTCAGTATTTTTTATATATTTTTTAGTCTTTTTAATCTCTCGAGATAAAGCAGCAGCAGAAACAAACTCAGTAACAACAAGACCAGCACCAAAACGTCTAGCAAGTCTTCTAAATGCATAATCTGTATATCCAGCCATAGGTGCTAAAAAAAACCTAGAAGGAATATCAACATTTTCTATAACAATATTTTTAGTCATTTTTTTCATTTATATCCTCAATAACTTTCTTATTTTCTTTTAATCTTAACATATTTAAATAGTTCTCTAATATTAAAACAGCAGATAAATTATCAGTATTATTCTTTTTGACACTTTTCTTTTTCCCTCTAAGAATAAACTCAGCTTCCTTAGAAGTGCCGTATTCATCTACAAAAATAACATCAACATTAACACTCTTAAGTAAAAATTCAGAAAAACGCCTAATCTCAAAACACCATTCACTCTCAACACCGCTATCAGATAAAGGAAGTCCAAATACTACAGTTTTAATATTTTTTTCTTCTATAATATCCATTAAAGCTCTTTTCACTTTTCTAGCATTACTTTCTTCTATAAGTTTAAGAGTAAAAGGTATTTTTATTTCCATATCTACATAAGCAGTACCAGTACGCTTTTTACCAAAATCTACACCAAGCACAATCATAAAAAACTCACAAATATATTATATAGTAATTTTAATTTTTTTTACAATTTTTTTGACTATTTTTTTAATTTCAACTAGAATGAATGTTAAAAATAACAAATAGGAAGATTATACAATGAAACTACTACTTATTTTATTATTATTATTTATAATATCCTGCAATACAAACTCTCAAAAAAACGTATATAAAATTTCAGAAACAAGACTTATGTACTCAAACATAATAAATATGTCTGGAGCACCTACAAATACTTTTCCAAAAACAGAACATGAGTTTTTTCCATTTGTAGATAAAGGGGCTTGGCACGCACATTATTTACCTACTAAAGAGGATAATACAGTTTGGGGTGCTTTTACAGGACCATTATTTATAGCAGAAGAATATGGTGTTTATCTAAGTAAGGCTTTTGCAATACTTGATATATATACAAATGAAAGCTATATAGATTTAAAATATAGTACAGATCATTTACTCAAATACCAGGTGGTCTATTACAAGAATACGACTTTGAAAATATAAATATTAAACAAGAATTAATATTTATAAATAATAGAACATCTTTAATAAAAGTAGAAATAGAAAATAAAACTACAGATAAAATAAATGCAAATATAAACATAAAAGGAACTATCAATTCATACGAAAATGACTCTTATCTAACTGCAATAGAAGATGGAGTAAGAGTTAATTTCAAAGGTAGAAGAGAAATTTGGAAATATTTAACAACTACTAATGAGCAATTTACTCTAACAACATCATACAAATCAACATCTACAGTTGATAATGCCTCATACTTAAATAAGGCTGATGAAATATTAACTATAAATCCATCTTCAAAAACAGTATTTTACTATGCTATGACTCATACATTTAATAGTAAAGAATTAGATGAAGCAAATATAAAATTAAAAGAAGCATTTAAAAATCCTACAAAACTATTTATAGAAAATGATACTAGATGGAATGAATATATAGCAAAAATAACAAAACCAAATGATAAAGAATATAATATAGTATCAGTAAAAGGGTTAGAAACTTTAATTGTAAATTGGAGAAGTGGAGCAGGTGCTATACCTTCGGATGGTATTACTCCAGCTCTTGCTGTACAGTGGTTTAATGGTTTTTGGCCTTGGGATTCTTGGAAACAGGTTGTAGCTACTACTTTATTTGATGAAGAGTTAGCAAAAGCAAATATGAGAGTATTATTTGACTTACAAATTACAAGTAATGATACAGTGAGACCACAAGATGCTGGTATGATTATAGATGCTGTATTTTTTAATAAAGATGCTCAAAGAGGTGGAGATGGTGGAAACTGGAATGAACGTAATTCTAAACCTCCTTTATCTGCTTGGGCTGTTTGGGCTATTTATGAAGAACATAAGGATAAGGCTTTTGTAGATGAAATGTATGATAAAATAAAAGCTTATCATTATTGGTGGTATAGTAATAGAGATTTTAATAAGAATGGTATTGCTGAATATGGAGCTACTGTTCACCCTTTAAATACTAATGAAAAAGAAAAGGTATTAGCTGCTGCTTGGGATAGTGGTATGGATAATGCACCTAGATTTGATTTATCTGGATATGGTGCTGATGATATTGGGGTAAAAACTTTTACTATTACTAATTCTAATGGAGAAGATATTGCATATACTATTAATCAGGAATCTGTAGACCTAAATGCTTATCTTTATGCTGAAAAAATTTATTTATCTAAAATGGCTGATCTACTTGGTAAAAATAATGAAAAAGAAGTATTTATTAAAGATGCAGAAGTTATTAAAGAATATATAGTAAATAATATGTTTGATGATGAAACTGGAGCTTTTTATGATTTACAGTTTGATGAAAATGGTAATACTAAATTATTAGTAAATAGAGGAAAAGCTGCTGAAACTTATATACCTCTTTGGGCTAATGTAGCTACCGAATATCAAGCTAAAAGGTTAAGAGATCTAATAATGGATGAAAATGTATTTAATACATTCGTGCCACTTCCAACTGTAGCAAAAGACAATCCTTCATACGATCATAAAGCATATTGGAGAGGTCCTGTTTGGCTCGATCAAAGCTATTTTGCAATAAAAGGTCTTAGAAATTATGGATTACTAATGAAGCTAATGAACTTACAAAAAAGATTTTTCACAATCTTAAAGGTTTATTAAACGATATCCCTATTAATGAAAATTATAGTCCTGAAACTGGTGAACCACTAAATGCACCTGGATTTAGTGGGTCTTCTTCTATGCTTATATTAATGCATCATGATTTAGATGAATAATATACAAAAATAAATATATAATAAAAGGTGATATTAATAAAACTTAATATCACCTTAATTTTATTTATAATTAAGATATTTTATTCTTCTACAGTTAAAATATCATATTTGCTAAAGTTATGTACTGAAGATTTTATATAAGCATTATCTATTTGACGTATTTGATCTACTTGATAAAAATTACCTTCATCATCTTTTGTAAATAACTCAAAATTTTCATCAGTATAGTTTAAAAAGTCACGACCTATATATATAAGCTTATCACCTTTTTTAATAGTATTATAAACATTTATTTTAGAATATCCACTATCCTTATCAACATCATCAGCTATCATACCCATCAATCTTCTTCCCTTTAGATAGCCTTTATCTGTAGACTTTATATCTTTTTTATCTTCAAAATAAAAACCAGTATCACTTTCACGTCTACTAATAGTGTCTAATTCTTCTAAATAATTAATAACAGGCTCTTTTCTAATAGCCTCTTCAAAATTATCAATCCCAACATCATTTAAAGTATCTAATAATTTCCTATAAACACGAACAACACCTGCAACATAATAGACACTTTTCATCCTACCTTCAATCTTAATAGAGTTGATTCCAGCACCCTGAAGTAAATGTATATACTCAGCCATTCTTAAATCTTTTGCACTAAGAATAGTAGTATAATTTCCATCAGTCTCAACTTCCATCATCTCACCAGGTCTTGTTTTCTCTTCTATATAAGTTTTAAAATTCCATCTGCAAACTTGAGAACAATCACCCTTATTTGCATCTCTATCATTTAGAGTATTCGAAAGCATACATCTACCAGAATAAGCCATACAAACAGCACCATGTACAAAAGTTTCTAACTCTAATGAAGTATTATCTCTAATCTTTTTTATCTCATCTAATGAACATTCTCTAGCTAATATAATTCTACTAGCTCCAAGACTCTCATACATCTTACAAGAATAACTATTAGTAACAGAAGCCTGTGTACTTATATGTATCTCAGCATCAGGTATTACTTCCTTTACAATAGCAAGTGAACCTAAATCTGATACTATATAAGCATCTAAACCTATATGTTTAATCTCTTTTAAATATGATTTTAAATTCTCAGTATCATCCTCATGTAAAAAAGCATTAAGAGTTAAATACATCTTCTTACCTAAACTCTTAGCTAAATTAGCTGCCTCAGCAAGCTCTTCTGTAGTAGTATTCTTACTCTGATGTCTTAAATTAAATAAAGCACCACCAATATAAGCAGCATCAGCTCCATAATGATATGCAACTTCTAATTTTTCTTTGTTCCCTGCGGGGGCTAATAATTCCATAATTTAATCCTTTATTTTTATTTTAAAAAGTATTCTACACTATAAAAATAAAAAATCAAATAATATACAATACAAAGAAAATAAAAAATAATTTAAAGTGACTACAAACAACTTTAAATTATTTTCTTAAATAAAGATAATGTTCCTGTTTACTATAAACCCTGCCTATAATAGAAGCACAGTCTATACCTTCTCGCCAAAGATCTGCTAAAATATTCTCAGTATCCTCTTTTTTTATACACATAAAAATACCACCAGAAGTTTGAGGATCAAAAGAAAGCATTTGTAAATTATAATCTATATTAGAATCAATTTTTATATTGGAACCAACATAACGCATATTAGTAAATGAAGCTCCAGGAATACACCCCATATCTAAAACTTCATAAGTCTTTTCAAACATAGGTAGACTTTCAACATTAATTTCTATAGATACATCACTAGAAATAGCCATCTTATAAGCATGCCCTAATAATCCAAAACCTGTAACATCTGTAGCACAAGAAACATTATATTTATTCATAATATAAGAAGCTTTTTTATTTAATGTAATCATAGAATTATAAACATCATTAATAGAACTCTCACTTATAATCCCCTGTCTCATAGCAGCCAGACAAGCTCCTGTACCAATAGGCTTAGTTAGAATAATAATATCTCCATCTTTAGCAGTTGAGTTCTTAGTTATTTTATTAGGATTAGCAAAACCAATAACAGACATACCATATTTAACTGTAGTGTCAGCAATAGTATGACCACCAACAACTAATACACCTGCTTCTGTAGCTTTATCCTGTCCACCTCTTAAAATATTTGCAAGTATATTTAGAGAATCATCTTTTGGAAACATATTAATATTTAATGCTAATTTTGGCTCTGCACCCATAGCATAAATATCACTTATAGAGTTACAAGCTGCTATTTGACCAAAAAGATATGGATCGGCCACAATAGGAGGAAAAAAATCTACTGTAAATATAATAGCAGAATCATCTGATATCTTATAAACACCCGCATCATCTCCAATATCAACATCCGAAAGAAGATTTGAATCTATTTTAGTTTGAAGTAGTGGAGAAAGAGTTTTCTCAAGTAAATCTGGAGGTATCTTTGCACTACATCCGCCCTCTAATGCACAGGTAAGCAGTTCTATTTTCTCTTCACTCATATATAATACCTATATACTTTTTTTGTTAAATTATATAACAAAAAATGATAAAAAACAATATTTTTATTGACTTATATCACTATTATAATATAATAATATTTACTGACTGAGTTAGTCAAAAAATATAATACGTATATTAAAGAAAATGATAAAAGAAAATATAAATATAAGTAGTGATAAATTAACAAAAATAATGAGAGCATCATTAGATGAATTTGCTAAGTTTAATTATAAAAATGCTATATTAGAAAATATAGCAAAAAATGCAAATATATCAAAATCATTGATATTATATCACTTCAAAACTAAAAAGACATTATACCTATACACATATAATTATTTTTATTCATATACAAAATCAAAAATATTAGATGATAATGTATACAAGATTAATGACTTCTTTGAACTTATGGAATATATTTTTTATAAAAAAGTCAGTCTTATTAAAGAATATCATAATATATTTGATTTTTACTTAAAAGTATATTTTGAAAAAGATAATAGCGTATTTGAAGATATACAAAAATTAATTATATATAATTATAAGTGAGTTAATGTTTAGAGGAGAGTTAAATATTATAAAAATGATAATTATAAATTTTTCTCTTTTTTCTTTATGGTATGCACTACTTGGAATATGTTTTTTAAGTTCTGTATTATTTAAATCTACATCTCTATCACTTTGGGTTGGAGCTTCTGTTTGTATAATATCTATACTATTTCAAATGCTATCTAGAATTAATGATAAAGCTAATATTTTTAAGTATATAAGTATCATTAGTTTATTTAATCCTTTAGAATATTCAAACAATAAAAATATTTTTATAATAGGTACTGTAATATTATTCTTTATAGGAATTGTAACATCTATTATTACTATTATTATATTTAATAAGAAAGATATTTATGCATAAATAAAATTATTGATATAAATATTTTTTTAATATATATTTTATTTATAAATAAATTTAAAGGATATTTTATGATACATATACATACAATAAATGATACAGATATGCAAAATATTATAGATAATAAAGATATACCAGACAGTATAAAAAATAAATCAGAAAATGTAATAGCTATTTTTACACAAGATTGGTGTGGAGATTGGCATAGAGTACAAAACGAATTAGAAAAAAACAAAGATATTAATGATATTGATATTGATGTTTTTATTTGTGTTTATAATCAAAGTGCATTACATGAACCTTTTATGAATTTTAAAGAAAGTGTATGGAATAATGATCTTATACCTTATTTAAGATTTTATAAAAATGGAAATTTTATTAAAGATTCAAATATTATTGCATTCTTTAAGATTTTAGAAATTTTTAAGAATGCTTAAAATTATAAATAAAGATACAGTTGTAGATTATATATATAATATTGTATTAAAAAACAACTATATTACTATATCAAAAGATAACATCATTAAATATATAAATGATAAATATCATAAAGTAGTAGTAAAATTAGATAGTAATAATAGTATAGTAGGGTTTGCTATTTATTTTATTCTATATCCAGAAATAGATATATTATTTATAGCTACATATCCAAATAATAATGGGTATGGTAGAGAAATAATAGATTATATATTTAATGATGCTAAAAAAAATAAAATATCAAGTATAAAGTTAGAATTAGATATAACAAATACAAAAGCATTAAGTTTCTATAAAAAAAATGGATTTTCAGAAATAGCTATAAGAAAAAAATATTATAATAATAAAAGTGATGCTATTATTATGGAAAAAACATTTATATATTAATAGAATTTCTTAAATGCAATTCTACATAAAACAGCAAATACAATATTTGGTATCCAAGCAGCGATTAGAGGATTTATAACACCACCATCACCCAAAGATCTAAATAACATCAAAATAGAATAGTACAATAAGGCAACTACTATAACAAGAACCAAACTAACTACAAGAACACTGTGAGTAGAGAATTTACAAAATAATGAAGCAAGTAATACAATAATAAATCCAGAAAAACAATAAGATATTCTATAATGAAAGTCTGTTTCAAGCTTATTTGTATTTATATTAACTTCCTTTTGTAGTTTTATTAGTTCTCTCTCTTCTGAAAGACTCATACTATCTAAATGAGGTCTTTTTTTAAAATGATCTGGTCTTTCTATAACTTCAAGTGGATAATGTTTTATGACATCAATATTAACATCTCCATCTCTCTCAAAGTTTACTAAAATACCATTTTCTACATACCACTTTCTTTCATCATCATACCACTGAACATATGGAGTAGATATTCTAAATTGAACACCTTGATTTTCTGCTAACTTCATTATGACAACATTTGTCATATACTTATCTTGATAATAATAATCATCTATAAAATATACATAATTATTAGCACCAAAAATATTAATACTACCACTATTTATAGAAGTAGATTCTCCTCTAGCAGTTCTATCAGCCTCAAAAGATATTTTATTAGTATGAGAAGCAACAAACTCCCAGAAAAAAACAAGTCCTAAACATAAAAAAACTACTATAATAAACATTGGAGTAGAAAATTTGAATAAACTAATACCGGAATTTTGTATAGCTATCATTTCTTTATTTTTTACAAAATTACCAAGAACATAAGTAGATGAAAACATTAAAGAAATAGGAAACAAATAATATATATTATGTGGAATACGTGCCAAATGATATATGATAAAATACTTCATACGATCAGAATTTTGTACATAATAATTAAGTTTAGCACTAAGTTCTGCAATAGTTACTAATATAACAAATAAAAGAAGAGAACCTATAAAAAATGATAAGAATTCCTTTAATAAATATATATTTAATTTCTTCATTATAATATTCTAATTAATATCAACACCATATTCTTTATGTAAATGTTCTAATTCTTCTGTAATATTTTGATATAGTTCTTTAATTTTCTCTAGCAATGCAGAAGGTTTAGATTTACTGCTTTTACCAGCACCAAATACTTTACTTATTTTTCTTTTAGATAAAATTAACACATTTGCTTTTACTTTATAGTCGGGTATAAATCTTGAAGAGCGAAATCCAAGTAATGCTCCCATATAAAGCATGCCCTCATAACCAAAATTATTATCTATATCTGGACCATAACTCTTTAGCTTATCAAAAGTCTCCTTACCAGTAGCCATATGATCAATAGCATCAGAATAAAGTGTACTTGCCTTATATTGAAAAAATGGAATTAATTTTTCATAATTATCATTAGGATACATTTTTGATAAATCTTCTAAAACCCAAGTAAGTCTAATAGAACATAAAGCTTTCTTTAGAGTAGGTGCTGTTTCTTTAGTATGATAATGATATCCATCCAAAGCTAAAAAATAACTAGCAGCACCAGATAGTAAATTTCTATTTTTTCTAAAATCTATACCACTACCAAAAAAATCTTCCATATACTTTTTACGCTCATCAAGTGAAAACATAATATCTTTCATTCTTTTAGTATCTATACTATTAAAATCTTCAGGGAATGAAGCATATAAACATTCAGGACAAACTAATACAACATAAATAAGAGGATAAATAATACCATACTTAGAGCTTTTTTCATACATTCTTCTCAAATCAGTTCTTAACTCACCAGCTATAAGTCTACCACCACCTGTAAGTAATGTTTCATGATGAAATTCTGAAGAACATACAGGACATACTCTTGGATTTTTTTCAAAAAAAGATATTTTTAACTCTTCACTCATATTCTTATCTTCCTAAACATTTAAAAATATTTTAATATTATAGAAATAATATGTCAAATGAATTATCGACTTATTTTTGTATATCTCTCAAATTAATTTTGCTTACTCTCAACTCATTAAATAAACTATTGTAATATATAATGTAATAGTATGGATAACGTGCAGAAACAACTCTAAGAATACCGTCTACACTCCCTAAACGAGATAAATCTAAAGTATTATCTATTGTATAAAAAGAAAGAATATTATTATAATTTCTATAAAAAATAACATTATTAGCCGAATAATCTAAAATAGAATTAAAATATAATATATTTTCATTATTTTCAATTATAGTATCATTATAAAAAACTCCATCATAAAACTTCTTACTCAAAATAGAGTTTTTATTCTCTCTATTAATATACATAATAGAAAATCTATTATGTGCCTCATAATTTATATCATAATTATTTACATTTTGTATTAATGGGCTTTTATCAAAAAATTTAAACCTTGTGTTAGTCTTTCTTGAAGCATAAAATATATCTCCAGTATTATATTCTTTAAAAAACATAGTATATCCATCATTTTCAGCAATAGGGTATACACTATCTACTAATCTATTTGTATATATGGCTTCTGAAAAAAAATTATATTGAAAAAATCTTGAAACAGAAAGTGTACCTTTATTATCGATAAAAAATAAAATAGGGGAATTAAAAACAGAAACTACTAATTTTAAATCTATAATTTTTTTTATTTTACTATCTAAAACTAATGGATAATTCTTAAAGCTACCAGAATTATTATTTGCATAATAGATTTTATTATCTTTTGTATATGCTAAATGAATATCATTAGAAACAATATACAATGACACCAAATTCCCAATTCCAGAATCTATAACAGCTTTATTAAAATTTCCATCTTTACCATAAACATATAAATAAGAATTAATAGTATTATCATAATATGCAAAGTGTAGGGTGTCAGTACTATCAACAAAAGCCTCACTAATATAAGGAGGTTTTCTAACAGAAGCAATACTCCAAGTATATACACTTTCAAAACTACTTAAACGATAATAAGTCTCAGAGTTATTATAATTATCAATAGAATATAAAAATCTATAAGAAGAAATAAAAAATACTATAAATAAAAAATTAACTCTTCTTCTTTTTAACATTTTCTACTGTACTCACAGACTCTAATCCCTCTTCTTTAGGGCGTATAAATCTACACTTTAATACTTTACCATTATCATCAAATATAGCTTTAATATGAGAATAGTAGAATATACAATGCTCTATATAAGCATAATCATCAACTATACTACCATATAAATAGCTAACACCTTTTATTAGTACATTTTGTCCAATAATAACAGGATGCTTATCACTACCAGTAACATTTACTCCACGTTCTAAAATAGTATCTTTTTTAATATGAACATTTCCTTTTATTTGATTAGACTCATATACTTTAACATTATCTTCCAATACAACCTTTTGCTTATCTAAACAAGTAAGAAGAACATTATCACCAATATATACATTTTCTCCAAGTTCAATATTACCATCTAATTTAGCACCATTAGAAATGATAACCCCATAATTAATCTTAACATTCCTACCAATATAAGCACCTTTACCTATATAAATATCAAGTGGTTTTTCATCTTTATCTATTTCAAGAATCTGATTTACTATACTCTCATCAATGAAAAAATCATCAGCATCAGCAATAGTAATTATATTTTTTAATTTATTATAAATATTATGACGAGCAATACCTTCCATCTCTTTTAATACAGTCTTATCATTAAAACCTAAAACAACCCTATGATCTTTAGGCATATAAGTAGATATAGAAAGATTATTATCTATAAATATTTCTATTAAATCAGTTAAATACAATTCATTTTGAGCATTATTAGCCTTTAATTCTTCTATTAAGTTTCTTAAAGGCTCCATCTTAAATCCATAAATACCAGCAACATACTCATTAAAGTCTTCTAACAATTCATCTTTCTCATAAGAATACTTTTCATCTCTATATTCTTTATATAATTTCTCATCATCCTTCATTGCAAGTATATCTTTATACTCAATAACCCCTACAACTTCTCCTAATTCTTTTTTCTTATAAAGACTAGGTGTTCCATTATATGTAAGCCCTCTGCTTCTTAATATTCTACCATAATAATTAGAACCTTTAGGGCCATCATATAATGCTGTCATTACTATCATATCAGTTTTAGACTTTTTAAACTCTTCACTAAACTCTCTCATAGTATCAGCATCAATAAGTCCCATATCTGCATATAAAACATAACAATACTTAATATTATCTAAATTACTCTTTTCAAGACCAATCTTTACAGCATGACCAGTACCATTTTGTTCTTCTTGATAAGCAAAATGAGTATGAGGCTTCTTTCCTATAGCATTAGCAACATCCAAAGCCTTAATACCAACAACTATGGTAACATTACTCTTAGAAATTCCATTTTCAACAGCAAGTCTAACTCTCTCTATACTAGGAACTCCCCATATAGTATGAAGCATTTTAGATGTAGAACTTCTTATTCTCTTTCCATGCCCAGCAGCAAGTATTATGACCAATGTATCATTTTTAGAAAATTTAGAAGATAATTCTGAAAGTTTTTCTTCTATACTTATTTCTTTTTTCATTATAAGAAATCCTCCAGTATTATAAAAATAGAATTATTCTTTTTTTAGAGAAGTTACTCTTTTAAATACAGGCTTCTTTATATTAAGAGCATTAGAGTAAAATTGTTCTTTTATAGAAGTATCTGTATTATCATTTGTTTTATTATTAAAATTATTAATAGCATTAAGTCCATTTTGTATAGATTTTCTCTTTTTCACATCTTCTGTAAAACTACTATCTTCATCAAGCCATTTTCTTAATACTTTAATTACAGATTTTGATAGAGAATCAAGTTTCGATTTTGCACGAATATTTCCACCTAAGTTAGAATCTTCTTTTAAGATAAACTTATATAATTGCATTGCTTTTATAATATTTTTTTTTTCAAAATTATAATAATCTGCAATCTTTTCTATACCGGCAAAATAGTTAGCAGTTATATAACATCTATAGGCAGAATCTATATCCTTATTATTAAAAAGCTCATTACCTTTTCTTATTAGAGCTATTTTTGTAGATTCATCTATTTTCATAATACTACTAATTATACTATATAAAATCTTAAACTTCAAGTAATAGATTTTTTTTAATAATAAATATTTACATATATATTATTTATTGTTAAAATAAAAGCATATCTAAAAGGTAGATGGTATAAAACATATGAAAAAACTATTGATGATTATATTAGCTCTTTCTATATTATCTTGTAATAATAAAAATAATCAAAATATACAATATATAAATCAAGGTAATAATGAAACTATAAATTATTATAATGTTATATATTTAGCAAATACAAATTCTGGAGAATATGTAAATGCTGAAATATCTTATGATAATACTAATAATTTAGGATACATAATATACTCAGATACTAATCAAGATACTGTTTTATACAACATAGAAAAAATAGGTGAAATAGATGAAGGCAGTATATATGCAAAATCAACAGATAATAGAATATTAGAAGGAAATCTACCTAGTATATCATATACATTTAAAGCTAAAATTGATGGAATGGAACATTACTTCAACACTGTAAATACAAATATTAAAGAAATAAATATTATAGAATATTCTTTTTCTGATACATCTACAAATAATAAAGAAGATAGAAGTTTTAATTATAAAAACTCTATTTTTATTATAAAAAATGATAAAAATGATAATATTATAAACAAAATAAATATGGATATAAATAAACATTTCAATATAAAAGATGTATCTATTCTAAATGATGATTCAAAAAGAAATGATATATATACATACATAAAAAGAGATATGGAAAATGAGTATAATATATGGAACAATGAACAGAACATATATAATATGGAAATATTAGCAAATAGATATGCTATAGACTATATAAGTGATGATATAATATCAATTAATAATTTTGTATACAAATACTCAGGTGGTGCACATGGTAATTACTCTACAATATATAAAGTATATTCTCTAAAAACTGGGGATAAAATTAATATAGAAGATATTATCATAGATGTAAATAATCAAGATTTAATAAATATAATCAAACAAAAACTACTACAAATTAGAGATAATAAATTATACTTTAATTTAGATGATATTTCTCTTGAAGGAAATAATTTTTATATAACAGCTAAAGGTATAGTTTTTACTTGGGGTATATATGAAATAGCACCATACTCAGAAGGAGAAACTAGAATATTGTTATCTAAAAATGAAATAAACAATTTCCTTAAAGAAGAATATAAAAGTATAATTAAATAATAAAAACTTTACAATAATATATTTAATATTATTAAAATTTTATATTAAAACTCTTTTTTAGAAAAAAAATACTTATTTTATTGATTTTATATTAATAATTACTATACTAAAATTTTATAGGGTAATGAAACCGATTACATTAATCTAAAATCAATATAGGAGTTTTGATATGGCTATAATATCTTTTATATTCTTTTCTGCATTAGTAGGGATAATTACATTCATAAAAACTAAAAAAAGCAATCTTGCTACTACTGATGGATATTTCCTAGGTGGAAGAAGTTTAACATCTGGTATTATAACAGGCTCATTAATGCTTACAAATTTAAGTGCATTAAATTTTATAGGTATGTCTGCTCAAGCATATTCTCATAATATGTCTGTAATGGGATGGGAGGTATGTTCTGCTATTATTTTAATTGTAGTAGCATTATTCTTATTACCAAGATATCTAAAACAAGGTATTACTACTATTCCTGAATTTATAGAAGCAAGATTTGATAAAGGCACTTCAAAATTTATTACTATTTTATTTCTTGTAAGCTATGTTGTAAATGCTTTACCTGTAACATTATATGCTGGATCTGTAGCTATTAGTGAAATGTTTAGAGTAGAAGAACTTTTAAATATTGGATATGTAGAAAGTATATGGATATGTGGGGCTATTATAGGAAGTGTAGGAGCAATATATGCTATTTGTGGTGGACTTAGAGCTGTTGCCATTTCTGATAGTATAAATGGAATTATATTAGTAATATCAGGATTATTAATACCATTTTTTGCATTATTATATATGGGAAAAGGAAATATAATAGATGGATTTGAAATGTTAGGAAATATCCCACATAGTAAATTTAATGCTATAGGAAGCAATACTGATCCACTACCTTTTTCTACATTATTTACAGGACTATTATTAGTAAATCTATATTATTGGGGTACTGATCAGTGTATTATACAAAGAGCATTAGCTGCTGTAAATCTAAAAGAAGGACAAAAAGGGGTTATTTGGGCTGGTTTCTTTAAGATATTAACACCATTTATTGTAATTATTCCTGGTCTTATGGCTTATGAAATATTTGGAGATAGTGTACAAAATCCAGATACTGCATATCCAAAATTAGTAAACTTAGTATTACCAACTTCATTAATAGGATTATTTGCTACTGCTATGATTGGTGCTATACTAAGTTCTTTTAATAGTGTACTTAATAGCGTAGCGACACTATTTGCATTAAACATATATAAACCTATGTTTGGAAAAAATAAAAATGATGATGAAGTAGTAAAAATAGGAAAGATATTTGCAATTATCATAGCAATAATCGCAATAGTTACTTCACCTTTTATTATGTATGCTCCTAAGGGATTATTAGATTATTTACAAACTATAAATGGTTTTTTTAATGTACCAATATTTACTATCATATTTATGGGATATGTAGCAAAAAGAACTCCTCCAATAGCTGCTAAAATAGCTATTACATTCTTTGTTATAACTTATGGTATAACACAATTATTTTGGGATACTGGATTACATTTCTTACATATATCTGCTATACTATTTATAATATCTTGTTTAATTATGTATATAATAGGAAAAATGTATCCTACAAAAGATGAGTTTCATTTGGAAGAAAAACATATTGTAGAAATAAAGCCATGGGATAAGAGATTTAGAGCAAGTGGTTTTATAATATTTGTAATGGTATCTATGTATATTATTTTTTCACCTATAGGACTTGCTTCTGAAAGTGGATTTAATATAAAAACAATAGTAGCATTAATAATAAATGCAATTATATGTTTCATAGGTGCTATATTATTTGAAAAGAAATTTGTAAAGGAGAAATAATATGAATATTATTTTTAATGAAAAAACTAAAGAATTTCATTTATATAATGATTATATTAGTTATATTTTCACTATATTAGAAAATAATCAACTAGGTCAATTATATTTTGGAAAAAGAATAATACATAAAGACTCATTTGAGTATATGTTAGAAATTAGATCTTGTAGTTTAACTTGCTGTACTTTTAAAAATAATCTTCATTTTTCATTAGAGACAATAAAACAAGAATACCCAGCATATGGAACAGGAGATTTTAGAGATCCTGCATATAAGATTACACAAGAAAATGGAAGTAGTATTACAAATTTTGAATATGTATCACATAATATCTATAAAGGTAAAAAAAAGTTAGAAAATCTTCCTGCAACTTATGCTAATGAAGATGATGTTATGACTTTGGATATTACTTTATCAGACAAACTTATAAATGCTGAAATAGTATTATCATATAGCATATTTAAAAATATACCTATAATAACAAGAAATGTTAAGTTTATAAACAATAGTAATGACACATTAAAACTAGATAGAGCAATGTCATTATCTTTAGATTTACCAGACTACGACTTTGAAATGATACAGCTAAATGGTGCTTGGAGTAGGGAAAGACATATACATAAAAGAAAATTAGAAAAAGGAATACAATCTATAGGAAGTTTACGTGGTGCAAGTAGTGCATCTTCAAATCCATTTATAGCATTAAAAAGAGAAAATACTAATGAGAATAATGGAGAATGCTATGGTTTTAGCATTATTTATAGTGGTAATTTCTTAGCACAAGTAGAGGTTGATTCTTATGATACTAGTAGGGTATTATTAGGTATACATCCTGAAGAATTTTCTTGGAAATTAGAAGGAAAAGAATCATTTCAAACTCCAGAAGCTATAATGGTATATAGTGATAATGGTACTAATGATATGAGTCAATCTTTTCATAATTTATTTAATAATCATTTAGTAAGAGGTATATGGAAAAATAATAAAAGACCTATACTCATTAATAATTGGGAAGCTACTTATTTTGATTTTACAGAAGAGAAAATAGAAACTTTGGCAAAAAAAGCAAAAGAACTTGGAATAGAATTATTTGTATTGGATGATGGATGGTTTGGCGAGAGAGATGATGACTATAGATCTTTAGGTGATTGGGATGTTTATGAGAAAAAACTACCTAATGGTATATCTGGATTATCTAAAAAAATAAATGAGATAGGATTAAAATTTGGACTTTGGTTTGAACCTGAGATGGTTAATGAAATTAGTAAATTATACGAATCTCATCCTGAATGGACTATTGCAACTCCAAATAGAAATAAATCTCATGGTAGAAATCAATATGTGTTAGATTTTTCTAATAATGAAGTTGTTGATTATATATTTAATAAAATGGATGCTATATTATCTTCTGCAAATATAGAATATATAAAATGGGATATGAATAGAAATATTACAGAAGCATATTCTAACAAATTAGATAAAAGTAGACAAAAAGAATTCTTCCATAGATATATTTTAGGTGTATACTCATTATATGAAAGATTAATAGAAAAATATCCTAATATATTATTTGAGTCTTGTGCATCTGGTGGTGGAAGATTTGATGCTGGACTATTATACTATGCTCCACAAACTTGGTGTAGTGATAATACTGATGCTATAGAAAGATTAGAAATTCAATACGGTACAACAATGCTATATCCTATATCATCTATAGGTTCACATGTATCAGCAATTCCAAATCATCAAGTACTTAGAAATACACCTATAAAAACAAGAGCAAATGTAGCATATTTTGGAACTTTTGGATATGAACTTGATTTAAATAAATTATCAAAAGAAGAATTAGAAGAAATAAAAGAACAAATTAATTTCTTTAATGAAAATAGAGATGTTATTCAGTATGGAGATTTTTATAGATTAAAAAGAAATTATAAAAATATTTATAGCTGGATGTCTGTAAGCAAAGACAAATCAAAAGCAGTTGTTGCATATTATAAAGTATTAGCAAGTCCAAATCCAAGTTTAAAAAAGATAAAACTATCAGGATTAGATTATAGTGCAAATTACTATTGTAAAGAAAAAGATCTAACTTTCTCTGGTAGTGAATTAATGAATTATGGTCTACCTTGCGAAATACAATTTACAGGTTCTGTAGGTATAGATAAAGGAGATTTTACTTCTTATATTTATACATTAATAAAAAAATAAATAATAAAAAATGTGCTAATTATAATAAGAAATAGTTAGCACATTTAAATATATTTCCAAGTATATCCTTTTTTCTCTCTCAATATATCTTCTACACTTCCAAAAGATATAATTTCACCGCCATTATATCCACCATCTAAACCTAAATCTATAATATAGTCAGCACTTCTTATAACATCAGGATTATGTTCTATAATAATAACAGAATGCCCATTATCTACAAGCTTATTTAATGCTATAAGTAATTTATGAACATCATCAAAATGTAAACCAGTAGTAGGCTCATCTAATATATATACTATATGACTATCATTACTTTTCTTTGAAAGCTCAGTAGCAAGTTTTAACCTTTGCAACTCTCCACCAGAAAAGGTATCAAGCCTCTGAGATAGTTTAATATACCCAAGACCAACTTCCGACATAATAGAGAGAGTTTTTACAATAGACTTATCAAACTCAAAAAACTCTAACGCCTCATCAACCGTAAGATTTAATACCTCAGCAATATTAAGACCTTTAAATCTTACAGATAATGTTTCATCATTATAACGCTTACCATTACAATTTTCACATACAATTTCCATATCAGATAAGAAATGCATAGAGATTTTTCTAACACCCTTACCATCACATATATTACATCTACCTTCTTTAGCATTATAAGAAAAACGACTAGCAGAAAAAGCCTTAGCCTTAGCAGTATTAGTTTTAGCAAATATATTTCTAATTTTATCAAATATTTTACTATAACTAATTAATGTACTTCTAATAGAACCTACTATAGAAATTTGATCAACTAAAATAGTATCAGAAACTATATCAGGTATATCAATACTATCAAACTTAGAAATATTATTAAGCTTACGCTTTTTAAGTGCAGGATATAAAGTGTCAATAACTAAAGAAGATTTACCAGAACCAGATACACCAGTAAATACAACAAGTTTTTTTAATGGTATTTTTACATCTATATTTTTTAAATTATTAGTAGAAACATTTTTAATAAAAATATACTCACTATCTTCTATACGATTATACTCTTTATCAAATACTTTTTTTCTTCCACTTAAATATTCTCCTGTAAGAGAAGTATTACTTTTTAAAATATTTTCATAAGAGCCTTCAAAAATAATTTCACCACCAAAAGCACCAGCCTTAGGACCAATATCAACTATATTATCAGCAATCTGCATAGTATCTCTATCATGTTCTACTATAACCAATGTATTTTTTAAATCTCTAAGTTCTTTTAATGTATCAAGCAAATGATTTGTATCTTTAGGATGAAGTCCAACTGTAGGTTCATCAAGAACATATAAAACGCCTGTTAATTTAGAACCTAATTGACTTGCAAGCCTTATTCTTTGAGATTCACCTCCAGAAAGAGTAGAATATCTTCTACTAAGTTCCAAATAGTTAAGCCCAACTTTATTTAAAAATCCAAGTCTTATATTAATCTCTTTTATAGCTTCATAACAAATACTATTTTCTCTCTCTGTAAGTAGAGTAGGTAGCTTTTCAAAAAATTTAATAGCCTCTTCAACAGTAAAATTACAAACCTCACTAATATTTTTATTATCTATAACATAAGAACGAACAACTCTATTTAATCTCTCACCATTACAAGAAGAACATTTCTTATCTATAAAAAATCTATTAAAAGTTTCATCTTTCCACTTAGAATAATCATCACTTGTAATATCATTATTTAAATGCCAATTTGAAATCATACTACCAATAGAGTATTCACTGCCAAAGAAAATAGTTTGAATAATTCCCTCAGATAAATCATTAAATGGAGTTTGATACAACTCTTTTTTTGTTATTTTTTCTTTCTTTAAGAATCTATGAAAAGGCTCTGTATAGTTTTTTCCAGTTATAGCAAACATATTATGTAAGCTGTCATCTAATGCACCATCAAATAAAGGTTTTGTAGAATCTTTTATAGCCAAATCAATACTAAACTCTTTTTTTACTCCAATACCCTTACAGTCCTCACAATATCCCCAGTGAGAATTGAATGAAAAATGTCTTGGGGTAATTTCTTCTCTAAATGATATACCGTGCTCTAAGCAAGCTGGAAACTTAGTATAATACTCTTCTACAACACTTTCTTCTTTATTAGCCTTTATATAAGCAACACCATCAGATATATTCATAGCATTCTCTAAAGCATCAGATATTCTCGCACGCTTATCAGAAGATATGATTACTCTATCTATTATAATTCCAATAAAAAATATATCTTCTTTCGATAATCTTTTTATATCATCATCAGTAATATCATCAATAATATAATAATCATCATTAATAATAATTCTTAAAAAAGATGACTCACGAACAAAACTTATAATACTTTTTATATCATTACAATTACTATTATTAAAAGTAAATTCATACTCAAAATGAGCATTATATAAAGGAGATATAATAACAAGTTTATAAGAATCAAATTTTGAAACTAACTCTTTTGAAATAATAGAAGGAGTTTTAGATAATAATAAATTATCATTATTACAATTAGGACACTTAGCAGTAGAAATTCTTGCAAAAATGAGTCTAAAATAATCATATATCTCAGTTACAGTAGCTACAGTAGAGCGAGGATTTCTACTAACATTTTTTTGGTCAATAGCAATAGCAGGAGCAAGTCCTTCTATTTTTTCTACATTAGCATCATCAAAACGTCCCAAAAATCTACGAGCATAAGTAGAAAGTGATTCTACAAATCGACGTTGTCCCTCTTTAAAAATAGTTTCAAAAGCAAGAGATGTTTTACCACTACCAGATACACCAGTTATAACATTAATCTTATTTTTTGGTAATGTTAAACTAATATTTTTAAGATTATGCTTATTAGCACCCTTTATTATTAATTTACTATCTTCTATAGAGTTTATACTATTAGACTTATCATTTTTTATTTCTTTTTTAGTAGGGTATAATACTTGTTTTAGTTCTTTAGCAGTAAGAGAGTTTTCTACTTCACAAACTTCTTCAGGAGTACCAGATGCTACTACCTCCCCACCTTTATAACCACTCATAGGCCCCATATCAATAATATAATCAGCACACTTTATAACATCAAGATTATGTTCTACAACAATAATAGAATTTCCTTTATCAACTAATTTATTCAAAGCATTAATCAAACGTTTAATATCTTCAAAATGAAGACCAGTAGTAGGTTCATCAAGTATATAAAGAGTTCTACCAGTAGAAACTTTATGAAGCTCACTTGCAAGTTTTATTCTCTGAGCTTCTCCACCAGATAAAGTAGTAGAAGGTTGTCCTAATTTAATATATCCAAGTCCAACTTCTTTCATAATATTTAATATTCTTGTTATAGAAGTAATACCATCAAAAAACTCTATAGCCTCATATACACTCATCTCTAAAACATCATATATAGTTTTATCTCTATACTTAATATCTAAAGTTTCAGCATTAAATCTCTTACCACCACACTCTTCACAAGGAACAAGCACATTAGATAAAAATTGCATCTCAAGTTCTAATACGCCGGCACCCTCACAAGTAGGACATCTACCTGTTTTCACATTAAAAGAAAAACGTCCCTTATCATATCCACGCATTTTAGCTAACTTAGTAGAAGCAAATAAATCTCTAATAGGAGAAAGAACTTTAGTATATGTAGCAGGATTACTACGAGGTGTACGACCTATAGGAGATTGATCAACTTCTATTATTTTATCAATATTCTCTAATCCCTCTATAGATTTATAACTTCCAACTTTTAAGTTAGATTTATAAAAATGATTATGCAAAGCACGCATTAAAATATTTTCTATAAGAGTAGATTTTCCAGATCCAGAAAGACCTGTTACTACTAAAAATACTCCAAGAGGAAACTCAACATCTATATTTTTTAAGTTAAATTGACTTGCTCCTATAATCTTTAAAAATAAACCGTTACCACTACGCCTATCTTTTGGTATTTCAATATCATCATCCCCACGTAAATATTTTGCAGTATAAGATCTTTCACTTTTTATAAACTCTTCAAAATTACCAATCCCAACAACATCACCACCAAAAACACCCGCATCAGGACCAATATCAATTAAATAATCAGACTCCTCCATAGTCTCCTTATCATGCTCAACAACAATCACAGTATTATTTTTATCTCTAAGTGCTTTTAGTGAATCTATTAATTTTTTATTATCAGACTGATGAAGTCCTATAGAAGGTTCATCTAAAACATATAAAACACCCTCAAGTCCACTACCAATTTGAGATGCAAGCCTAATTCTCTGTGATTCACCACCGGATAGTGTAGGTGATGCTCTATTAAGAGTAAGATATGTAAGACCAACTTTTACTAAAAATGTTAATCTATATATAATTTCTTTTATTATAGGAGTTCCTATAACTTCTTCATTTTCTTTTAATTTTAAATTAATAAAATAATTATAAAGTTCCTCAATAGTCATAGAAGAAAAATCTGCTATAGTTTTATCATAAAATCTTACTGCTAAAGCATCATAATTTATCCTATAGCCTTTACACTTTTCACACTCTACTTCATCCATAAAAGAAGTATAATAATTATTCTTATAAGTTTCATAATCATATTTTAAACGAGTTAATATTCCAGGTACTTTCTCTTCTACAATCTTACTACTATACCAAAACTTCTTTCTACATTTAATAGCTCTATCAGTGCCATAAAGTAAATAATCTCTCTCCTTACGAGATAAATCCTTCCAAGGCTTTTTTAAGTTTATATTATAAGTTTTTGCAATTATCTCAAGCTCATCAATTCCATACTCCATATCAAAACCAATATGACCATTAACAAAACAAGATAAACAACCATCATCATATACACTTAAATTATCATTAGCAACAATATGTTCTTCTGTAAAAATATGCTCAACACCAAGCCCCCCACATACACTACAAGCCCCCATAGGATTATTAAAAGAAAATAAATTAGGTTCAATATCTGCAATAGAATGACCACAATTAGCACAAGAACGCTCTGTAGTATAAAGTTTATAATAATTATCTATCTCTGATTGTATATTAATTTTAGTTTTTTGTTTTTTTGATTTATCATCATTACTATTAATTTCTTCTAATTTAGAATCAAACTCTTCATCATAAAAAGCAACTAATCCTTTTGTTATTCTAATAGCTCTTTCTATATCATCTGTTATACGAGATAAATACTTATCTTCAACTTTAATTCTATCAATTACAATTTCTATAGTATGCTTCTCATACCTTTCAAGCTCCGGTATATTATCTTCATCAAACTTATAAACAACATTATCTATTCTAATACGATAATACCCTGCAAGTTTTATATCATCAATCTCTTTTCTATATTCGCCCTTTCTATCACGAACAACCGGTGCAAGAATTAAAATTCTTTTGCCACTAAAATCTCTAAGTATAGAGTGTGCTATTTTATCTTCACTTTGTTTAGAAATCTCTATACCACACTTAGAACAATATGGAACTCCAAGACGAGCAAATAAAAGTCTAAAAAAATCATATATCTCTGTAACAGTTCCAACAGTAGAGCGAGGATTTTTATTAACACTTTTTTGGTCAATAGAAATAGTAGGAGAGAGTCCTTCTATATGATCAACATCTGCTTTAGACATTACACCTAAAAATTGACGTGCATAAGCTGATAATGATTCTAAATAACGCCTTTGTCCTTCTTTAAAAATAGTATCAAAAGCGAGAGATGACTTACCAGAACCTGATACACCTGTTAAAGTAGTAAGTGTTTTATGTGGAATAGATAAAGATATATTTTTAAGATTATGTTCTTTAGCTCCAACAATCTCTATAGAATCATTTTTACTCATAATAATAAACCCTCTAAAAAAGTTAAACTATTATAACATAAATAGTAAAAAGTATCTATAAATTAAAGTCCATTCCAAAGAGCTAAATTATTATTATAAGACCATTGATAATTATTAGCACTATCTTTTATCCAAACTTTAGCTAATTGATTTCCATTTTTAAAAACATAAAGACCGCCAACAATATATGGTGCACTAGAATCAAAAGCATTTAAATTTGTAATAATAGTAATATCAGTAAAGTTAGTTTGATAACCAAAATACTGTATTGACCAACCACTTTCTGGATTAATAATATTTTGTTGAGATATACTTCCAACCTTTCCAACCTTAGTTCCATTATTAACTTTTATCTCAGTACCACTACCTGTTCCCTCTGGCCTTGGAACAACTTGTACTATTTTACTTATTGCTGTTTCAAAATACCTATCTGTAACTAAATCATTAGTTCCATAAGCTGTTACTGTAACAAAATATCTAGTACCATTTTGAAAAGTATGTGGTATTTCTATAGTCATATTACTTCTTGTGTGAGTTTTATATTCCACTGTAGGCAATACATTATTTGCTCCTAATATCGCATCATCAGGTTGTTTAAAAGAATTAACAGTTCCAACATATAAATTAAAACCTGCAAAATCAGAAGCTAATATACCAGAGATAAAACTAATACTTACTTTTCCATCACCTGGTATAGCTTTAATATCATAAGGAGCATTATACTCATCAAGAACAGTAATTAATTCATCAGCACAAGAAACTAATAAAAATAATAAAAGTAGTAAAAATATTTTTCTCATAAATATTAATAACTCAAAATATTAGCACTAATTTGATAGGCATAATCTACAACTATGCTACTAGTACCATTAACACTTCTTACAAAAATCTTAGAATAATATGAGTCTCCACCCTCAGTATTTTTTACTAAATATAATCTATTAGCTACAACATCAATATTAGCAGTAGAATAACCTTGTTCTGGAGGAATAACAACATCATCTAAAGAATCACCTGCAACACGCATAATACTACCATTAGCAGTATTTTTAAATACCAATTTTCCATTTTCATTCGTAAGTTCAACAATATCTCTAGTACCTGTTATCTTACCATTAACACTAATCGTTTTATTTAACTCCTCTGGTCTTGGAGTAGCCATTTTAGAAAAATCATCAAAATAAGAACTTTCAGCACTAGGTGTTATTTGATATGCAGAAACAAATACATATATAGGTACTCCATTTTGAATATCTGTTGTCGTTAATGTATTTACATCATTTCCATTTGTAGAATAATATTCTCCTACCTTTATTGTATATGAATAACTTTGAACTGTTGTTGTTTTTACTTCTATTAAAGTTGGTCTATTTTTTTGCTGATTATAAAGAGTATATTTACGACGATTAAGATTATCACCAAAGTATATATTATAACCACTAAATGCAGGTTCATTATTTTGAGCATCAAAGTATACTGTAACCTGATTATTTCCAGGAACTACTTTAGTTATAATAGGTTGATTAATTTCTTGAGAAATACCTGTAACATCAGGAAGACCACATGATATACTAAAAAGTAATATAAAAAATAGTAATAATATACTTCTAAACATTAGTGCTACCAAATCCTCCTTCTCCTCTTTCTGTAGAAGAGAGTTCGTCTACTTCATTAAAAACAACATGCTCAAACTTTGAAAAAACCATTTGAGCTATTCTATCTCCATTATTAATTATAAATGAATCATTATTAAATGAAGCAAGAATAACTTTAATTTCACCTCTATAATCACTATCTATAGTTCCAGGAGAATTTAAGCAAAATATACCATTTTTTAATGCTAAAGAACTTCTACTCCTAATTTGAACCTCATAACCAATAGGTATTTCTAAATAAATCCCTGTAGGAACTAAAACTATCTCATTCTTTTTAAGAACTATACTTTCATCTAAAAAAGCATATAAATCAAGTCCTGCAGAACCCGATGTCTGATATTTTGGAATAGGGTTGTTTGATTTATTTATTATTTTTATATTTAACACTAATACTCCTCTTCAGGAACCTCTGCCAATTTATATCCTTCTTCAAAGAAGTCTAACAATTCTTTTTGAGCATTTTTAGCTATATCGGAATCTTCATCATTTTCATATTCTATTTCTAATATTAAAGTAGCACCGCAAAAAGCACCAAGCCCCATAACATTAAAAACACTTTTTAAATCTGCTCTAATACCATTATAAAGTAAAAATATACCTAAATTATAATATTCAGGCTTACTTGCTATTTGAGAAAGTATACCTGAAGGTCTTAAATGAAGACCATTTTTGCTCTTTATAGATACGGTATTAGTTAATGTCATATTATTTTCTCCTTAGAATATAAAGGCACAAATTAACTATATCATATATTAGTCTAATTTCAACTACAAATTTGATATAGTTAATTTAAATTTATTAACCTTTAGACTTATCATCTTTCCACTTATTTATAACTCGACTAACCTCATCTATAGAGTAAGATGTATTTTTAACTATATCTTCAGGTTTCCAACCTTCTTTATAAAGCTTAATAATTATCTCCGTTTTCTTTCTATCATCATTAGATTTTAATCTCTTAGATGTAGGTTTAGCACTTTCTCCAAGATATTGATCTGCATTGCTAAGTAGAGTTTCTAAATAACGAACAAAATACTCAGCTCTTTCAAGATTCTTAGTTACAGTATCATTATACTGATCATACTGAGTTTTCATATGTCTTAGATTCTCTCTTTGAATACCCATCTCCTCAATAATAATATGAAGCTCTTCTAACTTAGAAAGGAAAGTTTGTACCTTTTTATCACTCTTATTAACTTTCTCCATATCACGTTCTAAAGAATACACCTTTTCCATAAACTCTTTTCTTATCTCTTTAGCTTCATCCATAGAACTTCTAATACTCTCTACCTTAGCAAGTACATCATTAACATCTACTTCAGCTCTTCTAATTTCATCTAAAATATTATCAGCATACTCTTCTTTATCTTTAATAATATTTAATTTCTCTTCTATCTGTGAAGCTATATCAATAACAACTTGTATACCTTCTTGAGTATTTTCTATAGCAGTATTACTTTCTGATATAGTAATAAACTTATTTTGTATATCCTCAGACATCTCCATTAATACTGATACTTGTTCTTGAGTAGTTCTTAAACTATCTCTCTGAGATTCTATACTATTATAATACTCTAATATCTCATTATACATATCTTTTAAGTTATTAAACTCAGATATAGTTTTATTCATATCTACTGTATTAGATTTAGTCTCCTCAACTAAAACTGCAAGTTTAGATACATCCTCTTTGATAAACTCTGCCATCTCTTCAGCTTTATCAAATACCTTAACTGTTTCCATATACTGCTCTATATCATGTGCAATATCATTAGCTTGAGACTTTAGAATATCATATTCGCTACTAATATCAGAAGTTTTTTCATCAAGCATATTATCTATAGAAACAATAGTGTCATTTAGTTTTTCTGTAAGAGCATCTGTTCTTGTTTCTAAGTCTTGAAGAATAATATTAGTTTTATCTTCATAAGTTAAATTAATCTCTTCTAAACGAGCATCTATTTCACTTGCATACTTAGAAATATCAGCCTCTAAAGCTTCAACAATACCCTTCATATTTTCAAGCTTATCATTATACTCACCCAAATTAGCCTCTATCATATCTTCTTTAGCCTTTTGTACAAACTCCTTAGCATCATTCATAAGAAGATATATAGTCTGTTCTAAATTAGAGTTAAGTCTTGCTATAAACTGTTCATATTTTTCTTTAGAGTTTTCTTCTACAGAAACTAAACTCTCTTCTATTATACTATTAGCCTCTGATATTTTATCATTAATAGAGTTAGAAATGTTTTCTCTAATTTCTATTAATGAAAGACTAATACTTTCATAGTTAGACTTTAACTCTTCAAATTGATTGTTCTTTTCTGATAATAAACTATCTATTTTTTCTGTAATATTATTAACTATAGAGTCTATATCAGCAACTTTATTATCTATAGATACTTTAGCAGAATTAGCAAGCTCCTCCAATCTATTATTAAACTCTAATCCTTGAGCTTCTATATTATTAGAATAATCATTAATTTTATTTTGAAGTTCTAAAGCACGTTCTTCTATTAGAGTTTTTAATCTTTCAATAGAAGGAGTAAATTCATTTTCCAAATTATTCATTTTCTCTTCTACATTTTTAAGTTTATCCTTACTATCCTCTAAAGAATTTAAGAAATCATCCTTAATCTGTAATGCTACTTGTAGGTCAGCAACAACATCCTCTACAGAAGAAGTTAAAGAAGAACGAGTATTATCTAATTCACTATAAAGAGAATTTATTTTATCTTGATACTCTTTATGTGCATCTTCAAATAGAGTAGTAAATGCTTCCTGATTTCTCTCTTGTCTTTCTGTATAGAACTTTTCTGAAGTTAAATACATATCCTTTAACTTAGATATTTCACTATCATTAATAGATTTAATTTCATCAATAGTCTTTTCTTCACTTAAAAGAATAGACATCTTTAACTCACCAATAAGTTCTTCTTCATAAGCACCGATTCTTGTTTGAAGTTCTTTCATATTCTTTTCTAATTTTTCATTAATACTGTGGAAAGAATCATTAAGCTTATCATTAATAGCAAGTTCAATAGAATCTATAGTATTTTTTATATCAGAATACTTCTCAAATCTTTTAGTCTCTTTATTAATAAACTCATTAACATAAGTCATAATATGAGGTGTTAAGTCAGAAGTCTCTTTTAATATCTCTTCTTTAAATATTTCTATAGAAGAATCAACTGTTTCTTTAGCTTTATTAATATATTCATTATTATCATTAACTAATTTTTCTTCTAAAGACAGTATATATTCTTCAATACCTTTAACTCTATTGTTGAACTCAATCTCTTTCTCCGCAATTCTATCAGAAGCCTTATTAGCAGCATCAACTACAGCAGAAGTTAAACTATCAAGTTTATTTTTTACATTAATATCGCTAGTATTAACCATCTCAACTAATGCTTCTTTCTCTCTACGTATATTCTCTATATCCTGAGAAATATATTTTTGAGCCTGACTAAGCATTCTTATCTCATTTTCTTGCTCTTTTATGCTTGCTTTAATAGTAGAAAGTATAGCATCTATATCATTTTGAGCACTATCTACTTTAGATAATATCTCTTTAACTTTATCCTGTTCAATTAGCTCTATTTTATTTTTAGCACTTTCAACTTTATCATTAATATCTATTAAAACTTTAGAAGCATCTGTTTTAATATTCTCTACCTCAACTTCAAGAACATCTTTAAATAATTCTTTAACATTATCAGAAGAAGAATAAGCATCTTCAAAGTAAGCAATTCTACTTTCTATACGCTTTCTAAACTCTTCATTAGATTCTTCAAAAATATTAATAATATCATTTCTAAATGTATCAGTTAAGTACTTCATATCAACATTTTTAGAATCTGCTTGTAAGCTATCAAATATTTCTATTATTTGATTACGCTCTTCTTCTAAAATATGAAGAACTTCTTCTTTACTTATCATATCTGATGATATTTTTTTATTTAAATCTTCTATATTCTCAATAATGCTTAACTTCTCTTCTGTTAGAATATTTATAGCATCATCTTGTTGTTTAATTAATTCTAACATAGACTTTCTAAAGTTTAAAAACTCTGTTATAAGTCTATCTCTATCACTTTCCATAGAAGTTATAGCATCATCAGAGTATAATGTTCCTGTTTCATATTTTAATCTTATCTCATCTACCTCTGCTGTTAATCTATCTCTTTCTATCTGTAGACTATTAGATAAGTTATTAATATTTTGTAGTTTTTCAGAAAATTCATTTCTAAATGATGATATTTCTGATAATATATTTTCTTTATAGCGAGTAATACTTTCTGCAAACTCTTGTTCTAAAGTATCAAAATTACCTTTCATATTAGATACTTGTTTTTCTGCTATATTATCAAAATCTTCTGGAGTAGGTAATTGAGATGATAATTCATCTTTTAAAGAAGCAAATTCTTCTTTTAACGATTCTTTTTCTACAACAAAAATCTCACTAATTTGTTGTAGGGTAGGTATATCTTTAAGAATTTCTTCTTTCATCTTTAATAGTTTTTCATCTATCTGATTTTCTATATTAGTTTGTTCATCTGATAATACCTTAGCAACTGCATCAACAGTAGAGTAGTTTTCCTCTAGATTCTGCTTAAACGAATCTAAAATACTATTAACTCTACTTCTCTCATCCATAACAAACTTTTCTACATCAGAAGCATTAAGATTTTCTATATTATTTGAAATATCATACTTAGTATTATCTATCTCTGTATTAATAGTATTTTTATAATTTTCTAATAACTCTTCTACATCTTCTATTGTAATAGAATTATTTTTAATAGAATCAAATTCATTCTTTAAGTCTTCTAAAGATGAATATAGTTTTTCTTTTTCACTATCTAATATAGTATTTAAATTATGTAAGTAATCTTCTTTTAATGACTTAAATCTATCATCCAAAGATATAGCTTCTATTCTGATAGAAGATTTAAAATTATCAAGCTCTGATATTAATTTAGACTTTTCAGCTTCAAAGATATCAGCAAAGTTTCTATTATCAAGTTGTGAGTTTAATAACTCTTTTTTAAACTCTTCAAACTCTAAATCTCTTTCTTCTTTCTCTGAAATAAATAAAGTAGCTATATCATCCATACTTGGTACAGAAGATATTATAGACTTTTTAATATCTTCAAACTTATTATCTCTAATAGATAAATCATGTTCTATCTTTTCATACACATCTTTTTTAAGCTGATATAGAGAATCTATTAACTCTTTTTTATCACGAGACATTTCATTAGATAATTCTATCTTACTAATATTAATATCATCATTTAATTTAGAAATATAAGATTCTAATTCATATATCTTCTTATCTATATTATCCGCTGTTTCATTAGAAATATTATTCTTAATTGAAGAGATATTATCTTCTATATAGCTAATAGCATTTTTCTTCTCTTCCTCAAAAGAACTCTGAATACTATTAACTTTATTTTTCATACGCTCTTCATATTCATCTAATATACTATCTAATTTACTTACATAGTTTGCAATATCATTATTAATATTAATTTGATTATCTTCTAAATCTCTTAATCTATCGTATACAGAATCAAACTCACCTCTAACCTCAGATATCTTTAAGTTAATATCATCTTTAAAGTTATCTATTAAAGATATTAAGTCATTATTAGAAGTAGTATTATCAACTATCTCTTCTATATTACTTCTATAATCATCTAATGTACCAATTATAGAATTAAAATTATCATTAGACCAAGATATAAGCTCATCTCTAAGTTTAGATATTTTACTATCATAATTATCAAATGATAATGTCATTTTAGATTCTAATTCTTCTTTTAATTCATCAGAGCTTTCTTTAATAGAGTCTATTATTATATCTTTTAACTTTTCATTATTAGCAAAAGAATCCTCTAAGAATGATATGCGATTTTCAACTCTATTTTCAAGCTCCTTATTATAATCTTTAATATTGTCTATAGCAGTATCTACTTTAGATGAATTACTATCTACTAAAGATTTTAATAGATCAAACTCACTTGATAAATTAGATAAATTAGAATCTAGTTCAAACTTCTCTAAATCTATCTTTTCTGATATAGATTTTACATTAAGAATAATATTATTATACTCATTTTCTAATTCTGATAACTTATTAGATATGCTATTAATATTATCTAATGTAGTAGAATTATTTTCAAACTCTTCTCTTAAATTTAAGATCTCATTTCTAATATCTTCAAATGATATATTATAATTCTTTTTAATATTCTCTTCATAAGAAGATATTCTATTAATCATATCTTCTTCTTTTATAGAAATAAGATCATTCATCTTATTTTCTATAGAGTCTATATAATCCTTTAATCTATTATTTGAATCTTCTAATATAGTATCTACAATTTTTGCAATAATACCATCTTTTGTATCTTTAGAACTTTCTAAAAATAAATTAATATTATCTTTTGCTTCTTTTAATTCTTCAAGAAGTTTAGATATATTATTTTCAAAATTAGAAACTTTATTATCTATCTCTGATTTGAAGCCTCTATTATTATCTTCAAACTCATCGTATAAAGAGTAAATCTTTTCTTTTTCAACATCTAAATCAGATTTTGATACAGTATCATCTAATTTTTCTTCAACAAATTGTTTGAAATCTATTATCTCTTCAAATAATTTATCAATATCAGATTTAAATGTATAATCTATATTATCTAATGAAGATTTTAATGTATAAATATCATTTTCAAAATCATCAAGTTTATTAGTATACTCTTTTAATGATGCAAAAGCATTATCTAAAGATTCTCTATTAGAATCTAATATTTGATATATTTCACTATTTTTGAAATTATTAAATTCTAATCTTAAAGATTCTATGTTTTCTAATATAGAATCTCTTTCAGAATTTAGAATATTACTAATTTCATCTATATTATTAGAATTTGAAAGTCTATCTATTATATCTCTACTAAATAAATCAAAAGCATTTTCAAATTTTAATTTCTCTTCATTAAATAACTGATTAATATCATCTTTAGTGTTAGTATTTATCGAAAGCACTTCCTCTTTAAATGAAGCAAATTCATTTTTCAAACTATTAATCTCATCATTATTTAATACAGAACTTTCTATATTTAATAGCTTATTTTCAAATTTATCACTTAAAGAATCATAATTTTCTCTAATATCTAATATCTTAGAATAAATATCTTCAACTTTAGATTCTAACTTAGAATTATTATTCTTAATATCATCTATATCACTTACCATATTTTCTATATTAGTAAGCTTATTTTGTAGCTCTAATAATTCATCTTTAAAGTTATTATCATCTATAATAGCTAATTTTTCTTTAGTTTCATTAGCTAATTCTTCAAAAGAAGTGAGAATTATATTTTCAAGCTCTTTCTTACTATTTTCAAGTAAAGTAAACTTCTCTTCTAACTTATTCTCTATATCTGCCTTATAATTATCTACATAACTCTCTACATAATTTTTACTCTCTGATAAAGAAGTACTCTCTAAACTATTAAACTCTTCTCTTAAACTATCTAATAACTTATCTCCATAATCCTTTAAACTATCTAATGAGATATTATAAACTTCTTCAAGCTCTTCTTTATAACTTAAATAATTAGAACTTAAATCCT
>CALXQJ010000002.1 GCA_944390575.1 uncultured Spirochaetota bacterium
TTGTAAAAAATATATATTTTTGAATATTTATAATACTTATAAAAAAATAGGCACAAGCTAAAAATAAGCCTATGCCTTTTTTAAGTATAAAAATTAATTATTTACCAAACTGAAAGCCCATTCCAAAAGTAATAGCTACAGTAGCATAGTCTTTATAATCATCAATAGAAGCTAATACTTTATATTCTCTTTCACTAATAGAATAACCCTCCATATAAATATCAAACATAGCAGATAGAGCAATTTTTTCTGTTTTGAAGAATTTATATCCTAAAGTAGTTCTTGCATATCCTCCTAATATAGGATCACTTAAATCTTTAGTAATACCAAACTTAAAACCTCCGGCAAGTCCAAGTATAAAGTTATTCTCAAAGTCAAAATTTAAGGCAAGACCAATATAATAAGCAGGAATAATAGTTAAAAATATAGTTGATGGATTGTCTAATATTCCATTTTTCTTATAATCATATTTAGAGTTAATTAAATATGTCAAATTAATAGGAGCAGCACCAAAATCAAACAATAAAGAAATCATTTTAAGCGAGTTAGAACCATCTCCTATTTGAAAACCATAGCCAAGCTGAAAATTATAATCTTTTTTAAATACAATGCTTGAATTTAAAGCATCTTTTTTTACATCTTTATTAAAAATTACTCCAGTTTCAGCACCAAATTTAGGGTTGATGTGAAATTGTATTCCAGCAAATAGTATGTTGATAGAAAATATTGAAATTATTAAACTTATTAAAATTATTTTTATTTTCATAAATATCTCCTAATATATTTATTTATGTACTAAAGTTTAATATAATTTCTTTACTATTTCAAATTGTTTTTGTAAGAAAAATAAAAAATAGTGCAGTTTTTATACCCCACCCATGCATTTTTTGTCAAAATAGTTATACATATAATACATTTTTAGTTATATATAGTTCATTTTTAGTGCATTATTTTTTGATAAAAAATAATTTGTGATTTTAAATATTTTGTAATATAATACTTGCCAAAATATATATAGATACAGTAATATAAAATATGCAAGACAATAATCTAACAAATCCAAATGAAAGTATTTTAAATGAAGATAGTTCTACTTCGTCTATACGACCATTAAAATTTGATGATTTTTTAGGGCAAGATAATATAAAATCAAAATTAAAAGTATTTATAGAAAGTGCAAAGAAAAGAGAAGTAGCATTAGACCATATACTTTTTTTTGGACCTCCTGGACTTGGAAAAACAACACTTTCTCAAATTATAGCAAGTGAACTTGGTACAAATATAAAAGCAACATCAGCTCCAGTAATAGAGCGTGCTGGAGATTTAGCTTCAATACTCACAACGCTACAAGAGAAAGATGTTTTATTTATAGATGAGATTCATCGTCTTCGCACTGTAGTAGAAGAAGTTTTATATTCTGCTATGGAAGATTTTTTTGTAGATATAAAGGTAGGGGAAGGAGCAAGTGCCAAGAGTTTTAGAGTAAAACTACCGCATTTTACTTTAATAGGGGCTACTACAAGAAGTGGACTACTTTCTACACCTCTTTATGATAGATTTGGAATTATAGAGCGTCTTGAATTTTATACTGATAATAATTTAGCTGATATTGTAAAAAGAAATGCTTTACTATTAAAAATTCAAATTACAGATGATGCAGCACTATCAATAGCAAAGCGTTCTCGCGGTACACCTCGTATTGTTAATAGACTTCTACGTCGTGTTTTTGACTTTGCTACTGTTTCTAATGTTTTAACTATAGATGAAAATTTTGCAAATGATTCTTTAGAACAATTAGGTGTAGATAAGCAGGGTTTTGAAGCATTAGACAAATTATACTTAAACACTATTATAAAAAATTATAATGGAGGACCTGTAGGAGTTGATACTTTATCTGTATCATTATCAGAGCAAATAGAAACAATAGAAGATGTGATAGAACCATACTTAATACAAAGTGGATTTATAAAAAGAACAGCTAAAGGACGTGTTGCCACTTTGAAGGCATACTCCTATTTAAATATTAGAAAAAATTATGACGATAACTATAATATAGAAGAAAATACTTTATTTGATAATGCTAAAGAATAATATAGTGAGGTGTGATTATTTCTACTGTAGATTTGGATAAAAATAAAAATAATGTAGAACTCGATAACTACTATAAACAGGAATTAAGTAGAGATGTATCTTCTTTAGTAAATAAAGTTATATCAAATGTTTCAGATAATCATACACCTACGGTAAAGAAAAATAGAAAAATTAAAAAGTATACAAATTACAATACAAAAAGAAGTATAAAATTATATAAAAAACAAAAGAAAAGACACAAAATAGAAAATACTAAAAAAGCTTTTGTAAGACTTTATGATTCTACCTACTTTATAAGAGAAATATTTTATGATATTTCAAAGTTTATAAAAAAGCTTGGTGGAAAAGAGAGAAGTATTTTAATATTTTATGATAATAAAGAAAAAGCTATTAATTTACCTATTAATAACTTTATGATAATATTTTTTATATTAATTATATCTGCATTAATATATACAGGATATGATGCTTTTGAAAAACAAAAAAGTGCAAGAGAGTTTTATAATACACTATCTGCTCGTGAGGCTAGAACATACACTTTGATTGAAGATTATAAAGGAGCATTAAAAAGATACTCAAAAGCATTAGCAGAATATAATAATATGATAAAAAATATGTCACACGATATAGATTATGATAATAGTACAATTCCTTTATTAAAAAATAATTCAGAAGATATAGACATCAATAAAACATTATTAGAAATAGAATCATATCAAAAGGATATATTATCTTTTTTATCAGTATCTTCAAAAATACATAATGAAATACCATTAGGTTGGCCTGTATCGGGTGGTGGTAGAATATCAAGTGGATATGGTGCACGTCCTTCTCCGTTTAATCAAAGTAAGAGTTATCATTATGGGGTTGATATTGCTGGTCCTTATGGTAGTAAGATACTTGCTGTTGGTGATGGAGTTGTTACTTATGCTGGATGGCGTGGTGGATATGGTTGGTTTGTTCTTATTAATCATAAGAATGGATATCAAACTGCTTATGGACATAATTCTAAAATTTTAGTTTCATTTGGTCAAAAAGTAAAAAAAGGACAAACTATAGCATTAATTGGAAATACTGGGCGTACTACAGGTATACACTGTCATTTTGAAGTTAGGGTAGGGGGCGATCATAAAAACCCTATGCCGTATCTTGGTGCAAGATTTTAATAATTATTATTAATTATAATATTACTTTATATGCATAATTCTAATAAGAGATATTTAGGAGAGTTTTATACTCCTTTAAGTTTTGCTAAGAAGGCTATTGATTATATTTATAAGTATATATCTAAAGAAGAGCTTGCTTCTGGAAAATATAGAATATGGGATATGGCTTGTGGGCTTGGTAATTTGGAGTATTATTTTGATAGTAGTATTTATAAGTATTTATATATGTCTACTATAAGAGAAGAAGATGTTTTATACTGCAAAAATAAATTTATAGATGCTTGTATTTTTCAGTATGATTATTTAAATGATGATATATATGATAATAATATTATATATACAAAAATACCAGAAAAATTAAAAAGAGACTTAGAAGATAAATCTATAAAGTGGATTATATTTATAAATCCTCCTTATGCTACAAGTCAAGTTGCTGGTACTAACTCTAAGAGTAAGAAAAATGTTAGCAGTAGCCTTATAAGAGATATTATGCATAAAGAAAAATTAGGGGAGTCTTCAAGAGAGCTTTATATACAGTTTTTATATAGAATACATAAAGAATTTTTTAATAAGAGTGCTTATTTGTTTATATTCTCAAAAACAAATTATATAAAGTCAAATAACAATGAGAAAATTAGAAATACTATATGTAATTATAAGTTTATGGATGGATTTTTATTTTCATCTATAAATTTTGATGATACTTCAAAACAAGTTCCATTTGTTATATCATTTATTATGTGGCAAATTAGTAATAGTCATAATATAAAAAATGAAAATATTATTTTAGATGTTTTAAATGATGATACAACTTTTTCTATTAAAAAGAATTATAGTGTTGTAGATAGTAATAATTTACTTAATAAGTGGATTAAGCGTGTTCGTACATCTGAAACTTTTGTGCCATTATCTTCTGCTATTAAAGTAAAAACTAATGGAAATGATATTCGAGATAAGGTTGCTTCTGGATTTATAGGGTCTTTAATGAGTTGTGGAAGTGACTTAATGAAACAAAATTTAACTTCTATACTTTCTGCCCCTCAAGCATCTGCTGGTTCTCTCTCTATAACAAAAGACAATTTTGAAAAGGCTATGGTAATACATGCAATTAGAAGGAGTATAAAGGTTAATTGGCTTAATAGTAGTGATCAGTTTATTATTCCAAAAGAAGATATTAGTATGGTTTTTATTTTAGATTGTATAGTATGGACTTTGTTTTCAAGTTCAAATCAAACTTCTTCTATGGATAATGTTTATTATAATGAAAAATATTATAAAATAGTAAATCATTTTTATCCTTTTAGATATATGGAAGTTTATGAGAATAATAGTTTTTTTGATTTTGATGGTGAAGATAGATTTGTTGCTATATATATAGAAGAAAATAAAAAGTATTTATCTAAAGAAGCTATTGATTTATTAGAAAAGGGTAAAGAACTTTATAAGTTTTTTTATTCTAATATAGATAGTATTAATAAAGAAAAATTTAAAATATCACTTTTTGATGTTGGATTTTGGCAGATTAGAAAATCTCTTAAAGATACTAAGATAGGTGTTTCTTTACTAAAAGAGATAAAATATTATAGAGATGTATTAAGAGAAAATATATTAAAAGAATCTTATAAGTTTATTTCCTAAATTATAATTATTTTTTCTTTGCTATTAGTCTTATATTTTGACCTATACTAAAATATTCTTTTTTATTTATATTATAGTCTATAAATGCTTTTTTAGGATTAAAAATTATTTTGATAAAAAAGTCTAAAAATCCACAAATAGCATTAATACTTAATACACCCAAACAAATATTTCTTTTAACATTTTCTTTTGAGTTGTATTCATTATATAATATTTCTACTATATTAAAGTTTTCATCTTTTAGCAGTTTAGAAATACTATTTATATTAAAGTGTAGGGTATGTTCTGTTTCAAATAATATTCCCATCTCATTAAAGTTATTATGATTAGGGGTTGATGGTATTTCTATATATAATAGCCCATTGTCATTAAGCATAGAGTGTATATGTTTAATAATACTTCTTGGATCTACAAAATGTTCTAATATATGAGACATTATTATAATATCATATTTTTCATTTTCATCTGCTTTTAGAAAATCCTCTTTCATTGTTATATTAAAATTTTTTTTAGCTTTTTCTCTTGCATCATTATTAAGTTCATATCCTAATATATTATGATTATCTCTTTTAAAAAAGTTTAAAAGAGTTCCATCAGAAGCACCTATTTCTAATATATTTATTTTTTTATTCTCTTCTATAAATTTTTTTATATAATTATATCTTTTTAAGGCACGGGCATATTTTATTTTTTTTTCTATATAGCTATATATAAAACTAGAATTTTTATTATAAAAGTCACTTTTATATAAAGCCTCTATCTCTTCATTAGAAGGCTCTTCAATAAAATATAAATCACAATCTCTACATTGATAAATATCTTTACTACTTTTCCAAATACGATTAACTTTATCAACTATATATTTTTCATCTATATGATTATAACATAAAGGACATTCATTTTTTTTCATAATAAACTATTAGTAACTTTCATAATGTATTTTATTTTTGTCAAATCTATCTTGATTATATAACTTAACATTTTCATCAATATATCCAATAGCAACAATACCAAGAGGATTAATATGTTCAGGTATATTAAAAAGCTTTCTAGTATTTTCTACTCTATCTTCTCTAGGATGAACAGAAATCCAAATAGAACCAAGTCCTTGTAAAGTAGCAGAAAGTAGCATATTTTCAATAGCTGCAGAACAGTTTTGAATCCAATATCTTTCTTTAGCCTCGCTTGAAATATCCCCACAAACAACAATAGCAATATTTGCAGTTTCAAGCATCTTGGAGTATGGATGATAATTCATTATAGTATTAAATGTATTTTTATTTTTTACTATAATGAATTCCCAATTTTGAGTATTATTTGCAGAAGGAGCATACATAGCAGATTTCAAAATATATTCCAACTTTTCATCTTCTACATTCTTATCTTTTATAAACTTTCTTATACTTCTTCGCTTAAAAAATAAATCTTCCATATCAATTATTAAATAAAATATTTACTATAATACTATTCAAAAGCAAGTTCAATACCACAATTAGGACACTTATTCATATCCTCAGTAATACGAGAACCACAGTTAGGACACTCATAAACTTCCTCAACAACCTCTTCTTCAATAGTCTCATAATCAGAATACATCTCATCAGAATCAACAATACTAACAAACTCTCTTAATTGATTAATAAACTCCTCAACAACAGTTTGCTCTAATTGAGTTCTACTAACAATATCTTCTACAGCCATATGATATAATTCTTCAATAGAATTAATATTACTATTAACTAATACATCAATAATATCTTTATCCATACTATAAACACTATGTAAAGAATAAAGACTATTAACAACCTCATTATCCTCAGCAACTATTTCATTTTCTTCTATAATATCATTATTCTCTTCTTCACTATCATTATCAGAGAATATTTGATTTAATGAGATTAAATCTTTTAATAATTCAGGATTTTCTTTAATATCAGTTTCTGTTTTTAAATCAAAAGTATATCCAGTAATTTGAGAAGCTAATTTTACATTATATCCATTTCTACCAAGTGCCAAAGATAATTGTTCATCAGGTATTATAATCATAGCTTCTTTTTTATCAGGATCAGTAATTATAATACGAGTAGGCTTAGCAGGTGTCATAGCTTCATATATATATTCTCTTATATCTTTAGACCATTTTACAACATCTATTTTTTCACCCTCAATCTCTTTAATAATAGATTGTATTCTAATTCCCTTTTGACCTATGCAAGCACCAACAGGATCAACTTCAGGCTTATTAGAAGCAACAGCAACTTTAATTTTTAATCCAGCTTGTCTAACTACATTTTTAATTTCTATAGTGCCATCAGCAATTTCTGGTATCTCTAATTCAAATAATTTTTTTATAAAGTCAGCTTTAGTTCTTGTTAGATATATAGTAGGGTGTCCAGATCTATCATTTTCTACTTTGTATATATAAGCTCTAATTCTATCTCCCACACTATAATGTTCTCTTGGAGACTGATCTTTTTTAAGTAGTAATCCCTCAGTTTTACCTAAGTTTACATAAATATTGCCTCTATTTTCTCTTTGAAAATATCCATTTACAAGTTGATTTTCTCTTCTTTTAAATTCATTATAAATGAGATTTTTTTCTAACTCTGTAATTTTTTGGAAAAATATAGTTTTTGCAGTATTACTTCCAATACGGCTAAACTCCTTAACATGGTCTAAAAGTATTAATACCTCATCGCCAATAGTTATATTATTATCAAGTCTCTTAGCTTCTTCTATAGAAATTTCTTTATTTCTATTGTTAACAATATCTACAACAATAGCACCTCTATATACTGTAGGATTATTATTATCCCAATGAATATGAAAATTAATATCATTGCCATACTCTTTTCTTAAAGCAAGTATCATAGTCTGCTCTATAACTTCTTTTAAAAGTTCAATACTAATATCTTTTTCTTCAGAAAGTAATTGTAAATTGTGTCCAACGTTTTCAAACATATTTATAGCTCCATAAAAAATTATTTAAAAGTCTAATCTTGTTTTTATAATATTCTCTTTTTTAATTTTTACATTATTATCATCTTCATCTTCTATAATAATATATTCATTACTTACTTCTTTTAGAATAGCATAAGTAGTGATAAACGTATCATTATTCTCTTCATTGTTGTTTTCAACTCTATACTTTATCTTAATAGGCATATCTATAAACAACTCAAACCTATCTTCAATTTTCCACCTAAGTCCAGCACTAGATACTGTAATAGAATAATCTCCATCATCATATCCTTGCATTTTTATACACTCTTGTATAACTTTAGTAGTATCTATACAGTGCTTATGAGATATACTACCTTCTTTTTTGAATATAATGGCATATATTTTATTATTATCTTTTATAGACTTTAGTTTAAAGTCTAGCAAGTATATATCATAGTTATTTTCTAACTTTGTAATTACATCTTTATAAAGTATTTCTTCATTAACACATTTTTTTGTATGATTTTTTTTATTTTTCATATTTTTACTCTATATAAAATAAAAAAAGAGAGTTAGTTAGTATAACTAACGCTCTTAGTGATTTTAGTACTAATTATTGATTTACATTTTATAACTAGTGTTTTATTTTGTCAAGTATTTATTTTTATATATTTTTTGTAAAAAAACTTTGATTAATTTGTTAAATTAATGTATTATCTAATTTATGAAGAACATAAAAATATCTACTTTAGATGAAAAATCTATATTAGAATTAGAAAATACAGATGAGGCTATAACTATCTTTATAGATGATCAAGGTACTACTAAAGATAAGTTAATGGTTTTAAATGATTTATTAGAAAAGAAAGAAAATGTTACAGTTAATATATCTTCTTCTAATATTTCTACAGACAAAAATCATATAGTGGGAATTAATTTATTAAAGTATATTCTTTCTGTTAGGAATTTAGATTTTTATTCTTCTATAAATAGCAGATTGTCACACTTAAAAGATTTTTCTAAACTTATACATATAAGACGATTAAGATTATATGGAGAGCTTGAAAGAGATATTTCATTTCTTCCATTAGATCCTTTAGAAGAGCTTGAGAGTATTTATATTGATAATGGTCTTACTCTTAAACAGGATGTTTATTTAGAAAGAAGAGAAACACTAAGAGAGATAGGAGCTTCTCTTTTTAGAATGGAGTCTTTCAGTAAGAATCCAAATATTGTAAAGATAGCTATTTTATCATCTGTTACTTGCCCTGATATGATATATAAAAAATTACCTAATCTAAAGAGCATATATATAGAGAAGGGTAATGGAATTAATAATTTTTCTTTTTTGAACACTATTAAAACTTTAGAAGAGATAGAGCTTAATGATATAAAATCTTTAACTTCTATTCCTGATTTGAGTAGTTTGAATAATTTAGAAAAAGTTGTTCTTAAGAATTTAAGAAATTTAGATAATATAGATTATATAATTAATAATAAGAATATCAAAATATTGGTTATAGAGAATATAAAGTGTAAAATTAATATTGAAGAATTATATAACATGGAAAGATTGAAATATATCAATATTATTACAGATGATAAGTTATATGATAAAAATGTAGCCAATGCTTTAGGAAATTTAGGATATCAAAAATATTAAAACGCTTTTGTTTTTAGAATATCGTGAATATGTAATACACCTATAGGTATTTTTCCTTTTTCTGTATCTTCTACTACTATTAGATTTGTGATTTTACCTTCCATTATGTGTAGAGCTTCACCTATTAATGTATTTTGATATATAGTTTTTGGATTTTTATTCATTATGTCTTTAACTAATATATCTGATATAGAACTTTGTTTAATAAGTATTCTTTTTAAATCTCCATCAACAATACATCCCTCTAAAATACCATTATCATTAATAACAATAGCAATACCAAGTTTGTGTTCTATAATTTTTAATAGACAATCGTGTAAAGTTGTATTTGTATTAATTAGAGGTAAATTATCTTTATGCATTAATTTTTTTACCTCAGAGAGTTGACGTCCTAAACTTCCACCAGGATGATATATAGCAAAATCTTCAGCCTTAAATCCTCTCACTTCCATTAATGCAGTAGCAATAGCATCCGATAAAGCAAGCGATACAGTAGTAGATGTAGTAGGAGCTAATTTTAAAGGACAAGCCTCTTCTTTTACATATATTAATAATGTAATATCAGCATATTTAGCTAAAGTAGATTCTTTATTATTTGTAATAGCTATATATTTTATATTTTGTCTACACAGCCAATTTACAAGCTCTATAATCTCTCGAGACTCTCCAGCATTAGAATATAAAATAAGATAATCATCTTTTGTAATCATTCCAAAATCACCATGATTACATTCATTAGGATCAACATAAAAAGAAGGTGTACCCGTAGAAGCAAAAGTAGCAGCTGCCTTTCTTGCTATAAAACCACTTTTTCCTACCCCAGAAGTAATAACTCTACCCTTAACATCCAATAAAGTTTGAACAGCTCTTTCAAATTCTTTATCTATTTTTAGTGATAGATTCTTGATTCCCTCACTTTCTAATATTAAAGTAGTTCTTCCTCTTTCTATGATATTCATAAAAATATACCTTAATCTATAACCGCACTTATTAAGTGTCCAGCTAATCTTTCTATAGCTTTATCTATATATTTTTTACTTTTTAATTTCTTTTTATATAGGTCTATTTTCTTATAATTAATTTTTACTGCCGTTTTCATAAATAAACCCCTATATAAAAATATCTTCAATAAAAGATATTTCTCTATTTTGTGGGGTATCATCTATCAAAACAGCCCCAAAGGAACATTTTTGATTTAAACCTAATCCTTTTTCAATTAAGTATTGCTCAGCTGTATTATATAATTTTCTCTTTTTCTTTTCTGTAATAGAATAAGCTGAATATCCAAAACTTCCTTGTCTTCGATATTTTACTTCGATAAACACAACAACAACTCCTTTTGTCATTATTAAATCAATCTCACCTCTATCCTTAGTTCTATAATTTTTTTCAACTAAATTATATCCAAGTTTTATGAGATATTCTAAGGCTATACTCTCTCCTAGATCGCCTATTTTTTTATTATTTTTCATTATACATTAAATACTCTACTATTAACCTCCTCCAAGAAGTTAATATCTTTATCTACTTTTTTGATAAAAATATTACTACTTTCTACTAAATTAATAACTTCACCATCATCTATAAATACATTGTTTTCATCTGTTAAAATTTTGATAATAGGTCTTATAGGAAAAGCTGAGTTCGTAGCAAAAACAAGCCCCTTTCTATTATCATTCAATACAACAACAGTACCAACAGGGTATACAGAAAATCTTGAAACAAATACTTTAGCTATAGTAGGGTCGTATTTGACATTAGCTCCTTGTAGTATTTCTCGAATAGCATCTGATAATAATACCTTAGTTGTATCTGTATTAGCTTGAAAAGCATCTATTTGAAACTCTGATTTTTCTTCTGTCTTAACTCTTGTATATTTTAGCTTTTTTTCTATAGCATGTGCTATAGCTACTATTTTCGCATATATATGAATATTGTTTCCACTTATACCACGTGGATACCCTTGCCCATTAAAAAACTCATGATGCTCTAAAGGAATAATAGCAATTTCTTCATCCAAGCGGAAATTGCTTTTCATAATCTTATATCCATATACAGTGTGTTTTTTTACCTCATTATACTCATCTTTAGTAAACTTATTAATTTTTCTAAATATCTTATCAGGAACTTGTACCAAACCTATATCATACAATGCAGCACCAACACCAAGCTTTTTTAATTTAGTATCATTAATCTGCATTTCTTTACCTATTATCATAGAAATAATAGATACATTCAAAGAACGAATAAAGTATTCATCTTCTTTAGGAAGATTGTATATATTTAAAAGCTGTATAACACTATTTAAATTTCTATTTAATAAATCTATAAGCTCATCTATAATCTCATTAAGTTCATTAATATTTACTATATTATTGTTCTTAAAGTTTAATAAGTTAATTTTCATCTTCTTTATAGCTTTAAGATAAATACCATGGAAAACTCTATATTCTACTAAGAAATTATCAAAATCTTCTGATGTATTTCCACTACTAGAAGAACTTTCATCTTTGATATATACTTCATTAATCTCCCATTTTTTTAGTCTATCTATATCAGCTTGTTCTATATCTATAAATTTACTAATAGCTAAAAATTCATTATCTAAATAAATATCTTGTTTATCAGCTTCAGTAGTGATATTATCTAACTTTATTTTTGTAAAATTTTCCATAATTATGATAACTCAGCCTTTAATTGATATACATACTTGAGAATAATACTAACAGCCTCATATACAGAATAAGGTATTTCATCTCCAACTTTTAATTTTAATAGTTCATCTGCAGTTTCTGTATCTTTAACCACAGCTATATTATTCTTATTAGCTATTTCTACTATCTTCCTAGCTAAATAGTTCTCACCCTTAGATATAACAACAGGAGCATTATGTACTTCTCTGTCATATACAAGTGCTATAGCTTTATCCTCTTTTTTACTTTTTTTCATAATTCTCTAAATATTCCATCTCTAACTTTATATTATCAAATTCTTTTAATTTACTATAAATATTAATTTCATTTAATTTATAGTATAATCTCTTATCAAAAAATAAAACTCTTATTATATAATAATCGTATTCTTTTTTTATATCAATATTACAAATATCATTTTTATTATCATCATATACTATAAAAGTGAACTTTGTATTAGAATTATTTTCATAGTCTTTAAATATATATAATGATAATTCTTTTACTTCATTGTTAATAATAATTGGTATAGGTATAAGAAATGTATTTTCTTTATTTCCTCTTTTCTTTTTATTAGAAGATAAAACTTTTAAAAGAAGTATAAAAATACTCTTTTCATCATTAGATAAATCTTTTTTTATACTGTCAAAAAGAATAGACAATATAGCAAAATACCCATTATTATCTACATACTCTTTTATATCATTATTATCAAGTAATGTAAATAATATTTCGGTTATTTTATTCTTTATGTTAGAGTTTTTTATTGCTATTAATTTATCAAATATACTATTTAGCATTCTTAATTCTTCTACTGTAAAGTAGATTTCATTAGACAGAGATGTGAGTATAAAGTTTTTTTTATGACTATTAATATTAGGTAGATATTTTAGTATAGTTTCTATATATAGAATATTTTTTTCACTTGGCTTTATATTTCTTGATACTAATAGGGTAGTGATATCATCATTTTCTTTTTTTATTAGTATATTATCATTAAGATTTTTATTATTTTTTATATTCTCTTTTGCTTCTTCTATTGTTTTAGCATCTTTTATTATACTTAGTGTAAACATATTATCTTTTTCTACTTTTTCCACTAGTGCAAAACCTTTATCTATTATTCCATTTTTGAATATAGCTACAACTTTATTGCCCATAATATTAATAATAGCTTTATTATTATCTATTTGTCTCATAAGAGCATACTGAACAATATCACCATTTTTAATAGCTTTAGGTTCTTTATTTAGCATATATTGCATTATTTTTTTATTATTAATATTAATCATAAATTATTTTCTATTTTTTTTACCATAAGATTTTATAGGTTCAAATGAATATCTATGCCTATCGCTTGGACTATACTTTATTATACTCTCTATATGTTCTTTAGTTCCATACCCTTTATTTTTATGAATTAAATACTTTTTATATTCATCATCAATATTTTCCATAGCTTTATCTCTAGAAACCTTTGCAATAATACTTGCACAAGCAATAGAGTAGCTTCTAAAATCACCTTTTATTATAGCCTCTTGCTTTATATTGATATCTAAGTTTAGAGCATCTATAAATAGAATATCTGGTTTTATATTTAGTTGTTCTATAGCTTTAATCATTGCGTATTTTGTAGCATTTAATATATTGATTTCATCTATTATTTTTTCTGATGCAGAATATACAGAGTAGGATAGGGCATTTTCTATAATTTGATGATATAGTTTTTCTCTTTTTTTAGCAGATATTTTTTTAGAGTCATTAATATCTTTTATTATATTTTCTCTAATAATATTATTTTGACTATCTAATTGTAGTGGCATAATGACGGCTGAAACAGTGACCTCTCCAAAAAGAGAGCCACGTCCAACCTCATCTAATCCACAAATATATTTATAACCTTCTCTAAGGTATTTTTCTTCAAAGTATAATTTATTATCTAAATTATTATCATCTTCAAATAAATACATACTTCAAAAATCATATTATAGATACTGCATCGCAAGGAAAACAGTAGCTCCAATACCAGTCAAAGAACCAAGTACAATAGCTAAATCATTATTTTTAGCTTGAGGTGTTGTATTTGTATTATTGATAGTTCTATTTTTTCTTATCTGTATAGATAATTTTTTCTCTAAGTTTTCTAAGCTCTGCTCTTGTAACATATCTCTTTGTCTTATTAGAGAATTAGTTTCCTCTCTTGCAGAGTTAAACTTATTATCAATATAGTTCTTTAACTCCTCACTTTTATTATTGTCTGTTCTTAATTTTCTTCTAACAGCTCTTAATATATTTTCTCTATCTTTGTTACAAGTATCAATAACATCATAAGCATCTTTAAGTAGATTTTTATGTTTTTCTTCTAAGTTAGTTTCAAAAACTTGATTTCTCTTAGATTGTTCTTCAAGTTTATTATTAACACTTGTATTAATATCATCTATAAGCTTATTTGTTCTTCTACTATGAGAATTAATTTTCTTATTTGCATATTTTATTAAATCCTCATGTGTCTTGTCATACTTACTCATCATCTCTGAAGTATTTTTCATAAGCTCATTATGAGTTCTAGTTAAGTATTCATTAAACTCTTTATTTTTATTATCTTGCTCCATAATCTTATTAGATATAATGTCATTATGATCTTTTATAGCACTATTAAGATTATTTTCCACATTGCGAATAATATCAGCATTAATAGCATTATTACGCTCTAATAAGTCCTTAGTGCTTCTAATCAAGTCTTCATTATTTCTTGTTATAGCATCATTAAGAGCGAAATTTTTTCTATCTTGCTCATCTAATCTATTATTAACACTTTGATTAATAACTCTAATTAGTTCATTATTCTGTCTAGTTTGCTCTTCTAAAGATTTATTAGCACTATTTATAATATCTTCATAAGTTTTATCATGCTTTCTAAGCATTTCAGTAGTACTTCTGATAAGCTCTTCATGATTCTTATTTAGATACTCAGTGAACTCTCTATTTTTATTATCATTTTCAACCATCTTTACATTGATAGTATTATTATGTTCATCAAGTGCACTATATAGATTATCTTGAACTTCTCTTATTATCTGACTATTTAGTGCATTATTTTTTTCTAATAAATCCTTAGCACTTCTAATTAGCTCTTCATTATTTTTGCTAATATACTCACTAAGTTGATAATTTTTTCTATCCTGTTCATTAAGTTTAGCATTAACACTTAAATTAATAGCATTAATTAAGTCATTATTTTGTCTGCTTTGCTTTTTTAATGATCTATGAGCCTTACCTAAAATATTTTGATAAGTTTGATCATGTTTCTGAAGCATTTCAGTAGTATTTTTAACTAAAGCTTCGTGAGTTTTACTTAAATGATCGTTAAACTCTTTATTTTTACTATCCTGTTCCATAATCTTATAAGTCATATTTGTATTATGATCTTTTATCATCTGATTAAGATTATTTTCAACATTCTGTATTATTTGACTATTAACGATATTATTCTTTTCTAATAAATCTCTTGTAGACTTAATTAAGTCCTCATGATCTTTAGTAATAGCCTCATTAATAGCATTAGTTTTTCTATCTTGCTCATTAAGTCTGTAGTTTACACTATTATTTAATGCATTAATAAGCTCATTATTTTGTTTTGTCTGTTCTTCTAATCTTCTATTAGTATCATTAACTATATTCTGATAACTCTGATCATGTTTTTGAAGCATTTCTGTAGTGCTTCTGATTAGAGATTCTTGAGTTTTAGCTAAATAGTCATTAAACTCTTTGTTTTTATTATCTTGTTGTAAGATTTTATAGTTTATAATACTATCTTGCTCTTTTATAGAATTATTAAGATTAGCTTGTACTTCTCTCATAATTTCTGAGTTTAGAGCATTATTTTTTTCTAATAAATCTTTAGCATTTTTAATTAAATCTTCATGAGTTTTAGTGAAAGATTCATTTAACTCTTGATTTTTTCTGTCTTGCTCATTAATTCTAGAGTTTACAGTTAGATTAATAGCATTTATTAAATCATTATTCTGTTTACTCTGCTTTCTTAAAGATCTATTAGCCTTACCTAATATCTCCTGATATGTTTTATCATGCTGTTGTAGCATATCAGTAGTATTTTTTAGTAGAGCTTCATGAGTTTTAGTTAGATATTCATTAAAGCTTCTGTTTTTATTATCTTGCTCTATTATTTTAGAGTTTAGAGTATCATTATAATCTCTCATCATATTATTGAAATTACTTTCTACATTTTGAATAATCTGAGAGTTTAGAGCATTATTTTTCTCTAATAAATCTCTTGTAGTTTTAATTAATTCTTCATGATCTTTAGTGATAGCTTCATTTAATGCATAATTTTTTCTATCTTGAGCCATCATCTTATCATTTACAGTATTATTAAGAGCTTTAATAAGTTCATTATTTTGTCTTGTCTGCTCTTCTAATCTTCTGTTAGTACTGTCTACTATTGCTTGATAGCTTTGATCATGCTTTTGAAGCATTTCAGTAGTGTTTCTAAGTAGAGTTTCATGAGTTTTAGTTAGATAATCATTAAACTCTTTATTTTTATTATCTTGTTCTAATATCTTAAATCCTATATTAGCATCATGTGTTTTTATAGTATTATCAAGATTATATTGAACTTCTTTAATAATTTCAGAGTTCATAGCATTATTTCTTTCTAATAACTCTTTAGCACTATTAATTAACTCTTCATGACTCTTAGCAAAAGATTCACTTAAAGCATCATTTTTTCTATCTTGTTCATTAAGTCTAGAGTTAACAGTTAAGTTTATAGCATTAATAAGCTCAGCATTTTGTCTACTTTGTTTTCTTAAAGATTTATTAGCCTTACCTAATATCTCTTGATAAGATTTATCATGCTGTTGTAGCATTTCAGTAGTATTTCTTAGAAGAGCTTCATGAGTTTTAGCTAAGTAATCACTAAACTCTTTATTTCTATTATCATGTTCTATAATCTTAGAACCTATATCTTGATTATGTTCTTTTATAGATTCATTAAGACTAATTTTAACATCTCTAATAATTTGATTATTTAATTCATTATTCTTCTCTAATAAGTCTCTTGCATTTTTCATAAGTTCTTCATGATTTTTAGCAAAAGATTCATTTAGAGCAATAGCTTTTTTATCTTGCTCATCTAATCTACTACTTACATTTAAGTTTATAGTATTGATAAGCTCATTATTTTGTCTTGTCTGTTCTTCTAATCTTCTATTAGTATCATTTACTATATTCTGATAAGCTCTGTCATGTTCTTTAAGCATATCAGTAGTATTTCTGATTAATTCTTCATGAGTTTTAGCTAAGTAGTTACTAAACTCTTTATTTTTATTATCATTTTCTAAAATCTTAAAGTGAATAGTATCATTTTGTGTTTGTATTTTCTCATTAAGATTTCTTTGTACTTCTTTAATAATCTGATTATTTAGAGAGTTATTTTTCTCTAATAATTCTTTAGCACTTTTGATTAAGTCTTCATTATTTTTACGAACAGCTTCATTTAGATCAGCATTTTTTCTATCTTGCTCATATATCTTGCTATTTACAGCATTATTAATAGCAGTGATAAGATCAGCATTTTTTCTAGTTTGTTCTTCTAATCTTTCATTAGCATTAGCTATAATATCTGCATAAGTTTTATCATGTTTAGCAAGCATTTCTGTAGTATTTTTCATTAAAGCTTCATGAGTTTTAGCTAAGTAGCTATTAAACTCTTTGTTTTTATTATCTTGCTCTAATAATTGTAGTTTAATAGAAGAATTTTGTTCTTTAATAGAGTTATTAAGGTTATCTTGAACTTCTTTAATAACTTGAGCGTTCATATTGTTGTTTCTATCTAATAAGTCTTTTGTATTTTTAATTAGCTCTTCATGATTTTTATTAATTTGTTCACTTAAAGCAGTATTTTTTCTATCTTGTTCATACAACTGAGTATTAACAGTATTAGTGATAGTATTAATTAAATCATTATTGATTCTAGTTTGTTCTTCTAATTTTCTATTAGTGTTATTAACTATATCCTCATAAGTTTTATCATGTTTAGCTATCATATCAGTAGTATTTCTTAGTAGCTCTTCATGAGTTTTAGCTAAATTGTCACTAAATTCTTTGTTTTTATAATCCTGCTCACGCATTTTATAGCTCATAGCAGTATTTTGTTCTTTTATAGTAATATTAAGATTTTCTTGAACATCTTTAATAATCTCAGCATTTAGAGCATTATTTTTCTCTAATAACTCTTTAGTATTCTTAATAAGCTCTGCATGACTTCTGCTGAATGAGTCATTTAATCTTTCACTCTTTCTATCTTGCTCTTCAAGTCTATTGTTTACACTATTATTAAGAGCTTGTATTAATTGCTCATTTCTATGAGTTTGCTCTTCTAACTTTCTATTAGTGTTATTAACTATGTCTTGATAAGACTTATCGTGTTTAGCAAGCATCTCTGTAGTGTTTCTTAATAACTCTTCACCTGTTTTAGCTAAGTAGTCGCTAAAGTCTTTATTTTTAATATCCTGCTCACGCATTTTCATACTCATAGCAGTATCATGATCTTTAATAGTGCTATTTAGGTTAGTTTGAACATCTTTAATAATTTGAGCATTCATCTCATTATTACGTTCTAATAACTCTTTAGCACTCTTCATTAAGTCTATATGATTTTTGTTTATAGACTCACTTAAGTCATGATTTTTTCTATCCTGCTCAGTAAGTTTTGCATTTACAGTGTTATTGATAGTATTTATAAGATCATTATTAAGTCTAGTTTGTTCTTCAAGCTTTTGATTAGTATTATTTACTATATCTTGATAAGACTTATCATGTTTTTGAAGCATTTCAGTAGTATTTCTTAGAAGTGCTTCGTGAGTTTTAGCTAAGTAGTCACTAAAGTCTTTATTTTTATGATCTTGCTCTACCATTTTGAATTTCATAGTAGTATCATGTTCTTTTATAGTGTTATTAAGGTTACTTTGAACTTCCTTAATAATTTGAGCATTCATAGCATTATTTTTTTCTAATAAGTCTTTAGTATTTCTTATTAACTCTTCATGATTTTTATTTATAGTTTCATTTAGATAATGATTTTTTCTATCATGCTCTGCTAATTGACTGTTAACAGTTTGAGTTAGAGCATTTATTATTTCATTATTCTGCTTTGTTTGATATTCCAACTTTTTATTAGTGTTGTTAATAATATCTTCATAAGCCTTATCATGTTTCTGAAGCATTTCAGTAGTATTTCTTAGAAGTGCTTCATGAGTTCTGCTTAAGTATTCACTAAACTCTTTATTTTTATTTTCATTTTCTGTGATTTTGAAATTAATGTTTGTATCATGCTCTTTAATAGTATTATTAAGATTAGTTTGAACATCTTTAATAATTTGAGCATTCATAGCATTATTACGTTCTAATAAATCTTTAGCATTTTTGATTAATTCTTCATGATTTTTATTTATTAGAACATTAAAGTCAGCATTTTTTCTATCTTGATCTTCAAGTCTTGAGTTTACACTACTATTGATAGCATTTATTAAGTCTTGATTTTGTTTGCTTTGTTCTTCTAATCTCTTATTAGTATTAGCTACAATATCTTCATAAGCTCTATCATGTTTCTGAAGCATTTCAGTAGTATTTCTAATTAATTCTTCATGAGTTTTAGTTAGATAATCACTGAACTCTTTATTTTTATGCTCATTTTCCATTATTCTAAAGCTAATATTATCATTATGTTCTTTTATAGTATTATTAAGATTAGTTTGAACATCTTTGATAATTTGAGCGTTCATTACATTATTACGCTCTAATAAGTCTTTAGCATTTTTGATTAACTCTTCATGATTTCTGTTGATCATTTCATTTAGATCAGCATTTTTTCTATCCTGTTCAGCCAACTTAGAATTTACAGTATTATCAAGAGATTGAATTAATTGTTCATTTCTATGAGTTTGTTCTTCAAGTTTTTGATGAGTAGCTGTTACTATATCATCATAAGCTCTGTCATGCTTTTGAAGCATATCAGTAGTATTTCTTATTAACTCTTCATAAGTTTTGTTTAGATAATCACTAAACTCTTTATTTTTCTGATCATTTTGAACCATTTTATAGTTCATAGCCATATCATGATCTTTAATTTTGTTGTTTAGATTATCCTGAACTTCTTTAATTATTTGATTGTTCATTAAGTTATTTTTTTCTAATAACTCTTTTGTATTTCTAATAAGCTCTTCATGACTCTTATTGAAAGACTCTGTAAGTCTATCATTCTTTCTATCATGTTCTGCCAATTTAGCATTTACACTATTATTAAGCATACTTAGAAGATCATTATTTTGTTTAGTTTGTTCTTCAAGTCTCTTATTAGTGCTATGAACCATATCTTCATAAGTTTTGTCATGTTTAGCAAGCATTTCAGTAGTATTTTTAATTATCTCTTGATGAGTTTTATTTAAATACTCTGCGAACTCTTTATTTTTCTGTTCATTTTCTATCATCTTATAGTTGATAGAAGTATCATGCTCTTTTATAGTGTTATTAAGGTTGCTTTGAACTTCCTTAATAATCTGAGAGTTCATTTCATTATTTCTTTCTAATAATTCTTTTGTATTTCTAATAAGCTCTTCATGACTCTTATTGAAAGATTCTGTTAATCTATCATTTTTTCTATCTTGTTCTGATAACTTAGCATTTACACTATTATTTATAGCAGTTAGAAGCTCATTATTTTGTCTTGTTTGTTCTTCAAGCTTTTGATTAGTGCTATTAACTATATCTTGATAAGATTTATCATGTTTCTGAAGCATTTCAGTAGTATTTCTTAGAAGTGCTTCATGAGTTTTAGCTAAGTAGTCACTAAACTCTTTATTTTTAGTGTCATACTCCATCATTTTGAAGTTTATAGCAGAATCATGTTCTTTTATAGTATTATTAAGGTTGCTTTGAACTTCTTTGATAATTTGATTGTTCATAGCATTATTACGTTCTAATAATTCTTTAGCGTTTTTGATTAACTCTTCATGATTTCTATTAATAGCTTCATTTAGATCTTCATTTTTTCTATCTTGCTCTTCTAATTTAGCATTTACACTATTATTTATAGCATTGATTAACTCTTTATTTTGTTTAGTTTGTTCTTCTAATTTTAGATTAGTGCTATGTACTATATCTTGATAATTTTTATCGTGCTTAGCAAGCATTTCAGTAGTATTTCTTAGAAGTGCATCATGAGTTTTAGCTAAGTAATCGCTAAATTCTTTATTTTTATAATCTTGCTCTAATAATTTGTTATTAACAGCTGTATTTTGCTCTTTTATAGTATTATTAAGATTGCTTTGAACCTCTTTAATAATTTGAGCATTCATAGCATTGTTTTTCTCTAAAAGAGATTGAGCATTTCTAATTAACTCTTCATGATTTCTATTGATAGACTCATTTAAGTCGGCATTTTTTCTATCATGTTCTTCAAGTTTAAGAGTTACACTATTATTTATAGCATTAATTAATTCTTGATTCTGTCTTGTTTGTTCTTCAAGCTTCTTATTTGTACTATGAACCATATCTTCATAAGTTTTATCATGCTTAGCAAGCATTTCAGTAGTATTTCTAAGAAGTTCTTGATGAGTTTTATTTAAGTATTCACTAAACTCTTTATTTTTAGTATTTTGTTCAGCAAGTTGTCCTTGTACACTAATATTTTGTTCTTTAATAGTGTTATTAAGATTAGTCTGAACATCTTTGATCATTTGAGCATTCATTACATTATTTTGCTCTATTAGATCTTTAGCATTTTTAATTAACTCTTCATGATTTTTATTTATAGTATCATTAAGTTTGTTATTTTTTCTTTCTTGTTCTTCAAGTCTTGCAGTTACACTATTATTTAAAGCTTCTATTAACTCAGAGTTTTGTCTAGTATTTTCTTCAAGTTTAAGATTTGTATTATTAACAACATCCTCATAAGCTTTATCATGCTTAGCAAGCATATCAGTAGTATTTCTAAGCAATTCTTCATGAGTTTTGCTTAAGTACTCACTAAACTCTTTATTTTTATTGTCTTGCTCCATAAGTTTGAAGCTAATGCTTTCATTTTGAGCATTAATTTTTTCATTAAGATTTTCTTGAACACTCTTAATGATTTCATTATTCATAGCATTATTTTGCTCTAATAATTCTTTAGCATTTCTAATTAACTCTTCATGACTCTTATTGAAAGCAGCATTAAGTTTTTCACTCTTTCTATCTTGTTCAGTAAGTCTTGCTTCTACACTCTGATTTAATGCATTTATAAGCTCATTGTTTCTTTGAGTTTGCTCTTCAAGTTTCTGATTAGTGCTGATAACAATATCATTATAGCTCTTATCATGCTTTTGTAGCATTTCTGTAGTATTTTTAAGTAATTCTTGATGAGTTTTACTTAAATACTCATTAAACTCTTTGTTTTTTACATCCTGTTCTGATATTTTAAAGCTTATAGTAGCATTATGTTCTTGAATAGTGTTGTTTAAGCTTTCTTGAACATCTTTAATTATTTGAGAGTTCATAGCATTATTTTTTTCTAATAATTCTTTAGTACTCTTAATTAATTCTTGATGATTTTTATTTATAGATTCATTTAAAGCTTCATTTTTCTTATCATGCTCTTGTAGTCTTGCAGTTACACTATTATTTATAGCATTGATAAGTTCATTATTTTGTTTAGTCTGCTCCTCAAGCTTTTTATTTGTATTATGAACCATATCTTCATAAGTTTTATCGTGCTTTTTAAGCATTTCAGTAGTATTTTTTAGCAATTCTTGATGAGTTTTGCTTAGATAATCATTGAACTCTTTATTTCTACTATCTTGTTGGAGCATTTTTTTGCTCATAGCATCATTTTGCTCTTTTATAGTATTATTAAGATTGTCTTGTACACTCTTAATAATTTCAGAGTTCATAGCATTATTTTTTTCTAATAATTCTTTAGTGCTTCTGATTAATTCTTCATGACTTCTATTAAATGCTTCATTCATATCCGCATTTTTTCTGTCTTGTTCTTCAAGTCTTGTGTTTACACTATTATTTAATGCAGCTATAAGTTCATTATTCTGCTTAGTTTGTTCTTCAAGCTTCTTATTAGTATTATTAATAATATCTTCATAAGCTTTATCATGCTTTTGTAGCATTTCTGTAGTATTTCTAAGTAATGCTTCGTGATTCTTATTTAAATAATCGCTAAACTCTTTATTTTTATTATCATGTTCCAAGAGTTTTAAGTTTACAGCTTCATTTTGCTCTCTTATAGTGTTATTAAGATTCTCTTGTACATCTCTAATAATCTGAGAGTTCATAGCATTATTTTGCTCTAATAAGTCCTTAGCATTCTTAATTAACTCTTCATGAGTTTTATTAAATGCTTCATTCATATCAGCACTCTTTTTATCCTGTTCATCAAGTCTTGCAGTAACACTATCATTAAGCGCCTTGATTAACTCATTATTTCTTTGAGTTTGCTCTTCAAGTTTCTTATTAGTGTTACTAATAATATCCTGATAATTTTTATCGTGCTTTTCTAGCATTTCTGTAGTATTTCTTAATAGAGCATCATGAGTTTTGCTTAAATATTCATTAAATTCTTTATTTTTATTATCTTGTTCGAGCATTCTTGCTGTCATAGAGTCGCTATGCTCTTTTATAGTAGTATTAAGATTGTTTTGAACATTCTTAATAATTTCAGAGTTCATAGCATTGTTTTGATCTAACAACTCTCTAGCATTATTGATTAGCTCTTCATGATTTTTATTTATAGATTCTGTAAGAGCATTATTTCTTTTTTCTTGCTCTTGTAATTTTAGATCTACATTATTATTAATAGCATTGATAAGCTCATTATTTTGCTTAGTTTGTTCTTCTAATTTTCTATTAGCATTTTCAATGATATCTTCATAACTCTTGTCGTGTTTTTGAAGCATTTCTGTAGTATTTCTAAGTAATGCTTCGTGAGTTTTGCTTAGATATTCATTAAATTCTTTATTTCTATTTTCTTGCTCTAATATTTTTGAGTTTATACTTTCATTTTGTAATTGAATTTTGTGGCTAAGATCATTTTGTACAGTTTTAATGATCTCAGAGTTCATAGCATTATTTTTTTCTAATAATTCTTTAGCACTCTTAATCAATTCTTCATGATTTTTATTTATAGCAGAGTTAAGATCTGCATTTTTCTTATCTTGCTCATCAAGTCTTGCAGTAACACTATCATTAAGAGCTTTAATAAGTTCATCATTTTGTTTAGTTTGTTCTTCTAATTTTCTATTAGTGCTTTCAATGATATCTTCATAGCTCTTATCATGCTTTTTAAGCATTTCAGAAGTATTTTTAAGCAATGCTTCATGAGTTTTGCTTAGATATTTATTAAACTCTTTGTTTCTATTTTCTTGTTCTAATAATTTATCGTGAATAGCATTATTTTGTTCTTGTATTCTATTATTAAGATTATCTTGTACATTCTTAATAATTTCAGAGTTCATAGTATTATTTTTTTCTAATAACTCTTTTGCATTTTTCATCAATTCCTGATGATTTTTATTGAATACAGCATTAAGGTCTGCATTTTTTCTTTCTTGCTCTTCAAGTCTTGCATTAACACTATTGTTTATAGCATTGATAAGCTCATTATTTTGTTTAGTTTGTTCTTCTAATTGCTTATTTGCACTTGCTATGATGCCTTCATAAGTTTTATCATGTTCTTTGAGCATATCATTAGCATTTTTCATAAGTTCATCATGAGCTTTGCTTAAATACTCATTAAACTCTCTATTTCTATTATCTTGCTCAACCATCTTATTATGCATAGCATCAGTATGTTCTTTAATCTTATTATTAAGATTATCCTGAGCTTTCTTAATAAGTTCAGTATTCATAGCGTTATTTTTTTCTAATAACTCTTTTGCATTTTTGATTAACTCTTCATGACTTTTGTTGAATGTTTCATTTAGAGTATTATTTTTTCTATCTTGTTCATCTAATCTTGAGTTTATAGTTTCATTGATGATTTTAATAAGTTCATCATTTTTAATAGTTTGTTCTTCTAACTTTTTATTAGTATGAGCTAATATTTCTTCATAAGCCTTATCATGTTTTTTAAACATTGCTGTTGTAGTTTTGATAAGGGAATCGTGAGTTTTACTTAAATGCTTATTAAACTTCTTGTTTTTATTGTCTTGTTCTAAAAGTTTTAATATTATAGCATCATTTTGTTCTTTAATTTTATTATTAAGATTTTCTTGTACACTCTTAATAATTTCAGAGTTCATATCATTATTTTTTTGTAGCAATTCTCTTGCACTTTTCATCAACTCTTGATGGCTTTTATTAAACTTATCATTGAACTCTGCATTTCTTCTTTCTTGTTCTTCTAATCTTGAAGTTACACTATTGTTAATAGCTTCGATAAGCTCTGTATTTTGTTTATTTTGTTCTTCTAATCTTGTATTAGTATTATTTACAATATCTTTAAAAGTTTTATCATGCTTTTGTAGCATTTCAGTTGTACTTTTCATAAGATCATCGTGAGTCTTATTTAAGTATTTACTGAACTCTTTATTTTTGTCATCTTGCTGATTAATTTTTAGATTAATATTATATTCATAATTTCTAAGCTTTTCATCTATATTTTCAGTATTAGTTCTTACTAATTCAGAGCTTTTATCTAAAAGATCATTAGCATTTCTTAAAATATCTTCATGGTTTTTATTAATATTTTCAGTAAGTTCTTTATTTATCTCTTCTTGCTGTTTAAGTTTAGCCTCTAGTGAAGCTGTTAATTTTTTAGTACTTTCTTCTTGCTGAGATAATTTATGACTTATTTTATTCTCATGCTCTTGCATAGTGCTTCTTAAGCTTTTATCAAGAGTATTAATCATCTCAGAGTTCATTTTATTATTTTTATCTAATAACTCTTTTGTACTTTTAAGAACTTTTTTGTGTCTTTTATCTATACTTATATCAAATTCTCTGTTTTTAGTATCTTGTTCTAACATTTTGATACTAATATCATCGCTTTGATCTTTTATCTGATCTTGAATAGTTTGTTTAAGTTCAGCACTTAATTGATTATGTTTTTCTATTAATTCTTTAGCACTATCTAATAATTCTTCATTATTTTTATTTAATTGCTCAGTAAGTTCTGCATTTTTCTTATCTTGAGCTTCAAGTCTTGCATTAACACTTGTATTGATAGAGTTAAGAAGTTCATTATTTTTCTTAGCTTGTTCTTCTAATTTCTTATTAGTATTAGAAATAAGCTCTTGATAGCTTTTATCACGTTCTTGTAGTAAATCAGAAGCACTACTTAAAACATCTCTTTGAGTTTTATCTAATCTTTCTTTTAATTCTTTAGTAATATTACCTTGTTCCGATAATTTAGCTTGAATGTCTTCATTAATGTTTTTTATAGCTTCATTATTCTCATTATTCTTTTTTTCCAAAAGGGCTTCAGTATTTTTTACTAATTCTTCATTATTTTTTTCTATAGTTTTAGCCAACTCTTGATGTTTTTTATTTTGTTCTTCTATTTTCTTTTCTAATTCTTTTTTAATTTCTTCACCATCTATATTACCACTTGATAGGGATATATTGTCTTGAGTATTTTTCAAAGAATCCGATGCATATACGTTGCGATTAAAAAATTCTTTGTTTCTTTTATCCATTTCATCGAAATTCTGTAAATCTTTTTTTTCCATGAAGCATCCTTGCGATAAATTATAATATACAATTCCATATAATACATTAAAAAAATGAAAATATCAAATATCTATTGATATAAATTTGTTTATAATTTATAAATATTTAATATTTTTTAGGAGAATTTAACTTGGCAAAAGTTTTAGGACAAACAACTCCATTAAAAATAATGTCTGGTATATATAAGAGTGGAAGACTACATCATGCTTATTTATTCTATGGTGAAGAGGGAGTAGGTAAGTTTGAGAGTGCTTTGAATTATGCTAAGGTGATACAGTGCGATAGGCAGGATGGTACTTACTGTGATGAGTGTAAGTCTTGTAAGATGATAGATCAGTATAAGCATCCTGATGTTGTTGTTGCTGGTACTGATGAGCGTTTTAGAAATGCTGAGATTTATTTTAATCAATATATAGAATATAAATTGCCTTATTTATTTAATAATTTTTATACCGCTTGTAGATCTATACTTTATAAAGTAGAAAGTATGATTTTTAATAGTTATGATAACTACCCATCTAGTGAGCCTAAAGAATATATGCTTGGCTCTAAAAAAGAAACTTCAAGATATGCATTAATAGAGCCTTATTACTTAGCTGTTAATTATACTCTTCAAGAATTAAGAGAAGATAATATAGAATATATAGACTCTATATTTAGAGCAAAATCTAAAGAAGCCTTAGAAATAGTAAAAAATAAAGGAATGAAGAAAAAAGCAAGCATAGAGGGAGATTTCTTTACAGCTTTAAAAAAAATACATTATAATATAATTCATACTGTAATCCCATTAGATACAGTTAGAAATATTATAGAAATAACTTATAGAAAACCAAGATTAGGTAAAAAAAGAGTTATAATTATAGAAGGTTTAGAACTAATGGATGGTAGAGCCCCTAATATCTTTTTAAGAACATTAGAAGAGCCTACAGATAATAATATATTTATTCTTATAACATCAAATAGTAATAATTTAGTTCAAGATGGTATGAAACCATTACTTTCTCGTATGATGTCTTTGGAATTCTCTTCTTTACAAGAGAAAACTCTAAGATCTATACTAATGAAGAGATTAAGATTAGATGAAGAAAAAACAGCCTCAGTTATAGATTATGCTAATGGTAGTGTGTCAAAAGCTGTAAAATATTTGCTTGACAAAAAATTAAATACAAGCGATAATCTTATCGAAGTATTATTGTCTTTTATAGACTCTATTCTTCATAAAGATGCTTCTAAAATATCAAGTATCATAACTCTACTAACAGAAAATGATTATGATATTATAGACGTGCTTAAAGAATTAAGTAACATTTTTAAAAAATCTTTAGAAGATAAGTATTTAGAAGTAGATAATAGAAAATATATACTTCCAAGTTCTATTACAGATGAAAGTATTATTTTTATAATAGATGAGTTGGATATGATTATTAATACCTTAATCAATACTAATTCACAACCGAAAATGATACTTTGTAAGGCTTTAACTAACATTTATATGTGGTTACATAATTATTAAAACTTTATAGGAGTTATACATGAAAAAGATATTTCTTGTATTAAGTGCAGTTGTTTTAGCATTTTCAGTTCTTTATGCTCAAGATGAAGCTACTACAGGTCAAACAGAAACTGAAAATACTTCTTCTACTAATGAAAGTGATGATACTCAAAAAGACACTATATCAGAATTACAGTTTTTCTCTCCATCTTTTACAGATTTAAGAAATACTGATGAAGGTAATCTTGATAAGGAATTTCAGCTTTTACAAACTAATTTAATTAAATTAAAAGATGATTATTTATTTAGAATAGCATATAAAGCTAATAAGATTTTAGAAAATTATACTAATGTAAATTATACAGATACTAATCAGTTATTTTTCAATGCTTTTAGATATTATGATTTAATAGCAGGTCCTATTGCTACTGATAATAATGTAGATATAGCTCTTTATGAAGTTCAAAAATCTATGAATCTTTATAAGAGTTTTGAACCTACATATTTAGCTTTAGGTAAAACTAATGAATTAGCTCAAGTAACTTATGAATTAAACCTTTATGCAGGTTTACTTAATATGTTTAAGGGTACTTCTTCTTACTATACTAAAGCTGTTAAATATTTAAATGATGCTTTAGCTTATGAAGAGGCTACTACTAAGGATACTGATAGATTAATTACTCTTAATACATATTTAGCTGGTATTAATTATAGACTTGCTACTAAAAATCAGCCTTCTGATGTTAATAAGGTTTATTATTTGAATCAGATGTTTAATAATTTATGGGATTTAACTACTTTAAAGAATTCAGATGAGGCTACTCGTGATGCTAAGTATAAGCTTTTACTTACTCAGTATCATAAAGTTTTATCAGTAAATACTGAAAGATTTAAAACTACTTATCAAAAGTATTATGATGAGTTAGGATTTACTTATGGAGATACAGAATCTGAGATATTAAGTAGAGAAGAAAAGCCTGAATACAAAGAAAGTAGTGCTAACAACACTGAAACTACTACTACTACAGAACAGTAAAATTCATATATAACTTTCTTAAAAACAAATAGAATAAAAATAATAAAGAAGGTGTGTATTACTTAATTATTAAGTATATATACCTTCTTTTTTATTACACTTGACATTAATAAAAAATAAATTAGAATGTTCTTACATACATATATAATTTTTTTGGAGGTTTTCAATATGTTTGAATTAATGAAGCTACCATATGACAATAAAGCATTAGAGCCTTATATGTCTTCTTCTACTTTAGATTTTCATCATGGTAAGCATTTAAATGCTTATGTTACTGTTGTAAATAGTGAAATAGAGAAAGATAGTTCTTTAAATGGAAAGAGTGTTGAAGAGTTAATTAAACTTTCTTATAATAATCCTGATAAAACAGTTTTATTTAATAATGTTGCTCAGATGTATAATCATGGAGAGTTTTTCTCTTCTATGAAGAAAGATGAGAATCCTACTATCCCTGCTGAGCTTAAAGCTAAGATAGAAGAAGATTTTGGATCTGTTGAGGCTTTTAAGGAGAAGTTTGTTTCTACTGGAGTATCTCAGTTTGGTTCTGGATGGGTTTGGCTTGTACTTGCTAATGGTAAATTAGAGGTTCGTAAATATGCTAATGCTGTTAATCCTGTTACAGATGGTAGTGTTGGTTTATTATCTTGTGATGTTTGGGAGCATTCTTATTATTTAGATTTCCAAAACAGAAGAGCTGATTATATCAAGACTTTTGTAGATAAATTAGTTAATTGGGAATATGTTGCTGATAAGTATAATAAAGCTAAGTAATTAATTTATACTATATAAAAAAAGGGGCTTTATTAAAATAAAGTCCCTTTTATTTTTATAATTAATTATTTATTCAATATCAACATCTTTACTATAATCTACACCATCCATTTCAAAGCCATGCATATTCATATAGTCCTTTCTAAATAAAGACATATCTACAAGTTCTTTTATATTTTTTTTATTTAGTTTAGCCCAAATATCAGAAACTTCTTTCTGTACATCATCTCTAAGTTCTAAGTCATCAAGCCTTATTCTGTTTTTATCATCAACAATTACACCATTTCCAGATAATAACTTCTCTTCAAGCATTCTATACATCTGTTCAATACAACCCTCATGTATACCTTTTTCTTTCATAATCTTAAATAATATACCAATATATAAAGGTACTGTAGGTATAACAGAAGAAGCACGAGTAACAACAGCTTTAGCTACAGCAACATAAGAATGTCCATTAATTTTTTCCATCATCTTTTTATCAAGTTCATTAGCAGTAGATTCTAAATGTTCTTTTGCCTTTCCAATAGTTCCATTTCTATAAATAGCTTGAGTCATTTTAGGACCAATATAAGAATAAGCAATATTAATAGCATTATTTGCAAGTAAATCAGCATCAAGTAAAGCATTAGTCCATAAAGCCCAATCTTCTCCTCCCATTACCTTAACAGTATTTGTAATATCATCTTCATTTGCAGGAGAGATAGAAACATCTAATAATTCTTCAGTTAAAAAATCTATTCCCATACCATTATAATTTTCACCAATAGGCTTTAATGCAGAGCGATGAGTCACACCAGTTTTTTCATCAAGTCGTACAGGAGCAGCTAAGCTATAAATTACTAAGTCTATCTTCTCTCCATTAAAAAATTCTTTAGCTTCTTTAATAACAGTTTCTTTAGAAGAGTTTAGAAAAGCATCTAAAGATAGATTTTTTTGACTAATACCATCATTCTTAGCAAACTCATCAAAAGCTCTATTATTATAAAATCCAGCACCAGCAGTTCTTTTTTTTGCAACATCAGCACCCTTACCAACAGATACATTTAAAGTTTTAGCTCCAAGTCCATAAGCAATAGCAATTCTACTAGCAAGTCCATACCCCTGAGATGCTCCTATTATAAGTGCATTTTTTATATTAGATTTAATTTTTCCTTTAGATTTTACATAATTAATTTGTTCTTCTACTAATTTTTTACAACCCTCAGGATGTGCAGTTGTACATATATTATTTAATATTTTTGGCTCTACTATCATATTCTATTTCCCTTAAAAAATAATTATAAATATTTTATTTTATAATTCTAAATTTGTAAACTATAAAAACTTTTTGTATTTTTTATATATTGAAGTTAATAATACTTTATAGTATAATAACATAAAATTAAACAATTAAAAAAGAGGTAAAAATGAAAAAGTTATTATTATCTATTTTTATTGTTACAGGAATATTATTTTTAGCTTCTTGTAATAAAAAAGATAATCAATCATCAGAAACTTTTAATCCAGATGATTTTGAAATTATAGTAACAGAAGATCCAAGTGAATTATCAGACTTTGAAGTAGAACCTATATCAGGACAAGAGTTTGTATTAACTAATATGTATCCAGATAAGAATATTACAATAAGTTTAATAAGCACTAATGGTACTTATATGCTTGCTGGTGTTTCTGCTGTTAATAATTATTTTGCAGATTTTACAATTAAAGGAAATACTATAGCTATTGGTAATATTGGTAGCACTAGAAAGGCTGGTCCTGAAGAAGATATGAATATAGAAACTGAGTATTTAAATTTATTAAATTCTGTTGGTATTATTTTCTATGATGGACAAGTTTTATCTTTAGAAACTACTAATGGTGTTGAATTACTTTTTGTACCATCAACTAATAAATAATTTTAATTAAAATAGTATTAATATAAAGAGTAGATTACACAAATAATCTACTCTTTTTTGTTTTATATTTATAAATAAGTTTTTATTATTATTTATAATAATCTATATTTCTATTTATTATCAGATACTAATATCAATTTTTTATATTCTTAAATAAATTATATTAAGTAATAATATTAAAGTGATCATTTAATAATAAGTAAAATATTTATAGTAAATATTTTACTTATTGAATTTTATATATTTTTATTATATTTTAGAATAATTATAGTTTTATTTATATAAAAAAGGTTTTGCAATATGGATAATAAAATAATATTAAAAATAGGTGGTATGCATTGTTCTGCATGTGCACGCTCTATAGAACGTTCTTTTAAAAAGACTAATGGTGTTTTAGAGGTTAATGTTAATATAGCTACTGAGAAGGCTACTTTAAGCTATAATGATTCTATACTTAAGTATGATGATATAATAAAACAAATAGAGAAATTAGGCTTTTATGTGGCAGAAGGAGATAAAGAGATACAAAAGCAAAAAGAGTTAAAAGAACAAAAAATACGTCTTATACTTTCTATTATTTTTTGTATTCCTTTGTTTTATGTATCAATGGCACCTATGGTATCTATGCTTACTAGTATATATTTACCAATACCAAATATTTTAGTACATCATATTAGTCCAAGATTTTTTTCTATATTTGCACTTATATTTACAATACCAGTTATGATTTTTGGTTATAAGTTTTATACTATTGGATTTTCTTCACTATTTAGGGGTAGTCCTAATATGGATTCTTTAATTGCTATTGGAACTACTTCTGCTTTTATTTATAGTGTGTATTCTAGTATTTTATCTTTTTTGGGGAATAATCCTCATGGAGATAATTTATACTATGAGTCTGTTGCTGTTATACTTACATTAGTTCAGCTTGGTAAATATATGGAGTCTCGTAGTAAGGGTAAGACAGGAGAGGCTATTAAGAAGCTTATGGGGCTTAGACCTAAAAAGGCTTTTATTATTGACTCTAATACTAATGAAGAAGTTGAGGTTAATGTATCTGATTTAAAGGTTGGGGATATTATTATTGTACGCCCGGGAGAGAGTATACCTGTTGATGGTGAGATTATAGAGGGGGCTAGTTCTATAGATGAGTCTATGCTAACGGGCGAGAGTATTGCTGTTGAAAAGGGTGTGGGAGATACTGTTATTGGTGCTTCTATTAATAAGACAGGTAGTTTTAAGTTTAGGGCTACTAAGGTTGGGGAAGATACTGCTTTATCTCAGATTATAAAACTTGTTGAGAATGCACAGGGTAGTAAGGCACCTATTGCAAATTTGGCTGATATAGTTTCATCTTACTTTGTACCTACTGTTATGATTATTGCTTTTATTTCTGCTTTATTGTGGTTTGTTTTTACTCATAATTTTGTTTTTGCTCTTACTATTTTTGTATCTGTTTTGGTTATAGCTTGTCCTTGTGCTTTGGGGCTTGCTACTCCTACTGCTATTATGGTTGCTACTGGTAAGGGGGCTGAACTTGGTATTTTATTTAAGGATGCTTCTGCTATTGAAGTTTTACATAAGGTTAATGCTTTAATGTTTGATAAGACTGGTACTTTAACTGAGGGTAAACCTTTTGTTACTGATATTATTTCTAATGATGAGAAAAGAATATTAACTATTGCTGGTAGTGTTGAGTGTTTGAGTGAACATCCTTTGGCTAATGCTATTGTTAGTCGTGCTAAAGATAGTGGTGTTAATTTCTTAAAAGTTGATAGTTTTAATGCTATATCTGGATTTGGAGTTGAGGCTACTATTGACTCTAATAATATACTAATAGGTAATGAGGCACTTATGAATAGTAGAAGTATTAATACTGATTTTTATAAAAGTGATATAGACTTACTATCTTCATCTGGTAAAACTTGTATGTTTATTGCTGAAAATAATGTTTTACTTGGTATTATAGCTTGTGCTGATAGATTAAAAGAAGATAGTATTAATACTATTAAAACTCTACAAAAAAAAGGTATTAAAACAGCTATGATAACTGGGGATAATTCTAAAACTGCTAATAATATTGCAAAAGAACTTGGTATTGATACTGTTTTTTCTGAAGTATTGCCTGCTGATAAATCTAATATAGTAAAAGAGTTTCAGGCAGATAGTAGTTCTAATAAAAATAATATTGTAGCTTTTGTTGGTGATGGTATTAATGATGCTCCTGCTTTAACTCAGGCTGATATTGGAATTGCTATTGGAAGTGGTACTGATGTTGCTATTGAGAGTGCTGATATTGTTTTGGTAAAGTCTAAGACTAGGGATGTTATATCTGCTATAGAACTTAGTCATGCTACTATTAAAGATATTAAACAAAATCTATTTTGGGCATTTTGCTATAATGTTCTTGGTATACCTATAGCTTGTGGAGTACTGCATATATTTAAAGATTATTTAGTATCTTCTTCTGTAGGTGGATTTTTAGTTGCTATTATGGGTCCTGATTTACTTCTTAATCCTATATTTGCTGCACTTGCTATGAGTTTGAGCTCTATTTGTGTTGTATTTAATGCTTTGAGGCTTAATTTATTTAAACCTAGTATTTGATATTAATTTTTATTAAAAAGTATTAAATAGATTTTTTTATTTACCGAGAGTATTATGTATATTAAAATTTTTTATAGGGGTAAATAATATGATACGCTCTTTATGGACAGGTGCTAGTGGTATGAATGGTATGCAGTTTAAAACTGATACTATTGCTAATAACCTTGCTAATGTTAATACTATTGGTTTTAAAAAGGTAAGAGCTGATTTTGAGGACTTAATTTATCAAACTCAGAGAGTAAGTGAAACACCTGCTACAGAGGATTTGGTTGCTCCTGTTGGGCTTCAAACTGGTCTTGGAGTAAAGAGTGCGGCTACTCAGAAAATGTTTGAACAGGGTTCTTTACAGGCTACTGGAAATAAATTAGATTTAGCATTAGAGGGAGAGGGCTTTTTTCAGGTATTAATGCCTGATGGTAGTGTTTCTTATACTCGTGATGGTTCTTTTAAGATAGATGCTAATGGTCAGCTTGTAACTTCTAATGGGTATAAACTTGTTCCTGAGATTATTTTTCCTGAGAATTTTTTAGTTGAAAAAATATCTGTATCTCGTGAAGGGACAGTTTCTGTTGTTATTGGTGATGAGAATGAGGCTGTTGAACTTGGTACTATTACTTTACATAGATTTATAAATCAAGCGGGTCTTATGTCTATAGGTGATAATCTTTATAAAGAGACTATTGCTTCTGGTCCTGCTTTTGAGGGTGAGGCTGGTGTTAAGGGCTTTCCTCGTATTCATCAGGGTTTTGTAGAGGCTTCTAATGTGAAGGTTGTTGATGAGATGGTTGATTTGATTGTAGCTCAGAGAGCTTATGAAATGAACTCTAAAACTATTCAAACTTCTGATAACTTACTTGCTACTGTTGTTAATATGAAGAGATAAATTAATATACATTCATAGAAAAAGAGTGATAATAACTTTGATGTTTTTATTACTCTTTTTTATTATTAAAATAATAAAAAAATATTATTTAGAAATGCTCTTTTCTATATATAACACCGTGAGATTCTTCATCTCTAACATATAATGATACTAACTCTTCATATTCTTTTTTGATATTTTCAGCATACTGTTCACCTTTTTCATTATAGTCGTGTCCAGAATTATAATATCTTAAAGTAGTAATTAAGTTTCCATTAAATCTTGCTAATAGTTTTTTAATAAACTTAACTCCAAGTATTATATTATCTCTTTTATTATATCTATTAAGACTTGGATCTACATCCTCATTTGCAATAGGTGTTATTTGACAATATCCGTATGCATTTTTTCTAGATAATGCTGTTGGAATAAAGCTACTTTCTACTTTGATAAGAGAAACCATAAGAATAGGATCTACATCGTATGTCAAACATATATCAAATATTTCTTTAATAAGCCAGAAATCTTGATTATAATGATTTGCTATACCTTGTATTAATGTTACCCAGTTATGTTTTGGAAAAGAGTAATTATTAATATTTGCATTAAAAGTTCTAAGAGTTATGCTACTTAGAAATAGAGTTAATATTATAATAGTTCTCTTCATAGTTTTTATAATCTCTTAAATTAATTATATAATATTTATTTTTCTATAACCATTATCGTTTTTATTATATATAATTATTACAATAAATCAATGTAATATTATCATATAAATTAGTATATATATATAGTAATTTATATTTTATTTTTGTTTAAAATGATATATAATGTTTACAAAATATTAATAATTTATCTCAAATATTATAATGAAAATTATAAGAATAATAATTATATATTTAGTATTATTATCACCTCTTATGGGGCAACAGGCTAATTTACAGTCAGGACTTTATATTGCTACTGACTTGAGGGGGAATTTTTATCCTTATATTCATGGTGGCGGTAGTATTATATTATTTTATCGATTTATTTCTGATGTGTTTCCTGGATATATTTGGGAGGGAATTAAAACTGATGTTGGTATTTATGATTATATAAGTGCTGAAAAAAATAATTTTACTTTGTTTGTTAGTAGCAGTATTAGTAAGTATTTTGATATAGATACTAAGGTTGCTTTTAATAGTTATTATACTTCTGCTAAGAGAGGACTTATTGTTTTTGATGATAAAAATGCTTCCTATAACTTTGATGGCATAGAGAAAGCTCATAAAGAGTCGGCATTTGGTTTTGAAGTTGCTATTAAACCTACTTTGAGATATGAGTTTTTTGAGAATCTTTTTGATGGTAGAGGTATTATACTTCAAGTTGCTACTACTATTAAGTATGCATTTGCAAATACTGATAGTGAATATTATTTAGATTATGATTTGCTTCTTTTAAGAGAGTTTAGCGATTTTTCTTATGAGTTTGACTCTTTACTTCTTTTTAATTTATCTCCTATGTCTGTTGGGGTAAATTATATGCTTGGATATGTTCAAAATACTAAAAATATTTGGCATAAGTTAGGAATATATGCTAATTTAAGGTATGATTTCTTTAATAGATTATATTTGGATGTTAATGGAAAGATAGGACAGTATTTGTATCATACTATGTATCCTGGTACTTTATATTTTGATGTTAATACTATGATTAGTTTTAAAATATTGTAATAAATTATAATAAATTGTGAGGAGACTATGAAAAATATTAAGCTACCTATATTTTATATTTCAGTTATTGTTTTATCTGCTTTTATTAGTTATTTTATTTTTTCTAAGCCTAAAAGCAGTAAAATAGAGCTTTATTCTTATATTGGTGATTTTGGAGAAGTTATTGATAAAGTTATTATTACTTATGATAAGAATATTAAAGATTTTAAAAATATAGATACTAATACCTATACTATAAATGCAAAATCATATATACAAGCTGGAAACAAAAAAGGAAGTTTAGATTATGATTTAAATAGAAAGATAGAATATATAGAAACTACTAATAATCAGGTTATACTATATCTTAATAGTGGAGAGGGTAAAACTTTTAGTTGGACAGAAGATTTAAGACGTAATGTTAAATCTAAATTAGAGTATACAGTAGTTCAAAATACTGATATAGATGTTATTAATACTTCTGATGAGAAAGTTGTTATTAAAAATAATACTAAATATGTTTGGGATAATAAAATTATTAATGATGATATTACAAATATAGAGTATATTTCTGATAGAGATGGCATTAATTATCATTTTTATAACTCTACTAATAGTGATAAACTTATAGTTTGGTTTGTTGGTTCTGGTGAGAGTGGTTTTGATAATATGAATAATAAAGAGGCACCTGTTATTGCTAATGATGGGTTTGTATCTTTTATTAGAGAGGATATTCAGAATATATTTAATGGTGCTAATGTAGTATCTTTTCAGCCTATAGAGAGTTGGAGTGATTTATCTTCATCTAAGAAAAAAGTATATGAGACTGTTTATAAGAAACTTAATAAAATTATAGAAAAATATGGAATTAATAAAGATAAAATAGTAGTTGCAGGCTGTTCTTCTGGCGGGTATATGGCTACTGAGATGATTATAAAGTATCCAGATTTATTTGCTTCTGCTATTATTGCTTGTCCTGCTTTAAGTGTGAATAATGTAACAGATGAAGATTTAGAAAGTATGAAAAAGTCTAAAACTGCTATATGGCTTGTACAAGGGGAGACAGATGGGGCTGTCGCTACAGAAGATAATGCTCTTCGTATGTTTAATATATTATCTTCTAATCGTGATATTATAACTACAAGAATATTAGAAGATTATAGCTCTAGTTATACTACTTATGAAACTTTGGATGATAAGTATAAACTTTCTTTGTATGATACTGTAGATAGACAATCTATTAAAAACTTTGATGGTACTACATCAGAGACAGGTCTATTAAAGTATGAAGTAGATTTTAATAGAGATGGAGAAAGTGAGGTATATAAGTTTTTGGATCATTTTTCTTGGATATATCCACTTAATAATACTACTAAAGATTCAAAGGGTGTTTGTGTTATTGATTGGTCTAGTAAGTTTGTAAAATAAAAAAAATATATATAGGATAGAGTTTTTTACTCTATCCTTTATTTTTATCTTATTTGCTTTATTAGTTTACAAATTAAGTCTGCTTCTGATTTTTGAAGTGTTGGATATATTGGTATTGAGATACTTTTTAGATATGCATTTTCTGTATTTGGGAAATTTTCATTTGGTAGTTTTAAATAATGATGAAGAGGTTTAAATATTGGACGAGCAACTTCTACATTATGCCTTTCAAACATTTTTATAATATCATATATATTCATAGTAGCATCTTCACTAATCATACATACATATCTATAATATGAAGGTTTTTCACTATCATGTTGTGATAGTTTTATTAATTTACTTTCTAAAATAGCATTGTCATAGTATGATGCTATATCACTTCTAACTTCTACCATTCTATCTAAATGTTTGAACTCTTCTATTGCTATAGAGGCTTGTAAGTCTGTAGCTTGATAATTATATCTTGTAATAAAGTTTTCTTTTTTATCATAATGAATAATATCTCTTATAGAATCCATACCCTTTTTCTTAGTGATAATAACACCACCAGCACCACCAGAAGTTATCATTCTTGTTGCAGAAAGTGAAAAATAAGCATAATCTCCAAAACTACCAAGAGGCATATCTCTATATTTTCCACCCAAACTATGAGTAGCATCTTCTATTACAGGAACTTTAATATCAGTAAGCTCATCTATTAAAGCACAATTTCCAAACATATGAGATATTATAATAGCCTTTGTTTTATTATTTATAGACTCAATTACATTATCCATAGAAATTTGAAAGCTATCTTCATTTATATCTATAATAACAGGTGTTGCATTTAATTTTTTTACTACTTGAAGAGGAGAAGCATTTAAAAATGATGACATAATAACTTCATCACCTTCTCCAACATTTAAATGTCTTAAAATAAGCTCAAGAGCATTAGTACCATTGTTTACAAATATAGCACTATAGCTTTTACCAAAATAATTAGCAAAATTTCTTTCAAACTCATAAATAATATCACCAGTAGCAAGATTATCGCTAATCATAACCTTTAATGCACTTTCTAAATCTTTTTTTCTTATAGTAGGTCTTGAGTGACGAATCAAATTTATTCTCCAATAGTTATTTTAAAAATAAATATATAATAGTATATTATTATTTTCAATATATATTATTATTACTTTCTTTTTTTATGTTTAGTAACTTTTTTTATAGCTAATTTTCTATCTTTTTTTATTTCTATAGAAGTTTTTTGTAGTTCTTTTATTTCATTTAGAAGAGTAATATAAGCTTCATATCTTTCATAAGGTATTTTATCATTTTCTACTAATTCTAATATATAACAATCAGGTTCATGTTGATGAGTGCAGTTATTAAATTTACAGTTTTTAGCAAGTTCTTCTAAATCATTAAAAGTTTTTTTAATACCACGTTCATCTTCCCACATACCTAGATTTCTAAGACCAGGTGTATCTATAACAACTCCACCATTTTCTGTTAATAATAGTTCTCTATGAGTTGTTGTATGCATTCCTTTAGAGTCATATTCACGAACTTCATTTGTACGCATTCTCTCTTCTTTTAGTAAATAATTGATAATAGTAGATTTCCCAGCACCAGAGGCCCCTATAAATACTGAAGAAGTATCTTTTTTTATATATTTAGTAAATATATCGCAATTAAATCCTGTTTTAGAGCTATAAGCAAATACTATTTCATTTGGATATGTTTCTTTTATTGTATTAAGCAACTCTTTATAAACACTCTCTTCAAATAAATCACATTTACTAATTGTTATTATAGGTTTTATTTCTGATGTATGTATTATAGATAAATATCTTGCAATAGCAGTCATAGGCATTTCATTATCAAGAGCTATAATTATAAAAGCATAGTCTATATTGCTCACTATTGCTTGTATATCATTTTTTTTAACATTAGCTTTTCTATATAGAATATTTTTTCTTGTTATTATGGTATCTATAAAAGCGTTATTGTCGGATTTTGTCATAAGCACCCAATCACCCACAACAGGTAATTCACTTTGAACTTCTGAATTATATCTAATTTTTCCTTTTATACGTGCTAAAAACTCGCCCTCATCTGATAGTAGTGTATAATATCTTTTATTTATTCTTATCACTCTTGCAGGTATTAGGTTTGTTTTGTTTATATCTTTGATACTATCAATTTTTAGTATTTCTATTGTTTTTTCTTTAAAGTATTTATCAAAACCTATGTCTTTAATTTTCAAAATTTTATCCGTTATTTATTATGAATTTTTATTATATTTAATAATATTTTATTTGTCAAATATTATATACTTGTAATGATTTTGTTATGAGTGTATAATATTTATTAGAGTATAATTTTATGAGAAAAGTTTTATTTTTAATTTTTATATCTTTTTTATTTTCATCTTGTCATTTAAGAAATTTAACAGGTAGTGGTGAAATAACATTTAAAAAATCATTCTATGCACAGAGAATTAGTGGTGGTAGTTATGGTTCTGATGAGGTTGTTAATGCTTATCTTGTAAAAGAAACTGAACATTTAGCTGTTTATGTTGAAAATGGATATAGTATATCTGATTATGCTTTAGTTAGAATCTATCAAGATTTTGAGAATTATTATACAGATATGATAAATATTTATGGTGACCATACAGATTTGGATGGAAACTCTAAAGTTATAATTCTTTTAATGAAACTAAACCAAACAACATCTACCACTACATCTTCAGTTCTTGGATATTTTAGACCAAGTGATTTGATATATGGAAAGGGAAATAATGGTGAAATACTTTATATGGATATAGAAAAATCTAACTTAGATCCTAATAAAATGGTTGGTACTATATTACATGAGTTTCAGCATTTAATTAATTATAATTTAAATAAAGATAATATAGATGTGTGGCTTAATGAAGCTCTTTCTGAGTCTGCTACTATTTTATATAATGATAATACTATTATAGACAGAATGACGGAATTTAATAAATTAGAAGGATATTATTCTTTTTATACTTGGAACCTACCTTCTGATTGGAATGGAGAGAGTAGCGGAGATAGTACTACTCAACAATCTATATTCTCAAGCTACCCATCTTCTGCAATGTTTATGTATTGGCTTTATATTAAGTCTAACTATAACAAAAATATATTTAAAGATATTGTAAATGTTAAGTATTTAGATTCTTACAGTAGAATACATAGTATTGCTACTAAGTATGGAATAGTTAGTTATTCTTGGGATGATTTACTTCTTAAATGGATAGTAGATGTAGATCATGGCGTTGTAAAAAAAGATGATAAAAATAAGGCTTATGTAAATACATACAAAAAAAATGCTACTGTATTATATCCAGGTGCCATACTTATAGTTCAGGGCAAAAAATCTTATCAAATAGGAGGCAAAACTCCTAATATATATTATAAAGAATATGAAGGTTATAAATATACTACTGGATCTACTATGATGTATAATAGAGAAAATAATAATAAAGAAGATAGAACTGCTTTAGTTAATAAAGATACATCATTATCTACTGATAATACAGGTGTAAAATTGACTATACCTAATTCAATATTTTAGGCTATTTATTTTGAATATAAAAAATATTTTTATTATAGTTTTATTTTTTACTTTATTTTTGAAGTATCAAACTATTACAGGAGTTGTTACTGTGCTTGGCACTCATAACTTTCCAGATATTGTTATTCAAGCTAATAATACAAATTATTATTTAGATAATAAGTTATTTAATGAGTATATTAAGTATCATACTCAAACTATAACGGTTAGAGGAAAGGTAAAAAAAGAAAAGCTGTGGCTTGCTGATAGAAGTGAGTCTTTTTATAGATATTATTTACTTGATGTGAAAATGCAAGATTAAATTATTAAAAGTTTATTATTTATGCGAGAAAATTCTTTAGTATCTATATTAGTTCCTGTTTATAATTTAGAAGATAAGATATCTTATAATATTAATTTTTTGATTGATAGAGTATCTTCTTTTTTGAATAATGTTGAAATTATCATATCTGATGATGGGAGTGTTGATAATACTCAGAGTGTTATAAGGAATTTTATAAATAATTTTGACTATTCTCTACATTCTAATATAAAAAAAATTATTGGTATTTATAATAAAGAGAATAATGGTAAGGGTTATGCATTAAAGAGAGCTACTGAGATTGCTAATGGAGAATATATAGTATTTTGTGATTCTGATATGGAGATAGATCCTATACAGATTAAGACTTTTTTTGATATAATGAAAAAAGAAAATGCTGATGTTGTTATAGGTTCTAAGAGGCATAAAGATTCTAAAGTGAATTACTCTAATACAAGAAAAGTAATTTCATTTATTTATTTTTTATTTGTGAAGATATTTTTCTCTCTTCCTATACAAGACACACAAACAGGACTTAAGCTTTTTAGAAGGGAAGCTATTATTAATATTTTTCCAAGAGTATTAGTTAAGGCTTTTGCTTATGATTTGGAAGTTTTAGTTGCTTGTCATTCTAATAATAAAAAAATAGTTTCTGCTCCTGTTATTGTAAATCCAAATAGGCATTTTGGTTTTATTAGATTCTCTGTACTTTGGAGAACATTTATTGATACTATTGCTATATTTTATAGGCTTTATTTTATTAAGTTTTATAGAGATTTATTTGATGAGTTAAAAGATGAAGATAAACTTGTAAGTATTATAATACCATTAAAGTGTATAAATGATTATATCAAAGAAGAATTAGAGTATCTTCTTATTCAAACATATAATAATTTTGAGGTTATTATTCTTCCTGATTCTTATATAGAAAATGATATTAGTTCTAATTTGTTTAAAGATAAAAGAGTTCGAATAATGAGTACAGGTAGTTTAGCACCTGCATTAAAAAGGGCTAAGGGTGTTGTAGAGTCTTCTGGAGAGATATTAGCATTTTTGGATGATGATACTTTTCCAGAGAGAGATTGGCTTAAAAATGCACTTAGAGCTATGAATACTAAAAATATTTATGCTTTAGGTGGACCTGCTATTACTACTACTAAGGATAGTTTTTTTAAGCAAATTAGTGGTCTTATTTATAGTTCTAAGCTTATGAGTGGAAGTCATAAGTGTAGATATATACCTGATAAAGTTCATTATGTAACAGATTTTCCAAGTTGTAACTTTATTATAACTAGAGAGCTTTATAATAGAGTAGGGGGCTTTGATTCTGAATATTGGCCTGGAGAAGATACTATTTTATGTAATAATATAATGAAAGCTAAAGAGAAAATATTATATACTCCAGAAGCTTTAGTTTATCATCATAGAAGAGATTTATTTTTTGGACATTTTAAACAGTTAAAAAATTATGCTTGGCATAGAGGGTATTTTGTAAAGAAGTATGGCGGGAACTCTCTTGAGATATCATATTTTATACCGTCTATATTTGTACTTTATACAATATTTTTAATTTTTTCTTTTATTTTTAATATTCCTAGTGGTATAAGTAGATTTATACCTTTTTTAGATACTACATCTATCACTGTATTAATGTGTATACCTCATAGTATATACTTAATTAGTTTATTATTAAGTGCTATTAGTACACTCTCTATACCTAAAGGCATAATGAAAGCTATAGGAATATTTATGTCACATTGTTGTTATGGAGTCTATTTTATAAAAGGTTTTTTCTCTAAATAGAATAAACTTTTATTTTCTTTTAAACTTTACTTCAAATTTTTTCTCAATAAAATCTATAAGCTCTGGAAGTTTTTTAGCAGAAATAAGTTTAATCATTTCTTTATTAATATCTTCAGCAGGACTACCAAGCATAGTAGAATTAGAAGCAATGCTAACATTAGACATAACTCCAGATTGCCCTCCAAGTATAACTCTATCACCTAAAGTAACATGATCAGCAAGACCAACCTGTCCAGCCAATATACAATGATGTCCAATCTTACTACTTCCAGCAATACCAACTTGAGATACTATAATAGAATGTTCCCCAATATCACAATTATGAGCAATCTGTACTAAATTATCTATCTTTACTCCGCTTCTAATAATAGTAGAACCCAAAGTAGCCCTATCAATACAAACATTAGCACCAATTTCTACATCATCTTCAATAATAACATTACCTCTCTGTGGTATCTTTACTTGTTTTCCATCCACTTCAAAAAATCCAAAACCATCATTTCCAATAACAGTTCCAGATCCTATAATAACATTATTATTTATAATAGAGTCATCTTGAATAGAAACATTAGCATATATTTTACAATTTTCCCCAATATATACATTATCCCCAATAAATGTATTAGCTTCTATTATGGTACCCTTTTTTATTTTTACATTGTTTCCAATATATACATTATCAGCAATATAAATATCTTTATCTAAAATAGCACTATCACTTATGAAAGCAGAATCTTTAATAGTACCTAAACTATATTTTTTATCCTCAAACATAAAATATAATAACTTAATAAATGCTTCTTTAGGATTTTTATGAATAATAAATACTTTATTATTATTATCTTCTTTTATATTTTCACTTAATTGTTCTTTTATAATTAGAGCATTAGCCTTACTTTTTATAGCAAAGTCTAAATACTTATCATTACTCACACAAAATACAGAGTTTTCTACTATATTTTCTATAGAAGATAAAGTGCTAACTTCTGTATTATCATCTCCTATAACTTTAATAGCATTTAAAAAATTAGCAATTTCTTTTACTTTCATAATATTTTACTCCAATAACACAATATAAAAAATGTAAAATAAGTAATATTATCTTCTATTAGGCTTATTTACAGATTCTTTTACAGCAGTAATAACCGCATCAGTAATATCAAATTCTCTATCAGCATAAAGAATAGAGTTTTCAGTTCTCTCTAAAATAAGAGTATATCCATCTTTTCTTACAATGCTAATTAAAGCTGAGGCTACCTGTCTTTTAATTTGTCCTCTAAAAGAATTATCTCTACTATTTGCAATATTGCTATCAGAAGTATCATCATCTGATGTAGTTAATTTACTTTTTTCTGCTTCTATTTTTTCTTTAAGTTTATCTACAAGTTCTTGATCTTTAGTTACTTCTCTTATAACTCTCTCTAAGTCAACATACCCAACTTTTGTTAATCTATAAGATTGAGTAAATAAAGTAGGAGAAATAATAGACACCGCTATAAAAACAATAAACATCAATCCAAACACATAATACTTTTTCATTTTTTACTCCTTTTATTATAAAAATTATCAATTTATTTTTTAGTAGAAAGGATGATTCATAGTAAATGCTATACCCCATCCACGTCCAAGCCAAGCACCTAAAGGTGAGAAAGTATCGCCTTCAAAATCTTGTATCCCCTTACCAAATCCAACATCATCTTTATTATATACAAATCTCTTAGCAAAGTAAAATCTTATATTAAATATAGGTATTGTTAATCTTACCCCAAAACCTACAGAGTACATATACTGAGAAGGGTCAAATATATCAGCAACATTCATAAATTGAGAAGGATAATTCTTAGCATCTCCAGTTTCATTAAATCCAGTACTATCAGGTAGCCATAATTGTCCAGCATCTAAGAAAGTAACAAACCCAAGTGTTTTAGGTATAATAGGTATACGCATCTCAGCAAAGAAACGCACTTTAGCACGACCATAACTCCAAGAATCTAAACTATCTCCAGAGCTTGATTGCATATCATAAGTAGATAATCCTCTATTTTTTTTAAATATAGTATATTTAGAAGTATCCCAACCACGAACATCTTCAAAAGGATTAAGATAGTATAATACATCCGCATCATTTCTAATATCAAGTCCAGGTATACCAATAATTTGCCCAACTTCACCATAAAGTGCAAATGATAACCAATCTGTAGCAGGTACAGCAAGAAATCCTGTAGCATTAAGTCTCATAAGCTGTGTATGATTAAAGTAAAAATCTACAGTCCCTCTTAAGAAACTACCCTTAGTAGGGTTTAAGTAGTCATTTCTACTATCTCTCAATAATGAGTATGAAACAATAAATGTTGTAAACCAATCACTTTCCCATCTATTAAAGCTACCATCATCTTTATTTATTCTGTGAGTTAAATATTTTTTAATATCATTAAGTACATGATCAGGACCTGCATCGCTTGCACCTTGATCGTGCCACTGCATATATTGTTGTACTATAGTATCAAAAGTTAAGAAAGTAGAGTAGTAATCAGCAAAATAATATCCAAGTCTAACAATACCTTCAAAACCATGTCTTGTATAATATGAATACTTAGGAAGACCAAAATCTCCAGTACCTATAACATCCCCTGTATTAATATCTTCATAGAAGTATGATAAATCTAAACCAAGATATACAGGTAAATTTAATAAGTATGGTTCAGCAAAGTTAAATGCTATACGCTTTTGTGTTTGTCCATACTCTCCACTTACTCCTATTTGAAGTCCACGTCCTAAGAAATTCTGCTCACGTATAGATGCAAAAGCTTTGAATCCAGATCCAGTAGAGAAACCACCACCACCAGATACCATAGCACTTCTACCATCTTGTACATTAAGAACAAGCTCCATAAGTCCTTCAGCAGAACCAGGCTTTACATTAATATTAATATTTTCAAAGAATTGAGTATTATAAAGTCTCTCTTGTATTCTTTGAATTTTAGCAGAATTAAATATTTCTCCAGGTTTAATATCTATATATCTTTGTATAACAAAATCTTTAGTTTTTGTATTTCCCTCTATAGTGATATTTTCAATATGTGCTTTATCATTTTCTATAATATCATACATTATATTTACTATCTTATTATCTTCATTTACTGTGATTATAGGTATAACTTGCCTAAATATATATCCTCTCTCTGAGTATTTATTTTGTATACCTTGATAGTCTGACATATGATATGTATAATTATATAGAGCACCTTTTTTACTTTTTAAGTCTCTTTGTATATTGTCTGAAGGAATAATAATATTACCTTTAAAAGAAATATCTCCAAAGTAGTATTTTTCACCTTCAGTGATGTAAATATCTATTATTAAATCTTGTTCATTTTTGATTTGAGCATCTCGCCATTGATATGTAAATTTAACATTATCTACTTTAGCTTTATAATATCCTCTATCAGCATAATATTTTACTATCTTAGCTTTATCTTCTTCAAATTTAAACTCATTAAATTTTCCAAGAGAAAGAAAACCATTTTCCTTTGTACTCATCTGTCTTTTAAGTTCATTAGCAGAAAAATGTGTATTCCCGTGAAAACGAATAAAAGCAACCTTAACCTCATTACCCTCTACAATATTCATTTCTATTAATACTTCAGAAGTATTCTTATTTTCTATTACCTTAGGTTCTACGTATGCCTTTAAATAACCTTTATCCTGATAGTTTGTAATAATATAATTTACAGCATCATTTAATTTTTGTGGTATATAAGGATCTCCAGGCTTTAATACAGACTTTATAGTATCATTTAATGCTGTTTTTGTAAGTCTTTTATTTCCAATATATTCTATATCCTTAACTATAAATCTTTCAGCTACAACAATATTAAGAATAACACCATTACCTTCTCTTTGTACATCTATTGCTACTCTGTCAAAAGACTGTGTTCCAAATAGACTTTTTACAGCATTATTAATTTCTGTTCTATTAAATTTTTGACCTGCTTTGATAGGGAAATTATTTTTTATTTGATCTTTTGTTAATCTTGTTTCACCAACTACATTAATATCTTTTATTTCTAAACCTTCATATATTGCTACATTAGTTGCTTTTTTTAAATTTTCAAAGTCACTTTCTGCACCTATAAGAAAAGTTATAGATAGTACGAAAATAGACAATAAAATAATTAAATGCTTTTTAATGAGAAACATTAAAATCTCCACCGAGTAACAATATTAAATTCCTGCCCTGTTTCTATAATATTGAAAGGATTTATTTTATACTCAAATACAAAATTTGCAAGTTTGTAATTTTTTAAAAGAGAAACCTCAAATCCAAACTGATGGTCAAAATAATAAGCATCAGCAGGCTTACCTAAAATATTAGGGATAGAAGGGTCATTTACTCTATATGTAACATCATACTTAATATATAAATACTTAGAGACATATTTACCTATACCAACACTAGTATTATCCCAAACAGAAGCTGCTGTTAATGAATTATTATTTGAAAATATAAGGTTATTTACTACAGTAGGGTTTAATGTGATATAGTCTATATCTAAAAATTGACGAACCCATCTTTCTACTGGTCTTAATACTGTACTTCTTAATATTAAATCACTATAATTTAATATTAATTGCTGGGATTGTTCTTGATTTATACTATTATTTAGAGTTGATGTACTTTCTACGTATGCTTGATTATCTCTATTTCCAAATGTTCCTTGAGGAATTCCTGCTAATTGATTTACTTGATACTGTCCTAATGCTGGAACCGTATAGAACTTTACAGGCGTTATACCACTATTATCTGGTGTTAGTAGTTGTGATAGTCTAGCATCCATCTCCATATATAAAGTAACACTTTCGCCTGCACTATTATTTTCAAAGGAATTAGCATTATTAATACTAGTAGTGCTTGGATAGTATTTTTTATATGAAAATGCTGTTGCTGTTATTATAGGATCTACACTGTTAACCGTAGGAAATGTTACATTACCATTTTCTATTTGATATATATTTTGCAGATAGTATATATTTCCTCTATTAAATTCTATAGTACCAGCTAATTCTAATCCATTCTCTAAGGTATTAAATACTTGCATCTTGGCACCTTCTTCTAAATAAACATCTCCAACCAAATTATGAGTAACTCTAACTTGTTGCCAAGCCTCTATTAAAAAGTCCCAATATACTTTACTAATAAGACCATATACATGTTGCTTATATGTACTTTGATTTGCAAATCCTAATTGTACATCCGATTTCATTAAAGTTAGAATACCACCTATTCTTGGAGATTCTAAATTTCCGCCTACAGTAATATCTACATGTAGAGGGCCTTTAATTTTTAGTAGTGTAAGATCTATATCTCCATTTAAAAGCCCTAATTGTTCATCCGATGAAAGTAGATCAAAAGACATATAGTTTATTTTATTTTTAAATAATTCAGCATTTCCAGATATGGTTAGATTTTTTTTGCCTCTGTATGTAAAAGATAAGTTATTAATATTAAAATCATGTCCTTCAAAGTTTAAGTCTACAATAGTCTCATCAAATACATCAGAGAAATATATCATTTTTACCTTTCTACCATGCCCTAAAAAACGTCCTGTAATAGCTAAATCATCTAAATCACCGTGTAATTTAGCGTATAGGGTATATGGTTTATCATTTACTATGAAGTTTGTAGGAGAGGATTGTATTTCTGTAAATAGAGTGTTGAATATTTCAAATACTTCTACATTTAATTTACTTGATGTTAATAATATATCTACATCTTCTTTTCTATTTTTATTAATATCTCCACTAATATTTAGTATATCATAATAATCATATTTATATACTAAATCTGCTATTGTATTTCTATCTTCTTTGTATATTTTACCCTTAATACCATGGGGTTTTGTATTTTTGAATTCTATAGAATCATTAGTGTTTTTTGTAATTAAAGTACCAAAAGCAGGTAATGTTCTTTTATTAACTTTAATAGGTGTAGTATTTATTCTATATTCACTTCTACCATCTGCTAAACTTCTCATATTATAACTTATTTTTCCATTGAATGTACTTAAGAAAAATAAATCATTTACTTCTATTTCCATATTATGCAGATCTTTAGAAAAGTATGCTTTTTCTATTTTTACTTGCTGAGGTTTTTTTAATGGATTTGATATTGAAAAGCCATTAGCACCTGTTTTTGTCATTAGTACATTTTTTAATTCTAATTCATCTTTTTTATAAACACCACTTAATTCTATATTATATCTCTCACCTATAACTTCAAAATCTTTAATATTAAGATTATCTAAATATACAACAGGGCTATTAAAAGATCCTATAATAGTAGTATTTGCAGATAGTATACCATATAAACCACCACCTATTGTGAAGTTAAAAGGTAAGTCTAATGCTGTCATCTTACCATATATATTATCCTTATTAATAGAAGCATCTATAACAAGTACTCCATCATTATCTATATCTCTTAAAGCTGCATTAAATTTATTAATACCATCAGATACATTTAATTTTCCCTCACCAACAACTCTATTGTCTCCATAATCCAATATTATATTAGTAAACATGATATTATTATTATTTGTAAGTTCAAATTGAGTATTAAGAGTAAATACTGGTGAAATGGTTTTATTAGCTTTTATATCTCCATGTACATATATAGGCTTATTATTTTGATTATTAATATCTATATTTGCACTAAAAATAATATCTTGATACTTTAACTCTTTAGGTGTTTTTATATTTATATTAAATATTCCATTTGTTTGTATATTTCCTTTTACTTCTAATTCTTCATTTTCTGTATTTACGTATAGTGATATATTATCTTGATTTTTTATAGTAAATCCATTTACTTTATAGTCTCCAACAGGAGTTATAATATCTCCACTCATCTTTACATTAAACTTATTATCATAGTCAATATTAGCCTTAGCATTAATTTCATCTTTATCTGATAGCTTATAATATACATTATTAATATCTATTTTATTATTATAAATATCAGCACTAAGTTTCATTAGATATTCTTCTGTATATATCTTCTTAGAAGCCACATCTATACTATGAATATGTCCTTTTCCAGAAGTATACATCTCATTACTCATTGTATAATTAATATTTAATGAAGAGAGATTATCTATAGGGTTTTGTCCAAGTGCTACTATAAATATTTCTTGAGGTATATCTCCTGATGCTTTTGCTATAATAGGGGTTGTTTTGTCTAATGATATATCTATTTTTAGTGGATTGTCATATAAATTTACTATTTGATTTATTTTTATATTTTTATCTTTCTTATTATATCTTATATTCCAAGCTAATTGATTTTGAAGACTATTAAGATAGCTTAGAGTGTGTATTGTAAATAAAGAACTATATTCATTATCATTGTTTCTTAATGGTCTTAAACTCATTCTTGATGATAGTTTATTATCACCTAACTCTATATTTCTAATATTTAAATTTGCTCTTGAGGCATATATATTTGTTGTTGGTATAGATGCATTTGCTATAATATTTCCGTTAAATAATTCTATCATTGCATTTGATAATACTATATTATTATTTGTTAAGTATGCATCTAATACTGCAAAGAATAATTTATCTCTTGCTTTTAGATTAAAGTCTAGAGATAAGTCTTTTTCTTTTGAGTATTCTCCACTAAAATTTATAGTTGCATACTGAAATGAATTTACAGTATTACTAATAGTTTGTATTATTTGATTATCTAATTTTATTACGTTATATATAATAGGAGTATCTAAAACTATATTAAGTATTTTTGATATAGCATCCTTATCTATATTTAGATCAATAGCCTCAAAGTTTAATTTATTATCACTATATGTGTATAATGCATTAAATATTTCAGAATTATCAGTATCTCTATATATATTTGCAGTTGCTGTATTAAAATCATTTGTTATATTAATATCATATTCAAATAAATTTCTATTATTATCATACCCTTTTATTGTAGATTTTAAATTAGATATATTAGTATCACTTTCTATTAAAAACTTAATTGTTGTATCATCTGGTATATTTATGCTATAGTTAATAAAATATTTTTTTGTTTGAAAGTTTGCTGTAAACTCATCTAATGATACTATAGTTTTTCTGTCATTATTATCTTTTATTTCACTGATAAAGTTATTAATATGCACTCTTTTATCATAGAGTGATGTAGATATAATTTTTATAATTTCTCTAAACTCATTAGCAGTTATGGAGCTACTATTTCCTGTATCTATATTTAATATACTCCTATCAAAATATACAGGATAAAAATATGCACTATTAATATTAATATCACTAATAAGATTTATTATATTTCTATTCTTAATTAATCTTAAAGGATTGATTCTAATAGAAGCTTTATCTAAAAAAAAGAAATTATTTTTATTATTATTCTTAGAATATAGTTTTATATTATCAAGTACAATATATAACTTGTATGATATATTAATATCCTCTATATATACATTAACAGGAGATGATTTATTTATATATTCTATAATATTATCTAAGTACTTCTGTTTATTTACTATAACTATAGATATACTAATAATAGTAGGTAGAAAAAAAGCTATCAAGGTAGATACTATATATAGTTTAAAGTGAGAGTGCTTTTTATAACGCACTCAAAGTCCTCCATAAGTTATAGTTATAATCTAAAACATTAAATAGTCATAATATGTAATATATCGGATATTTATAAACTATAATATTATAACTTATTTCATTTTATAAATACAATATTTTTTTATTAATTATTAATATATATAAGTACACTCTATTACTTTATATAACTTTTTTACTCTTAAGTTATTTTCATATATTCTACTATATAGTTTTTAATATATTAAATAATATATTTTAGTAATAATTCCTTATCTATATTTTTTATTTAAAATAAAAACCTATTTATATAAGAATCAATATTTAAAATTTATTTATCTTATATAAATAGGTTTATTTGTTTTCAAAAACAATCAGTATATAAATACTATTTTATATTATACTTTTGTTTTATTAAGTTTTTATAAACATCAGCTTGTGTACCATATATAGCCTGAATACCTTTACCCATTCTAATAACTTTTTTAGCATTAAGATCATTCCAAGTATCATCATCTGCAACTTTAGTTTCATCTATTACAGTTACTCTAAGCCTTGTAATACAAGCATCTATATTTTCTATATTATCAACACCCCCAAGAGCAAGAACTATACTATCTATAATGCTATCATCTTGATTATTATTAGTAGTAGTGGCATTATCATTTTTTTCATTATAATCAGCTCTCTTGTATAGTTTTACTTCACTACCTTCACGACCAGGAGTAGCAAAATTAAATTTCATAATTAATAATCTAAATACAAAATAATAAATAATAGAATAAACAGGTCCTAATATTAATATCCACTGATATGAAGTTTTAGATATACCCTGTAGTAGTCCAAAGAATGTAAAATCTATAAGTCCTCTTGAGAATGTAATACCAACAGCAACATTTAATACATAAAGTATCATATATGCCAAACCTTCTAAAATAGCATGAACTACATATAAAGCAGGTGCTATAAATAGGAATGTAAACTCTAAAGGTTCTGTAATACCAGTTAAAAATGAAGTTAAAGCTGCAGACAATAATATACCTTTAGCTTTATCTTTATTTTCTTTATCAGCAACTTGATACATAGCAAAAGCAGCAGCAGGAAGTCCAAACATCATAGGTAAAAAACCACCAGTCATAGTACGAGTAGCAGCTGCACTAAAGTGAGTTACTGTAGGATCAGCTAATTGAGCAAAGAATATTCTCTGTCCTCCAGCAATAAGTTGTCCTCCAACTTCCATTACACCACCAAGCTCAGTATACCAAAATAATGGATAAATAGCATGATGAAGACCAAATATATTTAATATTCTCATAGAAAAACCATAAAGAAATGTACCAATAGCACCAGTAGCAGCAAATAATTCTCCAGCTTTTACAATACCTCTAAAAATAGTAGGCCATATAAATGGAAATATAGCAGCAAGAGGAATAAATAATACCATAGTAACAACAGCTACAAATCTATTTCCACTAAAGAATGCTAAGTAGTCAGGTAAAGTCTTATTTGAAAATCTATTTGTAATAAAAGCAGATAAAAGTCCACATACTATACCACCAAAAACACCAGTTTGTAAAGTAAATATTCCAAGCTCTTTTGCAAATAAAGCAGCACGCCCAGCAGCCTCAGCATCGCTAAGTCCTTGAGACATTAAATATGCCGCTGTAGTATTTTCAGGTGTATATCCTTGAAACTTTAATATTATACCTATCACAGTATGAAACAATAAAAAACCAACAACAGCAGATAAAGCAGCTGTTTCTTTATTCTTATCAGACATACCAATAGCAATACCAACAGCAAATAGTATAGGTAAATTAGCAAATACTAAAAGTCCAGCACTGAAAAATAATACTAATATTTTATTAATAATAGTTCCATCTTGTAAAAAAGTAAGATTATATGTTTCTATTAGAGCAGGGCTTGTAAAAGCACCTCCTATTCCAAGTAGAATACCAGCCATTGGTAGTATAGCTATAGGTAGCATAAATGATCTACCTATTTTTTGTAATAATGCAAATGAGTTTTTCACAATTTCATTCCTTTTTTAATTTTAACATCATATAGATTCTATAGCCCTAACAAACTTTTCTGCTATTTGCTTAGGTCGAGTAATAGCACCACCCACTACAACAGCAAAAGCTCCCATCTCTATAGCTTTTTTTGCTTTTTCAGGAGTATCAAGATTTCCTTCCCCAATAACAGGAATAGTGACATTTTTTAATACCTCAGATAATGTGCTAAGAGGATCATTTCCTTTAGTATATTCTGTATATCCACATAAAGTAGTTCCCACTATATCTATACCAATATTTTGTGCATAAATAGCTTCTTCTACAGAAGAAATGTCACCCATTATTAATTGATTAGGATATTTTGATTTTATACTTTTTACAAAATCTTCTAAAGATATATTATCAGGTCTCTCTCTCTTTGTAGCATCAATAGCTATAATATCCACACCCTCATAAGCTAATTCTACAACTTCTTTAATAGTAGGAGTTATATACACATTACACTCACCATAAACTCTTTTTATAATACCAATAATAGGTAATTTTGTATTAAGTTTAATTTCTTTTATATCAGAAACAGTATTAGCTCTAATACCACCAGCATTTGCTTGAGTTGCAGCTAATGCCATTCTTCCCATAATAAAAGAACTATGAAGTGGCTCATCCTCCAATGCCTGACAGGATACTATCAGTTTTCCCTTAATTTTATTTAACACTTCACTCATAAATTATATTTCTCCATTGTATTATATATTATTAAGTATATTTCTTTTTACTTAAAATTCAAAACCTAAAATTAATCCTCTATGTATGAATATGTAAAAATATATCTTCCAAGAGGATTAAATATAGCTCCTTTTAACTTAGGACTAATCATAAAAGGGTCTAATCTATAAATTATAGGTATAATAGGCATATATTCAAATATAATATCTTCTGCTTTGTGTAGAGCTTCCATTCTTTTTTGATTATTAGTCTCTTTTGTAGCCAATTTTAATAACTCTTGAAACTTATCACTTTCAAATCCAGTATGATTTACAGAATTAATAGTAGAAAAATAATTAAGCATAGAAAGTGCATCACTAAAGTCAGCAGTCCACCCAGTACGTGCTAAATCATATTCTTTTTGAACCATAGCTTGAAAAGTTTCATTATACATTTCAGATTTTATTGTAATATCAATATTAAGATTCTCTTTATACATACTTTGCATAGCCTCAGCTATTAAAGTAAAATATCCAGGAGTAGTTCTTATTTTTAATACAGGAAAACCTTCTCCATTTGTATAACCTGCTTCTTCTAATAATTTCTTTGCTAATTGTATATTTTCATTATACTTACTTGAATCTATATAATTTGAACCATTAACTCTAAAATCTGTTATATTATCATAATCTTTTATACCATAAGCAACCCAAGCATTTGCAGGTATTTGATTTAACTTTGTTACATTTGATATTATATAATTTCTATCAAATGCTAATGCAAGAGCTTTTCTTATATTTTTATTTGTTAGCACATCTTTTTTTGTATTTATAGCAAGAAAATATATTCCATAAGCATTTTCTTGTAGTATATATTTATCTTTTTTTAATTGTTCTATTTCTCCAAGAGGTGCTTCTATAACAGAAAATTGAATATCTCCATTTTTTATGTATGACAAAGCTGTATTGGAATCTTCTATTATTATAGAATTAATTTTTTTTGCTATTATACTTTTTTTATCATAATAGTATGGGTTTTCTTCCATTGTGATTTTTTCATCGAATTTTCTTTCAGTCATATAATATGGACCATTCACTACATAAGTTTCAGGAGATAAAGTCCATTTATCACCATACTTTTCTATAATATCCTCTCTAACAGGAAAATAAACACTGCTAATAGATAAGTATTCTAAAAAATACGGAGTAGGGTTTTCTAATGTTATTTGAAGAGTATTATCATCTACTGCTTTAACACCAAGTTCAGAAATATCTTTTTTCCCAGATAAGCAATCATTTGCATTTTTTATTATATTAAGCATATATGAGTATGTAGCAGCAGTTTTAGGGTTTGCAGCTCTTTTTATAGCATATTCAAAATCTTTAGCACTAACATTTTTTCCATCCGACCACTTAGCATCATCTCTTATATAGAATGTATATACAATCCCATCTTCTGATATATCCCACTTATAAGCATTTCCAGCAACTACATTGTCATCTTTATCTTTTTTAGTTAAACCTTCAAAGAAATGAATCATATAAATAGAACCAAAACTTAATGAATTTAGAGTAGGGTCTAAAGTACGAGGTTCAGCTCCAAGAGTAATAGATATTTCATTTTTTATATTAATGTTGTTTTTAGTACAAGAAAAAATAGAGATTAGTAGTATTATAGAAATTAGTATTTTTTTCATATTAGTATCCATATTTTATTATAAATCTTACTAATAATTATAAATATACTTAAAAAAAATAGCTATACATATAGTATTATGTATAGCTATTAATATTTATTTTTTATTTTACTTATTGATTTGTATTATTATTTTGTTGTTGTTGTCTTAATTGTAGAGCTTCATCATAAGTAATATACTCTAAATCAGGGTTATATTCTCCAGAACGCTCTTCTCCATTAAGAGATGGTATTACAAGTCTCTGTCCTGGTAAAATTAAATCAGGATTATCAGGATCTCTTAATATATTTCTATTAGCCTGATATATTCTATACCATTGTAGAGGATTGTTATATATATAGCTAAATCCTGCAATTCTCCATAGAGCATCAGTTAATGGCACTCTTCTTACAACAATATAGTATTGTGGTAAAACAGTTACTTTACCTTCAGTATTTAATTCTGTACCAGTCATACCATCAATAACTTGTCCAGTAACATCATTTCCATCTTCCTGAACACCACCCTCAACAACTTCACCATCAGCAGGTCTTTGAGGTCCTTTTTCATTAATAGCATTTAAAGTCATATTTGCTTTTTCTATATTCTCACGAGATAGTTTCTGATTATCAGCATTAAATGCTTCTTCAGCAGCCTTTAACTCGCTATTAAACTTTTTATCATCATCAGAATCAGGTATAATATAACCCTTTTCCATTAAATCATTATATCTATTTTTTAAATCTTCTATATACTTTTGATTTTCTTCTCTTAGTATAGCATTATTTTTAGCTTCTAATATAGAGTCTAAAGAATCTGAAGCTTGTTTTGCTTTTTCACTTGCTTGAGCAGGATTAGTCTCTACTACCTTATTAGCATCATTAAGAAGTGTAGATATTTTATTATCATTCTCATCACCTCTTGTAATAGTATTATCTCCTATCAAATTATCATATTTCTGTTGAGCACTTGCTATATCCTGTTTAGCTTTTGCAATAGCTTCCGCCTTAGCTTTAGCCTCTGCTTCAGCTTTTGCCTTAGCTGCTGCAGCCGCTGCCGCAGCTTTAGCTTCAGCTTCTGCCTTAGCCTTTGCTTCTGCTGCTGCTTTAGCTTTAGCCTCAGCTTCTGCCTTAGCTTTTGCTTCAGCTTCAGCTTTTGCCTTAGCTGCTGCTTCTGCTTTAGTTAGAGCATCTAAAGCTGCTTTTACATTTTGTTGTACAGATGCAAAATTATCTTCTTTTAATGAACTATCAGCCTTATCTAAAGAAGCTAATATGTTTTTTTCATCAGCTCCACCAGCGATAATTTTATTTGCACCCTTAGAAGCATTATACTTAGAACGAGCATCTTCTATAGATTTTGAAGCTGTAGCTCTCTCTCTATTTAAATAAGTTTCCTTAACATCAAAAGCTGCATTAATAGCATTTCCATATAAAGTTAATACATTATTAAAATCATTAGATGCACTTATTAATTGCTCTTCATTCTCTGCCATAGTATCAGAACCAGGTAGATTTGTCATAGCATCATTAGCATTACTATAATTTAATAAAGCCTCTTCATACTTAGCTTTAAATTGAGCTTCGCCTGATATACCTAATTGCTCTATTTCTGTAATAGCTTTACTAGCATCACTTTTAGATTTTTGTACTTTTAAGTTGAATAATCTATAAAAAAGAGATGCTGAAGTTTTATCTATAGAACTTGAAGCTTCTTGAGATTTATCATAAGACTTTTGATATTCTCCATCATTTTGTAATGTTTCAGCTTCACCTGTAAGTCTTGCTGAATCATCATAAGTTTGTGCTGGTAGTGTAGTCCACGTAAAAGATATTAATGCTATAGAAGATATTATTTTTTTTATTTTCATTTTAGATACACTCCTTCAATCTTAATTAGTAGCTTGTTCCAAGCTTTCTAATTCTTTAATCATAGCTTCTAATTCTGCTAAACGTTCTTTAACTCTATTTAAAGCTTCATCACTTCTATCAAACTGTTCTTTTGTTTTATTATATAAAGTTGTATAAGCATCTTTTGCAATGTATAGACTATCTACTAAAACTTTATAGTCTTTAGTTTCTGCATTATAAAGAGCTATTGCTTTATCATAAGCAGCATTTGCTTTATTATACTCATCATTATACATAACATTAGCTTTTATAAACTGAGCATTAGTCATACTATCATCTGTTTGTTTCTTTAGAAGTTCAGCATAAGGAGGAAGTCCTTTTTCAAAAACTAAATTATAATTAGTTTCTGCTGTTAGAAGTAATTCTTTTGCTCTTTGAGCTTCATCTTTATTTTCTTCTTTAATAATAATTTCTGCTTCTGCATATCCTTGTTCTGCTATATCAAAATCATTTTGTGCAAAAGTTTTTAATTCTTCATATTTATTTATCGTTTCTCTTAATTTAGTTACTCTTTCATATTCTTTTCTTGGAAGTCCATCACAAGAGATAACTAAAAATGTTAAAAATAGAGTAAAAGCCACTTTAACATTCATAATAAATCACTCCTCTAAATATTGTAAAAATAGTATTTTCATAAACATAATTCTTGAATTTAAATAAAAAAATATAACACTTTTGTAAAAAAATATTATTAAAGTTTTATTAAAAAGTCAAGATGACTATTATACAATAACGTATATTTTTATTATTTAATAAGTTATTTTTTTTATATTCATATTTTTTTATTTATTTTTTTATATTATAATATTTTAAACATTATGTTAATTAAGGAGTGATAGTGTGAGAAAAAAATTAGGGGCTTATTTTATATTAAGTATTTTTGCTTTTATTTTGGTTGTTTCTTGTAATAAGAACTCATCTAATGTTTCTACATCTGATGATAGTATTGTAATTTCTCTTGGAGGAGAAGTTAATACTATAGATCCTCATCTAAATACAGCTTCTGCTGGTACTGTTTATATTAGATATTTTTTTGAGGGTCTTACTAAAAAAGATAAAGATGGCAGTATTGTAGGTGGAGTTGCTAATAGTTGGAATGTATCTGATGATGGACTTACTTATACTTTTTATTTGAGAACTAATGCTAAATGGTCGGATGGTAAAGCAGTTGTTGCAGATGATTTTGTATATAGCTATAGACGATATGTAGATCCTGCTGTTGCTGCTTCTTATGGAAGACTTTTGAAGCCTATTAAAAATGCACTTGATATTATTCAAAGTAAAAAGCCTGTAGAAGAGCTTGGAATAAAAAAGATAGATGATTATACTTTGGAAATTACATTAGAAAATCCAACAGCGTATTTTTTAGAGCTTGCTAATATATATTTACCTGTTAGAAAAGATATTATAGAAAAGTATGGTGATAGTTGGACTTCTTCTCCTGAAAGCTATATTGGTAATGGTGTATATAAAATGAAAGAAAGACGTAGAGATGAAAAGATAGTAATGGAACTTAATACTAATTATTATGATGCTGATAGTATTGTTGCTGATAATATTACTGTTTCTATGATAGCTGATAAAAATGCTGCTTTAATTGGTGTTAGAAATGGAGATATTCATTTTTCTACTTTAGTTCCTACTCAAGAAATAGATGCTTTACAAAATGAAGGGTTAATAGTGATGAATCAGGCACTTGGTACTGTATTTTTTGAAATTAATCTAACAAACTCTACATTTACAAATTCTAAAGTTAGAAAAGCTTTAGCACTTGCTATAGATAGAAACTATATTGTAAACACTGTAAATAAAGCTTCTCAACTTCCTGCAGGAGCTTTTGTACCACCTCTTATTAAAGACTATGATGGTAAAACAGATTTTAGAACTATTGGTGGCGATTATATTAGTACAAAGCCTGAAGATTATCATTATAATATAGAAGAAGCAAAGAAATTACTTGCTGAGGCTGGATATCCTAATGGAGAGGGTCTTCCTGTTATTGAAGTTATGGTTGCTAATGATGGAAATGTTGTTATGGTTGAGGCTATACAGGAGATGTGGAAGCATATTGGTGTTAATGCTACTATTGTACCACGAGAATGGTCTGTTATACTACAGAGTTTTAGAGATTTAAGCTATCAGGTTATATTAAGTGGGTGGACTGGTGATTATAATGATCCTATGACTATGCTTGATTTATATTTAAGTTTTGCTAAGAGCAATCCTGGATATGTTAATAAAGAGTATGATGATTTATTATATTTGGCAGAGCAGACTGTTGATCCTAAAGAGAGAATGGATATTCTACATAAGGCTGAAGCTATATTAATAAATGATATGCCTATAATACCTATACATTATAGAACAAATCCTATAATGATTTCAAAAAAGTTAAAAAATTATACTTTAGATCCACTTGCTAAGTATAGATTTGATTATGCTTATTTAGATAAGTAATAATTAGATAAGTAATAAAAGGTTAAATAAAAAAAAGCTAATAGATTATATGTATTACTCTTATAACTATTAGCTTTTTTATAATATTTATTAATTATATCTATTATTTATATTTTCTAAATCCTCTTCTTTTAGTGTAGATACTAATAGAGGTATTAGTATATTTTCTTCTTTAAATATCATATCATTTATATTTTCTTTTATATTATTTAATTTTTCTTTATTTGGATTTTTTATAAAACTTTCTAAATCTTCTAATATTTGTCTATTTACTAATGTCATTACTTTTGATGGTTCTTTATTTCCATATTTATTCAATGCTGTAAAGAATAGATTTTCTTTTTTTTGATAATGTATTTTTATATTATTATATAGGTTTTTAATATCTTCTATATTATCAAACTCTATATTTTTAATAATATTTTCTATTTCTCTATTTTCTTCTTTAAACAACTTAATAAAAGAGTAATTATCATATACAGATAAATCTCCACTGTCCATAGAATTATGTAATAATAAGCTTCTCATATAAAAAAATTGCTGTGCCTCATCAATTTCCATACCACTTTCAATAAGTTCATTCATAGCATTATGAGTTTCAAAGGCAGATACAGTTTTTAACTTTTTATCAAACTCTTTTTTTAATATATCAGCATTTTCTCCACTATGAAGTCTTACTATTATATCTTTTAATATATCATTTCTTGTATTTTCTTTTGTCTTTTCTAAAATAAAATTATTTTCAAAAAATACCTTTTTTACCTCTTCAAAGTTTATATTCTTAAGCTTTATAGCCTTATCAAGTGTCATAACCTTAGCTACAGTGTTAAACATAACTTTATTATTTATTTTATCAAAACCTAAATTAAATAATAAATCTTTAATTTTATTATGTGCAGTGCATATATTATATACGCTATCATTTAAATCTATTTTAATTATATTATCCATATTTTTAAAAACCTTTATTGTTAGAGTAGTCTAACTATTTTATATGTCTATTAAAAATAATCAATATAAAAATATAAAAAAAGTTAGATATCTAAAATATTTAGAATCTAACTTTATTATTATTCATTAAAAGAAATTTAGCTATTTTTTAATGCTTTTTCCTTTAATTTATTCTTTTTGTTTTCATCAAGTTTAAACATAAAGTCAAAAACTTCTTCTACCTGTTTTACAGGATGAAATGTTATACCTTTTTTTACATTGTCTGGTATCTCATCTAAATCTCTTATATTTTCATAAGGTATTATAATATGCTTTATAAAACCAATTCTTTTAGCTGCTATAGTTTTTTCTTTAAGACCACCAATAGGAAGAACCTTACCTTGTAGAGATAATTCTCCAGTCATAGCAGTATCATTTCTAATAGACTTATCCATAGCAAGAGAAAGTAAAGCTGTTGCCATAGTAATACCTGCAGAAGGACCATCCTTAGGAGTTGCTCCCTCTGGAATATGTAGGTGAATTATAGCATCATTAAAAAAGTCATTTTTTACACCATATTCTAATGCTATACTTCTAACATAAGAATAAGCTATCTGTACACTTTCACTCATTACATCACCAATTTGACCAGTTACATTAATGCTACCAGCATCATTTTTCTCAGATACTCTAATAGATTCTATAGTAAGAGTAGTACCACCCATAGAAGTCCAAGCAAGACCTATTGAATATCCTGCTTTTTCTATTTTTTCTGTAAGATCATTAGTCCATATTGGTTTTTTAAGGTATTTTTCTAAGTCTTTTGTTTCTATAGTATATTGATAACTTTCTTTATTATTAGAATTATTTTCTGCTTCCATATTTTCTACAACTTCTGAAGCTATTTTTCTACATATTTTCTCTATTTGTCTTTCGAAATTACGTAGTCCAGATTCTCTTGCATATCCATCTATTATAGTAGATATTGCATCATTTGAGAATTTAATATTTTTAGCAATAAGACCATGATTTTCTAATTGTTTTGGTATAAGATATTTTGTAGCTATTTTTATTTTCTCTTCTAAAATATAGCCTGATAATCTTATAACTTCCATTCTGTCTAGTAGGGGAGAAGGTATAGTATCTAATGTATTTGCTGTTGTAATAAAGAGTATATTAGATAAGTCAAATGGTAAATCTAAATAATGATCTCTAAAAGTAGAGTTTTGTTCTGGGTCTAAAACCTCAAGTAATGCACTTGAAGGATCGCCCTGATAGCTCATACCTAATTTATCAATTTCATCAAGCATTAATACAGGATTTTTTACTTTTACTATTTTTAGAGCTTCTATAATTTTTCCAGGCATAGCACCAATATATGTTCTTCTATGTCCTTTAATTTCTGCCTCATCACGCATACCACCAAGAGAAAATCTAAAGAAAGGTCTATCCAATGCCTTTGCTATGCTTTTTCCTATAGAAGTTTTACCAACTCCAGGAGGTCCTACAAAACATATAATAGAAGATTTTTTATTGGGATTTAATTTTCTAACAGATAAAAATTCATATATTCTTGTTTTAATATCTTCAAGACCATAATGATCTTTATCTAATATTTTTTTTGTTTTTGTAAGAGACTCTTGTTCCTTAGCCTCATCATTCCAAGGTAGTGCAAATAATGTATCTAAATAGTTTTTGCTCACATTATATTCTGGAGAATGTGTATCTATATTAGATATTTTTTCTATTTCTTTTTCTAATCTCTCTCTAACTTCATCTACTACTTTTAGATTTTTTAATTTTTCTTTGTAAGTTTCTATATCTTTAGATTTTGAATCTACATCATAGCCTAATTCTTTTTTTATTTCTTTTAATTGCTCTTTTAAGAAATATTCTCTTTGTTGTTTTTGTACCTTTGCGTTTATACTTCCTTGAATTTTCTGCTGTATTTTTGTTATTTCTTTTTCTTTTTGTAGTAATGATAATACTTTTTCTAATCTTTCTTGTACATCAAAAGTTTCTAATATATCTTGTTGACTTGCTCTATCTACATTAATCATAGAAGTTACAAAATCAGCTAACTTACCAGGATCATCAACATTTACCATAGTAAGTCTCATTTCTTCTGTGAATATAGGGTTATTTTCACTTAATGATTTAACTTCAGAGAGTAGTGCCCTTGTATATGCTTTTATCTCTTTATCATACTTTGAGTCTATTTCTATTTCATCTATATAAAGAGGTTCTACTCTCATTTCTGGATTTGTAGTTAGAAATCTCATTATTTTATATCTTTTAATAGAGTTTATTAATAAATTAAGTCCACCATCCGGTAAATTTAATTTTTTAAAAACCTTAACTACAACTCCAACCTGATATATCTCATCAATAGAAGTATGTTCCATATCCTTGTGATTATCAGAAATATATAAATTAAGCCCTAAAAATCCATTATTCTCTTCTATAGCCTTATTAACAGCCTCAGCATGCATAGGAGGAATTGGAAATGGAGCATATAGTCCAGGAAATAGTGGCTTTCCCATTACTGGTATTATTATTAATTTTGATGGTAATTTATCTTCTAATATAGAAATACTACTACTTTCTTCTCTATTCATTATAATTAAGTCTCCTTATTTTTATAAGTGTCCTTACTTTCTTTAAGCTTTAATATAAATGTCTTTATTTTATATAACAATATATAATTAATCAATAGAATTATTATAATTTTGCAGTTATAGATATAAAGTATTCTCTACTTGATATTGGGTATCCTTGTATAGTTTCATACTTCACGTCTAATATATTGTTTACACCTAATTTTAATGTTGTATGCTTTTTGAAAGTGAGTGAAGATACTATATCAAAAGTTGTGTATGCCTTATCTGAAGAAGATTTTGTTTCTTTATTATACTCATCACCTATATATTGTACATTTATTAGTATACTCGATTCAAAATTATTATTTTGTTTGTATATATATTCTAATGATGTATTAAATTGATGTTTTGGAAGACCTGGTAGGCTATTATTATTTAATGATACATTATATAAATTTTCACCGACCAAGTATGAATAGTTCCCTTTTAATTTTATAGTAGAATTAATCTCTCTTATAGGAATATTAAATGATATACTTGTTTTACTACCCTGAGTTGTATATATTTTATTAGTTTCATTTATTAAATCCTGTTTACTACTTACAAAATATAATGCTTCTACTACTACAAAGTCTATAGGTTTTAATGATATACCAAAATTACCACCTTGATATAGATTTTGTTTTTTTATTCTATTAGTATCATCTATATTTAGAAGTGCAATATCTGTTTCTACATCCACAAAATACTTACCAGTAAAACCCACCTCTTTAATAGGGTTAATCTTAAAATCAACATCACTATTAACAAATGAACGAACATCAGCATCTGTACTTTTTTTTCCAGTGAAAGATCTTTCTTCCCCTGAAGTATTTACTTTGAAGTTTAATGAATTGTTTTCATCATTTATTTTATATTTTAATACATCTATTTTTGATTTCTTTTTATTTGAATTTGTTTCTTCTTTTTTATATTTTATAGTTGTTATTGTGTCTGTATATGCATCTTTGCCTAAGTTTACATATAATTGTTCTTCTGCTTCTTTATATTCTTCTGTTTCTATATTATAAACTATGTTTCCTGTATATACATTATACTTTATATCTATTAATTTAGTTTTATCTTTATTATGAAAAAATAGATATATTCTTTTTTTATTATTATCTAATATTTTACCATTAACAATAAATGTAGATTGTATATATGTTTTTTTATTTTTTATATCTATATTTGTATATTCTTTTATTACTTCTGCTATATTTCTTGCTTTTGATTTTTTTATATTATCTTTTGTTATAGTTGTAATTTTTTGATTTAGAATGCTACTTTCTTCTGCTATTAAATTAAAACTATTAATGATTATAGCTATTATGGTTATAATTATCTTAGTTTTTTTCATAATCTCAGTAAAAAATAACTATTACAATTTAAATTTAGTAAAAAACAAAAAAATTGCAATATATAATGCAAAAGCATATCTTCTAATTCTCGGTATTATATTTTCTTAAAAATATTTTATATATAAAGAATTGTACACTTTTACCGTTAATATTAGTATTGCTTTTTTATAAAAAATAAATATATTACTTTAAATACTTAGTTATATGATTATGAAGAATATTGTATTTTTATTAATTTTTAGTATGACTTTATACTGTAAAGTAAATTATAAAGAGTCTACATTAATAGAAAAAAAAGACTATGGATATATAGTTTATGCTGAAGATTATTATAGACTATATTCTCTTCCATCATATTATCAAGAGTATGATCTACTTAAAAATATAGATTTTTTAGAGCGTGCTTTAAATGCTCCTTTTGACTTTGTAAATAGGGCTTTAACTATAATAGAATCAGAACAGTCTTACGATAGATATAAAGATCTTATGCATATGCAATTTAATTATCTTATAACTCAAAATTATATTTATATAGCATCACTTTATGATAAGAAAAAATATTATTTTTATAATTCTCAATTTAAAGATGATATAGCTAAAAGTTTTGAGTATGCTGTTTTTTATTATAATTTAGCAAAAGAAAGATGGGATATTACAAAAGAATATGCTACTAAAGTGATGAAAAATAAAGCTAAGTTAGATATGGATAATTTAATAGATAAGGCATATAAGATTGCATTAGGTGAAATAGATTATGCTAAGACTGCAAATAGACAACTTAATCATATAGAAGAAATATTAAAACAAATAGAAAATGAATAATAATATTGCTATATATTATTTTTTAAGGAGTGTTCCTAATGTTTAGCCCTACTAGTAAGTATGATGAAGTTACTTTTGAGGATATAAAAAGTAAAATACATATTATAAAAAATGAAGATATAGAAATTCATTGTACTCATATTACTGGTATTCACACTATTATACCTCCAAATGCTATAGAACTTTTTATAGAAGAGTATAATAAAGGCAATACATTTTTAATAGATTCTCAATTTTATGTTTATTCTTCTAAAAAGAAATTTTTTACTTCAGATATAAACAATAATAATAATGAAGCACTTAATAATAAAGAGCTTAGTGAGCTTGATTATTTTCTTCACATTTATAAAAACTGTTTATTTTCATCAGAATCTTTACAAAATGAAAACTTAAAGTATTTAGAACATATAGTAAAAGAAGATTCTGTTAATAGATTTTCTGTTGTAAAACCTTATTTAGATAATTTAAAAATTACAAAATCTTCTCAATTAACACCGTCTATCCTTTCAAATATGGAAAGATTAATGACAGGTATTGGGATTGTTTCTCGGCTTGAGTTTTTGAAGTATATAGAATTAATAAAAAAGAGTAATAATTATAATATAAAAATTAATAATCAAAAAAATGAGCATTTTATTTATGCTTCTATGAGTATGCTTATTTCTTTGATAGAGAAGTATCCTAATTTTAATGATATATTTAGTAAGTCTGAGTATTTTAATGATATTAGTATACTATCACATACTAATAGAGTTTCTATTATGTTTATTTCTTTTTTGCATTATTATAATAATCTATTTAGAAAAGGTTTAAGTACTAAATTAAGATTAGACTATAGAAATCACTATTGGAATACTTATAAAAAAATAGTTTCACATTTGAATATAAAAGCTTATTATGACAAATTAGAGCATATTTTTAAACTTGGTATAAGAGAGTTTACAAATGTAGAGCTTACTAATTTTGCAGTAGCGTCATTATATCATGATGTTGCACTTTTTGATATGTTGGACTTTATTCCAGTTAAAGAGGTAATAGGTTCTCATAGAGGAGTTCATACTACAAGAGCATATCATTTTGCAAAGCATTTATTTCATCAAAAAGATAATGTTTCTATAATAGTGACTTTGCATCATGAATGTTATGGATATGGTTTTAGCCCTTCTAAGCACTTAATAAAAAAAGATGCAATTAATAAAAAACTAAATAATACAACAGATATAATAAATCTTTTATCATTTGAGGGAGATGATATAGTTTCTGGTGCTGCATATAGTTATTTTCCTGCTAAAATATTTGAGGTTATAGATATATACGATACGTTATCATATATGAAAGGTAAAAAACAAGATAGTGCAAGTTCTATAATACGCTATATGAAAGATAGTTTTCTTACAGATGAAATAAAAATAGATCCTATAGTATTTGATTTATTTGTTCAGTTTTTAGCTGATATAGGAAATGAAGATGTTCTTAATTATGCTTTAATATAGTTTAGTATAATAGTTTACAATTTGACTTTTGGGCTTAAAAATATATAATGATTATATGTATAAAGTTATAGTTGCAGGTTCTACTGATTTTACATCTGATTGTATTTTACAATTACTAAAATGTAGCAATGTTAATATTGTTTCTGTAATAGCACCTATAGATACAAAAAAAGATAGAAAGGGCAATATTATAGAATCAGAAGTTAGTATTGTTGCTAAAGAAAATAATTTAAACATATTAAAGCCAGAAAATATAAACAGTGATGATTTCTATGATACTTTAGTGTCTTTAGATGCAGATTTTTTTATAATAGTAGCATACGGTAGAATACTTTCAAAAAGAACATTATCTATTCCAAAAATAATGCCACTAAATATTCACGGTTCACTTCTACCAATATTGAGAGGAGCAAGCCCTGTAGAGCATGCTTTATTATATAACTTTAAGGAAACAGGAACTACTCTTCAAAAGATGGACTATAAGCTTGATGAGGGGGATATAATACTTTCTCATAGTTTTACTATAGACCCTTCTTGGCAGTTTATAGAACTTTATAATGAAATAAAGAAAAGTGGTGTATATATTTTATCTGAGTTTTTTAATAATGTAGATTATTATATATCTAATTTAAAATCACAAGATCATAGTATAGCAACATTTTGTTCTAAAATAAAAAAAGAAGATGGTAAATTAGATTTTTCAAAAAGTGCATTAGAACTTCATAATATGACAAGAGCTTTTGTTCGTTGGCCTACTGCATATTGTTATTATAATAATACTTTTATTAAAGTTTTTATAAGTGATTATAAGGTTATAGATAATAATAGTTCTAAAGATTATGGTAGGATAGTTGATATTAATAATGATTATATTTCTATTCAAGTATTGGATGGTTTTTATATGATAAAGGAGCTTCAAAGAGAAGGAAAAAAAAGGCAAAGTGTTCGGGAGTTTCTTACTGGTAATAGACTTTGTATTGGAGAATACTTTAATTAAATGGAGTTTTATATTTTATGGATAAGGTTAAAGAAATATATAGAAAAGTGATGTCTATATTAGATAAATATGTTTTTAGGTATATTTATAAGTTTTTAAAGTATGTACTTCCTGATGGAATAATGTCTAATCCTGATTCTGTTTTGGTTTTTAAACGACTTTTATTGTTTGGTGTTTCTTTATTTGTAGCACAAGCTTTATTTATTATTATTATTGTTTTTATAGTTGTTAAGACTGGTGGAGAATCTTTTGTTCTTCCTAATGTTGAGGGGCGTGAATTAGTAGAGGCTTTTAATATTTTAGATAAAGAGGATGTTAATTTGAGTATTAGAGCTCATTATTTTAGCAATTATCCTCTTGGTACAGTTGTAAGTCAAGAGCCTAAAGCTGGAGTTAAGATAAAAAGAGGTAGAACTGTTTATCTTGTTCTTAACTTACAAGAACAGGCTACTATTAAAATGCCTAATGTTGTTGGACTTAACTATGAAGAAGCTATGAATATTATAAATAGAGATGTAGTTAGTAAAAAATCTACTGTTAATATACTTCCTAAAGTAGAACTTACAGATGATTCTTATGAAAATGATATTGTAATCTCTCAAATACCACCTGCTGGAGAGGTTGTTGGTAGTAATACTGAGATTATTTTAACTGTTAATAAAAAATAAATAAAATAAAGATTTTGTTATGTTATTCCGACTTTTTATATCAGGGGAGAGTATATATTGTGAAGTGTGAATTTTGTGGTAGTGAAAAATCTGAAAATTATATTAAAGCTGATTTAGTTAGTTATAATAAATGCTTAGATTGTGGACTAATTTTTCAACATCCTATTATTAGTCAAGAAGAAATAGATGCTATTTATGATGAAAATTATTTTGAATATGAAGTAACTAATCAAGATAATTTTTTTGATTTGATGAAATTAGCACTTAAAGATATTAAATTTGATAGTATCAGAGATAATTTTCCAAATAAAAATGTTCTTGATATAGGTTGTGCTACTGGTAAAATGCTTGGATATTTAAAAAGCGAGGGCTATAATGCTAAGGGTGTGGAAATATGTCACGCTTCAGCAGAGCATGCCCGTAAAACTTTTGATATAGAAGTTTTTGAGAAGCCTCTTATAGATATAGGCTTTGATAATGACTATTTTGGATTTATACATTTCTCTCATGTTATAGAGCATGTTCCAAATCCTGCAGATACATTAAAAGAAGTTTATAGAATATTAGCACCTGGTGGTTATCTTGCTATTACTACGCCTAATGCAGATGGACTTTTTGCTCATAAGTATGGTGCTAATTGGAGAGCTGTTATGCCTCAGCATTTATGGTTATTTTCTAAAACTACATTATACAATTATATGACTTCTATTGGATTTAATATACTTAGTGATTATTCTTGGGGAAGTATTCCTGTAGAAAAGAAACCTAATAAGTTTGTGAAGAAATTTTTTGATAGGTATGTAAAGATTTTTAATAAAGGTGATGTAATGTTATTTTTATGTAGAAAATAATATTTATTATTTTTTTGTAATATAAAAAAGGATAAAATATGAGTACAGCAAGTAATAACAATAATGGCAAAGAAACTTTAATGTCTATGAATCCTGATAATTATGAGTATTCATTTGACAATACTATAGATGTTGTTGGTATTTATAAGAAGATAGTTGATGAACTTTCTACTGATCAAGAGTTGTATCAAGAACTTCTTAAATGTTATGTTACTAATGGAGAACAGGTATTAAAGTCTATTTCCAAGAGAGATGGTATTAAGGCTGGAAAGAATGTTAAGTTTGATAAGATGACAGGTATTTATAGAAGCAGTGCTTTTGGATTTGTTGTTTATGATGGTATGAAGAGAGTTTCTGTTATTCCTGTTATTAATGTTGCCGATAAGTGGCGTGGTGTTATGGTGCTTCCTCCTCAGAAGTCTGCAAAGAAGCAATTGGATGCTGAACAGATACAGGGTCTAATTTCTGAGATACCTATCAAGCTTATGGTCGATTATGATGCTGTTACTGATTTAGCTAATAAAAATATTAATAATAATGAAGGTGTTGTTTGTATCTTTACTCAAGGACAAAAACCTATAGATGGTAATGTACAAAAAGTTATACTTGATTATGATTTATCTATTGGTAGTGGTAAAACATCTGATGATGGTAGTATAGATTTTAAAGAAAGAAGCTTTGTACATAATATAGAAGCGGATGTAAAAATAGCACATATTATTCCTGCTAAAGAGGCAGTTAATGGACTTGATATTTATAATGAAGTATTACCTGCACATTTTGATGAGGATCCTTGTTATAAGATGGGGCAGAATCTAAAAGTAGATGCTGATGGTATTACTGTTAGAAGTGCTATTAAGGGTATTTTAATTGATAATCATAAGACTTTATCTGTTTCTAATGTTGTTGAGATTGATAAGGTTGATTTATCTACTGGTAATATTGATGTTGATGGATCTGTTATTATTAAGGAGAATGTTACACCTGGTTTTTCTATTATGGCTGATGGTGATATTCAAGTTAATGGTAATATTGAGGATTGTAAGATACATTGTTCTGGTAATTTAATAGTATCTGGTGGTATTATTGGTGGACCTGATTCTGATATTAATGTTAGTGGTAAGATTTATTCTTCTTTTATTAGAAATGCTAAAGTTTTGTGTAAGGGAGATGTTATTGCTAATCAGATTGTAAACTCTGATATTGCTTGTAATGATAGAGTTATTGCATTAGATGGAAAGGGTGTTATTATTGGTGGTAGTGTTAAAGCTTTAAATGGTATATGGGCTAAGAGTATTGGTGCTGTATCTGAGTCTAAGACTATGGTTGTTGTAGGTCGTGATGCTGAGGCTGATAATATTCTAAAAAATATTATCAATGAAATTAAATTTAATAATGATGAAATATCAAAAATTAAAGCGATTATAGGTACTGAGTATTTTAAAAATCCTAAAGCTTTCTTAGAAAAAATACCTGTAGCTAAAAGAGATACTATTAAAGATATATTAAAAAGAATAACAAATCTTATTAAAACAACTAAAGAATTAGAATTAAAAAAAGATGAAATGCTTGCTGAGTTTGATAAGTTGGATGATAGTGTAATATCTGCTACTGAGAATGTTTATCCTGGAATTACAGTATATATTTCAAATCTAAGAAGATATATAGATAAGCAATTATCAGGAACTATGTTTTATTATTCTAAGGAGACTAAAGATATAAGAGAGAAAGCTCCTAAATCTTTGCCTCCCGAAGATTATGCTTTTCCTGAAAATATTAATAGTGAAAATAATGAATAAAATTATATTTCACATACAGGTGATTGGCGTACACTCACCTGTATAGCACTATCTTTACCAAAGATATTTTCTATATATTTAGTGTATTCCTCAACCCTTGAAACAGGAATTAATGCTTGTATAGTTCCTGCAAAACCACCACCATGTACTCTACAAGCTCCATCACCAGATAAAAAGTCTTTTGTTAGACATATAGCTAAAGCAACGCCCATATTTTTACTGCTTCTGATAGAATAACAGTTTTGTAAATATGTAAAGCTTGAATTTCCAGATTCATTCATTAAAGAAATATATTTTTTTATATCATTATTCTTTAAAGCTTCTATTTGTTCTACAACTCTATTATTTTCTGTAATGAAGTGATATGCTCTCATAAATGCCCTATCACCACATTTAGCTCTTACTTTTGATGCATTCTCTATTAATTCATTTAAAGTTATATCTCTACAAACTTCTTTTCCAAAGAAATTAGCAACACTATTCATTTCCATTCGTATAGCAGCATACTCATCAGTAAGAGAACTATGATCTCCTTTAGCATCTACTATCATAAGTGAATATCCAGCATCTTCAAAAGAATATTCTATCTTCTCCATCTTAGGATCTTTATTATCCTCAAAATCAATAGATATAACACCACCTATAGAACATCCCATCTGATCCATAAGTCCACAAGGTTTTCCAAAATACTCATTCTCAGCATACTGTCCTATCATTGCTATTTCTATTTTTGGTATTTTATTTTCATTATATAAAGTATTTAAAATATGTCCTATTAATGCTTCAAAACTTGCAGATGAACTTAAACCACTACCAATAAGAACTTTATTGCTTAATGATATATTACATCCACCTATTTTATAGCCTCTATTGAGTAATCCAGCACAAACACCTCTAATAAGTGCTGAAGACATACCAAAGTCAGTTCTTCTAATTTCTAAATCCTGAATACTTACAACATCAGGAGTATCTCCTCTATCAGTATATACTACTATTTTGTCATCATCTCTTTTAGTTACAATAGCAAGTTTATCTAAATTTATAGATGCAGTTAATACACATCCATTATTATGATCAGTATGATTTCCAGATAATTCAGTTCTACCAGAAGCACTAAATACATAAACATCTTCACTATTATCTATTTTTTCAAGATGAAATAGTATATGTTCTAATCGTACATAAAAATCAGATATACATTTCTTATCATTACCATATATAGATACTAATTTTTCATCTATATTCTTTAACTCTATTATTTTTTTTAGTTCAGATACATTATACATAAAAATCCCTATACTTATAATAGTTTATATAGCTATAAGTTTACACAGAAAAAATAATTTGTCAAAAAACTATTTTACATTTTTAGGCTTTTTACAGCATTTTGCCTCTTTTTCACCACAAGAACAATGATGCTTTCCAAAATTTTTGATACTTTTTATAATGTAATTAAGTGCTATAATTATAGATGTTGCTACAATTATTATAACTATGATATTATCCATAATTTTTTGTAATCCATATATATATTTTTTTATTTAATTATATAAGATAAAGTTTTATAGTCAACATAAAAAAATAAGAGCCACATTTCTGTGGCTCCCAATAAAAAAGGAATTCAAATCATAAAAAAATTTATCTATCAATATTGCGTTATTAATCTTTCATCAACTAATGTATTTGTATTGTACATTATTTTTTACTTTTGTCAATATAAAATGTAATTTTTTTCTACTTTTTTCTAAAAAAATATCTATTATTTTTAAAAAAGTATTATATAGTGTTTTTTTTATTTATTTTTTTGTTTTGTTTTTTATATATTATTACATTTTTATGAAAGAAAATAGATTATATTTCAAATATAATAGCCTTGTGAAGTACTTTATAATGAAATACTTACAAGGCTATTATTATTTATACTAGAACAGGTAATATAATTTTCATTAATAGTAGTATAGATAATATCCAAGTTAATAAAGAAATTTCTTTAATTCTACCAGAAATTAGCTTTAATAATGTAAAAGATAATATTCCAAAAGTAATTCCTTCAGCAATACTATATGCAAAAGGCATAAATAAAATACAAATAAATGCTGGTAATGATTCTGTATAGTCTTCAAAGTCTATTTCTAATATAGGAGTCATCATTAAAAGTCCAACTATTATTAATGCAGGAGCAGTAGCTGCTGCTGGTATTGCTAAAAATATATGAGAGAAAAATAAAGATAATGCAAATAATATAGCTACAGTGAAAGCTGTTAATCCTGTTCTTCCACCTTCAGATACACCTGCAGCACTTTCTACGTATGTAGTTACAGTAGAAGTTCCAAGTAATGCTCCAACTATAGTACCTATAGCATCTGCAAATAGTATTTGTTTACATTTTGGAATCTCTCCTTTTTCTGTAAGCATATTAGCTTTAGTACATACACCTACTACACTGCCTACTGTATCAAACATATCTACAAAAAGAAAAGTAAATAATACTATAATCATATTTGTAGATAGTAAATTAGAAAAATCTAATTTAAATGCTATAGGTGCTAAAGATGGTGGTAATATGCTTAGAGAAGGTGAAAATGTAGTTATACCAAGAGGAATACCTAATATAGTAGTAGCTAATGCTCCTATTAAGATGGCACCTTTTACATTATGAGATAGAAGAACTGTAGTTAGTATAATACCAAATATTGTACATAATGGAGCGGGACTTATTATATTGCCAAGTCCAACTAATGTAGAATCATTATTAACTATAATTCCAGAATTTTGAAGACCAATAAATGCGATAAAAAGACCAATACCAACAGATATAGCTCTTTTTATATTTATAGGTATACTGTTAATAATAGCTTCTCTAATATTAAAAATAGTTAAAATTAAAAATATTACCCCTTCTATAAAAACAGCAGTTAAAGCAGTTTGCCAACTATAACCCATACCTAAAACTACAGTGTATGCAAAAAATACATTTAATCCCATTCCAGGTGCTAATGCAAATGGTAAATTAGCTAAAAAAGCCATAACCAAAGTTGCTATAATAGATGATACTACAGTAGCTGTAAATACTGCTCCTTTATCCATTCCAGTACTAGATAAAATAGCGGGATTTACTGCAAGTATATAGGCTATTGTCATAAATGTGGTAAAGCCTGCTATTATTTCTGTTTTTACTGTTGTACCATTTTCTTTTAGTTTGAAAAGTTTGTTCATAAATACATATCCTTTTATTATTTTTTTCTTAAAATATTTCTATATGTAATAATATTTTAAGGAAATGAGATAATATTATTAATTAATTTTTTTTGCAAGTATTTTTTGCTTTAAAATACTGTATAGAGTAGTATTTTATTTATTTTTTATATAATCATATAAAAATGTTATAAAAATTATTAATGAAAAAATAGTTATAGGTATTACAGGGTATATATATCTATATAGCGGTAAAGGTGTAAAAAATCCAACAATTATTGCTGTTGATACAGCTGAGAAGGATGTTGAAAATGATAATATTAATATTTTATTTTTATATTCTTTTTTTATAATAATTATTGCTAATGTAGTAATAAATATTATCATAGATGTAATAATAAATATTATAATATTAATTTCTGGTAAATATTTATATAGAAAAATATATATTCTTTCTTTAGAATTATTAAATGTTATACCATTATTATCATACTTATATGCCATTCCAAATATATCTGATTTTTCTTGTATCTTATTTTTATCTAAAATAGGAGTCTTTAATGTAAATATTTTTGTAATATAGTTATAAATATGTTTAATATAGCTTATAGGATGTTTTATTATGCTTTTTATCCAAAGTAGTTTTAGATTTTTTATTTCATATAATTTTATTATAATTCCATTGCTACCTTTGTATAGATCAGCATTTATAGGATCTGAGTAATAAACTTCCTTTAAATTATCAAATGTTTTACCTTCATAATAATAATTTTTATTTATTAAATTTGTGTCATTAGCTATTGTTGATATACCTGCTATTTGTAACATAAATAAATGATAAGAAGGTCTAGATTCTACATTTGCAGATAATAAATATTTACTATTTTTTATCCATAAATATGGTGTAAACTTATATAAAAAAATAAGCGATATGGCAAATATTAACATTATTAGTACAAAACTAACTATATATTTTAAATTGAATATTTTATACTTATTATTTAATATTAAGTATGTAAAGAAAATAAATATAGGATATATACTCACTATCATAGTATGTCGCCACAAAAGTGATATAGTAATTAATATAGAAATAAAAAAGTATATAATAAATAATATTATTTTATTTTTAATTTTAAATGTATTTAAAAATAAAATAATAGATAATACAAGCCAAAATATTAAAATAGCTGTAACATCCTTGTTATGAGTTGTATTCATAAAAAATATATTTGCTAAAAAACTTATTAAAAGTAATAATAGTATTTTTTTAGACTTATATTTTTTATGCAATGATATATTTATAAGAAATAGCCCTGTATACCAACTTAGTATATTGATAAAAAAAACATAAAAAGATTTATATCCAAATAAATTATTTAATACTGAAAGAGTAAATTGTATTATAACAGGAAAGTTATTTACATAATTTTTTTCTATAGATTTAAACATTACATATTGGTCATCCCAGTAAACAAAATATCCTGGATAAAGTAACCAAAAATGAAAGCTAAATAATAGTATATAAATTATTATGTATATTAATAGTATATTATCATTAATAAATTTAGAGTATATAATATATATTTTATTATTTTTTATTTTTAATTCATATATATTATATAATATTTTTATTATTATAACTAGTATTATTACTATAATCAAGTTTTTTATGATATTATTATTTAGTTCTAATGTATATTTAATATTATCTATATATTTTTTGTTTATTATTTCACTTGTAATAATATTTCCATAGTAATATCCATTATATATATTAAATTTTTGTATAACTTCATTAGTCTTAAATATAGGTTTATATAAAAAGTGACTTCCATAAATATTGAAATTATATAAGTATTTATCTATATGATTATTTGTTAATATAAAATTACTAATAATTTCTTTTTTTATATTTTCATCATTTATTAATATTAATTGATTTTCTAATATATATTCTACATTATTAATCCTTAATGTTCCATACATATCTAAATTTACACTGTTGATAGAGCTACTTTTTTCTATATTTCCAAATTTTATTAAAATTAATATTAGAATAGAGAAAAATATAATTATATTTATATAATATTTTATAAAATTTTTATTAATTATAAATATATTTTTATTTTTTAGAATAAATATAATTATAAAATATATGAAAATAATAATGATGTATATCTTTATTATTAATATTTTTATCTTTAATTTAAATCTAATATTTTCTATTTTTTTATTTATTGATTGAGTAGATTCTATAATTCCAAAAGGACTACCATTATTTATTGTTATATTTTTTATGAAGTTATAATCTTGTAATATTTTATTTGTATTTGGATATACACCATAAATATCACTATGCTTAAATATTTTACTGTAGTATCCTATTTTAAAGTTGTATATATAATTAGTTATTTCTTCATTCTTTAATATATATTTAGATACATCTTCATTTGATAAGAATTCGTTTGTATAGTTTATTATAGTTTTATTTGTAATTTCATTTTTTTTATTAGTATAAATAATATTAGTGTAGACTATATTATTTATTTCTAATGTTTCTTCATTATTAAGAGTAAGATTATCTAAATATCCTATTCTTTCTTTTCTTCCTAAAATTGATAATATTATTATAGTTAATGTTATAGATATAAATATTATTATGAGTATTTTATATAAAAGTTTTTGTCTTGTCTTGTCTTGTCTTGTCTTGTCTTGTCTTGTCTTGTCTTGTCTTGTCTTGTCTTGTCTTGTCTTTATTATAAATTTCCATATTATAAACTATATATTAATTCTTATTAAAATTCAATAATAATTTTAATGTATTGATAATTATATATATTGTAATTTTTATTTTTTTTGTTATGCTTAAAAGGTTGCGTTTTATTTTACCTAATAAGGATATTATAATGAATTTGAAAAACTATATTAGAGAAATTCAAAATTACCCTAAAGAAGGAATACTTTTTAGAGACATTACCACTTTACTAAAAGATAAAGAAGCTTTTAAGTTTGCAATTGATGAAATGGCTAAACAGGTAATAGATAAGAATATAGACTTAATAGTAGGTGCTGAAAGTAGGGGATTTTTAATAGGTTCTGCTTTGGCATATAGACTTAATGTAGGATTTATTCCTGTTAGAAAGAAGGGTAAACTACCTTATAAGACTATATCTGAGGAATATGCTTTAGAATATGGTACTGATACTTTATATATGCATGAAGATTCTATAGCAAAGGGGGATAATGTTTTAATAGTTGATGATTTAATAGCTACTGGTGGTACTGCTAATGCTATGATAAAGATGGTTGAGAGATTAGGTGGTAATGTTGTTGGAACTTCTTTTTTAATAGAGCTTGAGGATTTGGGTGGAAGAAAAGAGATAGACAAGTATCCTGTTTATGTACTTATTAAGTATTGATTTTTATAATTATTATTTGTATATATTTTATTATATATACAAATAATAATTTTTTTATTATCTATAAGATAAAGATATACTAGATCTTCTTATTGAGATAATAGCTTTACTTTTCTGAGATAATGATACTTCTATATCTTGACTATCATCACTATCATTTCCAACAGTCCAAGCATTATATTGTGGTTCAAACAGTCCAACTTTAGTTCCATTACCAGAACTACTACCTAAAAATATTTTGACATCATAATACGTTATAATAATTCCACGAATTCCTTTTATAGTGTCTTCTTTTACTTTTAAAGGTGCTACTATACTCATTTTTTTTATTTCATCTTCAGATAATTTCTCTATATTTTTGCCACCTATAGCATAATAATCCTTACCATTTATAGTTACGGCTTGTATTTCTTTATTTTTTCCATAAGATTTTACTTTAGAGTCTTCCTTTTTTATTACTTTTTCTTCTTCCTTTTTTTCTGTTGTTTGCATTTGTTCTTTAGTGGTTGTACATCCTATAATAAACATTAATAAAATACTGGTTATTGTTTTTTTTATCATATATTTTATAGCCTCCTTAAAAAATAATTTACTAATTATATATAATTATATAACAATAAGAATTGTAAAAAACTTATTATAATATAATATTTAATTATCGATAAAAATGAATAAATTATAATATAAAAATTTTTTATTGGAGTTTGAAGAATTATGAATGAGTATAGATATGAAAATATGATTTATAATAGATGTGGTAATAGTGGATTACTTTTACCTATTATATCTTTGGGTCTTTGGCATGGTTTTGGGGATAATTATGATTATGATAATATGATAAATTTATGTAGGGTTGCTTTTGAAAATGGTATAACACATTTTGATTTAGCTAATAATTATGGTCCACCTTATGGGAGAGCTGAGGAGAATTTTGGTAGAATATTAAAAGATTTATTTTTAGGTTATAGAGATGAGCTTATTATAAGCACTAAAGCTGGTTATGATATGTGGGCTGGTCCTTATGGTAATTGGGGTAGTAGAAAATATTTGATAGCGAGTATTGATCAGAGTTTAAAAAGACTTGGACTTGAGTATGTTGATATATTTTATCATCATAGAATGGACTTAGAAACTCCACTTGAAGAGACTATGTTTGCACTTTCTCATATAGTAAATAGTGGGAAGGCATTATATGTAGGGCTTTCAAATTATGATGGTGCTACTATGGAGAGAGCTTGTAAGATATTATCTTCTTTGAATTGTCCTTTTATTATCAATCAAAATAGATATTCTATTTTTGATAGAACTATAGAAAATAATGGATTAAAATTAAAGTCTAAGAAACTTTCTAAAGGTATTATAGCATATAGTCCATTAGCACAAGGTCTTTTAACTGATAAATATATAGATGATATTCCTCTTGATAGCAGAATAAAAAAAGATGGTAGATATTTAAAAGATGATGTTCTCACTCATAATAAAGTATCTCAAATATCAGAATTAAACAAGTTGGCAAAAGAGAGAGGAGAAACTTTGGCTCAAATGGCTTTAAGATGGGTACTTAGAGATGAAGAGGTTGTTAGCGTTCTTATAGGGGCTTCTAAAGTAGAACAGATTTTAGATAATTTAAAAATTATTAATAAAAGTCATATAACAGATAAAGAGCTTGCTATTATAGATAATTTAAGTTTGTAATATTTTATTTTTTTGACAATTTATTGTTTTAAAAGTATAATAATTTTATAATTAATACTTTATAAATATAATTTATATACTAACTTAAGGTGACCAATGAAAGGTTTTGCTGTAGCAATTATTTTTGTAATTATTAATGTAATAGCAGCTACTATTTTTTTGATAGTAACAACAACATCTATTAGTAGTTCCATCTTAGAAGAAGAGAAATTATCTAAAGAAGCATTAGAAAGAATACTTGAAGTTTATTCTAATAAGAATATAGCAAGTAGAGAATATTATAATGCTATAATAAAAATACCAAGATTGGATGTTTATACTGTAAATGCACTTGGTAACTATATTAGTAGAGTAGAGAGAATAGAAAATGACATTTCTCTTATAGATAAACCATTAACCTTTCAAGAATATCAATATTTACAAGCAAGAATACAAGAAAACATTAATAAAATAAATTATGTAGCAAGAAATTATCCCACATTAAGAAATAATGTAGGGTATATGAATACATCGAGAAATTTAACTCCTATTATAGAAGATGAAAGAAATTCTATTAAAACTTATAATAATCATATTATAGAATATAATAAACTCACTTCAAATTTCCCATCAAATATAGTAGCAGGTATAATGGGTAAGTTTCCATATCTTACTTTTGAAACTGGTACTAATATCATATCTCAAACTGAGCGTTTATTTAATTAATACTACTAATTTTTTTGTTTAAGAGAATTTTATCATTTCCGAAGATTATTTATGATAAATAAAAAATTAGGAAGGGTGTAATTTATGATAAACTCAGTAAATAGCTATTCTTATATTGATAATAACTTTTCTAACAATATAGTAAATGATATAGATAATAGTATTAATGAGAGTAATAGCACTTTTTCTGATATGCTTAATAGATATCAAGATAGTGGTGATGATACTACTAATTATGAAAATAAATTAGATGATAATAATACTACATTAGAAGATAGAGTAAATAAAAACCTTTCTGAAGATAATATAAAAAATACTGAGGATATTATAACATCTGATGAAAAATTAAATATTTCTCAAGGTAATGAAGAAATATCAGAGGAAAATACTTTAGATATTTCAGAAAATATAGAAAACTTAACAGATAAAGAAAAACTATTAAAAGCTAAAAATAAATTAAAGTCTATAGTTGAAGAAAACAAAGAAGCATTAGAACTTATTAAAAAAGATAATAAGCTTGATATTATAAACTCAAAAGAATTAAAACTGAACTCTACAAAAGAGGATGATAATAAATTAAAGCTTTTAAAAATAGAGAAATTAGAAGAAGAGCTTTCTAATATTAATACAGAAGAGTTATCAGAATCTGATAAAGAATTATTGGCTGATATATTAAACTCTATTAAAGAATTAAAGTCAGAAATAATAGAATTATCAGATAATAGTATGGATTCTTTTACTAAAGATGTAAAAGATACTATATTAGAATTAGACAATATAAAAGATAATATAGATGTGTCAGATGTAAAAGTTGATAATTCTAAAAAGGAAGATAATGATAATATAATAAAACCTGCTGAATTAGAAAGTAAACTTAATACAAAAAATATAGAAGATAATAAAACTTTAGATACATCAAATACTATAGATACAATTAATTTAGATGCTATTAATTCTAATAAAGATATTATAGATGAAAGTAGTATAAAAGATATAAAAAGACAAGATAAGTTAGATAATAACTCATCATTAAATACTAATAATAAAATATCTAATGAAACAGAACTTACTATAGTAACTATGAAAGATTCTTCAGATGGAGTAAATCTAAAAGGCTATAATAATTATAATAATGTATCAAAGACACATAATAGCAGTTTACTATCAGATAATATAGTTAAGTTTCAAGATTTAATGGGTAAGTTGGTAGAAAAGGCACAACTTGCTATTAGTAATGGCAAGAGTGAGGTTTTGATGTCATTAAATCCTGAGTATTTGGGGAATGTGAAATTAAAGATTAGTATGGATGGGGATAATTTAGTTGGTAAGATATTTGTTGATAATGCTGAGATTAAGGATATTTTTACTAAGAATTTAGATACTGTAATTTCTTCTTTAAATGAAGTTGGTATCAATATAGAAGGTTTTGATGTTATGCTTAATCAGGATAATACAGAGGGCAATAATTTATTTGAAGAAGATAATAGTAATAATAGACTTTCAAATAATATGATTGAAGAGTCTTCATCTGTAGAAGAGACTAAAGTAGATATACAAAGATATATAGTTCCAGAGCAGAGACTTAATATGCTTATATAAAATTTTAGGAGGGTAGTATAATGACAGCAGATTCTTTAAGAATGAGTGATAGAGAGATAAAGAGATTAAAAGATGAGATAGGTGCTTATAATGTACAAAATAAGTATGATAGAGATCCTGGTAAAAATTCTTTAGGTAAGGATGAGTTTCTAAAATTATTAACAGTACAAATGAGTCATCAAGATCCACTTTCTCCTATGGATAATAAAGATATGATAGCTCAGCTTGCACAATTTTCATCAGTAGAACAAATGACACAAGTAAATCAGAATTTAGATTCTATGAAAAAATATTTCACAAGTCAATCAGGTTATTCTATGTTGGGTAAGAGTGTAGAAATAATGGATGAGGCAGGAAATAGATTCTTAGGGCCAGTTGAGATGGTTATGGAAAATGATAAGGGTGTTGCATTAGCAGTTAGAACACAAAATGGTCTTTTAACAGTAAGTCCAGATGATGTTATGATAGTTCATTCTAATGGAGAGCTTATGGCTAGTGAATCTTCAGAGACAGCTAATCAACTTATGAAATCTCAAAGTTCAGATGAGGCTAGTCAATTATTTAATAATTCTTTAGCATCAAAAGCAGTAACAAGACCATCTGATAATGATAATAATAATGACTCTTTTGAGAATAATATATTAAGAAGTGCAATAACAGAAGAAGTAAATGAGACTGTAAAAAATACTATAGATACTACTGACACTACTTTAGAAGAAGGTTCATCTATAGATTCTATAAAGTTTAGAAATGATGTGAAGAGTATGATAGATAGTATGAACTTAGATTATGAAGTTTATAATAAAAAGAGTTTGGGAGAACTAAAGGCTGAAGAAGCTTTAATAGAAAAGCGTCTTAATGAGATGTTTTAATAAAAAAATAGGGTATAAATGATCAAATATTTTGTTTAAGCAAATTTTGATTATACCGACAATATTTTAGAAGATATATATTAAATAATTTTTTTTGGAGGAATACGCCTTATGATGCGTTCATTATTTGCCGGCGTGTCTGGCTTACAAAATCATCAAACTAGAATGGATGTAGTTGGTAATAACATAGCCAATGTTAACACTTATGGTTTTAAAAAGGGAAGAGTTACTTTTAAAGATATGATAAGCCAATCTTTAGCAGGTGCAGCAAAACCTCAAGAAGATAGAGGTGGTATAAATCCTCAACAAGTAGGTTTGGGTATGCAGGTAGCTACTATAGATACTATTCATACTCAAGGAGCTTTACAAGTAACAGGAGTAAGTACAGACTTAGCAATTCAAGGAGAAGGCTTCTTTATAGAAAAAAGAGGTGAGTCTACTTACTATACTCGTAATGGTGCTTTTTCAGTAGATAAAGATGGATATTTAGTAAATCCTTCTAATGGTTATAAAGTTCAAGGTTGGAATGCTCAAATGGATGAAGAGGGTAATCCTACATTAAATACAGCAAGAACAGCAGAGGATGTGATTATCCCAGTAGGTTCTAAAGATCCAGCAAAAGCTACAGCAAATACTAAGTATTTTTGTAACCTTAAAAAAACATCAGATACGCATCAAGCAGATTTAACAATTTATGATTCTACAGGTACAGCTCGTCAATTAAGAGCTACTTGGAATAGAACAGGTGTAAATACTTGGAATATGACTATAGATATACCAGAAGCTACAGAAGGTAGTGTTAGTGTATCAGCAGGAGATCCTGTAGAGGGTGGTGGTAATAATACTTTCCAACTTACATTTAATGATGCAGGTTCTTTAGTATCAGTTTCTGATGGTACAAACACACAAACAGAAGGTGATTTAAATCCTAATGTTTCTTTTACATATCAAGGTACAGAAGGTGAAGTAAATCAAACTATTAATCTTTTTATGGGTACATCAGGAATGTTTAATGGTATAACTCAGTTTGAATCTCCTTCATCTACTAAAGCTATAGAGCAAGATGGTTATACTCTTGGTTTATTAGAGGGATTTAGTTTTGATGATTCTGGAGTTATCACTGGAGTATTTACTAATGGAAATAGAAAAGATTTAGGTCAGGTTGCTTTAGCAAAATTTAATAATCCTGGCGGTTTAGAAAAAGCAGGAGATTCATTATTTGTAGCAAGCAATAACTCTGGAGCTGCTAATGTTGGTACTGCTTCTGCTGAGGGACGTGGTTCTATTAAGGCTGGAGTATTAGAGATGTCTAACGTAGATTTATCAGAGCAGTTTACAGATATGATTGTAACTCAAAGAGGTTTCCAATCTAATGCTAGAACTATTACTACTGCAGATCAAATGCTTCAGGAAGTATTAGGACTTAAGAGATAATTTTTTAAGAAAATAAAAATTAAAATAATATTTTTACTTTTAGCATTATATAATGATTATATGTTATTATATAATGCTTTAATTAATCGTGGAGGTTTTTAGTTTATGATAGCAGTAAAGAGATTTGATGATAGTATTTTATATGTTAATCCACATCAAATAGAGTTTATGGAAGAGACTCCCGATTTAGTAATAACAATGCTTTCTGGTCGTAAAATTCTAACTAAGGATAGTTTTGATACAGTAGTAGGTAGAATTATAGATTATCGTAGTAGAATTATAGATGAGAATGCTGTTAGAAAACCATCTTTTTATGGACATGAAGAATAAAGAATATTAAATTTACTTTACATTTATATTATTTTAATGTATTGTAAATTATAAATTATTGAAAAAATAAAAAATATTTTATAGAGAGAGTTTAATAATATGGATATAATAGTACCTATATGTCTTTTTATGCCTATTGCTATTAATTTATACGCCATTATCGGAGGTGGTGGTTCTGTAGCAAACTTTATTGACGTAGCTTCTATTGTAGTAGTTATCATCGGAGGAGCTAACTCACTTGTAATGGCTAATGATATGTCTACGGTTCTTGGTATACCTAAGGCTATGAAAGTTCTTTTAAATAAGCCTGCAGTTGATGAAGCACAAATTATTATTACATTAATAAGCTTCTCAGAAAAGGCAAGAAGAGAAGGTTTATTGGTTTTAGAAGATGATATTCAGGAAGTACAAGATCCTTTTATGAAAAAGGGTATGCAATTAGTTGTAGATGGTACCGATCCTGAGCTTGTTAGAAATATTTTGAATACAGAAATAGATAATATTGAAGCAAGGCACGACTCTGTTAGAAAGGTATTTGATGATGCAGCATCTTTATTCCCTGCTTGGGGTATGGTAGGTACACTTGTAGGACTTGTAATCATGTTACGATCACTTGGTGGTGGTGGTGGTATTGAGGCTATTGGAGGTGGTATGGCCGTAGCTTTAATTACTACTTATTATGGTTCGGTTATTGCCAATGGTTTTGCTTTACCTATTTCTGGTAGATTAGCTGCTCGCAACTCATCTGAGGTTATGGTTAAGAATATTATGGTTGAGGGTATTTTATCTGTACAGGCTGGTGATAACCCTAGAATTGTTAAAGATAAATTAGTATCTTTCTTACCACCTAATCAACGTCAGAAGGTTAATGATCAAGTTGGTGATAGATAATAGTTAATAGGTAATAATAAAAAGTATGATTATATTAAATTATGAGGGGTTGAAATGGCTAAAATAAAATTTGGTAAAAAAGCTAAAAAAGTAGGTGATAAAGCGGAAGTACCAGGTCCTTCAGCTCCGCTATGGCTACAAACTTATGGAGACTTTGTAACTTTAGTATTAACATTCTTCGTATTATTATTATCTACTCTTTCTGAAGCTATTAATGATTCTGCTATACAGCTTTTAGCTACTGCTTTTGATGGTGCTTTTGGAGTACAGCCTGGAGGTTCTACTCTCTCTCAAAGTAGATTAGTTTATGGTGGTGCTAATATAGATACTCTTCCTTCTTCTGATAGAGGATTTTCTATGGGGCGTGCTTTGGATAAGGCTATTAGTATATTAGAATCTGAAATTAAAAGTCAGAAAGTTAAAGTTGTGGAAAATGAAAAGGGATTTGTTATCACTCTTGGTGCCGATCAGTATTTTGAGTCTGGTAGTACAAATTTAATAGATAATCAAAGCAATACAGAAACTTTTATTAAATTAGCTTCTATACTTAGTACAGTTCCAAATGATATTAGAATAGAAGGTCATACCGACTCTGGTGCTATTATTCCTGGTTCTATGGCTGAAACTAGATTTGGAAATAACTGGGGGCTTTCTACTGCACGTGCTATTGTTGTATTAGAAAAGATATTTGATAATGCTCAAGGGAATGTTCTTGATAGAAGCAAGTATTCTGTTGCTGGATATGCTGATACTCGTCCTATTGCTTCTAATGACTTGCCTGATGGTAGGGCTTTAAATAGACGTGTAGATATTGTTATTGTACGTAATGATGTTACTTACTATAATCAAAGATAAATAAAAATAGGATTTATAATAAAATGCTACTTGCTGATAAGTGGTTAGACTATAAAATATTAGATGCTGGCAATGGTCTTAAATTAGAGAACATTGCTGGCTTTTTAGTATCTCGTCCCGATTCTCAGGTTATTTGGGAGAAGAGTGTTTTTGAGTGGAAGGATTTAGATGCTATATATCATCGTTCTGATAGGGGTGGTGGTTATTGGCAGTATAATAATAAACCTAGAGATAATTTTATTATTAATTATGAGGATTTATCTTTTGGAATTGAGTTTACTGCTTTTAAACATATTGGACTTTTTCCTGAACAGGCTGTTAATTGGGAGTTTATAATTCAAAAAATTAAAGAAAAAAAGAAACAACAAAAAGATATTAAGGCATTGAATTTATTTGCATATACTGGGGGTGCTACTGTAGCTTGTGCTAAAGCTGGTGCTACTGAAGTTGTTCATGTTGATGCTTCAAAAAAAATAGTAGCTTCTGCAAAAAGGAATATATCTATTAATAATTTGGATAATGTTACTGTACGATTTATTATAGAAGATGTTATGAAATTTGTTTTAAGAGAGATTAGACGCGGTCGTAAGTATGATGTTATTATTATGGATCCTCCTGTTTATGGTAGAGGACCTAATGGTGAGCTTTGGGAAATTGAGACTAGTTTGACTCGATTGGTTGCTGAGTGTGTGAAGTTATTGTCTGATAATCCTATTCTTTTTCTTATTAACTGCTATACTGCTAATTTTTCTCATTTTTCTCTAAAAAATGTATTAGCTACAAATATAAAACGTAGTGGTAATTTTTATAGTGATGAAATAGGGCTACCTATTGAAAATTCAAATCTTATTTTGCCTTGTGGAATAACAGCAAGATTTTTTACATAATCATACTTGACTATGTTATATTTTGTAGTTATTATATATAGCTAAAATTACTATGAAAAAAATATTAACATTAATTGCAATATTATTTGTGTTATCTATGCACGTACTTCCTATATCTTATGTGTTTATACATTTAGATCATATTTGTGAGGAAGGGCATCATTGTGAGGTTTGTCTTAATATATATGCTATATGTAGTAATGCATTAAGTAAGATAAAGAACTTTATTTTTGTAAAAAACAATGCATTATTTAACTTATTCTTTATTCTTATTTTAACTTCTATAACTACTAATAAGAATATATTTACTCATCTGTATACACCTATAAGATTAAAAGTAAAGTTAATTATTTAATACTTTTTATTATTACATCTAAACAATTTTTTATATGAATTATTAATAATAAAAAGGATTTAATAAAATGAAAAATAATAAAAAATTAATTATATTGTTTATTACTATCTTTGCCATATTATCTTGTTCTAAAAAAGAGGTAAAGAATAATAAAGAAGGATTAAATGTTGTATCTACAATATTTCCTATTTATGATTTTACGAGGGCTATTGCTAAGGATAAAGTTGATTTAAGTATGCTTGTAAAACCTGGTATAGAGATACACTCTTATAATCCTACACCTGCAGATATTATAGCAGTTGAGAACTCTGATGTTTTTATTTATATTGGAGGAGAAGGTGAGGCTTGGGTTGAGAAGATTCTTGATTCTATAGATACAAATAATAAGAAAATAATAAAATTAATAGATAATGTAGTAGCATTAAATGAAGAGATAGTTGAAGGTATGCAAGAAGATGGTCATAATCATGATGAACATGAAGAAGAAGTGCATACAGAAGATGAACATAACCATAATGAAGAAGAACATCATCATCATGAGGCCTATGATGAGCATATATGGACTTCACCAAAGAATGCTATTTTAATTGTAAATACAATAACAAAAGCTCTTTCAGAATTAGATCCTACAAATGCTGATTATTATAAAGAAAATGCTCTAAGCTATAATAAAGAAATAGCTCAAATAGATGTAGAACTTAGAGAGGTTGTTGATAATGCTAAGAGAAAGAGAATTGTATTTGGTGATAGATTTCCTTTTAGATATTTAGCTTATGATTATAATTTAGAGTATAGAGCTCCTTTTAGTGGATGTAGTGCTCAGCTTGATATAGCTCCTAAGACTGTTACTTATCTTTTAGACTATATAAAAAGTAATGATATTCCATATTTATATTATATAGAATTAAGTAATGAAAAGATAGCAAATCTCTTAGCAGAGCAAACAGGGGCTAAGAAATTAAAATTACACTCTGGACAAAATGTTAGTCGTGAAGAGTTTAATTCTGGAGTTACTTATATTTCTATTATGAGAGATAATATAGAAAGTTTAAAGATAGGATTAAATTAAAAAATATATAAGGGATATATTTTAAGATGAAGATTTTAGATATAGAGAAATTATCAGTTAGCTATGATAATAATGAGGTATTATCTGATATAAGTTTTTCATTAGAGAAAAATGATTACTTAGCTATTGTAGGGGAAAATGGTTCTGGTAAATCTACTTTAGTAAAAGCTATACTTGGACTATTAAAGCATAAAACTGGAAGTATTAATTTTAGTGGTATTAAGAAAAATGAAATAGGATATCTTCCTCAGCAAGGTTTAATACAACAATCTTTTCCAGCTAGTGTTTTTGAAGTTGTAATTTCTGGAAGACTTAATAAGAGTAAGTTTATACCTTTTTACACTTTAAATGATAGAAAATGTGCTAAAGAGACAATAGATAAATTGGGTATGACTAAGTATATTAAAAAGTCATACAAGGATTTATCAGGAGGACAACAACAAAGAGTAGCACTTGCAAGAGCTTTATGTTCTGCTAAAGAGCTATTGGTGCTTGATGAACCTTCTACAGGATTAGACCCTATTGCTACATCTGAGCTTTATAGTTTAATAAAAAAATTAAATGAAGAGCTTACTATAATTATGGTGTCACATGATATAGCTAGTGCTATTAGATTTTCATCTAAAATTCTTCATCTTAATAAAAATATCTTATTTTTTGGTAGAACAGAAGATTATATTAAAACAGATATGTATAAGAAAATGATAGGTGAGGGAGAGTAAGTATGATAGCTTTATTACAAGAAGTATTTTCATATTCTTTTATAGTTCGTGCTACTATTGTAGGTATGCTTGTATCTTTGTGTGCTGCACTTTTGGGGGTAAGTCTTGTTCTTAAGAGATATTCTATGATAGGGCTTGGACTTTCTAATGTTGCTTTTGGTTCTCTTGCTATTGCTATAATTTTGAATATGTCTCCTTTACAAGTATCTTTTCCTGTTGTTGGTATTGCTGCTATATTTCTTTTGAGATTAAGTGAGAATAGTAAGATTAAAGGGGATTCTGCTATTGCTTTGATATCTAGTATATCACTTGCTGCTGGTATTATTGGTATTACTATCAAGACTGGTATTAGTTCTGATGTTTGTAATTATATGTTTGGTAGTATTCTTGCTATGACTAAGAGTGATGTTTATATTAGTGTTGTTGTTAGTATTGTTATTATTGTTTTATATATTTTATTTTATAATAAGATATTTTTAGTAACATTTGATGAGAATTTTGCTCGTGCTGTAGGTGTTAATGCTTCGCTTTATAATATGCTTATTTCTATTTTGACTTCATTTATTATAGTGCTTGGAATGAGGCTTATGGGAGCTATGCTTATATCGAGTTTAATTATATTTCCAGCTTTAACTTCTATGAGGGTATTTAATACATTTAAAAGTGTTGTTATATCTTCTGCTATTATTTCTGTGATTTGTTTTTTTATTGGTATTGTTTTATCTTTTGAAATAGAGTTGCCTAGCGGGGCTTGTATTGTTGCTGTTAATTTTGCTATGTTTATAATTTTTTCTATTATAGGAAAGATAAAAAAATAAATTTTTTATTATATTTATAATATTAAAAAGGAGTTTTAAAATGAAACATTTTATATATTTATTGTTGTTTATATTTTTATTTAGTTGTTCTTCTAAAGAAAATAAGCAAGATAATCAAGATAATAATGTAGATACTATAAGTAAAAATAATAATAATACAGATATTTCTGCTTCATCTAATTCCTCAGATAATAGTGCTGTTAATTATGAGATAGTAGATAATACTAATAATGAAGAGATTAAAGCTGATATAAAAAAAGAATTAGCTAGTGGTAATATTATAGAAATACGTGATAGAATGTTTATTAATCAGTGTAATGATATATACTTGAATCCTAATGATTATAAGGGAAAACTTATTAAGATAGAAGGTATTTATGATGGGTATGTTGATGATGCTTCTGGGGAGAGGGCTAATTTTGTTTATAGATTTGGACCTGGATGTTGTGGACTTGATGGGGTTGCTGGGTTTGAATTTGTTTATAATGGTAAGGTTGTTCCTGAGGTTCAAGATTGGGTTGAGGTGATTGGTGCTGTTGAGATTGTTAATAATGATAGCCTTAAAACTGTTAGACTTAATGCTATTAGTGTTAATATCAAAGATGAGCGTGGAAAAGAATTTGTAGCTAATTAATTGACAATTTTTTTATAAATTAATATAATAGTATTATTGATTAGGGGAGCTTAAATGCTGAGAGGAGATGATTATATATTATCTCGACCCTTATAACCTGTTTGGGTAATGCCAGCGTAGGGAAATTTGATATTATCTTTCAAACAAAAAAAGACTTTTATTTATATTTTCTAAAGTTGTGCTTATTTATGTTTATAAATAAGTGTTATATTATCTAACGGTTATAAAAATCATCTTAAAAATATTAATTAGGAGTTTTTATGACTTATAGAGCTTTTCTTTTACTTTTTATTTTTTCTATATTATTATCTTGTTCTAAGAAAAATGACATCAAAAATGAGATAACAGTTAATCTTGGATATGAATTAAAGACTATAGATCCTACATTAAATTATGATACTTATGGATTTATTTATATTAATCATGCCTTTGAAGGATTATTATCTAAGGATATTAGTAATAAGATAGTAGCTGGTGTTGCTTCTAATTGGACTATATCTGATGATGGGCTTATTTATACTTTTTATATAAGAGATGATGCGAAGTGGTTTGATGGTAAAAAAGTTTCGGCTAATGATTTTGTTTATTCTTTTAGAAGGGCGGTTAATCCTCAAACTGCTTCTGCTAATTCTTATTTATTTAAATATATAAAAAATGCTGATGATATTATTCGTGGTTTAATAGATGTTAGTGAACTTGGGGTTCGTGCTATTTCTGATAATATTTTAGAGATAGAAATTGAAAACCCTACTATTTATTTTTTGGATTTACTATCTTCTGGTGGCGTATTTGTTCCTTTGAGAGAAGATATTATTAATGAGTATGGGGATAATTGGACTTATGGTCCTAATACTTATATTGGTAATGGTGCTTATAAGATGGTAGATAGAAAAGTAGATGAATATCTTACTTTTGAGCTTAATACTAATTATTGGAATTATAGTAAGCAGATTGCTAAAAGAATTAATTTTGTCCTTATTGCTGATGAGTATATTTCATTAAATGCTGTTAGAAGTGGGGATGTAGATTTTTCTATTAATGCTCCTCCTATTGGTGAGATTGAAAGTTTAATAGAGAATGATTTTCTTGATGTATCTGATATTATAGGTATTTATTATCTTGATTTGAATACTAAGATAAAACCTTTAGATGATAGTAGGGTTAGAAAGGCTTTATCTCTTGCTATAGATAGAAATTATATAGTATCAAATATAGGGTATGGTAAGTTAATACCTGCTGAAGGATTTGTTCCTGATGTTGTTTCTGGATTTAGTAATAATTTTAGAAGAGAGACTACTAATTATATGAACTCTTATAATTATTCTAATAATATATTATTAGCACGGGCTTTACTTGCTGAAGCAGGTTATACTAATGGTGCAAATTTTCCTATTTTAGAAGTTAAAGTATCTTCTGGTTTTTATACTACAGTTTTAGAAGCTATTAAAGAACAATGGAAAAATGCACTTAATATAGAAGTTATAGTGAGAACTGAAGAATCTAAAATTACATTACCATTTAGACAGTCTGGAAACTATAATATAGCACGTACAAGCTGGACTTCTGATTATAATGATCCTTTATCTATGCTTGAGATTATGACTAGTGATAGTTATGTTAATTATGGAGGATGGTCTAATAGTAGATATGATTATTTAATAGATTTTGCTAAAACTTCTATTGATTCTTATAAAAGAATAGAAGCATTAAAAGAAGCAGAATCTATACTTATGGATAATATGCCTATAATACCTCTAATTTATAGAACAGACTTTTTAGTAGTAAATCCAAATCTTAAAAACTATATTAATGATCCATTAGGTAGATATAGATTTAATTATGCATATATAGAAAACTAATAAATATTATTTCTAATTTGATGATAGTTTTTAATTATTATCAAATTAGAAAAATATAAATACAGAAAAATCATTACTCAAGTATTCATCTACTATTTTTATATTATATTTTTTATTTTGCTTTTCTAATATATTATTTGTTTTTTCTAAAATATTATTTTTATTATAGTAATAATATTTGTTTCCATATTTTTCTCTACAAGATTCATCGAGTAAGTTAAAACATACACCCTTCCTTGCAGATAGTGTAAATATTTTTATAGCATCTTCTAAAAACTTTTCATTATTACCAAGATTAAGATTAAAAATACCAGATGTATATATATAATCAAAATCATCTTCTATACTATTTTTAAAGAAGTCTATAGTCATAAATTGTGGTATAATATTTTTAAAAGTTTTATTATTAGCACGATTTATCATCTCCGGTATTATATCAACACCAGTATAATAAAGCTTTAAGTTTTGATTATCAATATACTCAGCTAAATGCCCAAGACCACAACCCACATCAAGTAGTGTAGAGTTTTGCATATCAAAATTATTAATTAATGCACTAAATCTTAGCTTTTGTGCTTCTTCCGATTCCCAGTCTAATACTTGATATTCAGGTATATTAAAATCTTTTACTTTATCTATATAATGTTCTATTATTAATTTTGTTTTATCGTTTATCATAATTATTATATCTTCAACTTATAAATAGTAATTTCATTGTATTCTTTTTTCTCATCAAAAATAATACTTGGAAAATGATTAAAATTAACAGAAGCAGGTAAATACTCAGTTTCAAAGCAAAATGCATTATGCTTATTTAATATTGTATTTCTAACTTCTCTATTATCTAAAAAATTCCCAGTATAAAAGTGCATAGCAGGTTTTGTTGTATATAATTCTAATGTAATACCAGTAATACTACTATATGCACTTGCTCTTAATTTATTTATATTAGAGCTTTCAAAAATAAAACAATGATCATATAAATCTTTATTTTCTATATTTTTTAAATCTTTTTTAATTGTAAAATCAAATTCTGTATTCTTAGTTTTTAATACTTCACCATTTGGTACATACTCATTTGTTGTTGGAAGAAAGTAATTAGCATCTATAAATATATTATGACTATATATATTTCCTTCTCCATTTAAATTCCAATATGTATGATTTGTTAGATTAATTGGAGTTTTAGAGTCTGCTTTTGCATTATATTTAATAATAATATCATTTTCATCTGTTAGAGTATATTCTATACTTATATTTATATTAGCAGGATATTCTCCTTTTTCTGATAAATATGTAAATAGTATAGAGTTTTCATTTATTTTTTTATAATCAAATATTTTATTAGATATACCATCTACTCCACCGTGAAGATGATGTTTATTATTATCATTTTTTGATAGAGTGTATTTTTTATTTTCTATTTCAAACTCAGCATTAATAATTCTGTTTGCAACTATTCCAACAGAAGCACCTATATAGTCGTGAGGATTAAGATAAAAGTTAATATCATCACTTCCAAATGATACTTGTATTTGATTATTATTTTTATCATTAAAAAAAACTCCAGCAATAGAAGCCCCTATATTTGTGAGTTTTAATATCATGTTGTTTTTATTTTTTATTTCAAAGAAGAAGTATTTATCATTTAATTTATCTATAATCATAAATATTATATCCTAACATATCTTATAACTATGATTATATCATTAATGAGTAGTATTAGTCAATTATTCATCTTGAAAAAATAAGGTATAGCTTATATAATGATATACGTTTATGTTTGTTTATTTTGTTTATGGAGAATAATATTATTATGATGATGAAGTTAATTATTGGAGTATCAATATTAATTATTTTATTAGTTATTATTTTATTAATAGCTAAGAAAAAAAATAAAAAACAAAGAGTTTCTTTTACTTCTTCTAAGTCTAAGTTTTCACTTTCAAGTCTTTTTAGTACATCATCTATAAATGATGAGTTTTTTGCAAGCTTAGAGGAAATATTAATAAAGTCTGATGCTGGTGTTGAGACTACAAAAGATATTATAACGAAGTTAAGAGAAGTAGTAGAAAAGAATAATATCAAAGATACAGCAGAAGTAAAAAAACATTTAAGAGAAATTTTAATATCTAAATTTATTATTAAGAAAATAGAATTAAAAGAAAAAAATATATTATTTATAATAGGTGTTAATGGTGTAGGTAAAACAACATCTATAGCAAAATTAACTAATCTATTAAAAAATAATCATAAAGTTATACTATCAGCATCAGATACTTTTAGAGCAGCAGCTATAGAGCAATTAGAAGAATGGGCTAATAGACTTTCTGTACCTATTGTAAAAGGGCAACAGGCTGGTGATCCTGCTTCTGTATTATTTTCTGCTTTAGATAAGGCTAATGCTACTAATGCTGATATTGTTATAGTAGATACTGCTGGTAGATTTCACAATCAAGATAATTTAGTAAAACAACTTGAGAAAATGAAAAAAATTGCTGCAGAAAGATTTACAGATTTTAATTTTATACCTATTTTGGTTTTGGATGCTAATGTTGGTCATAATGGTATAGAACAGGCTCGAGTATTTACTGAAGTTTTAAATGTTCATGGAGCTATTGTATCTAAACTTGATAGTTCTGCTAAGGGGGGAGTGGCTATTAGTATTGCTCATTATTTATCTCTTCCTATATTTTATGGTGGATATGGTGAAAAAGTAGATGATTTTAGAGAGTTTGATGCTTATAGTTTTGTTGATTCTATTTTAGAAAATAAATAATTATGACTTTAACTGTAGAAAAATCAAAAATTTTTGGTAGCGTTTATATTCAAATTAGTAAAAGTGATGCTCATAGGGCTTTAATAGCAAGTTCATTATCTAATGATATTAGTATATTAAAGCCTTGGATGAATGATGTTAGTCTTGATATAAATGCTACTTTAAATGCTATGGCTAATTTTGTAGATTTTGAATATGATGCTAAAGATTGTATATTAAAAGTTATACCTAAAAAGAATAAAAATACTATTAAAGATTTAACTATAAATGTAGAAGAATCTGGAACAAGCTTAAGACTATTAGTTCCAATTATGTCTGCACTTGGTATTAATACTACATTTGTAGGTGGTGAAAAATTATTTTCTCGACCTATGTCTGTATATAGGGATATATTTAAAAAACAAGGTTTATTATTTGATTTACAAAAATCATCTCTTATAATAGAAGGTAAACTACAAGCTGATGAGTTTCATATTAGTGGTGACATAAGTAGTCAATTTTTTAGTGGTCTTTTATTTGCACTTCCACTTTTAGATGGAGATTCTAAGATTATTGTAGATACTAATTTAGAGTCACGTTCTTATGTTATGATGACTTTAAAAACTTTAAAAGAGGCTAAAATAGAAGTATTTAAACATAGTGATAACTTTGTAGAGGTATCTGGAAGGCAGTATTATAATCCACTATCTTATACTATAGAATCTGATTGGTCTCACTGTGCTTTTTTTGCTGTTGCTGCTGCTTTAGCTGGAGAGGTTACTCTTTATGGTCTTGATAAATATTCTATACAGTCGGATAAATATATATTAAATATACTTAAATATATAGGTACTTCAATTAATTATAATGATGATAATTCTATTACTATAAAAAAACAAGGTAAAATTAATTCTTTAGATATTGATATTTCTAATATAGTAGATTTAGCTCCTATACTTGTAGTTCTTGGTGCTACTGCAAGTGGTGGAACTACTAAGCTTTATAATGCTCATAGATTAAAATATAAAGAAAGTGATAGAATAAAAGACTTAGAAGATAGCTTTAGTAGAATAGGGGTAAATATTAGAACAACAGATAATGAAATTATTGTTGAAGGTTCTGGCTTTATTAAGGGAGGTAGAACAATATCTCATAATGATCATAGAATTGCTATGGCACTTGCTGTTGCTGGTATTATTTCTGAAGAGGCTGTTATTATAGATGATGCTGAGTCTATTAGTAAATCATCATTTAGTTTTATTAATGATTTTAAGAGTATAGGTGCTAATGTTATTCTTAATTAAAATATTTTTCTTTATTTCTAAATTTTAACTTAATTACTCTAAATAATGCTTCAGCAATTATATTTTTAGACATCTTAGAAGCTCCACTTCTTCTTTCATAAAATATAATAGGCTCTTCTGCTATTCTTTTTCCAGTACTTTCAAAAGAATAATTCATTTCTATTTGAAAAGAATATCCTGTAGATAAAACATAGTCAAAGTTCATAGTTTTAAGTACAGAAGCTCTAAAACATTTAAACCCACCAGTAATATCCATAATTTTAGAACCAAGCACAAAAGAAGCATATCTATTACCATAATATGAAAGAAATAATCTTCTCAAAGGCCAATTTACTACACTAATACCATTGCAGTATCTTGAGCCTATTACTAAGTCTAATTTTTCATTTTCCATTCTTTCTAAAAATTTTAATACAAAGTTTGGGTCGTGAGAAAAGTCGGCATCCATTTCTATAATATAGTCTGGATTATACTGAAAAGAATGTTTAAACCCAGCTAAATATGCAGGACCAAGTCCTTCTTTTTTTTCTCTCTTATATAAATGTATTCTATTATTGTCTAAGTATTTTTCTACAACAGATGCAGTACCATCAGGACTATTATCATCAACTACTAATAATTCTATATACTCAGGTAGCTCTAATATAGTATTAATCATTTTTTCTATATTATCTATTTCATTATATGTGGGTAGAACTATTATTGCTTTCATGATGGTAGTATTTTCCTTAAAAAATCTAAAAATTATGCGGGTATTACATTATATTATATTAATGAGTTAAAGTCAAAAGTATTATAGATAAAAATTATTTTTATGTTTATAATATTTTTTATTATGAAAGTAAGAATTGTTGATACTGCATACGGTGGATATGGTGTTGCTAAACTTGATAATTATAAGAATGTTATATTTATACCTCATTGTGTTGAGGGTGATATTTTAGATGTTGATATCATAAAAGAAAAGAAAAATATTTCATTTGCATATATTAAGAATATTTTAGAACCATCTACTTATAGAGTAGTTCCAGAATGTAAATATGCTTCTGTTTGTGGTGGATGCTCTTTTAATCATATTGATTATAATAAGCAAATAGATATAAAAAAATCTATATTAAGTTCTTCTATTAGAAATATTAATTATAATAACACTATTAATACTATAGTTCGAAAAGAAAATAGCAAGGATTATAGACTTAGAGTTAATATTTTAGCAAGAGAGGGTAGAATAGGTTTTTATAAGTTTAACACCAATGAGTTTGTAGAGATTGATGATTGTGTTGTTTTAAAAAAAAGTTTATTAGAAAAAATAAAACAATTTGTTTATAAAAATAATATAAGTGCAAATATATATATAATAGAGAATGATAAAAATGAAAGTTTAGCTTTTGTAGATTTACTTAAAAATACTAATAGCATAGATTATACATTTTTTGACGGATGTACTATCAAGTATAAAAATAGTATAAAAAATTATGGCTTAGAAAATATTTTATATACTACTAAGTATGGAGAAATATCTATATCAAATGATAGTTTTTTTCAGTCTAATAGATTTTTACTTAACTTGTTTCAGGATGAGGCTATAAAGTATATAGAAAATAATAATTCTGTAGTAGAACTTTATGCTGGAAGTGGTTTTTTTACTTCTGCGATTTATAGTAAAACTAATAATGTTGTATCATCAGAAATAAGTAATTCTGCAAAGCTTTGTAGAAAGTATAACATTATAAAAGAAAGTGCATTTGATACTTTAAGAAAGTGTAGCGATAATATAGATGTATTATTTTTAGATCCTCCAAGAGCAGGATTAGATAAAAATGTTATAGAAGAGATTTTAAGGATAAAACCAAAATCTATTATATATGTATCTTGCAATCCTATGACATTTTCAAGAGATATAGAAAGACTTAAACATTATTATAACTTAGTAGATTTAAAGCTTATAGATATGTTTGTAGATACTTATCATATAGAAATAATTTCTTTTTTAAGTATTATATAGGTTTTAAGAAGTAGTGTAATCAGGTGCAAATCTAAATCCAAGTTTTAGTCCTATGTTCCATATAAAAAATTGAGCTTTACTTCTAGGAGTTGCAATAGATTCTAAATCACCATAAATGTCTATTCCAGTATATGCTCCTACAGTTAATGCTATTTGTTTTGTGAAGAATACAGAATAATCAAAAGAAAAGTCAGAATATAGTCCAAAAGGTAATATACCGCCTCTCTCTACTCTATATAAATATTCATCATTATCAATACTTCTTTTTTCTACAATATAAAGTGGCAGTATGATTCCAAGTCCTATAGTATATGAAAAATCATTATGATTAAATTTAGGAGCTATTCCTATTTTCATATTGTCTAAATAGTATACTACATTTGTTAAGCTAGGATATGGATTTGTAGTGTCTTTTCCCTCACTATCATAAACGGGATTTTCTATATTAACTATACTATAAGAGTATGCAATATTTCCTAAAAAACTAAAACTAAAACTATTATTAATTTTATGTAAATATCCAAGCTGTATACCCACACCTGTATCAAAGCCCATTTTTATATATCCAGAATATTTATTAACACTATCACTTTTTAATTCATAAAGAGGATTAACATTTAAATTTCCTCCAACAGGTACATTAAGTATAAATTCAAAGCCATTTTCATTGGCATATAAAATAGAACTAAGTATTAATATAGATAATATCTTTTTCATAATTTTTATTATTCCTTGATTTTATTTATTCTATTTAAAGAAAAAATTCTATTATATTTTATATATTGAGATTTTGACGTATGTATTATATACTATTAGCAATAATTTAATATAGTTATAAATAAAAATATAATGATTTCTGTCAAAAATTTAACAAAATATTATAAAAACACCCAAGCTCTTAAAAGCATTAGTTTTGATATAAATAATAAAGAGATAGTTGGTATCTTAGGACCTAATGGTGCTGGTAAATCTACTACATTAAGGATACTCACTTCTTATCTTAATGCTACTAATGGGGATGTTATAATAAATGGAGAGAACATACTATTTAATAATAGAGAAATAAAAAAGTTAATAGGATATCTTCCTGAATCTACTCCTATTTATAATGATATGTGTGTTTTTGATTATTTAGTTTATATGGCAGATATTCAAGAAGTAGATAGAGCTATTTTGAGAGATAGATTATACTATGTAATAGATGCTTGTTCTCTTAGAGAAGTTATATCAAAGACTATATCCGAACTTTCTAAAGGATATAAGCAAAGAGTTGGTATTGCTGGGGCTATTATTCATGATCCTAAAATTTTAATACTTGATGAACCTACAAATGGTTTAGATCCAAATCAAATACTTGAAATTAGAGATCTTATAAGAGAATTAGGAAAGGAAAAAACAGTTTTAATTTCTACTCATATACTTAGTGAAGTTGAGGCTATTTGCAGTCGTGTTATTATTATAAAAGATGGGGTTATAGTTGCTGATGATACTCCTCATAACTTATATAATATTTACTCTTCTAAGAATGATAATTTAAGTAAAGTAAGAATTAAAATTAAAACAGATGAAAAAATAGATTCTATAAAATTAAAATTAAAGTCTATGAAAAATATAGAAAGCTTTGATGTTTTTGATTCTGATATAGATAATATTAAAAATATAATATTATATTCTAAAGACATTATAGATAATATTTATTTATTTATAAAAGACACAAATTGGATTATATATGAAATGATAGAAGAGAAGTATAATTTAGAAAAAGCATTTCATAATCTTACAACTTCTAATAGGGAGTATATTAATGAGTAATGTATTTTCTTTTAGAAAGATAATGATTATCTTAAAAAAAGAGTTAAGATCTATATTTTTGTCTTTAGTTGGATATATATTTTCTATTGCTTTTTTAATAGCTTCTGGAATATACTTTTTTTCTCGATTTTTTGTAGTTAATCAAAATGATATGAGTGATTACTTTAGCATACTGCCTATTATACTATCTTTAATAATTCCTCCTATTACTATGGGATTATTTTCTAATGAGTTTAATACAGGTTCGTATGAGTTAATATCTACTCAAGCAGTATCTACTATAGAACTTATTTTAGCAAAGTTTTTATCATCAGCTATATTTGTTATTTTTGCATTATCTCCTACTTTATTTTATTCTGTTTCTTTATTATTTTTAGGTAGAATAGATTTTGGTATGATTGTGGCAGGTTATATAGGTAGTATTTTTTTGATTAGCTCATTATGTGCTATTGGTGTTTTTGCTTCTACTACTACGAATAATCAAATAGTATCATTAATAATTTCTCTTAGTATTATGATTTTTCTTAATTTATTTTTAAAGTTTTTATCTATAATCTTTCCTTATAGTGTTAATTTTATAGAGTTTATAAGTGGGGATTATCATTTTGCAAATATTGCCCGTGGAGTATTAGATTTAAGAGATATAGTATATTTTTTATCTATAACTTTTATTTTTTTATATTTATCAAATATAATGCTTTTAAGCAGAAAATAAATTACTAAAAAATAGGATATATAAAATGAACAAAAATGTAAAAAAAATAATTATACTTCTTTTAGTTCTTACTATTATAAGTGCATTAGCTTTTTTCACTACTAAAAAGAGAGCTAAGGATATTGTATCAAATAAACCTAGAACTCAGATATTTGAACTTAATGAGACTAATGTTACTAAGTATCAGCTTAATTTTTTAGAAGAACCTATTATTTTAGAAAAGATTAATGATGAGTGGAAAATTACTTCTCCTAAAAATGATTATAAGATTGATCAATTAGAAGCTTTTGCTAATGTAAAAAACTTTAATACTTTAAATATAGATTCTATTATTACAAATCTTTCTGAGGTAGATTCTTTTGGATTTGATAGGGCTTCTAATGAGTTTACAGTTTGGGAGGGAAATAAGGCTTATAAGGTGATAGTTGGTGATAAAACTCCTGATGATGAAAGATATTATGTTAAATATAATGATGAATATTTTAGTGTAGAATATATTTATATTGATGCTTTGAAAAAGACTATTGATATGCTTAGAGATAAAACTATATTTCAATCTCCTGTTGTACTTGATGCTGTTAGTAGTGTTGTTGTTACTACTAGAGACTATACTAATACTCTTAAAAAAGAAAATAGAACTAACTGGATTATAGTCGGAGTTGATGGAGATACTGATGTAGATAAGATTTATAGAGATTTTTCTACGCTTTCTCTTGTAAAAGCTAGTGATTTTGTTTATGATCAAGATAGAAAGATTAGGTATTTTAATTATCCTGATGCTACTATTGTTATTAATTTTGAGGATAATACACATTATAAATATGAGTTAGTTTATTCTGATGATAGTAGAGTTTATGTTCGTACTGATGATGGTATTATATATGAAGTTGACTATTCTGTTTATGATGCTGTTACAAGAAGTATAGATTATTACCTTAAAAAAGAAGAACATCAAGAAGATGATTTAGAAGAATTATCTACAGATAAGTTTGATTTAGCACCACAAAAGTAAAATATTTAATATAAATTAATTATTAAAGGAGATATTTATTTATGATAAAACATATACCTAATTTATTAAGTTTAAGTAGAATAGTATTGTCTCCTTTAGTAATATTTTTATATCTTTATAATTCATATACTACAGTTATTATAGCTTTTATTATGCTTATTCTACTTGAGATAACAGATGCTCTTGATGGTGCTATGGCAAGAAAGCTTAATATAGTTAGTGATATGGGTAAGGTTTTAGATCCTTATGCTGATACTATTTTACATTTAGTATTATTTACCATATTTTTATATGAAGGTAGTATGCCTATTTGGATGTTTTTAGTTGCTTTGTATAGGGATATGCTTTCTATATTTATACGTATATTGTCTGGTTTAAGTGGATTAGCTGTTGCTGCTAAGTTTAGTGGCAAATTAAAGACTTTTTCACGTGCTTTTGCTGTTATTTTAGTTTTCTTTATTAAGATATTAAAGTATACTTCTATAGAGCTGCCTTATGATAGTATTATTTATTATACATTTCTTGTTGTAACTATTATTACTATTTATTCATTTTTCGATTATTTACCACTTATATTTAAAAAAAATAAAAATTAAAAAAATAATAGGATATTTATGAATCAGTTTATTGATGTTGTTAGTTTTGAGATTGAGGCGGGTCATGGTGGAGCTGGGTGTGTAAGTTTTAGAAAAGAGGCACATGTACCTATGGGTGGACCTGATGGTGGTAATGGTGGTGAAGGTGGCGATGTTTATGTTGTTGTTGATGCAAGGATTAATAGTTTTGGGAAGATTAAGTCTCGTCGCAAGTTTAGGGCTAGAGATGGAGAACCTGGACGAGCAAGGCTTTGTGATGGTAAGAAGGGAGATAATGTTATAATAAAGGTTCCTGTTGGTACTGTTATTTATGATGATGATACTAATAATATACTTGCAGATTTGGTTTCTGATGGAGATTCATTTTTACTTGCCCGTGGAGGAAAGGGTGGAAAAGGAAATAAGTTTTATGCTACAGCAACCAATCAGGCCCCAGACTATGCTCAACACGGGATTGAGGGTGAAAGTTTAAATATACGACTTGAAGTAAAGTTAATAGCTGATATTGGTTTAGTAGGTATGCCTAATGCAGGAAAATCAAGTTTACTTGCAAGACTAACAAGAGCAAATCCTAAAATAGCATCATATCCATTTACAACTCTTACTCCCAATTTAGGTGTTTGTTATTTAGATTATGAGAGAAGTTTTGTTATAGCAGATATACCTGGTATTATTGAAGGAGCTTCTGATGGGGCTGGTCTTGGTCTTACTTTTTTGAGGCATATTGAGCGTACTGGTGCTTTAGTTTTTGTACTTGATATTACTGAGGATATTATTGATACTTATCAGAAACTTAGAAATGAACTTAAACTTTATAGTAGTGAGTTAATTAAAAAGAAATCTATAATAGTATTAAATAAAATAGATATGATAGAAGATGATGCTATCATTAAAGAAAAAATTGATAGTATAAAAAAGCTTGTAGAAAAAGAGTATAAAGAAAATAAAGATACTTATTATGAAATACCAGAAGTATTTGCTATATCAGTATTTACTTTAGATGGTGATAGCTTAGATAGTGTTATATCTACTTTTTATAAAGCAAATGAAGAGCGTTATACAGAGATTAAAAAGAATTTAGTAGAGCCACTATTATTAGATAGTCATAGAAAAATTAATTTAGATAAAAGAATATCTACAGAAGTATTAACTTCTTCTTTATTTGGTAAATATTTAGAAATAAGTCCTATACCTTATAAAACTTGTTCTTATGATTGTATATATTGTGAACTTGGAAAAGAGCCTAATACTAAAACTTCTATTTTGAATTATTATTCTGTAGATGAAATTATATATGAATTAAAAGAACAATTAATTGTATATAAAAATATAGATAATTTAATTATATCAGGAAATGGTGAACCTACTTTATATAAAGATTTAAAAAAGCTTGTTAATGAGATAAAAGATATAGTTCCTATACCGGTTACTCTTCTTACAAATGCTTCACTTTTTTATATACAGAATATGCGTTCATCTCTTCTTAATTTTGATACTGTTATTGCTACTGTTAATTCTTATGATTATTATTCTTTTAGGTTTATAAATAATAATAATGAAAATATAGATTTTGATAATGTTATAAATGGTCTAATAGAGTTTAGAAGAATTTATAAAAATGATTTTTATATAGAGATATTTTTACTTAAAGGTATTAATGATTCTAATGATAATCTTGATAGTATTATAAAAATAGTTAATAAAATTAATCCAGATAAAATATTGCTTAGAACTGCTATAAAAGAAGTAGCTTATGATAATGCTATAGCTGTAGATGACATTATAAAAATAAAAAGTTATTTAGAGACTAAAACTAAAATAGAAATATTGATACATAATGATTAATATAAAATCATTATACTTGACTTATAAGTATAATATATTATAATTTACTTTGTCTAATTTTAAGGAGTGCGAACAATGAATAGTTCTATATCAAATCAAATACTTGTTTTTAAGATAAATAATGAATTATACGGAATAGATATTCTAAAAGTACAAGAAATATTAAATTATATGCCTCCAACTCCTATACCTAATTGTCCAGATTATCTTAAAGGTATTATAAACTTAAGAGGTACTATTATTCTTGTTATAGATTTAAGAACGAGATTTCGTTTTGATGAACCTATGAATGCTGATAATTGTGTTATAGTTGTTGTTGCTATTGGAAACAAGAAATATGGTTTAGTTGTAGATTCTGTTTCTGATGTTCTTACTATTAATACAGAAAATATTCAAGAAGATATAGATATACATGCTGGTGTTGATAGTAGATATATTATGGGATTAGTTAAGTCTAATGAACAGATGATTATATTAGTTGATATTGACAAAGTATTCTATCAAGATGAGTTAGACGATTTAAATAATGCTGTTAATAATTCTATTATAAACTAATATATGTCTTCTCATAAAATTTTAAGAATTAATGAAAATATTAAGCAAACTTTATCTGCTATTTTAATGAGAGATATAGAAGATCCTCGTATAAAAAATAATTTAGTAACTATTAGCAATGTAGATACATCCAAAGATCTAAAAGAGGCTAGAGTTTATTTTGTTTGTTTAGATCCTAAAAAACAGAATGAAGTTTTAAGTGGGCTTAATAGTGCTAAGGGTGTTATTTTCTCTTTTCTAAAAAAACAACTTAAAATTAGATATGTTCCTAATCTCACTTTTTATTATGATAAGAAGTTAATAGAAGTAAATAAGGTTCTTACTGATATTAGAAATTTAAATATACCAGAAGAAGATGGTATAGAGTAAAATATAACTTACTATATTATGATGAAACATACAGATAAAAATGAAATTTTAGATATTATTAAAAAGTCAAACTATATCGCTATAATAGGGCATAGAAATCCTGATGTTGATTGTATTGCTTCTTGCTTGGGTTTATCTTTTTTGATTAAAAATGTTTTTAATAAAGAATCTACTGTTATTAATACTGATAAAAAGAGTATTTTTCTTGATAATGTTTTACATATAGATAAAGTATTATTTGAAGTAGATTATGATTCTTTACCTAAAAAAGACTTGCTTATAGTATTAGATTCTGGTGATATTGATAGGATTGGATTTATTGCTGATATTTTAGATGAGTATAATGATGTTATTTTTATAGATCATCATAAGTGTAGAAACTTAAAGGGTGTTACTAAATTTTTTAATAATACAAAATCTGCAGCAACTTGTGAGATGATTTTTGATATATTTGAAGATTATATAGAGAAAATAGACTCTACAATATCTACACTTTTATATTCTGGAATGATGACTGATACTGGTTCTTTTTCTTTTAGTAATACTACAGAGCATACTTTATATGTTGCATATAAGCTTATGTCTTGTAATGTAGATATGAGTTTGATTTCTAATATAGTGAGAAAAAGATATAGAAAAATAGATATAGATGCTTTATCTGAGCTTTATAGTAGAATAGTAATAGATGACCCTACTAATATAGGCTATATATGTGTAGAGGAAACTTTAAATGGCTATGACCTTAAAGACTTACAAGTTAGTGTATCTGATACTCTTATGCAAATGAATAATGTGCATATTGGTTTTATTATTTATGAGAGTGAAAATAGTTTTAGAGGAAGTATTAGAAGTAGATGTGAAAAGGATATTAGAGAGGTTGCCGAGCATTTTGGTGGTGGTGGGCATTTAAAGGCTTCTGGTTTTACAGTGTCTAAAAATGATTATGATAAAGATACGTTAGTAAGTGAAATTATAAATAGACTAAAGAGTATATAATAAATAATTATGAGTGATATAATAATTTATACTGATGGTGGTTGTAGAGGAAATCCTGGTCCTGGTGCTTGGGGAGCTATTATTATTACTGATGAGTATAGACTTGAAATTGGAGAAAGTGAGCTTCATACTACAAATAATAAGATGGAGTTATCGGCTGCTATAAAATCCATAGAACAGATTGATATTCCTTCAAATATTACCTTATATAGCGATAGTGCCTACTTAGTAAATGGTATGAATAGTTGGATACATTCTTGGGTAAAAAATAATTGGATTAAATCTTCTGATAAAAAGCCTGTGGAAAATAGAGAATATTGGGAGAGTTTAATAGCACTTACTAAAAAGCATTCTATTAAGTTTGTTAAGGTAAAAGGGCATTCTGATAATGAAGAGAATAATCGTGCTGATGCTATTGTAAATGATCTTATGAATAAGCAATCAAATAGCAGTAGTAAAATTTATTATTATGAAAAAATAGAAAATAAATAATATTATTCTTACTGCCTTGAACGTGGATGAAACTTATTATATACTTCAAATAATCTTGAGTTTGTAACATGAGTATATCTTTGAGTAGTTGCAATAGTTTCATGTCCTAATAGTTCTTGTACGCCTCTTATTTCTGCATCATTGTTGAGAAGGTGTGTTGCAAATGTATGTCTTAAAGTATGTGGAGAGAAATCTATATTTATATTTGCTTCTCTCATTAATCTTTTCATTGATGTTCTAATACTTCTATCACTTATTGCTTTTCCAAATCTATTTATAAATAAATAATCATTTTGCTGTGAATATTCTTTTTGAATCATTGCTCTTTTTTGTATATAAATATCCCAATTATCATATATAATAGGAAGTAGTGGTATATCTCTATATTTAGAGCCTTTTCCACATATTCTTAATGTTTTATAGTTTTTTTCTATCATACCAAGTTTCAATGATGCTAACTCTGATACTCTAAGTCCTATAGAATACATAAATAATGCCATCATTTTATCTCTAATTAAAGTAAAGTCTCCATTATCTTCTATTGCTATTATCTTATCTATATCATTTACAGATAAAAACTTTGCAATATGTTCTTCTCTCTTTGGAGTTTTCATATTTATGATTTTATTTTTTTCTGAGTAATTATTTCTAACTAAATATTTATATAATTTTTTTATAGAAGATAAATGCCTCGACATAGTTGCATTTGTAAGTTTTTTGTTTTTTAAATATTTTAAGTACTCTCTTACATCATAATGATCTGCTTCTAAAATATAAATGTTTTTAGAGTTTATAAATTTTATATACTCTCTTATATCTTTATTATAACTATTAATAGTATGAGCTGCAAAATTTAGAGTGTGCAAGTAATCACTAAATTCATTTAATATTAAATTAAACTCTTCATTTTTATTTATTTTTTCTACACTACAGTTCATATTAAAATAGCCTTATATTATTTATTATTAATATAAAGCTATTATCGAACCTTTGTATTCTTAAATTTATGAAGTATGTTAACCTAAATAAAAAAATATCATCTTTTATTTAAAATATTATCTACATACTCATGAGAATATTTAGATATATTCCCAGCTCCTAATGTAATAATAATATCATTATCTTTTTTTATTTCTTCTAATTTTGTATATATATTTTCTATTTTTTCAACAAAATGTACATTGTTAATATTTAGTTTTTTTATCATATTTGCAAGAATTTCTCCATTAATTCCAGCTATAGCTTTCTCCCCAGCAGAATATATCTCTGTAATAATAATTTCATCAACATTATCAAATGAATGTATAAAATCATTAAATAATATTTCCGTTCTTGAATATCTATGAGGTTGAAATACTGCTACTATTCTTCTATCCTTATAAGCATTTTTTATAGACTTTAATGTAGCTTTAATTTCTGTTGGATGATGTGCATAGTCATCAAATACTATAACTTCTTTATCGTATAATTTATTTAATCTTCTTCCAACTCCCTCAAAAGTTTTAAGTCCTTCTTTTATAGTATTTACATCTATATTAAGATAAACTGCTATACCAATAGAAGCTGTAGCATTTAATATATTATGTTCGCCTATAAGTGGTATTGCAAACTCATCTAATAATTGTTTATTATGATATACCTTAAAATATGTATTATTTTTATCAAAATAAATAGAGTCTCTATCTAAATAAAAATCATACTCTTCATCAAATCCATAAGAATAATATTTTTTATGTACACTCTGAGCCAAATCTTTAATAGTAGAATCTTCAAAACATAAAAAAGAACATCCATAAAAAGGTACTTTATTAATAAAATTTAAAAAAGCAACTCTTAGATTTTCTAAATTATCATAATAATCTAAATGATCATTATCTATATTAGTAACAACATTAATAACAGGAGAAAGTCTTAAAAAGCTACCATCACTCTCATCAGCCTCACAAACCATATACTCACTCTGACAATCATCACAACAAGCATTACTCTTTAAGTTAAAGTGATTGCCACCAATAATACAAATAGGATTTAAATTAGCATACAATAAAATCTGACTAATTAAAGAAGTAGTGGTAGTCTTACCATGAGAGCCAGATACAGCAATACCATATTTTAACCTCATAAGCTCAGCAAGCATTTCGCCTCTCGATATTATAGTAATTTTCTTTTCCTTTGCAGCTATTATCTCTTCATTTGTAGCACTTATTGCAGAAGAGTTTACAACAACTGTAACATCATCTTCTATATTTTCAGCTTTATGTCCATAATATACTTTTATTCCATTTTCTTCTAAACACTCAGTCTTTTGTGTTTTACTTAAATCACTTCCAGATACCTCAAATCCTATAGCCTTTACAACACTAGCTATAGCACTCATTCCAATTCCACCTATTCCTATAAAATGTATTTTCTCTTTATTTCTTGTAAACATATTTTAAAATCCATTATTAATATATTTTTTAATAAAACATTTTTTATGATACTAATGTTAAATATTTTTTAATATATCATTACTTATTAGCTCTGTAGCATATATTTTATTATTATTACTTATGTTATTTCTTATATCATTTAATCTACTATTATTTTTTATATTATTAACTATAATAGTAGTTAGAGTATTTTTATTTAAATCTTTTTCTTCTACTAAATAAGCTATATCTTTATTAAATAAATCAAGAGCATTATAGTATTGATGATTGTCTGTAGCATATGGAAATGGTATTAAAAGTGAAGGAGTATTAACTGCTATTATTTCACTAATAGAACTACTTCCAGCTCTTGATACAATAAAATCAGCAGCATATAGTATAGTTGGCATATCAGTATAAAAACTATGAACAGTTAAATTATCTATACCCTTTGTTTTTTCAATAATACTATCAGCCCAGCTATTTCCAGTAAGCCATACTATATGAAGATTATTTATTTCTTTTTTTATATCCCCTATAGATTCTAAAAATAATTGATTAATTTTTAAAGCCCCCTGTGAACCGCCCATAACAACAAGTAGTTTATCATTATCATTTAATGACATTTTTTTTCTTGCTTCTTCTCTATTTGTAGAAAAAAATTCTTTTCTAACAGGATTACCAAATACCTTGCCATTAGGAAAGAACTCTAATGTTTTGTCAAAAGTTAAATATGTACTTTTTGCACTTTTATAGAATATTTTATTTACTTTTCCAGGTATAGAGTTTTGTTCACATAAAAATATAGGTATTTTAAATATCTTAGCTACATATAATATAGGCATAGAAATAAATCCACCCATACCAATTACACATTTAGGTTTTGTATTTTTAATAATCTTATATGCACTTATTATAGCTGGTAAGAAATTTATTATAAATAATATATTTTTTTTTATATTTCCAGGTGATGATATAGATAGAGCTTCATAACTATATTCTTTTGGAATTAGACTTATATCTCTTTTTGCTATAACCAACTTAGGATTGTATCCTTTTTTCTTAAAAAAATCATATATTGAAATAGCAGGAGTAATATGTCCCGCAGTTCCACCACCACATAAAATTATATTATTCATAGCTCTCTCCTTTGAGTTATCTTTAATAAAATAGTAAACATAATCATATTGATAACTAATGCATTTCTACCATAACTTATAAATGGTAGAGGAAGTCCTGTAGTTGGTATTATTAAAGTCGCTACCATCATATTTAAAAATGCTTGAAAACTAATAAATATTGTTATACCAAAAGCTAAATTTTTTAGAAATATATTTTCTTTAATTCTTGATGAAATAATAAAACCTCTTGCAGTAAAAGATATAAATAATATTAAAATCAGTAAGTTTCCAATAAGTCCATATCTCTGAGCAATAGAAGCAAATATAAAATCTGTGATAGCAGCAGGTAGGTGAGTGCTAACATCTCTTATTTCTTCATCTGGTATACCTGTAACTCCACCATAATTAAATGCAAGAGTTGCTCTTTTCATTTGATAAGTATCTTCTTCTGATTGTTGTTCTGGTGACAAATATACATCAACTCTACTTTTCATATAAGGTACATTAAGAACAAAAATAATAAATATAGCAAGTAAAAATATCCAAGAAATAATAAGAGATCTTAGAGGAATTCCTCCATAAAAAAACATAGAAAAACCAACCATTGCAAATAATAATGAAGTTCCAGAATCTGGCTCTATTGCAATTAGTATTGATACTAATATTAATATTATAAGTGGTGGTACTAATCCTTTTTTTATATTATTTAATTTTTCACCTTTTTTGGCAAGCACTGATGCTATATAGATTGTTATTGTTATTTTTGCTATTTCTGATGGTTGTATAGTAAATCCTGGTGGTATATATATCCATCTTTTAGCAAAACTACCTGTAACTGTAATACCAAATATTAATACGTATATAAGTAGTAGTATTGTAAGAATTAAAAGTAGTGGTACATTTCTATCTATTAAGTCAAAAAAGTCTGGTATTATTAATATTATAATACTAAATACAAACATTGATAATAGAAGATTTAAATGATTAGAAAAATACTCCGTACCAGGCTCATGAACAGTTTGAGCTCCATAAATAGCAACTAATCCTGCTATTAATAATGCTATGTATATTATTAATAAATATTTATCTGGTAGTAATTTTCTTTTAATTTTCATAATCCTTATATACCTTATAATATTTTATAAGAGAGTTCTGTTTTCATTTCTATATATGTTAAGCTACTATAATTTGGTATTCCAATATTTAATCCTCCTGACACTAATAAGTCTAAATTAAGAGTATTTTCTATCCAAGAAAAATTAAAAACAGTAGCAACACCTATTCTATGCGATAGTTTATTAACATTTACTAAGTATGTTAAGCTATGATTCATTCCTATATTAAAAGAATTAATATTTGCAAGTAGGAATATATCATTAAATATTTCTATTTCATTTTGACTATGTAGTATAGCTGTTCTTGGATCATAATAGTAGTTTCTATCTCCTAAGAAAATATAATTTATGTGTGTATAATTTATAATTGTAAAACTTTTAAATTTAAATACAAAGTATGGTGCTATACCAGCCATAATTCCAATAGAGTTTTCTTTAGTTCTACTATTTAACTCTCCAGGAGAATAATTATCATCCTTACTATCAAAACCAACATATCCACCACTAGCAAAATTAAACATAGCTATAAAATTAGCATTAATCCTAACTCCAAAAAAGGATAAAGGTTTAATATCTGCAAAAATACCTATAATATCAGAGTCTAGAGAAAAATTATTTTCAATGCCAATATCAACTTTATTATCTTCCCACATCCAGCCAGCTCTATTTGTATATAATATAGTTCTATAGTATAGTCTTGTTTCTAAATTGAGTTTAAAGAAATTAAATCCTGCAAGTGCTGATTGTTCTACAAATAGTTGATGTTTATTACTTGCAATAGAGTTTAATGTATTTGTATTTGATATTATAGTTGTTTTATTGCTTATATCTATTTCTTTTAATTCATTTAAGTTTAAATTTAGAAGTATGCCTAAATCTGCATATATGATTTTTATATTAAATAGAAATATAATGACAACTACTTTAACTACTTTCATACTAAATTTTTTATAAAATATGCTCTGTAAACATAATAACTTTATATGTGTAAAAAATCAAGCAAGTTTTTATTTAGCCTTTTATAAAAATAATATGTTCTTATATATATTGTTTTTAAGTAAATAAAAAATATTTTATTATATGAAGTATAATTTTTAAAATGGTTTTTTGTGTATTGATATAAGGTTTAATTATTGTTATAATGATATATTATTTTATACAGTAATTATTGTATTTTTTATATGAAGGTGAAAAATGAAAATAACTTTTTTGGGAACAGGTACTTCTGATGGTGTTCCTGTACTTGGTTGTAATTGTGAGGTTTGTACAAGTAAGGATAGACGTGATAAAAGAACTAGAACTTCTATTGTGATTAATCATAATAATAAAAATTATATAGTAGATACTTCTTTAGATTTTAGATATCAATTATTAAGAGAAAAAATAAAAAACATAGAATGCGTTTTTTATACTCATCATCATGCAGATCATTCTTCTGGAATTGTAGATTTAAGAGCATTAAACTTTACAATGCGTAAATCTATAGATTGTTATGGTAATAAATCTACAATGGAAATATTAGCAGATAAATATGATTATTTTTTTAATCCAGTTCAAAAGGGTGGGGGACTACCTCAAGTTCATTTTTATCATATATCTGAACCTTTTGAATTAGATGGACTTAAAATTACTCCAATACCTGTTAAGCATGGTATTCTTAGTATATTAGGTTATAGATTTAATGATTTTAGCTATATTACAGATTCAAGTTATATTAGTGAGAGTAGTCTTAATATTATAAAAGGATCAAAGGTATTAGTACTTAATGCACTTAGATATAGAGGGCATTCTACACATTTATCTCTACAAGAGGCTGTTAATATAGCAGATAGTCTACAAATAAAGAAAGTATATTTCACACATATGACTCATGATATTTTACATAGAAGATTATTAAAAGAATTACCTAAAAATATGCAACCTGCTTATGATGGACTTTCTTTTGTAGTTTAGGCAAATAATTCAAATATAGATACTAATAAATAGTCTGTAATTAGTATTGCAGTAAAACTATATACAACAGAAGTAGTTGTATATTTACCAACACCTTCAGCACCACCATCAGTTTTAAATCCAAAATAACAAGATATTAATATAACTTCCGCACCAAATATCAGTGCCTTTATTAAAGAGCTAATAAAATCCCACAAAGATATAACAGCAATAGCACGAGAAAAGTATATTACAGGATCGCTATTAAGTACAAATACAGTAACAACAGCACCACCCAAAACACCAATAAGGTCAGCAGCAACAGTAAGCATAGGAAGTGATATAACAGCAGCCCAAAAACGAGGAACAGCAACATACTCAATAGGGTTAGTATAAAGAGTCTTAAGAGCATCCAATTGCTCACTTACTTTCATAGTTCCTATTTCAGCAGTAACAGAAGAGCCAACACGTCCAGCAAATATCAAAGCAAGTAGCATAGGTGATAATTCCTTAACCATAGCCTTACCAACTAAGTTTCCAACAAACTGTGATATACCCTTAAGTACACTGTCAAGTACAACAGCTATTTGTAAAGACATAACCATCCCAGTACATAATACTGTAACAGAAGCTACTAAAAAAGTCTCTACTCCCATTCTTATAATCTGTTCTGATAATAACTTGAAAGAAAAATTACCTCTAAATGTATTTTTGAATACATCTATGATTAAACTATAAAAATCCCCAAGCTCAGCTAACATATTAGATACTTTATTTGTTATACTAGATACTATATTAAATTTTGAAGTGGAACTCATATACAACCTTAATTATTATAAATATCACTATTATTGTTAAATATATTCTCAAATCTTGTTTGTTCTGCTATGAAGTTCAATGGTAGTCCATCAATTATAGCACCGTTTCTATGTTTTGCAAGTATAACTTCTACTTGATTAGTTTTAGAATCTATTACTTCTTCGTCTTTATCTTCTCTATTTGGTCTTTGTCTATGTAGAAACATTACAATATCTGCATCTTGCTCTATAGATCCAGATTCTCTTAAGTCTGACAATCTTGGTTTATCTTGTCTTTGTTCTACTGCTCTTGATAACTGTGCTAATGCTATAACAGGTACATTAAGTTCTTTTGCTAATGCTTTTAATCCTCTTGAAATTTCTGCTATTTCTTGTTCTCTTGTACCATTTTTTCTAGCACCTGTAGTAGAGTGTATTAACTGCAAATAGTCTACAATAATAAGCTTTAAGTCTACAGGAGGTTTATCTTTATCTCTTACTTTGTTCATTTCTGCAAACTTATATTTCATTTGTCTTGCTTTACCACGTATTTCCATTATTGTAAGCTGACTTGCATCATCTATAAGTAAATTAGACTGAGCTAAGCTATTAAATGTTTGTCCAAGTTTAGCCCATTCATTTTTTTCTAAGTCACCAGTTCTTATTCTTCCAAGGCTAATTCTTGCTTTACTTGCTATTAATCTTTCTACTAATTGCATTCTACTCATTTCTAATGAGAAAAAACCTATTCCAAAATTAATAGTTTCTGCATTTGTAAGTACATACTCTACTATATTTAGAGCAAATGAAGTTTTACCTACTGATGGACGTGCTGCTAATATTATTAGATCAGAAGGTTGAAAGCCATGTGTTACTTTATCAAGCCCTATAAATCCAGAAGGTACACCTGTTACAGTACCTTTATGTTTTTTTCTACTTTCTATAGTAGTTAGAGCTTCGTATAATAAATCTCTTATATGTATGAAGTCATTATCTAGTCTTCTTTGTGTTACTTCAAAAATCTTTTTTTCTGCTAAATCTACTATCTCTCTTGTTTCATTATCTTTAGCTTCAAATGCTGATTTTTGTATATCTTGCGATACTGTTATTAAATCTCTAAGTAGTGATTTTTCAGCTATAATTTCAGAATAATATCTCGCATTTTGATGAAAAGGTGTTCCATCAATAATACGCATTAAGTATGCTTCATCATTTTGAAAAACTTTTTCAAATAATCCATTTTCTTTTAAGTATCTTAAAGCAGTTTCAGCATTTACCTCTATATTTCTACTATGCATTTCTAATATACTTTCATATAAAAGCTTGTTTCTTTCAGAGTAGAAATCATTTGATGAAATTTTTGATATTGATATTGATATTGCTTGAGGATTTTGTAACATCGCACCCAATAGAGACTCTTCAGCCTCTATTGAGCTTGGAATATTATTCATTTTTAAGTATACCTATAGATAGAATGTTATATTATTGATTCTCTTCAGTATTATTGTTTATATTAACAACATTAACCTTGATTTTAGCATTAACACTATGATAAAGTTTAATCTCAACTTCATAGTTTCCAAGTTCTTTAATATGCTTGTCCATATGTACATCACGCTTGCTAATTTCTATTTCTTTTTCTTTTAAAGCATCTACTATAGACTGCTGACTTACAGAACCGTATAATTTTCCATTTTCAGCTACTTTTACAGGTATATCAATAGTAATATCTACTATTTTTCCTTTTAGAATTTCAGCTTCTTGTATTCTCTTTTGTCTTTTCTTTTCAAGACTTTTTTGCATTTGCTCTAAAGTTTTTAGGTTCGCAGCATTTTTTACAACAGCTATATTACGAGGTATAAGATAATTTCTAGCAAAACCATCTTTTACTTTACATATATCACCTTCATAACCTAATGAGATAAAATCTTTTTTTAAAATAACTTCCATATTAGATAAACTCCTTCATTTACTATTCACAAAAGACTTGAACATAATTTATAACATAAAACTTATATAATAGCAAGTAAAAAAATAGTAAGTAAAAAATATAAATACTTCAATTTATATTTTTTTTATTTATATTCTATGATTATTATCTATCATTATCTATTGCAAATTAATTAGTTATATAATATAATCTTTTTTGAATTGTTGAATTAAATTAATTTATCCTTTTGGAGTTATAAAATGAAAAAGAATCTGCATCCTGAGTATTATGAAACAGATGTAAATTGTGCTTGTGGAGCTAAGTTTAAAATTCACTCAGTACAAAAATCATTACACGTAGATATTTGTCACAATTGTCACCCTTTCTACACTGGAAAACAAAAGATTTTAGACACTGCTGGTAGAGTAGATAAGTTTAATAAACGTTATGGATTAAAGAAATAATATTTATTATTAAGAGTTTTTACTTTAATAAAGTCTATATATTTGAAATATAGACTTTATTTTTTTTATTTATATTTTATTCTAAATAAGCATTTCTAAAATCATAAATACCAAATATATCGTATTTTACGCCTTTTAACTTTGTATTTTGCATAATAGTTGATTTATCATAATATAAAGGAATAATAGCCATATCCTCTTCTATTAATATTCTTTCAGCATCAAAGCTTGCTTTTTCTCTTATATTTTTATTTGCATTTGTTATAGCAATATCTACTAAGTAATCGTATATTTCATTGGTATATCCACCAACGTTACCTAGTCCATTAATTTGAAATAGTCTTAAGTATCCTGTAGCTTGATTGTATGCTACACTTGTAGAAGCTGTAATCATTTGAAAGTTTCCGCTTTTGATAGACTGTGAATATGTTGCACTTTCTTCATATCTTATTTTTAAATCTACTCCAAGCATAGTTTTATACATATTTTGAATAGCTTCAGCTACAAATGTATGAGTTGGGTTTGTAGTTGTTATTAATTCTATTATAGGGAAGTCTTTTATATTATTAAAACCTGCTTTTATTAATAATTCTTTAGCTAATGCAATATTTTTATTATAGTCTCTTTTATCAAGAGAAAAATATTGACTTGCATTTTTTCTAAAATCAATATCTCCATTTTTTACATTAATAGGTACAAATCCATTAGCTGGAACTCTACCACCTCTAAGTACATTATCAGTAATATAGTTTCTATCAATTGCAAGAGATAATGCTTTTCTAACTAATTTATTATTAAATGGGTATTTGTTTAAGTTTATTAGGTAGTATGATACTGCTGTAGTATCTACTTCTTTAGCTATATTTTTTTCTATAAGGTTTTGTTTATCATTTTCTGGTACATCTGGATAGAATAATATATTGTCTGTATATATAGCAGCAACAGCAGTATTAACATCTTCCAAAAACTCAAATGTAATGCTATTAGCCTTGACATTGTTTTTATCCCAATAATATGGATTTTTTATCATTACTATTCTAAAGTTTTCATCATACTCTTTAATTATATAAGGACCATTTCCAACTAAATGCTTTTTCCACCAATCATCCCCATATTCTTCTATAATATCTTCTCTAACAGGTGAAGCTATATCACTACTCATAGCCTCTTCAAAATATGGTAAAGGTACTTCTAATTCTATTTGTAGAGTATATTCATCTAATGCCTTTATACCAAGACTGTCTAAGTCTAATTCTCCTTTCATAATTTTCTTTGCATTTTTTATAACATCAAACCCTAAAGAAAATGGAGATGCTATTTTTGGATCTATTATCCTTTTTATTGCATATACAAAGTCATAAGCAGTAACTTCCTTACCATCAGACCATTTTGCATTATCTCTTAACTTAAAAGTATATAAAGTATTATTATTAGTGCTACTCCACTCATAAGCCAATGCTGGTATAATATTTCCTTTTTCATCTCTTTGAGTTAAAGTTTCAAAGGTGTGAGTTAAGTATGTAGCTGTTGGTATTCCTTTTGCAAATGCAGGATCTAAATTAGATGGTGCACCACCTACTGATACTATTAAACTATCTATTTTTTTATTATTACTATTTTTAGAACAAGATATTATACTAATACATTCTATTATTAATATAAGAGTTATTATAATTCTTTTTATCATACTTTTTTATTATACCTATTTTTTATATTTCTTTATAATTCTACTTATTATCATAATAAAGCCCATAATTCCAGATATTAAAAAACCTGTTATACCTATTAAAGAAAAATTATGATATAGTGGAGGGATTTTTGTTGTTGTAATTAAGGAGCTTGCGAGTATTAAAGAAGCTAATACTATAGAATAGCTTAATCTATTACCAAGATCATCTAATATTTTTGAGATATCATCTAATTTTTTATGTTCTAATTGTACTTTAAAATTTCCATTTTTTATCATAGAAACAATGTCTGCAATATCTGACGGCATTGTTTTTATTATCTTTGAATAATTAGATATTATAGTCTTAGATCTTTTTATTATATTCTCTATTTTCATTTGATCTTTTAAATATTTTAAAGCAAAGACTTTTATATGCTCCATTAACTTTATTTTTTTATCTAAGTTTAATGCAACGCCTTCAAGTACAATTAAAGACTTAATTAAAAGCATAATGTTGCTTGAGAAACTAAGCTTAAACTCTCTTATTATATAAATAAGTTCATTTAAAGCTTCTGTAATATCTATACTTTCTAATGGTATATCATTATATTTATTTACAAATATAAATATAGCTAAGTTAAAATCTTCTATATTTTCTATTTCTTTTGAATCACATAATTCTAATATATTTTCAGCTAAAGCTAAATGATTACCTTCACTTAAATTCATTATTAATGATGTAAATGATTCTTTAGAGCTTGGTGATATAAATCCTATCATTCCAAAATCCAAAAAGCATAAAACATTATTTTCTAATGCCATTAAATTTCCAGGATGTGGATCTGCATGAAAAAATCCAAGCATAAAAATCTGTTCTAATACAGCATCTATACCTATAGATACTAATTTACTTCTATTTAAAGTAGAATCATTTTTAGATATATCAGATATTTTTTTTCCTTCTATATACTCTAATGTTAGAATATTTTTTGTACTATATTCCTCATATACTTTAGGTATTTTAATATTCTTATTTTTTTGAAAATAATTATAAAATTTTAGAGTATTATTTTTTTCATAATTTAGATCTAATTCTTGTAATAATTGAGTTTTAAATGCCTTTATTAGCTTTTTGGGTTGTAAAAATGCAAAGTCATTATTATATTTTTCTATTATATTTGCAAGCCACTCTATAATATCTAAGTCCATTAATATATTTTCTTCTAAATTTGGTCTTTTTACCTTAACGGCTACTTTCTCTCCAGTATGTAATGTGGCAAGATGAACTTGTGATATAGATGCACTTGCTAAATGTTTTCTACTAAAATCTTTAAATGCTATATTTATACTTTTATCTAATTCTTTTTCTATTATACTAATGGCTATATTTTCATTAAAAGGTTTAACATGATCTTGAAGCTTACTAAGCTCGGTTGTAATATCATTAGGTAGTATATCTGTTCTATTTGAGAGTATTTGTCCTAATTTTACAAAAGTAACGCCAAGTTCTTCTAATGCCATTCTCACTCTTTGAGCTCTTGTATATTGGCTTAGATCTATTCCTTTATATCTAAAATTAAATTTATTAATAGGAGTTTTTATTAATTTTAATATAGGAGTAGCAGATACTATATCTTTAAATCCATAGGCTATAATTATAGATATAATTTCTCTTGTTCTGTTTATCGATTGTATATTAGTCATAAATACTCTTCAAATATAAAACTTTTATTATTGTTGTTGTTTATTTATAGATGCTTTTAATTCATCTAATTCTTTTTTGAGACTATCATATTCTTCTTTTTTTACGAAACCAACTTTGTCTATAATTTGTTTTACTCTTTCATCTACATATTTTGTAATTTCATCTTTAGTTTCATTAGCTTTTTCTACTACTTCTTTAACAAATTTTTCTCCCTCTTCTTTATTTAGGTTTTTATCTTTTATAAACTCTTTAGCCATTTCTTCTACTTTTTCTTTTCCCTTTATCATAGCACCAATTCCAGCATATAATCCAGATTTAATATTTTCTTTAATATCCATAATTTTACTCCTTAAATATTATGATAATTATGTTATAATTAAATAATAAAAAGTCAATGAATTATAATTAAAAAGTTATGGGGTTTTATTATGTTTAGAGAATTTAGGAATTTTATTATACGTGGTAATATTATAGATATGCTTGTAGGAATTATTATAGGTAGTGCTTTTACAAGTATAGTAAATTCTTTAGTTTCAGACATTATACTTCCTATTATTGGAGTATTATTAACAGATGTTGATTTTTCTGACTTATTTATTGTATTAAAAAAAGGTGTTACTGATAATGCTAATTATACTACAGTAGAGATGGCAAAAAATGATGGTGCTATTGTTGTTAGTATAGGTTTATTTCTTAATAGTATTATTAGCTTTTTTATTACTTCTGTTTCTGTATTTATCTTATTAAAAACAGTATCTAAGTTAAAAGATAGATTTATTAAAGATAAAAAAGAAGAAGAGCAAAAAGATATTAAAGTATGCCCTTATTGTTTTACTAATATTAATATTAATGCTATAAAGTGTCCTAATTGTACTTCCTCTCTAAATTAGAATAATATTTTTTTATTAATATTTACTTATTAAATATTTTATAAAACTTGAAATTCTTTATATATAGTATATACTTAAAATACTTTGGTTTAAATTACAATTCTAAGGCAGTATATTATGAAAAATTCAGAAGCATTTTTATCAGGTATTTGGAAAAATAATCCAACATTTGTTCAAGTATTAGGATTATGTCCTAGTTTAGCTGTTACAAGCAATGTAATGAACTCACTTGGTATGTCTGTAGCTACTATATTTGTACTTGTTTGTTCATCTACCTTGATTTCTATTATAAAAAAAGTATATGCTCGTGAAGTTAGGATTATGGGTTATATTGTTGTTATAGCTGCTTTTGTAACATTAACTGATATAGTTATGAAAGCTAAGTTTTATACATTATCATTGGCATTAGGTCCTTATATTCCTCTTATAGTTGTAAACTGTATTATTTTAGGTAGAGCAGAGGGTTTTGCTAGTAAAAATGGTGTAGTTGCAAGTATTTGTGATGCACTTGGTAATGGTCTTGGTTTTCTTATTTCTTTAGTATTACTTGGTTCTATTCGTGAGATTTTAGGTAATGGTTCTTGGCTTGGTTTTGATATTACTGGATTTTTTAGAAATATTGTAGAGTCTAGTATGCCTTTTGCATTAAATGTATATAATGAAATAACTACTCCTTGGATAGTAATGATTTTAGCTCCGGGTGCTTTCTTTACACTTGGCGTTTTAATTGCTATTAAGAGAGCTTTAGATAATAAAAAAGGAGTTAATTAATGACTAATCTTGTTCTTCTTTTCATTGCTACTATTTTAGTAAATAATTTTGTACTTACTAAGTTTTTGGGTATTTGTCCTTTCTTAGGAGTTTCTAATAAGTTAGATTCTGCAGTTAGTATGGGTATAGCTGTAACTTTTGTTCTTGTTCTTACTGCTGCTATTAGTTGGATGATTCAGTATTATATTTTAGTTCCTTTTAAGATAGAGTATTTACAAACTATACTATTTATTATTGTTATTGCTTCTTTAGTACAGTTTGTAGAGATGGTAGTTCGTAAAACAAGTGAAAGTTTATACTTAGCTTTGGGTATTTACTTACCACTTATTACTACTAATTGTTGTGTACTTGGACTTGCTATTTTTGGTATATTATATAAATATAATTTTATACAAAATATAGTTTTTGCATTAGGTGCAGGTGTAGGTTTTACATTAGCTCTTGTTATTATGGCTTCTATTAGAGAGCGTTTATCTACAGCAGATATTCCAGAAGCATTTAAAGGACCTGCTATGCCATTTATTACAGCTGGTATATTGGCATTAATTTTCTATGGTTTCTCTGGGCTTATCAAGATTTGATAATTATATTTATATAGGAGGTTTTTGATTATGTCTATTCTTATAGCTTCTGTATCTTCTGGCTTAATAGCTTTGATACTTGCTTTATTGCTTATATATTCTTCTAAGATATTTAGAGTAGATACTGATGAGAGGGTAACAGAACTTACTGATATGTTGCCTGGTGCTAATTGTGGTGGTTGTGGTTTTCCTGGTTGTGCACAATTTGCTAAGGCTTTGGTTGATGATAAGGCTCCTGTTGATGGTTGTACGGTTGGAGGTGCTGCTACTACTGAGATAGTTGCTAATTATTTGGGTAAAGTTGCTCCAGCCCCTAAAGAGAAGACAAGAGCTTATATATTTTGTCATGGTCATGCTGGTATTGTAAAATCTAATAAAACATATACTGGTGCTCAAACTTGTGTTTCTGCTGTACAGGCTGGTGGAAATAGGGATTGTTCTTATGGGTGTGTTGGTTTTTATGATTGTATGAGAGCTTGTCCTTTTGATGCTATTATAGAAAGTGATACTGGGGTACCTATTATTGTAGAAGAAAAATGTACTTCTTGTAATGCTTGTGTTATTGCTTGTCCTCAGAAATTAATAGAAATACATCCTGTGTCTCAGAAGTTTCATGTTTATTGTAAGTCTTTAGATAAAGGACCTGTTGCTAAGAAGGCTTGTGATAGAGCTTGTATTGGTTGTAGTCTTTGTGTTAAGGGTACTGCTGAGGGTGGTATGTATATGAAAGATAATTTAGCTGTTGTTAATTATAATGATTATAAACTTACTGAAGAGAGTATTGCTAAGTGTCCTACTAAAGCTATTACTGATGAGAGAGTGAATTCTGTTATTAATGTTTAAGTTTATTTTTATATTATAAATAATAATGTACTTCTTAGAATATATTTTCTTAAAGAAGTACATTTTTTTATTAATTATTATCTATATATATTAAACTTAGTATACATATATATGCTATATCTAATAATTCTTTAGTTATAATTTTTGTATTTTCAAGATTATTTTTTAGTGATATAACTTTTAGATTTAGTTGTTTTTTGATATTTTCTATATTACCTAAGTCTATGTATTTATTATAATCTTTTATCAGATTAGATCTTATTTGTGTAATAAGCTGTCTTACTTTTATATAGTTGCAAAGAACCATTAAATGTTTCATTGATTTATATAGAATATATTTTATATTATCTTCTATATTGTTTGGAATATCATTTATTATATCTGTAAAAGTCTTTACTTTTATATTATTTTTTATTAAATGTACTTCCATTGCATTTATAGAATTATATATAAGAAATAGTTGTTTGCATTTAAGTTCTATTTTTCTCTTCATTATTGAATATTCCTATGATTATTATTTTTTATAAAATATGAATTTTTATTCTTTATTTTTTTATAATTTTTAGTATATTATTTCAATAAAAATTTTATAGGTTATTTTTATGAAAAAACAATTAACAAACTTTATTTGTATATTTTTCTTATTTAGTTTTAGTAATTTATTCTCGGCTATTATGATAGAAAAAGTTACACCTATAGGAGATAATACAAAAGCTGATAATTATAAAGCTATAACTATAACATTCAATCAGCAGATGATAAGTTTAAAAGCAATAAATGATATAAAAGAAAATTACCTTAATTTTAATATAAAAGTGGATGGTACTTATAGATGGCTTTCTGTAAACACATTAGCATTTTACCCAAAGGAGGAATTGCCTGCTAATACTAAAATTGAAGTTACGCTTAAAAAGGGTATAAGAAGTGAGGTATCTGGAGATATTTTAGAAGAGGATTATAATTGGAGTTTTAATACAATAAGACCTACATTAGTGAAATCATCTCCATACATGGATCAGCGAGATGTTATATTTACAAGTAGTATAGTTTTATATTTTAATATGCTTATAGACTTAAATACTGCTAAGAATTATATAAAATTAAATAGCACTTTAGAAAATAAGGATTTAGATTTTGATATTAGATATGCTACTGAGAAAGATGTAAGAGGCTGGGAGATAGATTATTATGATTTTAATGAAGTTATAGTAATAACTCCTAAACAATCCTTTAGATATAATGACTATATAATAACAAAATTGAATAAGGGACTTAATTCTACTATTGGATCTTTAGGTCTTCAAAGTGATAATTCAGTTGCATTTAAAGTTCAAGATAGTTTTTATTTTAATGGCACTAATAATCAAATAGTTACAGCATCATATTCACCACTTCCTCCAAAAATAGAGTTTAGTTCAAAAGTATATTATAAAGACTTAATAGAAAATTTAGAAATAACTCCACAAGTTCAACTACCATCAGAAGAAGATTTAGAAGATAAAAATTGGAGTTCCAAATCATTTTCTTTATATTCTATAAGATTTGATCCAAATATGGAGTATACTATAAAAGTAAAAAAATCTCTTAAAGATATATCAGGAAACACACTTACTAATGATGTTCTAATTACATTAAATGTCATAGATTATAATCCAAGAGTATCTATACCATCTGGTATGGGTGTAGTTGAGTCTTATGATAATATGTATTTACCTATACAAGTAATTAATCCTAATACTATAAATATTAATAGCAGATATGTTGATAAGGAAAATATAATTCCATTTTTACTTGTAAATGAAAAGGTTTATAGATATGACAATTCTATAGAGTTTAAGAATTATACGAACAAATACTCTAATTTAATAGGCTATGAGAAAAAGTATTCATATACTCCAAATGTAGAAAAAAATAGATATATAACTACAGCATTAAACCTTACTAATTATTTAGATAGGCAGTTTGGATTTTTATCTTTAGAGTTTGATACATTAGTTGGCTATAGCAATGAGTATTCTTATAAAAGTGCTTCAGATATACAAGTTACATCTATGGGTGTTACTGGTAAGTTTGCAGGTGACTCTAATGCTATTTTTGTTACAGACCTAAAAACAGGCTTACCAATAGAAGGAGCAACAGTAGAAATAAGAGATGATTTTAATAATATATTAGATGTAGTAAAAACAGATAAAAATGGTACAGCATATACAAAAGGATTTAGACTATTAAATATAAAAAGAACAAGCAGATGGAGCACTCCAAGACAGTGGGCAATAGTTACTAAGGATGATGATATATCATTTATAAATAGTGATTCTTATAATGGAATTTCTCCTTGGAGACTTGATATAGATTATGACTATTATCAAGAAGATAAAGTATATAATGGTGCTATGTTTACAGAAAGAGGTTTATATAAGCCAGGTGAAGAGGTACATATCAAAGGAGTTATTAGAGAAAAGAAACTTTCTAGTTGGGTTATTTCATCAGAACTTACTAATGCTACATTTGAGGTGTTTAGTTCAAGAGATGATAAAATAACAGAAGGTGTAACGTCACTTAATGAATATGGTTCTTATTTAATAGATTTTAAACTTCCTTCAGATGCTCCTACTGGGTATTATAGAGTAAATGTTAGATTTAAAAAAGATATTAGTTCTACTAACACAAATAATACAGAAGAAGATGATAACAATATACTATATAGTTTAAGTCAAAGCTTTAGAGTTGAGGAGTATAAGTCTATAGAGTTTGAGTCTAGAATATGGCTTGAGGATAAAAATTATTACTTGGGTGATACTCTACCTATAAAAATGTCTGGATGGTATTTATTTGGAGAGCCTATGGCTAATAAAAATATTAGTTATAATATTTCTATTAGAGAAACTTCTTTTACTCCTCCAAATAATTCTGGATTTAGATTTAATAAGCTTAGTTGGTTTGAAGATGAGTTTAATACTGACTATTTCTCTACTATTTCTCGTGGGGAAGGGGTTTTAAATATTAATGGAGAATATAATATAGATGAAAAAATAGATATTAGTCGTGCTATTAATGCTGGATATGTTACTGTTGAAGCTACTGTTGAGGGAGAAGATTCTCAAAAGGTTAGCAGTAGTAGAAATGTTTTAATTTATGGTAGCGATTATTATATAGGTATAAAGCGTCAGGGTTATTTTCTTGAGACTGATAAAGAAACATCTTTAGAGTTTATAGCTACGGATGTTGATGGTAATCGATTAGAAAATAAGAATATAGAAGTTAAACTTATAAAGCGTCATTGGGAGTCTGTACGTAAAGCTATTACTGGAGGACGTTTTCAGTGGGAGTCTAAGCAAATAGATACAGTTATTGCTTCTACTAATATCACTACTACAAAAGATAGTATAGAATATAAATTTACACCAGAAAAATCAGGACTTTATATTGTACAAGCTCGTGGTGTAGACTCTAAAAATAGACAAGTTGCCTCTGATGAATATATGTATGTTATAGGTAAAGATTATGCACCTTGGGCTATGTTTGATGATGATTTACTTGAAGTTATTACAGAAAAAGAAGATTATAAACCAAATGAAACAGCACGTATAATGGTAAAATCTCCTTATGAAAAAGCTACAGCTATTGTAACTGTAGAGAGAGAATATGTTTTAGATAGTTTTATTACAAATATAGAGGGAACTACAGCATTGATAGAGGTTCCTATAAAAAAAGAATATTTACCTAATGTTTATATAGGAGTGTCTCTAGTTAGTGGTAGATTTGAGGATGAATCTTTTACTAATTATGCTACTGATGAGGGTAAGCCTTCGTTTAAGATAGGTTATGCTGGTATTAATGTTTCTCCTATTGAAAAGGAGCTTGATGTAAAGATAGTAAAATCTGCTGATGTTTTAGAGCCTTCTAAGGAGATGACTATTGATTTATATGTATCTACTAAGGAGAGTAAGCCTTTAGAAACTGAAGTTATGCTTAGTGTTGTTGATCTTGGTGTACTTAATTTAATAGGCTATAAAACTCCTAATTGGTTTAATACTTTTTATGGTAAACGTCCTTTGGGAGTTGGCAGTGTAGATACGCGTATACATTTAATAGGACAACGTAATTATGGAGAAAAGGGGGACACTCCTGGAGGAGATGGACTTAAGGCACAGGCTTTTAACTCATCACTTGCTGAGTTTAAGGCTTTAGATATATATACTGTACGTAAGAACTTTTTATCTACTGCATTTTATCAGGGTAGGGTGAAAACTGATGCTAATGGTAAGGCTACTGTCACTTTTAAGTTACCTGATAATATAACATCTTTTAGAATTATGGCTTCTGCTATTGATAAGGATGGATATTTTGGTGCTTCTGATGATGTTGTTGTTGTTAAGAAGAATCTTATGCTTCTTTCTACTATTCCTGAATTTGCTTATGTTGATGATAAATTCAGAGCTGGTGCTACTGTTTATAATTATTCTGATAAGGATTTAGAAGTAGAAGTTAAAGCTATTTACTCTAATGTTGTAGTTAATAATTCTTTACAGAAAGTTTATATAAAAAAAGGTGATAGTGCTGATGTTCGTTTTGATATTATGGCTTTAAAAGAAGGAGAGGCTAATATTACAATAGTTGCTAATGCTAATGAGTATTCAGATGCTTTAGAGAAAAAGTTTAATATAAAAACACCAATGACAACAGAAACTGTAGCTTATTATAGTAGTACAACTAATATGAATGAAACATTAGATATTGTTATTCCAGATATGAGAGATGTATATACAAATGTTGGTTCTTTGGATGTTTATTTCTCTCCATCAGCATTTAGTGATTTAACAGGTAGTATAAAATACTTAGAAACATATCCATACTTATGTTTAGAGCAACAATTATCAAGGGCTTATCCTATTATCACATCTAAAAGACTTGTTTTAGATATGAAGCTTACTGATAGTACAGAAGAGAGTTTGAATAATACAGTTTCTAATGTATTAAATAATATTGTAAATTATCAAACATCTGATGGAGGTTTTGCATACTATCCAAATAAGAGTTGGACTTCTCCTTGGCTTACTGCTTATGCTGTTGAGGTTATGCTTAAGGCTAAAAAAGATGGTTATAGTATAGATGAAAAATCTTTAGAGATTGCTACTGAGTATTTATATAAGTATGTTAATAGTGGTGCTACTGAAGTTCCTACATTCTTTGAAGATGAGTATATAGATTTATCTACTACAGCTTATATGGCTTATGTTCTTTCTCTTGCTAATTATAAAGATGTAAATACTGTTATAGATAGACTTTATAATAAGGCTAATAATATGCCAATTTATGCTTTATCTCAATTATTAAAGGCTATGTATTATAATAAGTATAGTGAAGAGAGTATTTCTAAAGTAAGAAATTATATTCTTAATACTCTTAAAGAAGACTCTAATACTGCTCATTATGAATTAGAGAATATATATTCTAAATTATCTTGGATACATTCTTCATCTGTTAGAGATACTGCTATAGTTTTAGATGCTTTAATAGAGACTGGTTATGATTCTAATATTAATGAAAAGGTTGTACGATGGCTTATTAATAGTAGAAAGCAAGGTAGATATTTGAATACTCAAGATAATGTATCTGTATTTTCCGCTATGAATAGTTATTATAAAAAGTATGAAAATATTGATCCAAACTTTAAAGCTGAGTTTTTATTTAATAATAAAACTTTACTTTCTACTATATTTGAAAATAGAAATGTATCTAGTGTCTATTCTTCTACTGCATTAAGTTTATTATTAAATAACTCTAATAGTAGAAGAAGTAATTTTATATTTGCTAGATATGAAAATACTAGTACGACTTCTATGATAAATAAGGATGGTGTTGGTAGACTCTATTATGGTATTCGTTTAAGTTATGCTCCGAGGAAAACTTTAGACAATAGAAATGCTGGTATAAAAGTTGAGAGATATTATGAGACTAAGTCTGGTAGAAGAATTAATTTAAATCTTGAAAGCTTGAAACAGGGTGAGGAATATGTTGTTGTTGTTAAGATTTCTTCTGATTATGATAGACAATTTGTTGTTGTTGATAGCGGTATATCATCAGGAATGCGTATACTAAACTCTACATTTAATACTGAAAGTAGTGAAGTTAAGAATATAACAGGTTCTAATAGATGGTGGGGTAGTTTTAATTATACTGAAAACTATAATGATAGAATATTATTATTTGCTGACTTCTTATATAAAGGAGAGCATACTTATAAATATGTTGTTCGTGCTATTACTCCTGGTAAATATTTATTACCTGCTACTAAAGCTGAAGAAATGTATAATAGTGAAGTTTTTGGTTATGATGGTCAGAAAACTATTATAATTAGAGCTAAGTAAAATATTTTATATATAATCAAAGTAACTTATCTATAATTTATATATAGATAAGTTATATTTGACAATTTTCTAAAATATAATATTATTAACATAATACATTTTAAGAGGTTTATAGAGATGATTAAAAATAAAGCATTAATATTATTATTTGTATGTATATTAACTATAATATCTTGTAATAAAACACCCTATAAAAATCTTAATTTAGATAAAGCAATAAAACTTTTAAACACATCTACAAATTTCACTATTATAGATGTACGAACAAGAGAAGAGTTTATAGTAAAAAATATACCTAATTCTATTAATATAGATGTTTTAAGTGTAGATTTTAAATCTAAAATACTTAGCTTAGACACCAATAGAGAATATTTATTATATTGCTCTACTGGAAATCGCTCATCTATAGCTTCTTCTATTATGGCTACTAATGGATTTAGCAAATTATATAATTTTTCTGGTAATTTTGATGATATAAGCTCTTATATAATAACTAATCAATAATTACTTATCTAATCTATCATTAAGCCAAGTTATAATTTCATTTATAACATCATATCTATGAATATCATTAAGTATCTCATGTCTACCATCTTTGTATAAACTTATATTAATATCTTTTAAGTCTAAAGATTTGTACATATCATAAACCCACTTAACACCAACACCCATATCTCCAACTGGATCTTTATCTCCAGAAATTAGTAGAATAGGGAAGTCTTTTCTCATATTAGAGTAGTTTTCAGAGTTCGATATTTTATCTAAAAGCTCAAATAGTTGAATATAAGTTTCTATAGAAGCAGGTTTATCAGAAAAGTATTCATCTTCTTCAGCTTTTTTTATTTCTTCTTTATCTGAAGTAAGCCAAGCTAATGCAGATTTATCTTTAGGAAAATATTTTTTTCCATATCCACCAACAGATAATTTGTCTAATAATGTAGCTCTTTTTCTACCACCAAATATAGACTTTTGAATATTCGCTATAGTTTTACCAAGTTTCTCAATTCCTTTAGGTTTTCCAGCAGTACCCATAATAATAGCACCATCTAAATCTTTATGATACTTAATTAAAAAACCTCTTGTTAGAAATGAACCCATACTATGTCCAAGCATAAAATAAGGTATATTATTATATTCTGCTTTTGTTGTTGTCATTAAGTATTTCAAATCTTCAATAATAAGCTCATGTCCATTTTCGTCAGCCATATGACCTATTTGATCTTTTGTAATAGTACTACGCCCAAAACCTCTATGATCATCAGCTACAACTAAAAATCCATTTTCAGTTAATTTTGAAGCTAATTCTCTATATCTTCCCGCATGTTCTCCAAGTCCATGAACTATTTGAACTACAGCTTTAATATCTTTATTATTATCTGGCATAAAAGTATAAGTATACATTCTATGACCATCATCTGCTATCATCACTTTATTAGTTTCTTTCATAAATAATTCCTCTATTATATATTATTAAATACATCTTTTAATGTTATATTGTTTAATTCATTTTCCATTGCTTTTTGTATTTTTTCTAATTTTGGATTTAAGGCTACTTTTATTTTTTTTCCTATTGGGCATTCATTATTTGGATTTTGATGAAAGTTAAATAATTTATTATTTTCTAAACTATCAACTGCATTAAATATTTCAAGTAATGTTATATTTGTATAGTCTTTGTTTAGAGATATACCGCCAGTTCCTCTTTTTACAGTTATTAAATTAGCTTTTTGTAATTGTACTAGAATATTTCTTATTACAACAGGATTTACATTAACACTTTTAGATATAAAATTAGATGTCATTTTTTCATTCTTAAAATATAAGATACATATTAATATATGTATAGATATTGTAAATCTCGAACTAATTATCATCTTATAAGCTATCCTAACATTGATATTATTATATAATATTTTTTTATTGATGTAAATAATTTTTTGTATTGTAATACTTGACATTACAACGTAAGTGTTTTATTATTGTAATAACTAATATTACAACTAAGGAGGCTAATATGAAAGTAGCTATAATAGGTGCTAGTGGAAAAGCTGGTAAACTAATAATGAAAGAATCTTTAAAAAGAGGTATGAGCATTACGGCTATAGTGAGAGATAAATCAAAGATTTCTGATTTTGATGTAGAAATTATAGAGAAAGATTTATTTAATTTATCTTTAGATGATTTAAAAGGGTTTGATACTATTGTAAGTGCATTTGGAGTATGGGAAGAATCAGAACTTAGTAAGCATTGTCTAGCAATGGAGCATTTGTGTAATATACTATCTAATAGTAATATAAGATTAATGATTGTTGGAGGTGCTGCTAGTTTATATATTAATAAAGAACATACTATAATTTTACTTGATACACCTGATTTTCCTGAAATGTTCAAAAAACTTGCTACTGTATCAAAGGATGCTTTTGATATTTTAAAGAAATCTAAAAATATTACTTGGACTTATGTTTCACCTTCTGCTAATTTTGACTATGAGGCTAAAGGTACAGGTAGTTATAATATAGGGTTTGATGAGCTTTGTTTTAATTCTAGAGGTGAAAGTTTTATAAGTTATGAAGATTTTGCTTTAGCTTTTGTAGATGAGATAGAAAATAAAAAATTTATAAATAAACGTATTACATTCTCAGAAAAATAATACTTTTATAACTTAAGTGATTATATCTATTATTGAACGATATAATCACTTATTTTTATATACTAAATATATTATTTACCATGACAATGCTTATATTTCTTACCACTACCACAAGGACAAGGATCATTTCTACCAACTTTATTAGTCATTTTTACATTAGCTTGCCCCATAGATTTTTTCATTTGTTGATTATTAGCACTCATAGCATCAAAATTACTTTTCTCTTCTATTCCACCATCAAATGTACTTTCTCTATTAATATTATTATCAGGTACAATTTTTACTCTCATAATTAAATCTACAAGTTCATTATATATATTAGACATAGTAGACATAAACATCTTATACCCTTCAAGTTTATACTCAGTTAATGGGTTTTTTTCTGCATATCCTCTAAGTCCAATACCTTCTCTTAAGGAGTCCATAGAAAATAAATGATCTTTCCATCTATTATCAATTACAGATAAGAATATATTCTTTTCTACTTCTCTAAATATTCTCTCATCTATTTCTTTTGATTTTTTATTATATGTATCTATTAGTAATTTAGATATATTTTCTGTAATAGTATTAATATTTCCAGAAGTTAATTCATTAAGTTTATTTTCATCTATTTCTATTAAATAGCTGTTTAACCAAGATGATATTTCATTTACATCAATACTTTTAGAGCCATTTGATATATCTTGTATAGTGTTTGTAGTAACATCTTTTATTATTTCTTCTATTCTTGAAGATATATTATCAGAGTATAGTATATAATCTCTTTCTGCATATATAGCTATACGTTGTTGATTCATAACATCATCATATTCAAGCAAATGCTTTCTAATATCAAAGTTTCTACCTTCAACTTTTCTCTGAGCATTTTCTATAGACTTATTAAGCCACTTATGTCCAAGCTCTTCTTCATCGCCCATACCCATAGCAAGCATCATATTAGAAACACGCTCTCCACCAAATAAACGCATTAAATCATCTTCAAGAGATAAGAAAAATACTGAAAGACCAGGATCTCCCTGTCTACCACTTCTACCACGAAGCTGATTATCAATACGACGAGCCTCATGTCTTTCACTACCTATAACATGAAGTCCACCAGCTGATAATACCTTTTCTTTATCTTCTTTACATTTCTCATTAATTTGAATAATTCTATCTATCTTATCATTCATCTCAGAAGCATTATTGTCTAATGCAAGCTTTTTAGCTTCTTCTATCTTACCAGCAATACAAAATCTTACAAAAGCTTCTTTATATAAGTCTATATTCTTAATTTTTTGTGTAAGCTCTTCTTTTTTATGAGGATCTCTTTCTTTAAAAGCTTTATCTTTAGTTAGAGTAATAATTTGTTCTATCTCATTAATACCTTGTACTATAGGGTTTCCTCCAAGTACAATATCAGTTCCACGTCCAGCCATATTAGTAGCAAGAGTAACAGCTCCAGGTTCTCCAGCCATAGCAATAATCTCAGCCTCACGAGAGTGATTTTTAGCATTCAATACCTCATGATGAACCTTATATTTCTTTAAGACCTTAGACAATTCCTCATTCATCTCAACAGAAACAGTACCTATAAGTACAGGTTTTTTTGCTTCTTGAAGTTCTTTTACATACTTAGCTAATGCCTCAAATTTAGCTTTTTTAGTTCTATATATTTTATCAGATAAATCTTGACGAGCAATTCCTCTATTAGTAGGTATAACAGCTACATCTAATTTGTATATTTTATAAAACTCTTCAGCCTCAGTTTCAGCAGTACCAGTCATACCAGAAAGTTTAGGATACATTCTAAAGTAATTTTGGAATGTAATAGTAGCATAAGTTTGAGATTCATTTTGTATAGCAACTTTTTCTTTAGCCTCTATAGCTTGATGAAGTCCATCACTATAACGGCGACCTTCTAATACACGTCCTGTAAACTCATCTACTATTAATACTTCTCCATTAGTCACCATATAATCAACATCTTTTTTAAATACCTTATGTGCTTTTAATGCCTGATTTACATGATGCACTATAGTACTACTTTGAGCACCGTATAAATTTTCTATATTAAGAAGTTTTTCTACCTTATGAACTCCCTCTTCAGTTAGATATACATTTTTATCTTTTTCTATTAAAACATAGTCTCCAGTACCAGCAACCTCACGCATACGCTCATCTATTTGTGCCTCTTTAAGCATAGGGATAATAGCATCTATTTCATAGTACATTTTTATATTTTTTTCAGCAGGTCCTGATATAATTAAAGGTGTTCTTGCTTCGTCTATTAATATACTGTCTACCTCATCGACTATAGCATGATAAAACTTTCTCTGTACTTTATCTTCTTTACGTACTACCATATTATCTCTTAAGTAGTCAAAACCAAACTCATTATTAGTACCATAAACTATATCTTTCATATAGCATTCACGTCTTTCAGGAGAATGTGGTCTTGTATCATCTAATATACCTACACTAATACCAAGCATAGAGTATATAGGAGTCATCCATTCAGCATCACGCTTTGCAAGATAATTATTTACTGTAACTACATGTACACCAAGTCCTGTTAATGCATTTAAATATACAGCCAATGTAGCTACAAGAGTTTTACCTTCTCCTGTTTTCATCTCTGCAATACGCCCTTGATGAAGTACAGTAGCACCCATTATTTGTACATCAAAATGTCTCATACCAGTAGTACGAATACTTGCTTCTCTTACTACTGCAAAAGCTTCTGGTAGTATATCATCTAATACTTGTTGTAATTTTTGTTTATTTTCTTCTATAGATAGATCTAATTCTTCTGTTTTACAACCTATATAATCTTCTACTCTTTTTCTAAACTCTTTTGTTTTATTTGTTAACTCTTCATTTGATAGTTTTTTTATTTCTTCTTCAAAGTTATTTGTTTTTTCTACTATAGGTTTTAATACTTTTTCATCATTTTGTGCTTTTGAACCAAATATAAGTTTGAATATAACATCCATTACCGCCATTTTATTTAAGTCTCCTTAACTTAAAAAAATATACATTAATATATTTCGATTTTAACATAAAAATCAAATATTACAAAGTCCATATACTTATTTAATTTAATATTTAATTCTATATTTTTAGTATATATATATGTTCTTTCACAAATTTTTTATTGTTATTAGAATTACTCTTAAATTTTAAATAATCAAATTTTACTAGTTCTACTTTTCCTACCTTAGACATTATATATATTATATCTTCCTCTTTCATAATACCTTCATCATTATAACTCAATATACAATATTTATAATTGGCATTATTAATAATAAATTCTAAATCAATTAAAGCAGTTTTTCTATTACAAAATGAAGATTTTTGATTTTTATAATCTCTCATACCAGATATTCCTTTTATTTTAGGATTATCATATTTTGCTATAGTTTCTAATATATGATAGTTAGGAGCATATTGTCTTTCATTATACGGAGGGTCTAAGTATAATATGTCTGTATTTATATTTTTTACTATATCCATACTATTGCCAATAAATACTTCATTTTTTTTATTATTAAATATTAATTTTATAGGTTTTAATACAAAAGATTTTAATGCTCTTCTATCCCATTTTTTTTGAAAAGCAGCATATACTCCAGAAATATTTGAAAAAAAAGAAACACTTTCTATCAATGAAGCTATTAAAATAAAATACTCGTTATCATTAATCAAATCATCATTTTTCCATTTCTCTATCTCAATTCTTATAGCATCAATCTTCTTTGCATTGTAATCTGAAAAATACATTCTTCTATATTCTTTATTCTCAGTACCTCCCATTGTGTAATTATTATATATAAAGCCTTCAAATAGCTCAATATTATTTAAATACTCTAAAACTAATTCTAAATTTGAATCAGAAAATAAATACATATTCTTATTTTTTATATTTAAGTAATATAATAATTTTTCAAATTCAGGTACTATATTATTTTTTATATATGCATATTGTAAACAATAAGAAAAATATAATATATCAGATGAATATACTTTGTAATTCAAACTCTTGAAGAATTTGCTAACATTAGCTGTTCCAGCAAAAAAATCAAAAAATATTTTACCACGTATATTTTTTGAATTAATTATTGAATACATATTTTTTAGCAGATTTTCTTTGTTTCCAATAAACCTCATAAACTATATTTCCATATTAGAAAATAAATTTCTTTTATTCGTATCTTCATCTAAAGAATTTGTTTTATAATTTGTTATTAACACTTCTATAGTTTTAGATTCTAATAATATTTTTTTATTATAACAAGAATTATTATAATTAGAATCTATTTTTTTTATATTATAATTATTATACGAAATCCATTCTTTTAATATATTATTGACTTGACCGTTATGAATTAAAAAATTAGATAAAGCAAATTTTATATTTCTTTTATTAAGATTATCTAAAATATTTAATAACATAATTTCACTATCTTTATTCCAACCAGTAAATCCTCTCTTACCATCATTATAAGTTCCTGTACTAATAAGATAAGGAGGATCACAATATACAAAATCGTTTTCTTTCAAAAAATCAAAATTAAAACATTCAAAATTGTTATTACTAAAATGTATATTTAAACTCTGCATTCTATAAATAAAATTTTCTAAATTATTTTTTATAGAATTATTAAATGAACTTCTATACTTTCCAAAAGGATTATTGAATTGATGATTATTATTAAACCTTATCTGATGATTAAATGAATACGATACTAAAACAAATAAATCAAGAGGTTTTCTATTTGTATTATATTCATCTCTCAATCTATTATAACCATCAACATTATCATCAGATAACTGATATTCTTCTATCCTATTATAAATATATTCTAATACTTTATTATATTTTAATTCATAGAATAATTTATACAGATCTATTAAATAAATTAAATTATCATTCATAAATATTTTTTGAGCTTTTACATTAACGGCAATATTTCCACCACCTGTAAACAAATCTATAAAATTATTAATATACTTTGGAAATATAGGTACTATTTGATTTAATATTTTATATTTACCACCTATATAATTTAATGGCGATTTAACAAAAAAAATATTAGATTTAAGCATGTCAATTTCTCCAAAAATCTAATAAATTTTTGACTGCTAATTTAAACAAATGTGGAGCTTCTATTCCAAGTAAAATATTCCCATCTTTTGACAATAAGAAACCTATCTTGATCTCTTGTTTAATATCTTTTTCATTTCCTCCATATATAACTAATGTTCTTATAATCTCATATTTAGGATAATATTTTTTTATATACATGCCTTCTATTTTACAATATTCTTCTAATGATTTTAATCCTTCTTTTAAATTAGTTATTTTTTTACCTTCTATATTGATTATTTCCAATTTATTAACATCTATTAAAATCAAATCAGGTATGTTCAACTTTGCAGTTTTATTTCCTGATTTATAATCTTCTCTATTAACATATTTTTCTAAAGCTATATATTCATTTTCTGAAGTTATAAAATATCCTTTCTCACATCCAGCATGATTTTCAAAAATTGAATTTCCATTAGTAAAACTTTCAACTATAACATGTACAAATATTGTGGCTAATTTTTCCCCTTCTCTATCATAATGCCAATATAAGTTATCTAATTCTACTTTTGGTATATAAAGTTTATCAAGACCAATATTAAGATCATGAGCAATTTGTACAAATTTACTTTTTTTTATATGTCTTTGTTCTAATTTATGTTTAGTAATAATTATATTATATTTCCAACCTAATTTTCTTAAAGCATAAGATATAGCTGTCAAAGCTCCTATATTTGGATCTTGAGATAAACTATCAGATTTTTTTAGTATACCAGATATTTCTATTACATTATTATTTATTTTTGTAATTGTTATTGGAGTATTACCTTTTGGAGGTTTTCTCATATTGTTTTTAAATGTTATGAGCTCATCAATATTAGAAAAAGGTATTATTTTATTTGTCTCTTCATCTGTAAAAAAAACATTAAAAGTCTTTAATAGTTTGACTCCAAAAGTATATGTATCAGTAAATTTTCTATTAATATTTTGTCTTTGATGAAGCATTACTTTTTTTACATTTTTATAATAATCATCAACAAATATAAACTTTATTGCTCTTTGATAAATCGAAGTATTACGACTTTCTTTATCTCTGTTTTTGTTTCTTCTATAGCATATATTGGATTATCATAATGATTTGGCTCATTATATTGATAAAATATTAAGTAATCTACAAAACTTGATGAACCTTTAGATATTTTTATAAATATATTTTCTATTTTATTACAATTAATCCCAATAACCTTATATGTAAAATTAAATGAATTATTTTCAAGTATAGGGATAACCCTAATATTATCTATAAATGATGAGAAGTTATAATCTTTTAAAAAAATTTTTATAATAGTTTCTAAAGTCTTTACTCTAGGATATTCTTCTGATAAAATCCATAAATTCACTTGATAGCTCCAAAAATTATTCTTTATATAGAAAAATTATAATTTATTTTAACAAAAAAATATTAATTATAAAATGTATTTTACTACAAAAATATTATAATGCTATTAATTATTTTATTTATAAAATAATATGTTATTACTTTTATTAAAGATATATAGTATAACTTTTTTACATTAATAAAATATCTTGATTTTTAATTATAATCAGTATATATATAATATCATTATATATTAAAGTAAGGAGTTTTTTCTTATGGCTAAAGATCCAAGTTTTGATATAGTTTCTGAAGTGGATTTACAGGTTATAGATGACTGTGTAAATGTTGCAGTTAAAGAAATTAGTAATAGATTTGATTTTAAAGGACAAAATATTACAATAGAGTTTAGTAAGGGTGATAAAACAGTTACTATACATACTCCATCTGATTTTACTCTACAACAGGTGCGTGAAATATTATTTTCTAAGTTCATCAAAAGAGGACTAAATCAAAAGTGTCTTAGAGAGAAGAAAAAAGAAAAGGCTACTGGAGATTCTGTACGTGAAATTAATGAAGTTGTAACTGGAATAGATAAAGACTTAGCTAAACAGATTGTAAAAGATATTAAAGATCTTAAACTTAAAGTTCAAGCATCTATACAGGATGAACAAGTTAGAGTTAGTGGTGCTAAAAAAGATGACTTACAAGCTGTTATTAATGCTCTTAAAGAAAAAGAATATCCTATACCACTGCAGTTTACAAATTATAGATAATAATATATATACTTTTTATATGAAAAAATTTTTATTTATTTTATTATTTGTATTATTAAATTGCTCTCATAATAATACTTCTAATAATAAACATCAATATAAAATAGCACTTTTTACTAGTGTTAATACAGCTTTTGTAGAAACATTAGTTAAGGATATAGAAAGTTATAGTTCTATAAAGTATAAAAATATTTCTATAAAGAGATATTATAATTATAATCCTGATATTCAAAGAGCTCAAATTAGAGAGGCTATTTTAAATGGAGTTGATGCTATTTTACTTCAAATAGCTGATATTAATATGGCTCCTGAGATAGATAAGTATATAAAAAGTCATAATATTCCTTTAGTATATTTTAATATAAAACCAACAACTTTACAGTCTGGTACTTATACTTATGTTGGTGTCAATGAAAATATAATAGGGTATTTACAAGTATTAGAAGTTCTTAAGGTTCGTAAAGATGGTAATGCTGTAATATTAACTGGCAATCCAAATAATGAGGCATCTACAATTAGAACAGGGTCTGTTATTGAAACTTTATCTAATACTAAAATTAAACTTATAGATAAGGCACGTGCTAATTGGTATGAGAATCTTGCTTTTGATTCTGTAATTAATTGGTTTGATCGTGATCTTCCTATAGATATTATTTTTGCTAATAATGATGATATGGCTATAGGTGCTATAAATGCTATTCGCTCTCTTAATAAAAGAGCTGGAACTAATAAGGGTGATATTGTTGTTGTTGGTGTTGATGCTACTTATTCTTCTTATAATTATTTATTGGATGGTAGCTTATATTCTTCTATTGTACAAGATTCTAAAACAGAGGCGAGGATTATTGTAGATACTATTGTTAATATTATAAATAATATAGATGATACAGCATTTAATCCTTCTATCATAAAAGTAGATCCTTATATTATAAATGCAAGTAATGTAGATAAGTAAATTATAAGTAGTAAAAATATATTTTTTTATTGTTATAGTCTTCTTATATGTTGTTTTATTAATTGTATTATTGAACTATTATATATGGTATAAAGCAGTATATTGGAGATTGTGATAGGGTATGGATAACAATGTTTTACTTAGAAATTTAGGTGAAAATATTCGAAGTATTAGAAAGAAGAAGAAATTAACTATAGATAAATTAGCAGAATGTTCATCATTGTCTAGCAAGTATATTCAGGGTGTAGAAGTAGGTATTCGTAATATCTCTATTAAAAATCTCAATAAAATAGCAAATGCATTAGACACTGTACCTGAGGCATTACTTAATATAAAAAGTAATACCGTAGAAAGTACAGATGAAAAAATAAACAACATATCTCAAAAGCTAAGAAAGTTTGATAAAAACAAATTAGACTTTATTGGCAATATGCTTGATAATTTGGATGTTATTATTAGTGAGTCTAAAAAATAGTGATACTATTTTCTAATACTAAACTCACATCCGCAGTAATGTTGTCTATATAAATTAGCTTCATTTGCTATAATGTTAGTCTTTTTAAATCCATCTTGCTTTTTAAAGTCGAAATGAAGGTATTCTACTGGGCTATATTTTTTAGCTAAAGCATTACCAACCATCTCTATAGTTTTACTGTTTTTATGTGGGCTTACTGTCATTACAGTAGTTACATATTTAGCACCAACATCTTTAGCATAAGCAAAAGATTTCTCCATTCTATTTTTAAAACAAATATTACATCTGTTTCCTTTCTCAGGCTCATCTTCAAACCCTTTTATATCCTCATACCATTTTTCTACATATTTATGATCTTCATCAACAATAATATTATGTTCTTCTATACCTATACTATTAGCATAATTTACAAACTCATCTCTTCTTCTATTATACTCTTCTATAGGATGTATATTAGGATTATAAAAATAAAATATAGTTTCATATTCATCAAGCATAGTTTTTGGGTAGCACATACATATAGCACAGCAAGTATGTAATACTAATTTATCTTTCATTTTAAATTTACCTCTTTTTATATTATTATATATTTTTTAATACTATTCTTTTTTGTTTGCTTTTAATGTAATTGTTTTATCATCGAATTTATCTATTAATATTTTATATCCCATTTTATTAGCATTTTTATTTATATCTATAGCTAAATTTTTACTACTACCAACATACTTAATTAAATAAGTAGAAGTATCTCCAGATAATCCTCTATTATATACTTCTTTAATATCCCCAATATTTTTCTTTAATTCATCTTCAAAATCTATAGCACTACTAAAATCAAGTCCAGATACATATATAGTATACTCGCTTCCGCTTTGTATTTCCTCTTGCCATTTTGATAGTATTTGACTAGAAAAATCTTCAGTTATATTTTCTGCAGATTTTACAAGTGCAATAGATTTAGCATCCTCATCAGTTCCTCCAACTCCGCCAACTTGATATGTAGTTCTTGCTATTGTGGAGTAGTCTGAAATATTAATAGCTGTAATTGCTATATCGCTTCTATAACTTTTTAATGCTGTACCTTGTATAGAAGTAAAGAATGATGCGTCTGCTTTTCCTGTTATTACTACTTGTGATTTTGTTATATTTGCTAATTGCTTTATATAGTCTTTATTTTTTGATATTGTTTTTGTATCTATATTTTCTTTTTCTAATGAATTATTGATTGTTCTTGCACTTACGAATTTGAATCCTTTTTTACTCATATTCTTTTCTAAGGCTGTATTAAAAGTTGTATTAATATTTCCTTCATTATCAAATACTAAAATTAACATTAATGGAAGTTGTTTTCTATCTAATAGAATTCCTATAGCTTGTAGATTATCTTGTAATAAGTCTACTCCAACTGTAGCTTCTATTTTTGTTTGCCATAGAGAAGAATTCTTATTTATGCTTAAAACCTTATATGATGAAATATATCCAGTAGTTTTCTCGTATATTTTATCTTCTATTAGTTTATTATTTTTTACTGTAGTTTGTGAGTTTATAATACTTCCTACAGCCTGTTCTACAGCATTTCTTTTTGCACTTTCTAAAGCACGTTCTATAGCATTAGCATCTCCTCTGCCATCGGAAGAAGCATAACCTTCTGCTATTATAGTCGTAGTTTTACCGCCTTTAAAATTAGGGTTACTCCAATTATTAACAACTCCTATTTGACCGTTATCTTTTCCTATTAGAACTGAGCTGTTATCTTGTTCTTGCATTGTGGCACAAGAAATTATATTTAATATAATTATTATTAATGTTAGTATTTTTTTCATTATTATAATTTTAAACTAATTAAATTATGATTATGTAATAAGTTAATTTATAATTGTCTTAAATTAAGTTTTCCGTTTTTATCTATAGTTCTATTTCCCTTTTTATACATTATAAAAAGATAATTAAATCCTCTTAAGTAAAAATTATTATCAATAGCAGCTAAATGATAATTTCCCTTATTCAGATCTTTATTATGGCGTACTACAGATATTATATCAATAGGTATAAAGTATTTATTTAAACTTTCAAATAATCTAAACCCTATAGGCATTAATGGATATCCCTTTTCGTATGAATCAGATACATATAATGCCATATATCTATCTTTTTTCATAATTCTATTAATTTCAGATATAACATTATCCATAGCATTATAATATTCATCATCTTTAGCACTTAATTTTCCAATACAGTTTTTCTCTTCAGAGTAGTTTATATGAGTGCTATATGGTGGATCTATAAATACAAAATCTACTTTTTCATCTTCTATAGGTATTTTACGAGCATCTGCTTTAAAAATATCTTTTCTCTCTAAAGCTTTAGGGTTTATATCATATCCTAAAGCTCTTCTATTTAAATCTCTTGCAACATCTATAGTAGTTCCACTTCCACACATAGGATCTACTACTAAATCTTTTTCTTTTGTATATCTTTGTAATAGATTCCATATAATATATGCAGGTGTTGCTCCTATATAGTGTTTATGTTTATCTTCTTCACTTTTTAGGTATTGTTGTGATGGATAATCCCATAATGTTGTTGTTTGTAGATTTAATTTTTTTTTCATATCCTATATTTAGCTATTAAATATAGTTTTAGAGTATATATTATTTTATGACATTAGACAAGTGTTTTGTAATATGAATATTTACAAATGTTGACTTTATTTTAAATTTTGTTATACTTTTTTTAATTAAATTATATTTTGGTAGTGTGTTTTATGAGTGAAGAACAAAATGAACAATCTATTGATGGTGGCATCTATTGTGCTAACTGTAGATACTGTGTCTTATTTAGAAAGTCTAGCGGTATAGATGGCTCAGAATATCTTTTAAGAGTAAAATGTACTCAAGAACAGTGGCGTAAAAAACTTGGTGAAGAAAAAATGTACAAGTATTTTACTGTTGCAAGAAGAACCGTAGATAAGTGTTCTGATTATAAGGAAATGGGAGACCTTAAGAGTTTCTTAAAAGTTTTAAGAAAGAGTTTACCTGTTCGTGATGAGGTTTATTCTATAAAAAAATAATGGATTTTTTTAGTGCGTTTTTGCTTTTTTTTTATTATTTTAGGTAGTATTTTAATTACTTCTTGTGCATCTACTATTAATGTATCTGAGGAGGAAAAAAGATATCCTAAAATAATAGCTGAAAAAGCATATACGGAATTCAATGAAAAAAGATACAAAAATGCGATTGCATACTATCAGTATATCTTGGATAATTATGATAGAAATTTATTTCCTAAAGATGTCGCTTGGGCTTATTATGAAATAGGTTTTTGTTATTATTATCAGTCTAAGTATAAGAAAGCACTTTCATACTTTGATATTGTGATGAGAGAGTTTACTGTACTGCCCCCTAAGGTTTTGGCTCAGAGAGTTATAGATGATATTTATACTAAAAAGCCAAATCTAAAACCTATGGATTATATTGAAACTAATGATTATAATATAGAAGTCATTAATGATGAAGACTAAACTCGATATACAATATAAATTAATAATAAACTTTCTTGTTATATCTTTATTAGGTATTATTGCAATACTTGTTTTTTATGTTCTATCATTAAAAGATCATGGTAGAAGTTATTCGTTTTTTTCTTATCTGTCTATTAGTTTTATTTTATATAAAAATATAATGCCTTATATTATATTATTAAGTATTTATTTATCATTTTTCTATAGTAATTCTTATAAGGATATAGCTATTCCTATAGCGATTATTTTTGTTTTTAGTTCTTTTTATCTTATCTATGATTACTATTTGCTTGATATAATATCTTCTAAACTTAGAGCTAATTATTCTTCTTATAATTATAAGTTATTTTATAATCATCAATTAGAAATTAAGCATGATTTATATGAGAAGGCTCGTATTGAACTTGCTAATGAGAATCTTAATAAGTCTTATGAACTTGCTAAGAAAGCTTTAATATATGATAATGATGATGCTAATTTGATAATTTTACTTAAAAGTATTCAGCAAGAGATAGATAATATTAATGATATGAAATTTAGTAAAGAATTAAATAGAATAAATGATTTATTATCTCTCGGTTCTACTGAGTTTTCTAGGAAAAATTATTCTAAAGCATTAGACTACTTTAAAAGAGTTTTGAAATTAGATTCTTCTAATCCTCTTGCACTTTATTATATAAATAGAATTAGTATTATTCAAAATAATAAGCCTCAGTATAAGGGGAACACTACAGATGAGCTTTATACTTATAGCATATTATCTGATATTATTAATTTATATAACTCAAATAGAATATGGGAAGCTTATAGGCGTATATCTGAGTTATATATAAATTATTCTAATATACCTGAAGTTAAGAATTATTATAACCTTATAGTAGATAAAATTAATAGTTATGACTTTTTTATTGATGAAGCTTCTGAGTTAGATAATGTATTTTTGAGTAATTTAAAAGAATATGATAGCATTATGAATTATCAACTTAATGGTATTAGTTTTTTATTGAATACTAATACATTGTTTTTTGCAGAACATAGCTTGTATTATAAAGATAGTTTTTATTTATTTGATGTTTCTATTATTAATCTAAATAAGAATCTAAAAATTCAAAAGAGATCTAATTTTAAATATGGTAGAATAGTTCCTACTTTTGGAAATACAAATAATGTTAAAAATATTATATTAAAAGCTCCTTATAATTTTAATAGTAAAAAATATAGTTATATAGATACTAACTCTACTATTATTCCTATTTCTATATCTGCGAGCACTCTTTATGTATTAAAAAATTATACTAAAACTACTTTAGATTATCTTGGACTTAATAAATTATTAAAATTAAAAAATGAGCTTCAGAGCTTTGGATATAGTAAGGATAATATAGAACAGATAATAGTATCGAAGATAATATCTCCTGTATTATATTTGTTGCTTTATGTATTGGTAGCTTATTTTTCTCTAAAGTATAGAATTAAAGGCTCTAATAATAGTTTCTTTATTAGTATAGTGGGTATATTGGGTACTATAGCTATTACTTTAGTTTATAGTATTGCTATAGACTATAGTACTGTATTGCTATTAACATTTTCTAATATATTTGTAAACATAATATTGATATATTCATTGTCTATATCTATTATATTATATACACTTTTAAAAATTTCTAAATTAAACTATATAACAAACACTAATGATAAATAATATATATTCTAAAAAAGATGTTATAAGCTATTTAAAAGAGAAGTCTATTTTTCCAAATAAAAATAGAGGACAAAATTTTTTATGTGATAGAAATATTGCTTTTAATATAGCAAATACTATACCAGAAAGTTTGAATAGAGGAGATTATGCTATAGAAATTGGCGGTGGTCTTGGTTCTTTAAGTAATATTTTAATTGATTTTTATAGATATAAATTAACTATTATTGAGTATGATAACGCCTTATACAAACATTTAATTAATACATATTCCAATATTAATATTATACATAAGGATGTATTAACTGTTGATATTAATGATATAGATAATAATATTAACTTTGATTTTTATGGTAATATTCCATATAACATATCAAGCCCTATTATAGAGTGGTTATTTTGTAATTGTTATAATAGATGGAGATATGCAGTATTTATGGTTCAAAGTGATTTTGCTAATAGACTTATAGCAAAAGAAGATACAGAAGATTATTCAGCTCTTACTCTTTTTGCAAGTTTTATGTCTGATATAAGACTTGAATATAATGTTTCAAAAGATGTGTTTTATCCTATACCAAATGTAACTTCTTCTATTATTAGTATTAAACCTAAAGTAGTAGATTTAGAACTTCTTAAAGTATTCAAACAAGTTTCAAAAACATTATTTCATAATAGAAGAAAAAATATAAAGAATAACTTTATAAAGTCTCCATATATTAATATAGATAAAAATAAGATAGATGAAATATTAGAAAAAGCAAATATTAGTGCATTATGCAGAGGAGAAACTCTAACTTTAAAAGAAGTAGAAACTTTATCAAGAGTCCTTTCAGAATATATTTAATTATTAGTATTATTATCTATTTTGATAGATTTTATAATATTATCACTGATTTTACTGTCTTTCTTGCTATTAGCATTATACATAGATAATACCTGTAGCACAGCTCCATCTTCAAACATTAAATAAGCTTTATGAGTAGTTTTATTAGGACCATAATAAAAAGAGCTTATAACTTCGTATGTATTTTCTTTATTATCTTTATTTTTTGTCTCAGATACAATATTATATTCTTTAACAGCATAATGATTTCTTAAGTTGTTAATAACACTATTTTTTATATTATCTAAACTAATAAGTCCATTATACGTAGGTTTATATTTAGTATATACTATAGTATATATAGCAGTTTTTGTTTGTACCCCATATGATTCATATTTAGATACACTTTCATCAAAGGCTACTACACTATTTAAAAAACCTGGATTAAAGTTTTCAGGTACTTCTATTGTTATATTGTCTATATTTATAATTTTTGTTTTTTCTTTAAAACATGAAATTACAAATATAAAAATTACAGCATTAAATATAAACAATTTTTTCATAATACTTATTATAATAGACATATAATTTTTTTAAAGCATAAAATGTGTTTTTTAGTAAAAAAAAATATTTTTTTAGACATTGTAATATTATTGGTAGTAATTTATAATATTAAAGTAATAAAATAATATTAATAATGAGGACATTTATAAAAATGAGAAAAACAAAAATTATAGCTACATTAGGTCCAAGATGGTCTAATGAAGAAATGATAGGTAAAATTTTAGAGAATGGTGCTGATGTTTGTCGTTTAAATTTCTCTTTCGGTACTTATGAAGAACATGCAGAACGTATTAATATCATTAGAAAAACATCAGAGAGATTACAAAAGCCTATTGCTATTTTAGCAGATTTACAAGGTCCAAAGATAAGAATAGGAAAACTTAAAGAAAATGTTACAGTAAAAGAAGGTGATATTGTTAAACTTAGTGGTTATAAAGAAGTTTCTGATGATAGTATACTTCCTACTACACATTCTAATATAGCACATGATGTTCGTTCTGGTTCTATGCTTTTAATAGCTGATGGTACTATACAATTAGTAGTAGAATCTAGCGATGAAAAAGAAAAATTAGTAGTATGTAAGGTTGTAACTGGAGGTACTATTTTAACTGGTAAGGGTATTAATTTACCAGGTGCACATGTTACTACTGAGATTTTAACTGAAAAAGATATTTCTGATGCTTTATTTGCTGGTAAGAATGGTGCTAATTTTGTTGGTATGAGCTTTGTACGTACAGCTGATGATGTTAGAAGACTTAGAAAGATTTTAGATGATGAGGGACTATATAATGTTGGTATAGTTTCTAAGATAGAAAATACTCAGGCTTTAGAGAATTTAGAGGCTATTGTTGCTGAATCTGATGGTGTTATGGTTGCTCGTGGAGATTTAGGTGTTGAGATACCTTTTGGTGAGGTTCCTATTTGGCAGAAGAAAATTATTAATCTTGCTAATAGTATGGGTAAAATTGCAATTACTGCTACTCAAATGCTTGAGAGTATGACTAAGAGTCCTGTACCTTCTCGTGCTGAGGCTTCTGACGTTGCTAATGCTGTATTTGATGGTACTGATTTAGTTATGATGTCTGCTGAGACTGCTTCTGGAGATTATCCTGTTGAATCTGTTAAGGCTATGGTTTCTATTGCTACTGCTGCTGAGAACTCTATGATTCGTCAAAAGACTTTTGATGAGATTCATTATAATGAGAAGGGTGTTAATATTCCTTTAGCTGATTCTGCTTCTTATTTATCTCATTGTTTAAACCATAAGGCTATTATTGTACTTTCTAAAACAGGTCGTACAGTATTATCTCTATCTAAGAAAAGACCTAAAACTCCTATTTTATTTGTATCTGCAAATAAGGATCTATGTAATAAACTTGCTATTTGTAACAATGTACATACTATACATGTAGAAAAAGATTTAAATTTTACTGGTTGTGAAGATACAGCAATTCAAATAAAAGCTCTTCAAGAGATATTAATTAAACGTGGTTTTGTTAATAGTGGAGATGTTGCTATGCTTGTTAGTGGTGATAAGTGGGAAGGTTTATGGCAAGAAAATAGCATACGTATAGTGAAAATTAATTAATTTTTTTACTTATAAAAATTAATAGGCACTTGATTTTATATCAAATGCCTATTTTTTATTTTTTATCTATGTGTAATTTTGATATTTTCTATATTTTCCAATTAGGAAAACGCTTCATTACAACAGATATAACCTCTGTTTTATAATGCTGTTCTAAGTTAGCTAATTTTTGGAATTCATTAAAGATAACTTTTACATCATTTTCATCTTCATTTTCTATAAATGAGAATAAATATCCTTTTTCAAATACTAAGTCATATACTATTTTTAATAACTTACGTGAATTTGCTGCATTTTCTTCTTTATTTTCTATAGACTTATTTAAATTTGGTATTATATTAATAAGTCCAGTCATCAATGAATTTTTATTTACACATATAGAGTTATCATCTTCATTATAGTCGCCATCAAGTATTTTCTGAGCAAAATATACAAAAGAATCAGGATATTCTCTATAATGTAGAAATATATCATCTATTGTTTTTGATAGTATATCTATTTGTTTATCTGAGAATAATTTATTTACTATTAGATAGTGATTTTTTACTTGTGGTGAATATAACATTTTTACTATTATATTATAATATTCATCTTTTTTTCCATCATAAATAGCTTTTAAATATTTATCTCTATAGTTTGAAGAAGGCAGTATATCATATATATATGTATAATCTTCTACATCTTTAATTATTTCAGATAATGAAGGTATATTTATTTCATTATTAGTTTTTAAGTATATTGTACTTATAATTCTCTCATCATTAGATGCTTTTTTATCTTTAGCTTTGTCTATAAAATAATTATACATTTCTTTAGCTTCATCACTATTGAAGTTTGGAGTATAATTTAAATATTCCATATATATTTGGAATTTATTTATAAAGTTTTGAGCTTTATTAAATTTAGCCAAACACTCAGCATCATAAGTTTCAGCCTCATCATTATAAAGAAACGTATTCTTATCAAACTTAACAGTAGTAGAAGCACGAACAGCTTTTTTAGCTCCCTCAAGCCATTTAGTATATACAGAATCAGCAACAACAATGTATGGAGATGTAGTTAATTCCTGTTTTAAATCTTTAGAGCTTATAGTTTTTCTATATTTAAGTATCATAGTAAGAAGTTCAGTTGGGTTTTCTTCTGCTATTTTTTTAAGTTCATTAAGCTTATATGCTTTATATACATTAATATCATCTTCTTTTAATGTGCTTAGAGATTGAATAGCCATTTCAAAAGTCATCTTTCTCTCACCACTATCAGGGTTTACAAACTTTATCTTTAAACTATCAATATCAATAGCTTTAATTTTACCAACACCAAAATTTCTATGATAAACATATTTATCTACATCATACTGTATGTATTTTTCAAAAAATTCTATACATTCTTTAGGTTTCTTATTTACATTTGTTATACTTGATATTTCCTCTACTTTTTCAAATAAGCTATGATTAGGATATAACTTTTTATACACATCTACAAGTCTATGTCTAAAGAATTTAGCTTTTTTATTGTTTTGAGCTACAATATCTTGCTCATAATTTAGAAGATGTTTTATTGTCTTTAGAGCATCTTCATTTCTATCATTTTCGAAGTAGTAGAAGAAAATAATTTTCCAAATATCTATCATTATATTAGAGTCTACAAGCTCAAATAATTCAGCTTCTCTTTTTAATAGATAATTATAGTTATCAGCATCATACTCAAGAACTTTTTTTATATTTCCTTCAGCATGATTTCTTTTTCTAATTAAGTTTCTCTCAAATGCTATTTTATAATAGTATACAGCCCCATTAAAATCCCCATTTACTTCTTTCATATGAGCTATTTTTTCAGGTAATTCAGGATTTGTAGTATCAAACTTTACAAGTCTCTCTAAAACTTCCAAAGCCTCAGCTTCTTTATTTGAGCTTTGATAATAAGTAGCTAAGTATCTTAAGGCATAATCACATTCATAATACTCATCTAAAATCTTTTGAGCGATAAACTCTACAATATTCCATTTTTTATTATTTTTAAAAATATTCATAAGTTTATCAAGATTATTATCAGCATAATTTTCTTTTCTTAAATTTAAAAGTCCACTTGCATACATAGCAGATATATGTTGCGAATTCTTATTTAATTGTATCTGAGTAGTTTCGAGAATAGAGTTTATCTCATTATCATCATTAATAGCATCAATAATAACAGCTAAATCTGCAAAATATTTCACAGTATAATTAATTAAAGGTTTACGTGTAAATGTTTCTTCTGAAAATATACTTTCTAACTTTTCTAAGGCTTGTGACATATTTTACCCCTTATCATTTAGTATTTTTATATAATATTGTAATAACTCTTTATCTATAGATGCCATTTTACTACCTAACATTCTAATTTCAGCCATATCCTCTTTATTATTTCTCATAATAAGAGTAGTAGTAAGATATGCTAAGGAAGCTAATAATCTTGGTGCAGTAGCCTCTCTTAATTTAAACTTTCTATAGTCAGATTCTAATTTTGATATAATCTTTCTTAAATGTATTTCATCTTCTTCATTTAAAGGCTTTTTAATGTCTAAGAGATTCATAAGTTCTCCATAGGCACTCATCCATAGTATTATCTCTTCATTACTACTATTGTGTATATTTCTATTAATGATAATATCTCTAATATCTCTAATAACTTCTATAGTAATATTTTCAAATTCAATACTTAAAGGATCATAAAATAAAGCCTCTCTAATATACATCTTCGCTTTCTTCTCATCACCTAATAAATGATTGAGTTGAGCAATATTTGATAATATTTTAGAATTATAAGGTTCTAAGTCATTAAGATATCTATATGCTTGTAATGCCTTAGATAATTCATCAAACTCTATGAAAGCATTTGCTATTAAATATAACTCCTCTTTATTTTGAATATTGTTATTATTTTTTTCTATTATAGTTTTAATTATTTCATTATATACAAAATAATGAATAGCTTTAATAGATAATAATTCAATATTAAATTGTTTATCTTTTATAAACATTAGAAAACGCTTAAAAGATAAATCTAAAAATGTACAATATTCAGTAATATCATTTTCTTTTAAACTTTTTATTTTTTCTGTTCTATTAATCCAAAACTTAACACAGTAAATATTTTCATAAAGATTTGGATACTCAAAATCCATAGACATAATTCTATCAAAACAGTCCATAGATTCTTCAAATAATCCATTTTTTAATTTTTTCTCTATTGTTTTTAAAATATCTTTAACAGATTCTCTTCTAGAAAATAATTCATCACTCATTATTTTAAATTACTCCCTAAAGTTAGAATTGTATCATAGATATATACGCTATATAATTAAAAAAAGTTATTTACTACTAATAATAATAGAATACATATAAATTGTCAAGCTATTATATAATGATTATCTACTGCATATTTGGCTAAACATATTAAATATATTTTGCATTTTTATATTATTAAAAGCCATAGCCTCAGGATGCCATTGTAGAGCTAATATAAAGTGTTCATTCATATTTTTATATTCCATAGCTTCTATTATACCATCAGATGATTTAGCAGTTACTACAAAGTCATTAGCTACTTGTTTTACAGCTTGATGATGAAAACTATTTACTTCACTTTCTTCACCTAATATTTTATAAATAAAAGAGTTTTTTTCTATTTTTATTTTGTGCGTTGCAACATTAATAGGTGCTGTTTGTGAATGTAGTATAGATTTTTCTACTTGAGAAGGTATATCTTGTATAATACTTCCTCCAAAATATACATTTAATATTTGCATACCTCTACAAATAGCAAGTATTGGTTTTTTCATCTCTACAGCATATTTAGTTATAAGTAAATCAAACTCGTCTCTATCTTTATTAATTTCTCCAATTTTTTGATGAGGTTCTTCATTAAAATAAAAAGGATGTACATCTACACCACCAGTTAGTATAAGTCCATCTATTTTTTCTATAGATTTTTTTAGCATAGTTTTGTTATCAGTCATAGGTATTATAAATGCAATAGCTTCTGATTTATATACTGCTTCTGTATATGTTTCATTTACAAACATTTTGTTAGATATTTTACTGTTTTCGTATATTATATTACCTGATATTCCTATTACTGTACTCATAATATATTCCTTAAAATTAATTTATCATTAAATATTATTATAACATAATTTTATTTGATTTTTTGTTAATTATGTATAAAATTATAAAGGTATTTTTTATATGGTATTGGAGAGTTATTTGCATTATGAGAGAAATTATTAATTTCAATACTAATTGGGAATTTTTTCCTAAATGGAGTGATGATTTAAAGAGTAAGTATTTAGATTCTGGCTATAGTATTACACTACCACATACAGTAAAAGAGATAGATTTACACTATACAGATGAAACAGAAACATTTATGGTGTGTGGATATCAAAATGATTTTATATATGATAGCAAGGCATTAAAAGATAAGAGAGTTTTGATACATTTTGAAGGTGCAATGGCTGCAGCTGAAGTTTTTGTTAATGGAAATAGCTTTGGAGAGCATAAGGGGGGGTATTTACCATTTACTTATGATATTACAGATTTTTTGAGAGATGGGGATAATTTAATAGCTGTAAAATTAGACTCTACAGAAAGAAAGGATATACCTCCTTTTGGTAATGAAATAGATTATTTATGTTATGGTGGTATATATAGAGAAGTTCAGATAATTATTGTTGATGATGTTTCTATAGAAAATGTTATGCTTACTGCCTTAGCTAATTATACTATAGTAGGGAAGGTTCGAATTAGAAATAGTAGAAGAGAAAAAATTGATGAGACATTAGTATTTAATTTGTATACAGACAATAAGTTTATAACAGAAATAAGCAAAGAAGTTATTATTAATGATGATTTATTTACAGATATAGATATTTATTTAGAAATAGATCCAGATAAAATAGAGTTATGGGATCTTGATAATCCTAAATTATATACATTAGATACAAGTATATCAAATGAAGATTTAGTATCTATACGTGTTGGTTTTAGAAATGTTACTATTAATGAAAATGGATTTTTCCTTAATGATAAGCGTATAAAACTTAGAGGACTAAATAGACATCAAAGCTATCCTTATGTAGGGTATGCTATGCCTGAGCGTGTTCAAAAAAAAGATGCTGATATATTAAAATATGATTTAGGTCTTAATGTTGTACGTTCTTCTCATTATCCTGCTTCAAGACATTTTTTAGATAGATGTGATGAGATAGGTCTTTTGGTATTTGAAGAGATACCAGGATGGCAATATATTGGTGATAAAGATTGGCAAAAGGTTGCAATAGATAATGTTGTAGATATGATAGAAAGAGATTTTCATCATCCTTCTATTTATATTTGGGGCGTGAGAATTAATGAAAGTCAGGATAATCATAGTTTTTATAAAGAAACAAATAGTGTAGCACATAGGTTAGACAAAACTCGTCCAACAGGTGGTGTTCGCTATATAAAAGGTTCTGAGCTATTAGAGGATGTATATACTTATAATGATTTTAAGCATACTGGCAATAATGATCCTATAGATTCTCAGAGATTTGTAACTAAATTAGATAAAAATGTTCCATATATGATAACAGAGTATAATGGACATATGTTCCCTACAAAGATGCAAGACTGTGAGGAGCGTCTTTTAGAGCATACAGAAAGACATTATAGAATTATTAATGCTATAGCTTTGGATAATAGTATTATAGGTGGTACGGGCTGGTGTGCTTTTGACTATAATACTCATTTTGATTTTGGATCTGGTGATAGGGTATGCTATCATGGTGTTTGTGATATGTTTAGAAATAAGAAATTTGCAGCTTCTGCCTATTCATCACAAAAGGATATTCATAAAAATCAATATGTATTAGAGCCTGTTACTATACATACTCGTGGAGAGCGTTCTGGTGGAGGTATTTTCCCACTTATTATTTCTACTAATTGTGATTATATAGAATTATATTTTGATGATGAGCTTGCTGCTAAGGAATATCCTGCTACTGCTAAATATGCTGGACTTAAACATCCACCTATTATAGTAAATTTAGAAAATAATGTACCAGGTGTAAGTAATATTCGCTGGAAAGATATGCGAATTGTTGGCTTTGTGCGTGGCAAGGCGGTTATTGAGAGAAAATACTTAAAAAATCCTACTTTCCATTCACTACTTCTTAGGGCTGATAATGAAGTTTTAAATGCTATTAATGATGGTTCTACTTGGGATTCTACACGTATTACTGTTAAGGCAGTTGATAGTTTGGGTAATAAACTTCCATTTATTAATGAGGCTATTAATATAGATGTTAAGGGAGTTGGAGAGCTTATTGGTAATGATAATCCTGTACTTGAAGGTGGGGTTTATTCTTTTTGGGTTAGAACTACTCATAGACGTGGCAGTATAAAGATTAGTGTATCTAATAGAAGGGTAGAGACTGGGGTTATTGAGATTAAAGTAAAATAGTTTTTTTATAAATTTATTATATTAGGAGTATTTTTTATGTCTGTTTTAGTTTGTGGTGGTGCTGGATATATAGGTTCACATGTTGTAAATGAGCTTATAGCACAGAATATAGACTTTGTTGTTTTAGATTCTTTAGAATATGGGCACAGAGATGCTATTAAGGGATGTAAAAATTTTTATGAAGGTAATATAGGTGACAGTGCTTTACTTGATAAGATTTTTACTACTCATAATATAGATACAGTTATGCATTTATGTGCTTATATAGAAGTTGGAGAATCTGTTATTAATCCTGCTAAATATTATGAAAATAATGTTTCTAATTCTATTACACTTTTGAATGCTATGATTAGAAATAATGTTTCTAACTTTGTATTTTCATCTACAGCTGCTGTTTATGGTGAGCCTGAGAAGACACCTTTAGATGAAGATTGCAGAAAAGAGCCTACAAATCCTTATGGGGATAGTAAGTTGGCATTAGAAAAAATTATGAATTGGTATTCAAATGCTTATAATTTTAACTTTGTAGCTTTAAGATATTTTAATGCTTCAGGAGCTCATCCTAATGGACATATAGGAGAAGATCATACACCAGAATCTCACCTGATACCTTTAATACTACAAGTTGCATTAGGACAACGTGATTCTATTAAGATTTTTGGAGATGATTATTCTACTCCTGATGGTACTTGTCTTAGAGACTATATACATGTTTGTGATTTGGCATTAGCTCATATTGATGCTATGAATTATCTTAAAAAAGGTGGTAAGAGTATTTCTTGTAATTTGGGTAATGGTAATGGATTTAGTGTTAAAGAAGTTATAGAGGTTGCAAGAAAAATTACAGGTCATCCTATACCAGCTGAGGTTACTCCAAGAAGGGCTGGAGATTCTTCTGAACTTGTTGCAAGTAGTGATAAGGCTCGCAAGTTATTAGGATGGACTCCTAAGATGGATTCTATAGAAACTATTATAGAAACTGCTTGGAATTGGCATAAGAATCATCCTAATGGGTATAATGATAAGAAATAATTGATATATTATATATAATAAAGTCCATACTACTAATTATTAGTAATATGGACTTTTTATTTTTTGAAGTAAATTATTGATTATCTTAAATTAACTGCATTTCTTGATAGGAAATTTCTTCTGTCACTTGCATATTTAGCTTGAGAAGAAGTAGGGTACTCTTCTAAGTATTTATTATATGTGTTATATGCTTTTTGAAAATCTCTAACATTATTATTACCTTTTTCATATATCTCAGCTAATAATAATAATGAATCTCCTCTTTTTGCAAATTTATGTTTTGAGTTTATAGATTTCTCTAAAATATCAGCACCGTCAGATATTTTTCCATTTAATTTTAAATCAGAAGCTACCTCATAAATAGCATTTCCATAAGAAGGAGTATCTGAATATTTATTTATCACTTCAGAAAAATATTTCATAGCTTCATCAGAATTATTTTCCTGTTTTTTTACTATACCCATAGAGTATATAGCTGCTGCTTTTTGATTGTTATTTGCTGTTTTTGAATCTGATATAGATTTATATGTTTCAAAAGCATTATTATAATCTTTATTAGAATTATGAATATCACCTATTCTAAAATAACTATAAATAGAGTATTTAGAAGTTGGATATTGAGTTATTACATTGCTATATGTATTTAATGCATTTTTATAGTTTCCTATTTTTCTTAAATCTTCTGCTGAGTTGAATAGAGATAATGCTTGTGGATTATCATCTGTTTTTGTAGCATTATTTTTTGTATTATTTACAATAGTTTTTGAAGGTTCTATTTTTTCTATTTTTGCTATAGGAGTTTCTTCTCTTTTATTTATTTCATTATTATTATCTTCTGCTGTTTCTTCTATAATAGAATTAATAGAACTTTTTTTTTGTTTATTATTATTTGCTAATATATTTTTTGGAGCATTGTTATTTGCTTGTGGAGTAGGAGTTGCATTAGTATCTTCTGATTCTATTAAGCTTTCATTTGTTGTTATTTCAGAAGACATTTTGTTTGTAACATTAATAGTATAAAAATACTTTCTTATAATAGTATCTTCATTATCTACCTGAAAATTAAGTTCTCCTATACCTGCTGTTAAAGTTTTAAAAGTTATATAGCTATTTGTTTTATCACGTACAAATCTTATAAAGTCTAAGTTTGTAGAATAACTTGTTATACGAATATATCTATCAAAGTTTGTTGCATTAATTTTTATAGAAAAAATAGAGTTCTCTCCTAAAGAAATTTCTTTAAGAATATCTTTTTCTATAGGACCTTTTTTCATACTAATAGTGTTTTCATTTGTAATAGTTTTATCATCTGGTGTTAGAGTTATATTTTCTTGAGCTAATACAAATGATGATATTGATAGACAAAGTAGTAAAACTTTCAAATACATATTATTTTTTCTCCTTAGATTCTATTTTCTTTTTTCGGTTTTTTACATAATTGCTTGAATACTCTAATTGTTCAAATGAAAGATTATCTCTTGTAGAGAGTATTTCTCCTTTTATGATTTTTTCATCTTCACCTTTAAGTTCTAATAATATTTTAGCATTTTCTTCTTCAGGTGTTAGTGGTATTATTTTTTCTCTGCTACATCTACCTATAATAATTCCACTTCCTATTGTTATAATTATCCAAGAAACAATAATTATAATAGAAATATTTCTTTTTGTATTATAGAAGTTTTTAATATTTTCTATTAATTCTTTCATTTTTATAACACATAATAGTTAAATTAACATAATACTAATTATAAAATATAGCTATATTTTTGCAAGTTTAAATTATTTTGTAATTTTATATATATAAAAAATATTTTTTATTATAATATAATTATATGAAATTATATTGACTTTATACTTTGATTTTATATAATACTAATTAGTATTAATTATTAATAGTCAATTACATTAAGAAGGAGTATTTATAATGCCAAGTTTTGCAAACCCATTTAATGCGAATGTTAACAGAAAAATAACAAGAGAAGAATTAATTCAGGCTATTAGATTGGATATAGCAGGAGAATTGGAAGCTATTTATTTATATGATGCACATATAATGGCTACAGATGATCCTGTTGTTAAGACTGTATTATCTGATATTAGAGATGAAGAAAAGGCACATGTTGGAGAATTAATGGCTTTATTAAGACATTTAGATCCTAAAGAGGCAGAGCATTTTGAACATGGTGAATTGGAAGTAAAAGAAATGATGGATGATCTTGGAATTAGAGAGCCTAATTTGAATGGTCTTACTGTTGGTTCTTTAAAAAAGGATTAATAATTTTTAGCATTTTTATTATTTATTTTACGGAGGTTAAGTATGGATTTTTTAGCAAGAGATGCTTCTCCTTTTGAGGATGATTTTTGGAAGGGTATAGATAAGGCTGTTGTTGAGGCTGCTAGTAGAACTTTGATTGGTAGAAGATTTTTAAATATTTATGGACCATTAGGTTCTGGTACTATTAGTATTCAGTATGATAGAAATGATAGAGAAGAAGTTTTTGAAAATGGTTTTGTTAAGACTTCTGGACGTAAGTCTATAGAGCTTCCTCAATTATATCAGGATTTTACTTTATTATGGAGAGATCTTGAGAATAATATGAGAAATGGTATGCCTTTAGATTTATCTGTTGTATCTTCTTCTGCTCAGGCTATATCAAATAAAGAGGATGAACTTATATTTTATGGTAATGAGTTTGTTGGTCTTGAGGGCTTATTAAATGCTAATGGAGTTCAGAAATTAAAGATATCTGATTGGTCTACTGGTGAGAATCCTTATAGTGATTTAATTAAAGCTATTAATATGATTAGAGATAAGGGTATTGTTGGAAGACTTGTATTATGTGTTAGTCAGGCTTTATATTTTGATTTACAGAGAATACAGCAGGGTACTGGTATGACAGAAGCTCAGAGAATTTCAAGTATGATTTCTGGACTTTATAATGTTTCTGTTATGAAAGGAAAAACAGCTGTTCTTCTTTGTGTAGAGCAACAGTATATGGATTTGGCTATAGGGGTTGATATGTCTACTTCTTATTTAGAACAAAAAGACTTAAATCACTCTTTTAGAATTATAGAGACTATTGCTCCTCGTATAAAGGATGCTAATGCTATTGTTGTTATAGAGTAATATATTAAAAAATATAGCTTAAAAAAATTACATCCACATCTAAAAATTATTAGATGTGGATTTTTTTTCTTTATTAAAGTTAGTTGAGAAGCACTACAGATAAAGTTAGGTATGTAGCAAAAAGTGACCATATTAATAGTGGAACCATTAAGAATGATGATATTTTTGATACTTTATAAAATTGTTTTACTGTTATAAATATTGTTATATCTAAAATAATTATTTCTATTAATGATATAAACGGAATTTTTAATACAAAGAATAATAAAGTCCATAGTAAATTCATTATTATTATTACTATAAAATATATTATAGATTTAAAAGATAAACTTCTTATTGTAATATCATTGTCTTTTTTTGCTTGAATAAAACTATTAATAATAATAGATATAGATATACCCATTAATACATATAGTGTAGTCCAAGCTATTGGGAATATATAATTAGGTGGATTTAATATTCCTTTCTTAAGAGAGTTGTACCAAACGAAATTATCCATTCTTGTTAGTATGCCTCCTAAGAAACCTGTTAAAAGACAAAAAGCTATAGATATTATCATTATAATAATGAGTCTTTTTTTCATTTTATCATCTCCTTTTATGATATTAAATTAACTTTCTAATTATAATATATATATTTTTTCTTAAAAAAAACAATATAAATATTCTAAATTCATACAACAAGTATAATATTTTATTTTTACTAAAAATGATATTGACTTATTTTTTAAAATTATTATATTTATATGAGTATTCTTTATATATAAGGTATTTGATTATGAGTGATAATATATTAGATGGTTATAGAAAAATAGATGGTAATTATCCTACGTATAGAGATTATTTAATATATTTTTATTGTGAAGATTGCTCTAATTTTTGGGCTATTGATGATAAGGATATTAATGTATCTGAAGATGATGATATTAGTCAGATAGATGATATTATTGATGATTCTGTTTCTAATTGTCCTATATGTGGTTCTACTAATATAGATAGAAGTCATAATAAGCATTAATTATTTTTTAGAATATTTACTATTTCTTCTAATTTGCATTCTTTTGCTATATCGTATGCTGTTTTATTATCTTCGTTTTTTATGTTTGTATCTGCGTTATGTTCTATTAGAATTTTAGCTGCTTCTGTATTGTTATTTTTTATTGCTATCATTAGTGCAGTTTCTTTTTTTATATCTATATCATTTATATTTGCACCGTTTTCTATTAGGAATTTTATAGTTTCTAAATTTCCATCCTCGGCAGCATACATTAACGTTGTTTTATTAGAAAAATCTTTTGTATTTATATTCACTCCATTTTGTATCATCTTCTTTATATTATCTATATCCCCATAAAGTGCTGCTATATGTATATTATTACTATAGCTTGATTTTTTCTCTTTTAACTTTTTTCTTAAAATATTTAGGATTATAATAGATAATATTACAGTTATTATCATATTCAACATAATATATATCCTTTTTGGTGTTATTATTAGCTATTCTAAGAAAACTATTAATATTTTATTTTTGTTAAAACTATATATTATTGTATAATTGTGTATCATTTTATTATTTTTTCTATAATAAAAATAAGGTTCGTAAAATTTTACTTGCATAAATATTTATATATGATAGACTGAAAAGTAATAAAATTTGGAGTAGAATATATGAGCTTAAATAATATAACAAAACTTTTTATCTTGATATCAATATTTTCTTTTATAGTTTCTTGTTCAAAATCATCAAGCACATCTTCATCAGATTCAGTGGCATACCTATCAGGTGGTCAAGGAGATTGGGTAATAAAAATAGATAATCTTACTATTAATCAAACTAACTTTAATAAAGATTTAACAGCATCTATGTTATATCAAGGTGCTAATGAAGAACAAATAGCTCTTGCTAAAAATGATGCAGCTACAAAGCAATATTATTCTGAAGTTTTAATTAGAGATGTCCTTTTATTAAAGAAAGCAGAAGCAGATAAATTCTTTGAAACAGAAGAAGCAAAATCTATACTAAATGCTATGATTAGAAGTTTAAAAGCTCAATACTATTTACAAAACCTTTTAATAGAAGCAAGTAAATCTGTTCCAGATCCAACTCCTGATCAGGCTAAGGCTTTCTTTGAACAAGCTAAACCACAATTAGCTCAATATGGTATATTAGAATATAATCTTCAAACAGCTCCAGCTATAGCTCAGTTTTATAAACAAACATTCGCTCAGCAAACAGTAGAAAGACAAATTACAGACTTAAAAGATGCTGCTATTATAGAAAGAAATGATGCAGTATTAGGACAATTAGGTGTTCCACCACAACAAGTAATACCTCAGTCTACAAATGATGCTTTACTACCTAGAGCTACTAATTAATAATTAATATATAGGGGAATAAAATTTATGTCTCAAAATGAGAATAATGAAAAAAATAACAATGCACCAAAAGTGATTGTTAATAAAAAAAGTAGTGCAGTAGATACAAATACTACTAGTCAGGCTACAGTTGTAAAAAAACAAGTTGTAACTAAAAAAGTTATTAAGAAAAAAATAGTTATTCCTAATAAAACAAATATAGACTTGCCTAAAAAGGAAGAAGATAATAATAAATCTTTTCAAAAGGATAAGTCTAATAATTTTATAAATAGAGACAAAAATAAATTCCCAAATAAAGATATAAAAACACCATTTGTTAATAAAGATTCTCAAGCAAGAGTAGGATCAGAAGTACCTTTTGCTAAAAATAATACATCTAATAAAAGAGATCTCAATAAAGATAAAAAAAGAGATTATGAAAAAAAGCATTCTATTAAAGACTCTAAAGCAGAAGAAGCTTTAAAACAAGAAAATAAAATATTTAATAAAATGCAAGATAAAAAACGCCAACAAGAACAAAGACTTGCAAGCGTAGAAAAAGAAATTAGCATTGTAGAGACTATTACTGTTGGTGATTTAGCTAAAAAAATGAATTTAAGAGCTTCTGATATTATATCTAAGCTTATGGCTATGGGTACTATGGCTAGAGTTAATGATATTATTGACTCTGATACTGCTACTATTATAGCTGATGACTTTGGATGTAAGGTAAATGTTATATCTTTACAAGAAGAAGCTACTGTAGAGATTAAAGAAGATAGAGAAGAAGATTTATTACCACGCCCTCCAGTTGTTACTATTATGGGGCATGTTGACCATGGTAAAACTTCTCTTTTGGATGCTATTAGAAAAAGTAATGTTACTGCTAAAGAAAGTGGTGGTATAACTCAGAATATAGGTGCTTATAAAGTAAAAATTCCTAGTGGTGAAATAGCGTTTATTGATACTCCAGGACACGCTGCTTTTACTATGATGAGAGCAAGAGGTGCTAAGAGTACAGATATAGTTATACTTGTTGTTGCTTGTGATGATGGTGTTATGCCACAAACACTTGAGGCACTTAATCATGCTAAAGAAGCTAATGTTCCTATTATTGTTGCTGTTAATAAAATGGATCTACCTAATGCTTCTATGGATAAGGTTAAGGCTTCTCTTTCAGAGCATGGTCTTACTCCAGAAGAATGGGGTGGTGAAACTCAGTATATAGGTGTTAGTGCTTTGACTAAACTTGGTATTAATGACCTATTAGAAGCTATTATATTACAAGCTGAAATGATGGAACTTAAGGCTAATCCAAATAGGGAGGCTCATGGTATTGTACTTGAGGCTTCTTTGGATCAGGGTAGAGGTCCTGTTGGTACTGTTTTGGTTCAAAATGGTACTCTTAAGGTTGGAGATTATTTTGTTTGTGGACTTTCTGTTGGTAAAGTTAGAGCTATGGTTAATGATTTGGGACAGAGAGTTAATAAAGCACTTCCTTCTACTCCTGTTGAGGTGCTTGGTTTTGAAAAGACTCCTGAGGCTGGAGAGGCTTTTAATGTTATGCTTGATGAAAAAGAGGCTAAAGCTATTGCTGATAAGAGAGTACAATTAAAACAGCAAGAAGCATTAAAGGCTAATGTTAAAGTTACATTAGAGAATCTTTATGAAAAAATTGCTTCTGAGGCTATGCAAGAGTTTAAGGTTATTATTAAAGCCGATGTTCAGGGTTCTGCTGAGGCTTTAAGAGATGCTTTAGGTAAGATTCAAAGTGATAAGATACGTTTTGTTTCTATATATAGTGCTTCTGGTGCCGTTTCTGAGAGCGATGTAAACTTGGCTCATGCTTCTAATGCTATTATTATTGCTTATAGAGTACGTCCTTCTGCTAAGGCTAAGGAGCTTGCTGATAAACTTGATATACCTATAGAAAGATATGATATTATATATGAGGCTATTGAATCTATTCAGAAAGCTATGAAGGGTTCACTTGAGAGAATTAAAAAAGAAGTGGATATTGGTACTGTTGAGGTTAGGGAAGTTGTTAATGTTCCTAAGGTTGGTACTATTGCTGGTTGTTATGTTACTAGTGGTAAGATAGAGAGAAATGCCAATGTACGTGTTATGAGAGATAATGTACTTATATATACTAGTAAAATATCAAGTCTTAGAAGATTTAAAGATGATGTAAAAGAAGTTGCAAGTGGATATGAGTGCGGTGCTTCTATTGAGAACTTTAATGATGTTAAAAAAGGTGACTTGTTAGAGATATTTAAGATAGAAGAAATAGATCAGGAATTATAATTACATTATTGGTATTATTAATACTGAATGTGTTTTATTACCTAAATCAAATATTTTAAGATGATCATAAGGTGCTATATTGTTGTTATATAGTTTTAAATCGCATATAGCAAGTCCAAATCCTGCACTTTCTGTATTATCTAATTGCTCTAAGAAAAAGTTGTCTACTAATCCCTTAGAATAATAATCTTTAAATACTTCTCTCTTTTTTTCTATTCTATTTTTATTTGTTTTTATTAGTGGGGAATTATTAATTACTGTAAATTTTATATGATTATTTACTATTTCTACAATAAGTTTAATAGTAAATTTTTCTTCATTATTTTTTCTATATGGTAATAATCTACTATATTTCTCATTTTTGCTTATATCTATATTATTATCTATATCTTTTAATAGGCTATTTTCAACTCTTATAAATTTTCTTAGTTTTATTTTATACTCATCCTCATTTATCATTTCATAGTATTTATTCATTATATTTTCATCATAAATATATTCTTTTGAGTCTATTTTATCTTTATATTCTATATATTTTTCTTTTAAATCTTCAGTAACAATAATATTAGAGTATACAGCCTTAATAGCATTAGATATAAGCTCCATTAATATATCTATTATATCATTTTCATAGTATATAATATTATATTTGTTGAATAATTCTTTTATCAAGAAAATAATATTATTCTTAGTAGTCTTATTAACAAATACAAAATTATATTCTATAGGTGTATTGTCTATATTTGATATTATATATTTTATATCATCTATTTTAGTGTTATTGTTAAATACATTCATATTACTTTAATATTTCTTTAGCAACTCTATCTAATACATTTTTTTCACCAAGCAGAGTTCTTACCTCTAATAGAGTATTGCTAATTTTATTATAATACTCTTTTTCTAATAAAAATTTAATTATATGATTGCTGATAGTAGTAGGATTACAGTCTTCTTGTAATAGTTCAGGTACAACTTCTTTATCTAATAAGATGTTAGGCATACCTATAAATTTTATTTTTGTAAACATTTTAGCTATAAAAAAAGTTAATTTTGATATTTTATAGCATATAACCATAGGTTTCCCATAACAAGCAGCTAATAGTGTAGCAGTACCACTTGATAGCATTAGCACATCAGAGTATTTATATATATAATCTTTATCTTCTACTTCAAGCAATGTGTATAAAACATTTTTTAGTTCTTCTTTATGTTCATCTAAAATGCTTAGTATTAATTTTTTATATTCTGGGTATGCTATTGGTATTATAAAACGTACATTTGAAGAGAGAGTATCATTAAGAATTTTCATAGTCATTATAAATGTTTTAGATAATGTCTTTATCTCTTGATATCTACTTCCAAATAAAACACCAACAGTATACTCTCTTTTTTCTACCTTTAATTCTGGTGGATTACTATTATAGTCTAAATCTACAAAAGGATGTCCACTAAACATAACATCACAATTATATTTTTTGTATACTTCATAATCAAACATAAAAGGAGTAATAACTTTTTTTGCAGAAGTTAATCTTTTTGCATTATGCACTCCCCATATACCAACATGTGGTGGAAAATAATAAATATACTTTATATTATTTTTAGTACAGTATTTAGCTAAGATTAAGTTAGCACCCTGATTGTCTACTAATATCATTAAATCTATTTTATTATTTTTTAAATATTGTTTTAATAATTTAAAAGAACTTATTTTTTTACTTGCAAATACAGGATTAATACCTTCTAATATACCAACAGACGATAATGTAGACATATCAGAAAGTATATTAACATTTGCTTTTTGCATTTCCACACCACCAAAACCATCTATAATAGTTTCAGGGGATAGTTCTTTTATTTTATTTGCAAGTAGAGCCCCTTGAATGTCTCCAGATACTTCTCCAGTAGATATAAATATTCTCATTATTATGACTTTTTAGGGGTAATTCCTCTTTTAGAATTTTGAATGAACTCTACAATATGTTTTGAAATTTTACCTAAAGAGTCATCATTTAAATATAAATCTAAAAATTCCTGTTTAGTTTTATTCCAATTATACCAAGTATTACACATATTTTCTGCTTCTGATATTTCTTCAGATGTAAATCCGGCACGTCTCATACCAACAAGATTAAGCTTATAAACAATAGCAGCTTCTCCATGTCCAGTTAATGCATAAGGCAAAATATCTCTACTAACAGCACATAATCCACCTATCATAGCATATTCACCTATAGCACAAAATTGATGCACAACACAATTACCAGAAATAAAAGCTCCTCTCTCTACTCGTACATATCCAGCAACTAAAGCACCATTACATATAACAACATTATCATGAACTTCACAATCATGAGCAATATGTCCAGTAGCCATTATATAACAATTATTTTTTATAATAGTCTTTGCATTTTCCTTAGAAGCTCTATGTATATTTGCAAACTCTCTAATTTCATTATTATCACCAATCTCTAAAAAGCTAATAGTTTTTTTGTCAAAAGATATATCCTGTGGAAGATTTCCTAAAATAGCCCCATCGTGTATAATATTATTTTTTCCAATAGTTGTATATTCTTTTATTATAGAGTGAGCACCAATAGTTGTATTATCTCCTATGCTAACTTCACCTTCTATTATAGCATAAGGAGCTATTGTTACATTTTCACCTATTTTTGCACTATTAGATATAATAGCAGTTGGATGAATATTATTAGACATATTGCTTTATCCTATAAAATATTACTTTTTTTATTATTTTTCTACTTTCATAGCCTCTTTATCTACTAAAAATAATCCAAGTTCAGCAGAACAAGCAAGAGAATCTTTTACTCTAACTTCACCACGAGTTTTTAATAAAGTACCATTAAAAGCATCTAAAGTTACAAACATATCCATTACATCACCAGGTATAACAGGGTTTTTAAATTTTACATTATCTATTTTAGCAAAGAACATAAACTTTTTATGTACATCCTCAGGAGATAAAAGTTTATTAAAGCAGTATATTCCAGCAACCTGAGCTAAAGCCTCAACCATTAATACTCCAGGCATTATAGGGCTATCTGGAAAATGTCCTGTAAATTGTGGTTCATTAAAAGTTACATTTTTTATAGCATGTATTTTTCCATCTTCTATAGATTCTACTCTATCTACTAATAGAAAAGGGTATCTGTGTGGTAATAATTCCATAATTTTTGTTATATTTATTTTTTCCATAATTTGAATAATTATATCCTTTACATATTGATTTAAAAATCAAAAAATAATAATTATTATATCACTTTAGACTATAAACCACAAGTGTATTTATAATGTTATAAAAGAACTTTATTATTTTTTTATATTTGAAAATATGCTTTTTTTATTGTATAATCTGTACGTGTTATTTTAATACTTTCTTAACTATTTATTTTGGAGTTATAATTATGAGCATTGGTTCTTTTAATGACGGCTTAGCAGAAGGTATCAAGTTATTTAGAAATGAAAATTATAAAGAGGCTATAGAGTCATTAGAAAAAATATTTAGTTTAGAAAATGATTTAGAAGCTGGTTATCATCTTGCATTATCTTATGCTCAAATACAAGATTATGATAAGGCATTAGAGGTGTTTGATAAGATTATCACTAAAATAGATAATAAATTAAGAAAAATGCAAATACATCTTATTATAGGTTATATTTATACATTAAAAGAGATGTATGATTTAGCTGAGTTTGAATTATTAGATGCTTTGGCTGATGGTGTTGAGAATACTCAAATATATTCTGTACTTGGGTATATTTACTATAAAAAGGGAAGTGCTCGCAAGGGTATAGAATATTTAAGAAAGGCTTTGGCTTTGGATCCTAATAGTGCTAATGCTAGAAATTCTTTAGGCTTTATTATGGTAGATAGTGGTATTAATATAGATGAAGGTATTATAGAGATAGAAAAAGCTTTAGAAAAAGAACCTGAAAATCCTGCTTATTTAGATTCTTTAGGGTGGGCTTATTTTAAAAAGAAAGATTTTCAAAAGTCTAAGGAATATTTAACTAAGGCATTTCAATTAGCTCCTTTTAATAAAGATATTAAAGAGCATTTATTAGAATTAGATAAGGTTTGATTATATATAAGGTTTTTGTTTTTTTATGAAAAAATATATTTTTTATATATTATTTTGTATGTCTATAAGTTTATATTCTAAGAATAATATAGAGTATTCTGGGAATGTTACTGTACTTAGAGATAATAAAAGAATATCTATTGAAGATGCAAATACTATAACTGATAAAGATATTATATATACTTCTGATGATGGAGTATTGTTTTTATCTATTAATAATAAAGATAATTTTTATGTGTCAAGAAATTCTTCTATAAGAGTTTCTAATAATAATGTAGTGCTTATAAATGGTGCAGTTTATAAGAAGAGTAAACCTTTTGATAGTATAGAAGATTTTAAAAAGTATGATGAAACTGTAAAAATATATTCAGACCCTTCACCTTTTTATGCAGGTAAGGTTGGAAATATTTATATTACATCAAGAGATGAATTAAGTATTATAGAATCTAAATTATTAGGTAGCACTAGACCTATAGTTAAGTTTTTTGAAGTAAAGAATAATAATAAAAATGTAAAAGTTTATAAAAGCACTTTTGGTATATATGTAGGTGCACAGGATAAAAATTATAAATTTGAATCTGAAATTAAACTAAAAGATAAAACTACGTTATTTGTAGCATTATCTATAAAATTAGATTTTACACCACCACCTCCAAAACCAAGCCAGATACAGGGGGTTACAAAAACTATGCAAAATATTATAAGTAATCCTCAAAAGTCTAAAGAAGAGAGAGAATTGCTTCAAAAAGTATATACAACATATACAAAAACAAATTATGCAGATAATGTATATATTATTCCAGCACAAGGTAGATATTCGTCTAAGTTTGGTGCTTTTAGAGGATATACAAGAGATTATGCTCGCTATCATCAGGGTTTTGATATTGCCAATACTAATGGTTCTCCTATATATGCTGCGAATAATGGTGTTGTTGTTGTTTCTCGTGAATTATTTGTACGTGGAAATTGTGTTGTTATAGATCATGGAGAGGGTATTTATAGTTCTTACTTTCATATGTCTAAGCTTATCGCAAAAGAAGGACAATATGTTAAAAAAGGAGAGCTTATAGGTTTAATAGGTTCTACAGGTATGTCTACGGGTCCTCATTGTCATTGGGAGATGAGAGCTGGAAATATTACTTTTGATCCTTTAAGTATTTTAGATAAGTCTCTTTCATTTAATGAGAAAGTATATACCAGAATTAAATAATAAAGTTTTTAAATTTGTGCGGTGTTTATGATTATAAAAGAGAAATCTATAATAGAATATAGTAATATTCATAGAATAGAGCCTTTTTTTATTAAATATTTAACTTTAATAGTAACCATAACTATGGTATTACTTTTTATTTTTGTTTTTGGAACTAATAGATTAAGTGAAGAGTATAATACTGTTAATATTTGGAATAAAGCGGTTAATTCTATAGCAAGTCCAGACTATGATAGCGATTACTCTATAGAGGGCGTTTTTAGACACAATTTTTTTACTAAGCCTTATGGATTTGTTCATTATTTTGATAATAATGGTAGAACTACTTATTATACTAATTTACCAAGAGGTACATTAGCTTCTGTTAATAATAAAAACTTTATTATATATAGAAGATATGGTACTTTTATAGAAGCTTTTAATAATAATGGGCTTATTATATGGCGTACTAATACTTCTATTTATCCAGAATTAGCTTCATATACAAATAGAAGTGTATATCATAGTAGTGATAATTCTAAGATACAAATGTTTGATTTTAATAATAATCCACTTAGCACTCATATTCAATTTGGAGAGATTATTACAGATGGTGCTTTTGCTGTTAATACTGGAGATTATATTGCTGGTTTTTCAAGTGGGGATATTGCTTATATAGATAGAAATGGAAATCTTGACTTTTCAATATCAAGTATTTTAAGCGAGGTTAATATTGTTAAGTCTGTTGCTATTAGTGAGTATGGTAGTTTTGTTGCTTCTATTTCTGGTATACGTCCTGAGTATCTTACTTTGTATGATGCTAAGGGTAATACTATTTGGTATTTAGATACTAAATTAAATAGAAGGAGAAATGTTTCTATTTTTGTTAGTGAGAAGTCTTCTACTGTATTTATGCTTTCTGAAAGAGATATTATTCTTTATGGATTAAATAGACCTAGGGAAATTGATAGAATTAATTTAGAGAGATATAATATTGTTAATCCTGTTAATATGAAATTAGTTAGTGAGAATGATACTTCTATTATTAGTGTTTCTAAAGACTCTAGGAGTGTTATTTTAATTTATGATAATAAAGATAAAAAGGTTGTTTTTGAACATTTTGTAGAAGGGTGGGTTTATTATTTAGATATTTCTACAACTAAAAATGAATATATGATAGTAACTGATAAAATGATTTATACTTATAAGAGAGTGAAATTATGATAAAGAAGTTTTGTATATTATTTTTTATTTTTTCATCTTTACTTTTTTGTGCAAGAATACCTGTAGATGAAAATAGAATAAGAATTACTAGCACTTTTGGTGAGTTTAGAACGGATCATTTTCATAATGGATTAGATTTTGGTGGATATAGGTTAGAGGTTTTTCCTATATCTGATGGTGAAGTTGTTTATTATTTTGATTCTGAGGAAGATCCTACAAGGCAAGTATTTGGAGTTGGTAATAATTTGATATTGGAGCATTCTAATAATATTAGAAGTTATTATTATCATTTAGATGATGGTACTATTCAAAAATCTTTTGCCAAAGTTACAGAGCAAAATGTTGTGGCACTTACTGGAAATACTGGTCGTAGTGGAGGAGCACATTTACATTTAGTTATAGAAGATATGAAAAATGGTCGTGTTATAGATCCTTTTGAATATTTAAAACTACCAAAAAATACAGATACTTCTCCTCTAATACATGGTATATACTTAAGAACTGAAACTCGATTAATACAGATAAAAGATAGAATGCCTTTTAGATATAATGGAGAGCTTAAGCTTTTTGTTAAGGCTTATGATTTACTTGGAAATATTACAGTTGGTCTTAAAAGAGTTAGAATATTTATTAATGATTCTCTTGTTAGAGATTATGATTTTTCTTATTTTATTAAGAGAGATAATGTTTATTTTATATCGCCTCATTATTTATTTGAGGATGTGTATGGAGTGGATTCTCATTTTTATAGGGGTGGAGAGTTTACTCCTAAGAGGGGGCTTTATACGTTTAGAGCTGAGGTTGTTGATTTTGATGACAATGTTGTTACACTAACAAGAACTGTTAATTTTCAATAGTATTTTATGATTAATATAGTTATAATTCATACTGGTTTTGATAAGTATGTTGTTCATACTTTAAAACAATTAAGAAAAACAAATCCAAATTCTAATATATTTTTAATTACAGATGATAATTATAAAGAGTATAATAAATATTCTACTTTTGTAGATATAAAAAGTCTTCTAAAAAAAGATAGTATACACTTTGCTAATATATATGTTCATTTTGGTAAGAGTAATCCAAAATTTGAGATGTTTTGTATGCAAAGATGGATTATTTTAAGAGACTTTATGATTGAATATTCTATTGATAGTTGTATACATATTGATAGTGATGTTTTAGTATTTTCTGATTTATCGGGGGCTTTAATTCCATTTAATAATTATAGTATATCTCTTTCTAATAATTTGGCTTTAAGTATGTATATTAGAGATATTAGTATATTAGATGAATTTGTTAATTTTTTATTATTAAAGTATGGGGATAAGAATCAGTTACAAAGTTTAAGTGATATGTTTTATAATACAGACAGGTGTAGAAATGGGGTTGCCGGTAGTATTTCTGATATGGATTTGTCTAGAGAGTTTTTTTCTAGTAGGAATAATGTAGGAAACTTATCTAGTATTATCAATAATTCTACTTTTGATTCTTCTATAGTATATGGAGATCCTTTATTTGAAATGATTGAAAAGAATAGATATAAAATGAAGAAAATATTTTTTGAAAATGAAGTACCATACTGTAATGCTTTTATTAATGATCGTATAGAGAAAGTTAGATTTCATTCTCTTCATTTACTCACTTGGACTAAAGTTTATATTAATAAACTTTCTAAACATAAAAATTTAGACTTTAATCCATATTTTATCAGTTTATATAGAGAGTTTAATGTATTAAAGTCTAAATTAAAAAAATAATATTATCTACTAACATCCTTTGAGATTGAAGAGTTCATTAAATTAATAACTTCTTCTTTTGTAACTAAATTCCAATCTCCATATATAGAATGCTTAATAGTAGCAGCACTAACAGCAAAGTTTAATACATCCTGAATATCATTTTCAAATAAATAAAAACCACTAAGTATTCCAGCAACAAAAGCATCTCCACTGCCAACCCTATCCACTATATTAGTAATGTTATATTCCTTAGATTTATATAGTTTATTATTATGCATTAATTTTGCAGAGTATATATTGTGACTAGAGTTTACTACTTTTCTTTTTGTTGTAACTATAGTTTCTATATTATACTTTTTTATTACTTTTTGCATCAAATTAGTATACTCTTCATCAGTATTAATATTATTATATTCTATATCGCTTTCTATATTTAATATATTAATAGCATCATACTCATTTGCAAATAATATATCTACATATTCTACTATTTCAGGAATAACATCAGAAACATTTTTTCCATACTTCCAAAGCTTTGAGCGATAATTGATATCAAATGAAATTTTAATATTTCTTTTTTTTGCTTCTTTTACTGCATATAAAGTTATCAATCTTCCATTTTCACTTATACCAGCAGTTATACCTGTAATATGTAAATATTTAGCATCCTTGAAAATATTATCCCAATCAAATACATAATAAGATGCTTCACTTATAGCAGAGTATTCTCTATCATATATAACAGAAGATTGTCTATTATCTTTACCCATATCTAAGAAATATAATCCAAGTCTTTTTCCACCCCAAAATATACAAGAAGTATCTACTTTTTGAGATAGTAAAAGTTCCTCTACTTTTTTTCCTAAAGCATTATCAGGTAATACACTAACATATTTAGTTTTTATACCAAATCTAGAAGCAGATACACAAACATTAGCTTCACATCCTCCAAAATGAGCATTAAGCATAGGAGTTTGTAGAAGTCTCTCATTATCAATAGAAGATAATCTAAGCATTATCTCCCCAAGTCCAACAATATAAGACATATTACTTTAATTCCTTAATTAAATTATGAGTCTCTTCAAATCTCTTTCTAATTTCTTTCCAATCATTTTTAGCAAGTAAATCACGAGGACATAGCCAAGAACCACCACAAGCAAATACATATTGATTTTTTATATATTCAGCAACATTATTAATACTAACACCACCCAATGGCATAAACTTAACACCAGTATGAGCATATACAGGAGCAATACTTTTAATCCACTCTAGTCCCCCAAATATTCCCGCATGAAAAAATTTTACATATTTATGTCCATAAGCCAAGCATTGTTCCAGTTCCGCAGGTGTAGCAATACCTGGTATATAATGATATTTTTTATTATGAGCATGTTCTAATAGCACATTTTGAAAACCAGGACTAATTATAATATTAGTACCTAAATCTAAAATTTTATCCGCTTGATTAGGTGATAAAACAGTTGCAGCTGCTCTTGATAGAGTAGGGTATTCTTTTGCTAATATTTCTAATGCTTTATATGAATATTCTGTTCTCATAGTAAGCTCTATAGATGGTAGAAACTCTAAACATAATTCTGCTATATTTCTAATTTCTTCTTCACGATCTACAACAGCAACTGGAATTATAGGTGTAGATATATATTGTTCAAACATAAAAAATTAACTCCATTTTTAATTTATAAAATAATTATTGGCATTATTAAAACAAATATCTTTAACAATATTAGATAAATATTTTATATCAGAATAAAGCTCTCCTTTTTCAGCCCATTCTCCTAATATATTACATAGTATTCGTCTAAAATATTCATGTCTTGAATAAGATAAAAAGCTTCTGGAATCCGTTAGCATACCAATAAATAAAGATAAAGCACCAGTATTGGCAAGAATCTTTATTTGACTTTCCATTCCATCTTTTGTATCTAAAAACCACCAAGCAGAACCAAATTGCATTTTTCCTTTTATACCATCTCCCTGAAAACATCCCATTAGAGTTGTAATTGTATAATAGTCTTTTGGATTTAAGCTATAAAAAATTATCTTTGGAAGACCTGATTCTTCATTACAAGTATCTAATAGTCTTGATAATTTTTTAGTATAATTATGATCTACTATAGAATCATATCCAGAATCTGCACCTAATTTTTTAAACATTTTAGAATTGTTATTTCTTATAACTGATATATGAAGTTGTACTACAAAATTAACTTCTCTATATTTTTTTACTAATTTTATTAAAATAAAAGTTTTAAACTTTTCAACTTCTTCTTCAGTTAATGTTTCTTTGTTTAGACCTTTTTTTAATATTTTGTTAATATTATCTTCACTATCTAATATAAAAGGTGCGTACTCAAGTCCACAATCACTTGATATACATCCTAAACTTTTAAAATAATCTATTCTATTATATAAAGCTTCTATAAGTGAGTTTATATCATTAATTTTTATAGAACAAACCTCTTCTAATTTTTTTATAGACTCAGCAAAAGTATCAAGTTCAATATTCATATACCTGTCAGGTCTATAAGAAGGTATCACATTTGTATTAATTACTCCTATTTTTGATTTTCCTTCTTTGATTATTTTATGATATTCTAATGAATCTGCAGGATCATCAGTAGTACCTATTGTATGAACATTAAATTTTTCTAATACATCCTTTACAGACATATTTTTTAATTTATCATTTGCCTTATCCCATATAGCTTTAGCATTTTCTTCATTTATAACATCATAAATATCAAAATACCTCTGCAACTCTAGGTGACTCCAATGATATAAAGGGTTTCCAGGCAGATTTGGAAGAGTTTTTATATATGCTAAAAATTTATCATAATCATCAGCATCGCCAGTAATATACTTTTCATCAATACCATTAGCCCTCATCATTCTCCATTTATAATGATCTCCGCTAAGCCAAATTTCTGTTAGATTTTTAAATATTTTATTTTCAGCTATTTCTTTTGGATTTAAATGACAATGATAATCAAAAATAGGGCATTTAGAAGCATATTCGTGAAATAATGTCTTTGATGTATCTGTATACAATAAAAAATCTTTATCCATAAATTTATTCATTATTTATACTCCTATATTATTTAGACTTTGTTATAGCTTCCCATAAGCCTTGTAAGTACATAGCTCCAAGAGCTCTATCATAAAGTCCATATCCAGGCATAGCAACTTCTCCCCAAATAGCTCTACCATGATCAGGACGCATAGGACCTTCATAGCCTATATCATAAAAAGCTTTCATTATAGCATACATATCCATAGAACCATCGCTAGATAAATGAGCTGCTTCTTGAAATTTACCAGGAGCAGTATGTTCTAAATTTCTAACATGTGCAAAAAATATTTTATCTTTTAAACTCTTAATAGCATCAGGTATATCATTCTTAGGATTAGAACCAAGAGAACCAGTACATAAAGTAACACCATTACAAGGGCTATTAACACTATTAACCATTCTAAGCATATTCTCTTTATTAACAATAATACGAGGAAGACCAAATACTGGCCAAGCAGGATCATCTGGATGTATAGCCATTTTTATATCATATTTTTCACAAGTAGGCATAATAGCTTTTAAGAAATATTCTAAGTTCTTGAATAATTTTTCATCATCAACATCCTTATACATCTCAAAAAGCTCTTTTATTCTAACAAGTCTTTCAGGTTCCCATCCAGGTAATACAAAACCATTAGAATTAGAATCTATAGATTCGAACATTTTTTGTGGGTCTATTTTGTCTATAATTTCTTGATCATAAGAAAGTACAGTAGAGCCATCAGGACGAACCTTAGCTAAATCACTACGAGTCCAGTCAAATACTGGCATAAAGTTATAACATACCAAATTAATACCACATTCACCTAATACTTCTAATGTTTTTATATAGTTTTCTATATACTCATCTCTGCTACTTAATCCTATTTTTATATCATCATGAACATTAACACTCTCAATTCCAAAAATTTTAAGACCAGCATCCTCAACTTCTTTTTTTAACTTTAAAACCTCTTCCTTTTTCCAAGCTTCTCCCACCTTTGTATTATATAGTGTAGTAATAACTCCTTTTACTCCAGGTATTTGTCTTATTTGTTCTAAAGTAACAGAATCAAAATCTTTTCCAAACCATCTTAAACTCATTTTCATAATTAATATTCTCCTTATTGTATATATTTACTTAAACACTTTTCTACACTTCCAGTATTTTCTATCATTTCTTTGAAGTAACTTTCTATTTTTTTAGCAAGTACTGTATCATATAAATTAACACCAAAAATATTTTTATTTGAAAGTATAGACTCTAAATTATTATTTATACTATTTATATCTTTAAATTTTATTTTTGAAATATAGCTTTGTAATTCTTCAAGCATAGGATCGCTACTAATCTCCATTTTTTCACCATTATCATCTATAGCCATTAAGTATCTAAGCCAAGCTGATATAGTTAAAGGTATTGCTACTAATGTAGAAAGATCATAATTATTTTCTATATATGATTTAATAGTTTCCCCAAATCTAACAGGTATTTTTAATGATGTGTCTGTAGCTATTCTTTTAGGGGAATCTGGTATAAATGGATTTGTTAATCTTTCTTCTATTACCTCTTTTAGAAAATCTTTAGGATTTATGATTTTAGGATCTATAACTACTTTCATTCCTTCTTCATATCCTATTTTTTCTATTAATTTTTTTAGTAATGGATTTTGTAATTCTTCATATATGAAATTATAATTTAGTAAACATCCAAATATAGCTAGAGAAGTATGTAATGGATTTAGACAAGTAGTTACTTTCATCTTTTCTGTTTTCTGTACAGTATCTCTATTAGTCATAAATACACCAGCTTTTTCAAGAGGCATTCTTCCATTAGCAAAATTATCCTCTATTACTAAATATTCAGGATATTCAGCATTGACAAATCCAGATTGCTTATTATGACCTACTTGAAATATATTCATATCTTCTAAGCCTAAATCTAATAATTGTTTTGAAATTATTTCAGAAGGTCTTGGAGTTATTTTGTCTATCATACTAAGAGGATATGATACTTTATTATTTAAATACTCTATAAATGTATTTTCTACAAATCCTTTTTTGCTCCATTCATTTGCTATACTAATTACAGCATCTTTTAATTTATCTCCATTATTAGCACAATTATCAAGGCTTAATAATGATAATGGATATTCTCCATTTTTAAATCTTTCATATAATAAAGCTGTTGTTATTGATATTATATTTTTTGATTTTTTAGGATCATTATTAATATCTTCTTCTATATTTTTATTATATTCTCCATTTGTGTTTTTTATAGAATATCCTTTTTCTGTTATAGTGTAGCTTACTACTTGTAGCGACTTGGATGTAAAAATTTCTTTTAGCTTATCATAGTAATTAATAAAATCTGCATGAAGTATATCTGTAATACTTCCTATAATTCTTTTATCTATATTTCCATTACTATGAATTAATGCTAGTAGAGTTAGATTATCAAAGTTTTTATATACTTTTTCTACTATTTCATAATCATCATCTCTACCTGTGGCATGTGTGTCTACAGCTATAATTCCAGTATCTACTAATTTATCATTTAATAGATTATCAACTATTTTAGCTATATATCCTCTAAATATATTTCCAGCACCAAAATGTATCCAAGTAGGATTTTTTTTAGTGTTTTCTCTTATTTTTTCTATATTATATAGAGGTACTTTTATATTTAGACTTTGAATTTTATCTACATTATTTATAAATGTTTTTAGTGTCATTTATTTACCTCCTTAAATATATTAATTTAATAATCCTGCAGATTTTGGTAGGAATAAACTGATAGCAGGTACAAAAGTTATTAGTAATAAAATTATAATAAGCACTATAAAGATAGGTATCATTTTAGGTACAACTTCTTCTATCTTTTTACCAGTTAATGAACAGCCCACAAACAATGCATTTCCTACAGGTGGAGTCATTAATCCTATACATAAATTAAATACCATCATAATACCAAAGTGTACAGGATGCATTCCTAGTTGTTTTACTATAGGCAAGAAAATAGGTGTAAATATTAATACAGCAGGAGTTAAGTCTAAGAAACAACCTACTATTAGTAATATAAAATTAATAATTAATAAAATTATAATAGGATTTGTAGATATGGATAATAGAGTATTTCCTACTAACTCTGGTATTTTAGAGAAAGATAATACCCAAGACATTATTGAAGAAGCTGCAACCAAAAATAAACATACACCAGAAAGTATTATAGTATCTTCTACTATTACTTTTATTTTTTGAAAGTTTAGATTTTTGTATATAAATGATAATACTAAGCTATATACTGCAGCAACACCAGCAGCCTCTGTTGCAGTAAATACTCCTTTTACAATTCCTCCAATAACAACTACAACTAAAAGTAAACTTGGAAATGCTCGCCATACTATTATTAGTTGTTCTTTTAAAGGTATCTTTTCTACCTCAGTTTTTTTATCTGTTTTATTTTTAATTGAAAATATAAAACAGATAATCATTATACCAAGTCCCATTAAAATACCAGGTAAGTATCCAGCAAAAAATAAAGCTGCAATTGAAGTTCCTCCACTTACAAGAGAGTATACTATATATGTATTGCTTGGTGGAATTAATAGCCCTGTAGTACAAGATGTTATATTTACAGCAGTACTCATATTCATATCATAATTATCTTTTTCTTCTAATGGTGATATGATTTTTCCAACAGCAACTTCAGCAGCAACAGCTGACCCTGATAATGCACCAAAGAACATATTTGCTAATACATTAATATGCCATAGAGGATTTGGTAATTTTCTTGTAAAGAGTTTAGCAAAATTTATAAGTCTTAAAGCTAATCCTCCTGTATTCATTATAGAACCTGAAAGTATAAACAGTGGTATAGCTAATAATGGAAATGAGTTTAGAGAATTAGCCATAGATTGTGATGCTGTTAGTAGTGATAATTCAAAAGGTAAAAGAGTAAATATTACCATTATAGATGATAGTGCTATTGTTATTGATATTGGAACACCTAAAAATAGTAATATTGTAAATGCAGTAACTAATATTATTATAGACATCCTATTCTCCTTTTATAATACTACTAATATTTCTACTAATAAAGAATACTTGATAGAATGTTATTAAACATCCACTTATACTTATTACTGAATATACCAACCAAATAGGTAGAGCTAATACAGATGAAGTTTGTGTTTTTGTTACTTGAATTAATTCCATTCCACCAATTATTAATATAAGTATAGAAGATATAAGAATTAATAAATCTATTATAATTATTAAAATCTTATGTACTCTTTTTGGTACTCTATCAAGCAGTATAGTTAATGATATATGTCCCTTTCTTCCAAAGGCATAACTAGATCCTAATAAGCCTAACCATATTAGTAGAAATCTTACTAATTCTTCTGTAAAAATAATAGGAGCTTGTAGGAAATATCTATAAAATACTTGTAAAGATACACAAATTAATATTAAAGTTATTATTGCAAATAATACTGTAAATAATACTTTATCCACAAATAATTTTACTTTATTAAAAATATCCATACTAAATCCTTATAAAATTATTCTATGCTTTTTATATAATCTATTAAGTCTTTATATTCCTTTCCTTTTTTTGCTAATTCTGTATGCATAGGTTCTATTAACTTCATAAAAGGATCTAAGTTAGGATATACTATTTTTACATTGAATTCATTTTTAGCTCTTTCTATATTTTTATTTTCACTTTCAGCCCATAATTGAGCATAATAATCTTCTACTTCTTTTGCAGCATTTCTAAACATTTCTTTATCTTCTTCAGATATTGAATTCCAAAAAGGGGCCCCAACAGTAAGTACATCAAAAGATCTTGTTAATTCATTAACAGAGAAATTTTTAGCAACTTCTGCATGTCCAGCCTCTATAAATGATGGGAAATTATTCTCTGCTCCATCTATAACTCCTTGTTGTAAAGATGTATAAACTTCACTAAAGTTTAATGTAACAGGAGTTGCTCCAAGTCTCTTTATCATTTCTACATAAGTAGGAGAATCTTGAACTCTTATTTTTAATCCTCTTAAATCTTCTGGAGTATTTATTTCTTTAGATTTAGTATATATGCTTCTAGCTCCAGATTCTATGTATATAAGAGTAATAAAACCCTTATCTAAACTACCTTCAAATACATCATTTACTTTTTCACTATTCATAGATTTTATATAGTGATCATGACTTCTAAATATATATGGTAAATTAAATACAGAATAAATAGGGTCGAAATTTTCTAATACTGAAGTTGTAATATGTGCAAATTGTAATACATCAGACTTTGCCAATTCTAAAGATGCTTTTTGATCTCCAAGTTGTCCAGAAGGATAAATTTCTATTATGTATTTTCCTTCACTATTATTACTTATAATTTCTGCAAATCTTTTATATGCTAAGTCTACAGGATATCCATTTGCATGATTGTGAGATAATTTTAATATTTTCTTAGAATTATCAGAACTGCCACATGAAATTATAGTTATTGACAATAAAAACATTATTAATAATTTTTTCATTTTTGATTACTCCTATAAAAATACTGATATATTAGTATGTTAGTAAAAATAATATTCATTGTCAAATTTTATTTAAAATAATTTTTAAAAAACTAAAAATTATTTAAAAAGTTTGACAAAATATATAATTGGAATTAATATCTTTAAATATTGATAAAAGTATAATTTAATAAAAATCATATTATGCCTAAAAGAAAGAATACAAGTATTAATAATATTATTTTAATAAATAAAGATAAAAATGAAGCTATAGTAGATTATGTTGTAAGATGTTTAGAATATAATATAGTTACAATGAATATTAAGCCTGGTGTTTTTATTAGTGAACAGGCTGTTAGTGATGAACTTAAAATTAGTAGAACCCCTATTAGGGAGGCTTTTTATAGATTAGAGAAATCGGGATTTATAGAGATATATCCTCAAGTTGGTACTATGATTTCTTTAATTGATATTAACCTTATTGATGAAACTAGTTTTATGAGAATGGTTTTAGAAAAAGAAATAGTCAAGATTGTAATAGAGAATTTTACAGATAGTTATTATGATAAAATAAGAAAAAATATAGATTCTTATAGTAAAAATATAAAATCCAATAATCCATATAAGCTTTTAGAGATAGATAATAAGTTTCATGAGATGTTATTTAAAATAGCGAATAAGATAAATGTTTATAACTGGCTTAAAGATTATATAAAGCATTTTAATAGGGCAAGAGTTTTTAACATATTAGAGATGGATAGAAATAGAACACTTATAGAACATAGAGAACTTTTAGATTCTATTAAAAATCAAGATGTAAAAAAGTCTATGAATATAATAGAACATCATCTTACTAATGTACATAATGACCTTTTATTTTTAAAAGATAAGTTTCCTGATTATTTTAAGAAATAAATATAGTGCTTGATTTTTTTGATTATGTGTAGTATTATAGTAGTACCGATTTTTATTGGTAAACTTTTCCATAATAGCGAAACGCTTAAAAAACTATTAAAAAAATAAGCGTTGTTACTTTTAGTAATAAAAGCATTATGAACTATTTTTATTAGAATATTTTATTATAATACATATAAATAATAGTAAATATGGATATAGGGTACCTTTTTAATAAATCGGTACTCTATTTTATTTTAAAGGATATGTGTTATGGCATTACCAGTTATGAAAGACCTTTTAGAGGCAGGAGTTCATTTTGGACACCCAACAAGAAAATGGGATCCTCGTATGAAACCATTTATCTTCCAAGAGAGAAATGATATTTACATCATTGACCTTATGAAAACTCTTACTTATGTTAAGAAAGCACACGAAGCTGTTAAAGAAATGGCTCGCAATGGTGGGAACATTTTATTTGTAGGTACTAAAAAGCAAGCATCACAGTCTATTAAAGAAGCTGCTGAGAAATGTGATATGTATTATGTTAATAATCGCTGGCTTGGTGGTATGCTTACTAATTTCTCTACTATTAAAAAGAGTATTGCTCGTTTAAAGAGAATAGAGAAAGAAGAGGTTGATGGTACTTTTGATAAATTACCTAAGAAAGAGGTTATATTACTTCTTAAAGAGAAAGAAAAGTTAGAGAGAAACTTTGCTGGTATTAAGGATATGGAAAGTTTACCTGATATGTTATTTGTTATAGACTCATTACAGGAGCATTTAGCTATTTCTGAGGCTCGTAAATTAGGAATACCTATTGTTGCGGTTGTAGATACTAATTGTAACCCTGAGTTAATAGATTATCCTATACCTGGTAATGATGATGCTATTAGAGCTATTAACTTATTTGCTGGTGTTGTATCTTCTGCTATTATAGAGGGACAAAATGAGGCTGGTAAGGAGACATTATCTAAGAGTGATACTTCTTCTACTATAGAGGAGGAGGTATTTGATAATAGTGCAGAGGAGCATTCTGAGGCTATTGCTGAGCAGTATGGTCTTTCTGACAAAGAATAACAAAGAGTAATTAATAATAAAAAATAATTAAAGGATATAAAAAATGGCTGTAAGTATGGAGCAAATTAAAGAGCTTAGAGAGAAGACTGGTGTTGGACTTATGGAGTGTAAAAAGGCTCTTTCTGAGACTAATGGTGATATTGAAGCTTCTATTCGTCTTTTAAAAGAGAGAGGAGCTATTACTGCTGCTAAGAAAACTGATAGAGAAGTTAAAGAGGGTTCTATTGGTTTTTATATTAATGATGCTAAGAATGAAGTTGCTTGTATAGAATTACATTGTGAGACTGATTTCGTTGCTAAGAATGAGTTATTTGTAAATCTTTCTAAGGAGATTGCAAAAATTAGTGCTTCTGTTGATAATGCTTCTGTTGATAGTGTATTAAACTCTAAGGGTGCTAATGGAGATACTGTTCAGGCTATGATTACTGAGGGTATTCAAAAGTGGGGCGAGAATACTGTTTTAGCTTCTGTTAAGGCTATGAAGACTGATGGTTTTTTTGGTTCTTATGTTCATTTTAACAATAAGCTTGTTACTATTGTTGAGTTTAATGTTAAGCCTAATGATAAGTGTTTAGAGATTGCTAATCAAATAGCTATGCATATTGCTTCTGAGAAACCTCTTGCTTTAAATAGAGAAGGTGTTGATGCTGCTGCTGTGGCTGAGCAGAAAGAGATTTTTGCTAAACAAGTAGAAGATAAGCCTGAGAATATGAGAGAGAAAATTATAGAAGGTAAGATGAACTCTTGGTATTCTGAGAGCGTTTTAATAGACCAAAAATTATTTACAGATAATAAAGTTACTATTAAAAGCTTAGTTGAAGAGATAGGTAAAGAAGCTGGTGCTACAGCTGAGATAAAGAGCTTTTCTATTATTTCTTTAGGTGTTTAAATAATTTTATATTTTATCTATAAAGTGAAGTGCTTTAAAAGTGCTTCACTTTTTTAATTTTTTTATATTATAAGTCGATAATATATAATAATTTTTAAGGTATATTAAAATGTTTAAACTTTACATTATTTCTTTATTATCTTCTTTTCTTATTTTTTCTTGTGCTTCTACAACAACAATGGCACATCTTAATAAATCATATAATAATGACTGGATTCGTAGTGTTAAGGGGAAAAAAGTAGTTGCCCCTAATGGATATTTATATCATTTTGAAGATAATGGTAATGTTGAGTATAAATTATTTGGTAAGACTGTTGGTCGTGGTATTTTTGTTTATGCTGATAGTTCTACTAATGCATATTATTATGAGGATATATCATTAAAAAGAGTGGCTTCTGATGTTAAGGGATTATATAATTATAATTCTACAAATGTTAGTATGTATCTTGCTTTTATACTTGATAATAATAATATCAAAATGACTTCTGGATATACTAAAGATTATTATACACGTCTTTCTAATTGGAAAAAAAGCAATTTAACTTTATCTGGGTTTGTTCGTGAGGGTAGTGATTTATCTGATTATCCTATTCCTTATATTAGTGAAGTTGATTTTAATAAGACTATAGAGTTTGGCAAATTAAGATAAATTTTCTTACAATATATTCTCTTATTTTAATATATTTTGTTTCTTAATTTTAAATGCGGTTATGTCAACATTTTATTGAAATAAAGTATTAAATTCTGTATAATTCGGTTTCTATATAAAGAGGTGAACAGTTATGATTCAATTAACTAAAGATAAAAAACATATAATCATAAAGAGAGATGGTAGAGAAGAGCCATTTAATGAAGAAAAACTAAGAAAAGTTATATCTTGGGCTACTGATGGTAGTGATGTATTTACAAAACAGCTTTTAGAAAGCTTAAATATTAAAATTAATGATAAAATGAAGATAGAAGTTTTATATGATGAGCTTATTAATACTGCTGTAAACAAAATAAGTACATTATACCCAGTATATGATAATATAGCCCAAAAACTTTATCTTATGAAAATATATAAAGAAACTTGTGGACTTAAAAAAATAGGTTCATATCCACATCTTGAAACTTTCTTAAAGAAGGGGCTTAAGTATAAAATATATGATAGAGATGTTTTAAGTCATTTTACAGATGAAGAAATAGACAAGATTAATGCTATGATAGAGCCTAATAGGGATTTGAATTTTACTTATAAGGGTATTGTTATTTTCTTTAAGAAGTATTGTAAGAATATTGGTAGTAAGAAATTAGAATTACCACAGGTAACTTATATGCTTGCTGCTATGTTTTCATTTTATGATGATTATTATAAGGGTACTGATAAAGACAAAATAGATAAATCTCGTGAACTTCGTTTAGAGAATATTAAAAAGACTTATGATATGCTTTCAAATCATGAGGTTACTTTTGCTACACCAAGAATAGCAAATAGTATGAGTATTAAGTCTCAGCTTGCTTCTTGTATTTTAAATACTCCTGATGATGATACTTGGAGTTTGAATCAGACAGATTCTAATATGGCTTTATATTCAAAATTTTCTGGTGGTATTGCTTATGATGCTTCTTATATAAGGGCTTCTGGTTCATCTATTCAAACTAATAGAGGGCGTTCTGATGGACCTGTACCTTTTATTAAGCGTGTTGAACAGACTATTAGTTCTTTTAATCAGGGTGGGGTACGAAAAGGTGCTTGTGTTGTAACTTTTCCTTGGTGGCATTTGGATGTACAGGATTTGATAATGCTTAAAGATGCTGGTGGTACTGAGGATACTCGTGCGAGAAAGCTTGTTTATTCTATTCGTATTAGTAATATTTTTAGAGAGAGAGTGAATAATGATGATTATATCACTTTGTTTGATCCTAAGGACACTCCGCTTCTAAATGAAGAATATGGTGAAAAGTTTAATTTAGCTTATCAATATTATGAAAGTAAGTCTTCTATTAGAAAAAAGAGAATTAAGGCTAAGGATTTACTTTTTAATATATTAAAGGTGCGTCAAGAAACTGGTAATTTATATTTAACTTTTGTTGATAATATAAATGAACAGAATATGGTTAATACTTTTGTTGGTGCTTCTAATCTTTGTCAGGAGATTGTTATACCTTCATATCCTTCTAAGCTATTAGAGGAGAAGTATATTATTAATGAAGATGGTGAATATGAAATTATACAAAAGAAAAAAGCTGGTGAGATTGGTATTTGTAATTTAGTTTCTATTAATTTAATGACTTGGGTTGAGTTTGATAGTCAAAAGAAGAAGGATTTTTGTTATTCTCTTCTTCGTGGTTGTGATAATATAATAGATACTCAGTTTTATCCTGTTAAGGAAGGAGAAATAGCTAATAAGCGTAATCGACCTATTGGTATTGGTGTTATTAATTATGCTAATTTGCTTGCTTCAAATAAACTTAAATATACAGACAAAGAGGCTTTAGAGTTTACAAATAAAGTTTTTGATGATTTATATTATCATATTTATGAGGCTTCTAATATATTAGCAAAAGAGCGTGGTCCTTATAAAACTTTTGATAATTCTAAGTGGAAAGATGGTATTACTCCTTTTCATATATCATTATTAACTAAGAATAATAATGATCTTGGTGTTCATATAGATAAAGATAAGTGGGATAGATTATCTGAAAGTATAAAAGATTTTGGTGTTCGTTTTTCTTTTCACGGAGCAATAGCACCTACTGCTACATCTGGAAAGAGTGTTTCTGCTACTGAGAGTATTGAACCTATTGTTGATTTATTCTTTGTAGAAGAGGGTACTCAAACTTTACCTTCTTTAGCACCTAATCTACAGAAAAATAGGGAATACTATCAAAGATGTTGGACTATTCCACCTAAGACTATAATAGAGCTTGCTGCAATTAGACAGAGATATATTGATCAATCACAGTCTATTAACTTATATTATATAAAGCCTGATTCTGCAAAAGAGCTTTGGGATGATATACAGTATGCTATGGATTTGGGACTTAAAACTTTATATTATATGAAAACACCTAAATCTAACTTTGAACTTGAAGAAGTTTGTGAGTCTTGTACTTGATTATTGATTTATATATAATAATTAAGGTTTATTAAATTATATTTTAATAAGCCTTATTATTTATATATTTCTAATAGATGTGGCAATATTTCTTCTGCTTTTAATCTGTTTAGGCAGTCTACTGTTTTACAGCCTCTTTTAATATATTCACATTTATAACTTTTTAGTGTAGTGCAGTATTTTTTTCTATTTTCTATATTAATAGCCTTTTTTCCTCTAACTCCATATATAAGAGGGAGAGTGTCACCATAAATACCTATAGAGTATATTCCAAGAGCATTTGCTATATGTAGTGGCGAGCTATCTCCTCCTATAAGTGCATATCCTTGATTTATTACTGATATTAATTCTCTTATTGTAAGCTTATTTGTGAAATCTTCTTTTATTATATTTCCTAATTTTTCTTTAATGTAATTTGAAAAATCTAAATCATCTTTTGATCCTATTAAAACTATATTTGCTTTTGTATGTTCATAAAACATTTGTAATAATTTTGTAAAGTTTTCTTTATTATATCTCTTACTAACTCTTGTTGCTCCTCCATGCACTATTAATGCTTTTTCTATATTTTGCATTTTTGTTTTGCCTTGATTTACTTCTTCTTCTGTTAGAAATAACTCTGTATTTTTATTTTTTACTTCTATATTTAATTTTTCTAATGGAGAGAGTATAGTGTCTATTATATGTCTGTTATGTTTTTTCCAAGAAGTTTTATGAGTGAGTAAAAAACCTCTAAGTTCACTATTAACACCTGCTCTTATTGGAATTAATGCTTTATATAGCATACTTGCACCATAGAATGCTGTTGTAGCAGTGTAGCCTATATCGTATTTTTCTTTTTTTATATATTCTAATGTATCTTTATCATTTATTATTACTTTATTAATATATGGATTTTCTTTTAGAATATCAATTCCTTTAATTCCATTTACAACATCTATTATACAGTCTTTATAGTGTTCTTTTAATGTTCTTATTAAAGGAGTTATAAATATAGTATCTCCTATATAATTCATTCCTATTATAATTATTTTTTTCATATTTTTCTTAATTTTTTTTCTTTATTTGCTTTTGAATGACGCTCTTCATTAAATATTTTCATAAGTTCAAAAAATAATATAAAAGTAAGAGGTCCAAGTATTATACCAGAAAGTCCGAAAAATATAACTCCCCCAAGAATAGCAAAGAATATAAAAAGAGGATGTAATTCTATTCTATTACCTAATAATAAAGGGCGAACAAAGTTATCTGGTATTGTAATGAAAAACCAAGCACATACTATAAATATTAAGCCTTTTAATAGAGAACCTGTTATCATAAATAGTATACCAAGTGGTAGCCATATTATTGTTGTACCTATAACTGGCATAAATGCTGCTATAATAGTGAGAAATGCTAATGTAAATGAATTTTCTACTCTAAATATTGAGTATACAATAAATGCTGATATTCCTTGAACTATACCTGTAAAAAGATTACCAAATACAATACCTTTTATTCCTTCAGATACTTGATTAAAAAGTCTGTCTACATACTTAGCTTCTATTGGCAAAATATTTCTAACTTGTTCTTTAAGATATTCACCATCCAAGAAAAAGAAGAACAGTGAGAACATCATAAAGATAAATGAACTTATAAATACTCCTGTTTGTTTTAGTATATTTGCTACATTTTGTGTTAGGTATGTACTTACAGAACTTAAATTTGATACTATGATATTTTGTGCTTCTTTAAGTATTTGATTTATTGAAATATCTATTGGTAATAATTGTAGTATTTTATTTATTCTTTCATTATTGCTATCTATTATATTAGATATATCTACTTTCATTAAGAAGTTTATTGCTATATTTGATATATTTATTATTTGATTTATGATTGTATAAAATAGTAGGCTCGTAGGCACTAAAAATATTATTAATGAAAATAAAGAAAATATAATTGCCAATGTATTTCTTTTTATAATAGAAAGTTTATCTTTTTTATGATAGCTACTTCCCATTGCTTTTATAAATAATGGATTAAGTACTACATAAAATACAAGAGCAAAAAATATAATAAGTCCAAATGGTTTTAATATTTGATACATTAATATTAATGATAAAAACACAAAAGAAATAAAAAATATAGAGTATATATTATCTTTTTTTATCATAGTAAATTAACCTAAATATATTATTCTATAATGAAATAAATTTTCTGTAAAGAATCTTTATATATTAAATATATAAAATCATGCTATAAAAATGAACTCCATATTCTATTTTTATATTTTCTACAGTTGGTATGAATCCTAATTTTTTATAAAATTCAAAAGCATAAATACTAGAGTTTACTGTATATACATTATTTTGTAGTATATTATGTGCTTTTTCAAACAGTCTTTTTCCTATTCCTTTTTTTATATAATCTTTATCTATAAAAAAAGAGGATATATGATTTTTTCTTATTATTTCTATTATTCCTATTATCTTATTATTTTCTTTTGCAATTAAAAGAAGATTATCATCCAATAAATACCTTATTCTCATATTATCTATAGACATAAACTTTAATACATTTTCTCTACCTTCTTTAGTGTCTACTTTTGAGTTAAATTCTAAGTATGTATTACAAGCTAAAATAGAAGCTTCTTCTACTTCATTTATCTTTGCTATTTCTATATCCATATTTTTCATAAACATAAGTTTAGTATTTGTATATTAAATTCATTTTTTTGAAATATTGAAATTTTATGATAATTACAATATATTTATTAATATAATTTATATTTTTAAATAGTGTTGTATTTTTTATGAATAAAATAATAAGAAGTAACAATTTTGGTGTATCATTTTTATATACATATCCATTTTGGTCTACTATAATATTTATTTCTCTTTTAATTAATTATTTATTTTTTAGAAGTATTTTTATTAAAGAAAACTCTATTTTCTTTTTAATAAACTCTATTATTAATTATGGTATTTTTACTTTATTCTTTTTTTTACTATTATATAAGTTTTATAATTTTATTTTTATAAATAATTTTTTTATTTCTTCTCTTGGCATAATATTTTTATTTTCAGCTGTTATGAAATTATATATTAGTAATGTTGTAGTATCAAATATATTAGACTTAATATTTTTTATATCTACTATTTCTATTTGCTTATATATTTTACTTAGATTAATTTTTATGCCTGATATGATAGAGTATAAAAGAGGGGTGTATGTATTTATACTCATAGCATTACTTTCTTCAAGCTTGCATTTTATTTTTATAACATTAAATAGTATTATTGATATTAGTTTTTTTTCTTTTCTTTCTTATCATATAGGTAATTATACAGAGAAAGTCTCTTCTATGTTTTTTATTATACTTTTTATTATTTATATGTTATTTGCAGTTAAAGAAGTTTTAGTTAAAAATATTCATACTTCTTCATATATATCTATTATTATATTATCTTTGAGTTTATTTTTAATATATAAGTATTCTAATATATTTTATTTATTTATAACTTCTTTTTATAATTCATTTGCAGTATCTTTATATTTTTCTCAATTTATATATTTAGTTTTTATGTTATTATTTTTATTAATTATAATATCATCTACTATAACATTATTTATTACTAAGCAATATTCGTATAGTTTTATTTTATTTTCTTTATTGATTATATCAGGTTTAGATATGAGTAATTTTACATTTAGGTTTATATCAATATTTTCTCTTTTAGAGCTTTATAGTATAGAAAGTAATAATTTTACAAATACTGAAAAAGTATTTTGATTTTTTATAAATTATTATATAAATAATATATAATTTATGAGGGTTTTATGAAAATACTTAAAGTATTTCTTTTTATTTATATCTTGTCAATCTAATAATACTAAACCAGAATCATCAGATGATTTTTCTACTACAACTCTTTTAGGTAATAACTCTAATAATAGTGAAGTTGTGTATACAGAAGAAGAATTGGAATTAATATCTGAAATGGATAGAAAATATCCTTATTTCAATGTTAATTTAGATAGTTTTAAGGTTCATGTTGATGCACCTTTAAGTGCTACTATTACAGTTGATGATAAAATTTATGCTTTAGAGTTATTGGCACTTCTTAGACTATCTGTTAATAAAGATGAATTTGCCAATGTTGTTAGAAGTCGTAGTTTTAAGTCTTCAGTTACTGATTCTTATCCTGGTAGTGCTTTTAATATTAATTTTGGAGATACTTATAATAATGAGAGATTAATAATTGTATTAAAAAATGCTTCTTATAATACTACATATATAAAAAATTATCATACTACTCAAATAGCGTATGCTGATGTTGGCAATTCTTTATATGTACGCTATGGTTATCAGAGTGATATAAAGTTTGGAAAGCAGATACTTTTACCTAATATTAATTGGCAGACAGAATTTGCATCAGGTATAGGTTTTTATTTCGCAGCATTACTTTTTCACGAGCATATGCATAATCTTGGCTTTGATCATAAAGGTAGTTTCAATACTCCATTAGATTTTCAAAATATGCTTCCTCGAGAGGTATTTAGGGAAATGACGCTTAAATATCCTATAGAGTATGAAAAATTAAAAAAGTATTATTTACTTAGATATAGAAAATTCTTAACTTCTGATACTATTTAATATAATATTCTAAAAAAAGTCTAATAAAAATAAAAAAATATACGAGACTATAATAATAGTAGAAAATTGTTTTTTATTTTTAAGGAGACTAATATAATGTCAACAAGCTCATTTTTTGGTATAGAATTAGGTAAAAGATCGCTTCAAAACTTTAAAACAGCATTAGAAGTTACAGGTCATAATATTAATAATGTAGCTACTAAAGGTTATAGTAGACAAAGAGTAGTTATGCGTTCTTTTGATAAACCATTAGAAAGCCCTACATTAAATAGAGCAGAGCGTGCTGGTCAAATAGGTCAAGGTGCTGAAATAACAACTATAGAAAGAGTTCGTGATCAATTAATAGACTCTAAAATTATGAAAGAGCTTGGTACTGATGGATATTGGAAAACAAAGACAGATTATTTAAAACAATTAGAAGCTATTTATAATGAGCCTGGTTCTGCTAATTTAAGAAATGATTTGGATGCTTTTTTTGATGCTTGGCAGGAAATGAGTGTTAATCCTACAGAGAGAGCTACTCGCTTTTTACTTGTAGAGCGTGCTAATAGAATTAACTCTTCTCTTAATTATACATATGATCAAATGAATAATATGCGTAATAATTTGAATACATTAGTTGAGAGTAAGGTTAATAGAATCAATAGTATTGCAAGTTCTATTAAAGATTTAAATACTGAAATAGTAAAACAAGAAGCATTAGGTCAAAGTCCAAATGATTTATTAGATAGAAGAGATTTACTTATAGATGAATTATCTTCTATTGTTAATGTTGAAGTTAAGTCTACAGATCCTGATGAGACTATTGTTTATATAGGTGGTCGTTCACTTATTCAAGGTGGAACTGTTAATAAACTATCTCTTGTTAGAAGTGAAAATAATGAGGGTATGTTTGACGTTTATTGGGAAAGAGATAATGTGCAGGCTAATTTAGAAGGTGGAGAGCTTAAGGCTTTAATTGAGCTTAGAGATATCGATACTGTTGATGCTATTAATGATTTGGATAATTTTGCTATTGGTTTTGCTGATTCTGTTAATGAAATTCATAGAAGTGGATTTGGTTTGAATCAGGAGACTGGTATTGACTTTTTTACTATGAGTAAAAATACATCATCTACTATTGGTAATTATGATTTAAATAATGATGGTACTGAGGATTCTACTATAATGTTTAAGGTATCTGGAGTTAATAGTGTTAATATGTCTGATAGCATTGGAAGTAGTGGTACTTTAACTTTTGGTAGTAGAGATAGAGAAGGTGCTGATGTAAATATAGATTATACTTCTTCTATGAAGGTTTCTGAGCTTGTTGAAAAGATTAATGCAAGTAATGCTAATGTTAGTGCTTATTTAGATGATAATAATAAATTAGTACTTAAAGCACGTGGTTTTGAAGACTATATTAAACCTTCTTATTTTATTAAGCATATAGAAGACTCTGGTGATTTTTTAGTTGGTATTACAGGAGTATTAAATAATTCTGGCAATGCTGGTGCTTATAATTGGCAAAATATCAATCAAATAGAGCAACTTGCAGGTGACTTTAGAAATTTCACTATAACTCCTCAAAGACATCCTGCAGCAAGTATTTCTATTAACCCTATAATACAAAATGATGTAAACTATATAGCAGCATCTAAGGGTATAGATACTACAGGTAATGGCTTTGCAGATAAATGGAATGGTATTGGAGATGGTTCTAATGCTTTAGCTATTGCATCTCTTAAAAATAAAGCTATTATGAATGATTCTACTTTTAATGAGTATTATACAGGAAGTATTTCTCGTATAGCTTCTCGTACTGAGACTGCTAATGCTGAAACTGATAAGCAGACTATAGTTATGGAGTATCTTGAGAGACTTAGACAATCTGTTTCTGGTGTTAACTTAGATGAAGAGGTTGCTCAGATGGCTGTTTATCAACATGGTTATAATGCTTCTGCAAGAGTAGTTAGTGTTATGGATCAACTTCTTGATGTTGTTATAAATAGAATGGGTGTTTAATTTTTATAAATATATATTTTTATAAGCGATACTTAAAAAAGGTATCGCTTTTTTTTTATTTCTAATATAAAATATTATGATAACCAGTGTTTATTTTTTGGAGTATCAATGGGAATAAGAGCTAGGATTATTTTATCTATAATACTTGTTATTATTACTATAATATTTAGTTTATTTTTTCTTAATAGTAACTTAAATATAGAAACTTTTTATAATATCGTAGATGAAGATATTAATGGTAGATTTGATTATATTGCAAATAAATTTGAAAATAATATTCTTTTTGCAAAAGAAGAAGTTAGTAAATTATCGTATGGAATATCTTTTTTATATAATAGACTTCCAAGTTATGAAGACTTTAATGTGTACTCTAATATAAATCTGTTTATTTCTAATTCTTTTTATAATGATAATTATATTAGAATATTTGAAGTTGTATTATTTAATAGTGATATATTTAATAATACAAATAATAATATTTATAGATATCTTAATAAGGATAAATCATATACAATATATAGTGACTCTTCTGTATATAGTAATTTAACTATGTCTACTAATCAAAGGTATAATTTATTATTAGATGAAAAAGTTTATAGAACTTTTGTTTCATATGATGTTAATGATAATTTAATTTTAAATATTATTTCAAGTGTAAAAAATGTTAATAATAATTTAGATATTGGTACTGTTTCTGTTGGTACTATATTTGATTATTCTTCTTCTAAAGTAAAAAATATTTTTGATATAGAAGATGCTAATTTAATAGTAATAGATAATAATACAGGTACAATAATAAGTTCTAAAAATAAAATATTGAATAATCTTAAAGTATCATCTACATATTCTAGCTATAGAGATATTTTTACTTCTATTACAAAGCCACAAGAAACTATATATTATGATATTGCTTTTAATAATATTAGGTATAAGGCATTTATACGTACTATAGATAATTTGTTAAATGTTGTAATGCTTATCCCTATAGAATATTATGAAACAGAAATAAAAGAGATGAACACAAATACATTTTATACTATAGTTATAACATTAGTAGTAACTATGATGATTCTTATTTTTATTGTAGTTCTTATATTCTCTTCTGTAACTAAAACTACTAATGCTATAGGAAACTCTATTAGTAATAATGATTTTACAAATGATTTTCATGATATCGATGGAGGTGATGAAATAGCGGAACTTACAAAATGGTTTAGTATTATGGAGTTAAATTTAAAAAATAGTTTTTTAAATATTAATAATAGTATTAATTATCTTAAAGAACAAAATGATAATTTATCAAATAATATAAATGATAATGTTTATAATATTTCAAATGTGAATAGTTCTATTGATATTATTAGAAATAATATATCTGATAGTTTAGATCAGGTGAATTTTATTAGTAGTAATAATGATGCTATTAATGAGTATATAGAAAATAATAATAATGATATAGATGCTATGAATAGAGAGGCTAAAGTTTTTAGAGAAAAGATGATAGATGATACTGAAAATATAGAAAAGTTAATATCTTCTATGGAGGATATTAGTAAAAATCTTGAGAGTATTGACTTTACTATGTTTAGTGCGGCAACTAAGACTAAAGAACTTTATGGTACTTCTTTGAAAAATAGTTCTAATATAAAATCTACATATTCAGCTACTATAGAATTAAAGAATGCTCTACAGTTTATATCAAACTTTGTAAACTCTATTCGTAATATTGCCCATCAAACTAATTTACTTGCTATGAATGCGGCTATTGAGGCGGCACATGCTGGGGATTATAGTTCTGGTTTTGCTGTGGTTGCTGAAGAGATTCGTAAACTATCTGAGGTTTCAAATGAGCAGGCTGATAATGCATATAAGATTCTTCAGAGATTAGAAGAGAAAGTTATTACTACTACTACAGAACTAAGTCAAACTGCTTCTGACTTTGATATTTTAACTAAAGAAGTAAAAGAGGTTAATGAAATTATTGACAAGGCTAGTCATTTATCTTCTACTCAAGTTAAATCTGTTAATGAGCTTGTGAACTCTGTTAGTTATATTTCTGAGTATAATGAGACTATTAAAAATAATTATTTAGATATGTCATCAAAATTGAATGATGTTAATAGTAAGTTTGAGGCTATATCATCTTTTGTTTCTTCATCAAGTAAAACTACAAATAAATTACATAATATATATTCTAATATTAATAAAGTAATAGAGGAGATTTCTAATTATTATAACTCTATAAGTATGATATCAAACTCTATTAATAATTTTTACAATAAAAATACAGATCTTATTAAAAATATAGAAGTAGAAATGAGTAAATATAAGCTCAAGTATGATGCTACATTTGAGGATAATCAAGTAAGTGGACTTAATATTATTTTTCTTAGTAATTTTGTGAGAAGTAAATTTTCTGATGATGATTATTATAAATGGATATCTCAGATGGATTCTTCTTCTGAGTTGATATTTAAAGGAGATATTCAAAATAAGGAGTGGTATTCATATACCAATGCTTTTGAGAAACCTTATAAATTAATTTGTAATTTATTTTATGAGGGTAGTGGAGATGCTATTAAAGATATAGTAGATTATTATTGCTCTAGAATGTTTAATGAATTTTTGAAGTTTATTTTATTTTTTACTCCTAAATATAATATATTATCTTATACTTTTGATTATGTATTACCTTCATTATTTAATAATTTAAAGTTAGATATTATTAGAAGTAGAAAGAGAATGATTATAGTTCATTTTCAGAGTGTGAATAATAATGCTGATATATTAGAACCTTTAGTATTATATTGTTGTTCTACAGTATTAGAGTCTATAACACATGTAAAAACACATATAAAAATTACAAAGTCTATAAATGCGGGTAATAATTATTCTGAGTTTGTAATTCGTTGGTAGTATTAATTTAGATTAAATCTATATTGTAGGGCTTCTGTTATATGCTCTGTTTTTATAATGTCTTCATTTTCTAAATCTGCTATAGTTCTTGACACTTTTAGTATTTTATCATAGCTTCTTGCACTTAAAGAAAATTTTTCTATAGCCATATTTAATAAATTATTAGCTTTATCATCCATACTCATACTACAGAACTTTCTTGTTTCTTTTATACCCATAGCTGAATTAGAAAAAATTTTTAATCCATTTTCTTTAAAACGCTTAATTTGTTTCTCTCTCGCAGAAATAACTAATTTACGCATAGATTTTGAAGTTTCACCATCTGCTTTAGAAATTAGTTTTTTATAATCAACAGCTCTCACCTCTATAGAAATATCAATTCTATCTAAAATAGGTCCAGATAGTTTTGCTATATATTTTTTTCTTGCATACTCAGAGCATCTACAAACATTATTCTCATCACCATAATAACCACAAGGGCAAGGATTCATAGCAGCAATTAGTGTAAAGTTTGCAGGAAATTTTATACTTCCATTAGCTCTACTAATAGTAACAACCTTCTCTTCCATAGGTTCTCTAAGAGTTTGTAAAGCAGAACTTTGAAACTCTACAAACTCATCTAAAAATAATATACCATTATGAGCAAGTGTTATCTCACCTGCCTTGATATTTCTACCACCCCCAACCAAGCTAACATAAGAAGAAGTATGATGAGGTATTCTAAAAGGTCTTTGTTTTATTAGCGGAGTATTTTTATCAAGCATTCCATATGAAGAATATATTTTTGTAGTTTCTAATGCTTCTTCAAATGTAAGTGGCGGAAGTATTGTAGACATTCTTTTTGCAATTAAAGTTTTACCACATCCAGGAGAACCTATCATAATAAAATTATGCCCACCAGCAGCAGCTATCATAGCAGCACGTTTTGCATATTCTTGTCCCTTAACATCTGAAAAATCTATACTATCTTCTTCTGTATTATTAAAATTATATTTACCTTTTGATATTATACCTTCTTTTCTACCTTCTACAGTATCTATTGCTTCTTTTAAACTTTTTACAGGATATATTTTCAAACCTTCTATTATATTTGCTTCTTCCAAATTATCAAAAGGTATAATAGCATTTTTTATTCCAGATTCTTTTGCATTCAAAAGCATAGAAAATATTCCATTAACTTCCCTCACACTTCCATCTAAAGCTAATTCTCCAAGTATTATAGTTTCACTTATAAAATCTTCAAAAAATATTTGTGCAGATGAAGATAGTATACCTAATGCAAATGGAAGATCGTATAAACTACCTGTTTTTTTTATATTTGCAGGGGCTAAATTAATTGTAATTCTCTTTGGTGGAAAAAATCTATCACTATTATTAATCGCAGCAATAACCCTCTCTCTTGCCTCACTAACAGCTTGATCAGGAAGACCAACAACATCAAATTTAGGAAGTCCATTTGATATATTTACTTCTATGACTATAGGTATTCCTTCTATTCCATATAGTGCTTCTGAATATATTTTTGTATGCATATTATTTTATATCCTTTTTTATATTTTTATATTTTTTAGTTAAACAATATTTTTATAAAAATATGCTTATAATAATACAAAAATAATGTATACTTTAATAATAAAGTATATTTATTATTATAAGGAATATTATGCCAAAAGTTTCTGTTGTTTTACCTATTTATAATGTAGAGAAGTATATTTCTAAATGTTTGGATAGTGTTATTAATCAAACCTTAGGAGATATTGAAATTATATGTGTTAATGATTGTTCTACTGATAATAGTGCATATATTGTAGAAGAGTATATTAAAAAAGATAATAGAGTAAGATTAATTAATCATAAAGAAAATAAGGGGCTTGGATTATCTCGTAATACTGGTATTTATGAAAGTAGTTGTTCTTATATTATATTTATAGATTCTGATGATTATATTTCTAATAATTTTGTTGAGGAGTTGTATAATACAGCAATTAAATATAATTCTGATATAGTATTTACTAATAATATCTATACAGTTAATGAAAGTACAAATAAAATAAAACCTTATTATCATAATAGAGTAAATATATGGAAAAGAAATTATAAAAAATCATATTTAGAAGGCATTAGTTATTTTAATGTTGATACTTTTGAAAAAGAAAATACTCCAGAGTATCCTCTTGTTGTAGCTTGGAATAAACTATATAAAAAGGATTTCTTTTTAAAAAATAATTTATTTTTTTCTGATTTTAGAATTGCTGAAGATGTAGATATGTTTTATAGATTATTATTATACTCACCAATTATGTCTTATAATAATAATGCAAAATACTATTATCTGCAAAGAAGCACTTCTTTAGCAGGTAATGTATCGCATACAAATAAAATTCCAACAGCAATACTAGATGTCTTTAAGAATGTATTTAATAACTATAATAGTATAAATAAATCTCTTTTAATAGATTCTAACTATTACAACTTTATTTCTTTAATGCATACTTTTAATAATTATAAAGCAGGTAATAAAAGTGAGTTTTATAAAATGTGTCATAATATGCTTAAAAGCTTAAATGTTGAAATAGACAGAAATAATCACACATTTATATCTTACTCTTGCTATATAATGAAAACTTTTGATAGTTATGATATTTATATTGATAAAGTTGAGTCTATAAAAGAGAAAGTATTCAAAGTTGCTTGGTGGATACCTAACATTACATTGAGAGAGAAGTATAAAAAAGTTATGTTGGATAAATTAGCAAATAAATATTTTTAAAAATTATCCTTATATTCACTTATAGTTTTATATGGCTGCTTAAGTTCAAAGTTAATAATATTATTATACCAAGTATAATAGTCAAAGTCCTTAACTTCTGCCATTATAGAATGATTTTCAAATTCATGTATATCATACTTAGGGTATAGCATAGCTACAGTTTGTACTATATAATATGAAAACATACTAATAACAGTTTTATAGTCTAATTTATTTATAATTTCATTAGAAAGTAATGGATATATACTCACAATAGCTATTGCTTTTGTTGGTATGATATTTTCATTATAAAGAACTAATCTATCTATTATTCCATTATCTGCTATATTTTTTACACTAATATTTTTAGAACTTGCAACTATAGGGGTATTTACTACTATTATATCAATTTCTTCTATTTCAGGTAATATAGCTTTCCAATATACATCACTATATAGTAAATAATCTTTTTTTTCTATATTTAATTGCTTTGAAACTTTATTTATATTATCTTTTATTATTTTTGTTTTTGTATTTGCTATTTGCTTTACATTTGTACTTTTAAATAATCTTTGAAGATTATATCTTGTATCATCTGATAGAGATTTTGTTATATATTTATTTAATTCATTTTCATTTAATTTATTTACGTTTAAATAATTTTTTTTGATTATTTTAGATACTTCTTTTAACTTTTTTCTATTTTGTCTATAAAAGCTATCTGCTGATGTTGATGTTATTAAATTATACTGTATTTTATATCCTAATATATTGTATGTAATTTGAGGAAGTAATTGCTTAAAAATATCTAAAAAAGTTTTAGGTTGTAATGAAGTAGTATCTGTATCTTCTATATATAATACATTAACAGTATATGTCTTATTATTTTTTACAGGAGTAATTCTTTGAGAGCAAGAAGCTATAAATATAATAACGATTAATATATATATTTTGTTCATATTTTCTTAATTTTTACTGTTTTATTATTGAGGAATCTCTCCGCTAATTCCAAAAGCCTTAACTACTTCAGTATCTATATAATACCTGATTTCTCTTCCCCTAATAATACTATCACCTTGTTTTAATGTAGGGTTCTGTCCCCATAATCTCATATATCTGCTTTTTTCAAGATATGTAGCCCATGTACTTGTGGCATTCATATCTTTACTTGTAATTATAACATTTCCATTAGCACGTATTTTTTCATCATCATTAAATATTTGCATAGTATCTGATGTTATCTTTATAGTTCTATTTTCAACATAAGCCTTTGGACTACCACTAACAGTAGCTACCTTAGTATCAGGGTCTAAATGTAATACTTCACCTTCTAATGATAATTTAGTATCATAATCTATCATTATTACATCATTATGAAATATAATATCTTTAAATCCTTCTTCTTTTTTATACTCAAGCCACTCTCCAAAAGCTATAATACCCTTATCAGGTATACGTACAGTAGGGGATTGATATAAATATAAATGTTCCTCATCTATATTATATTCTATATATCCACCTTTTAATATCATATTCTCTTCATAAAAGAAAGCATTAATATTACCATATCCATAAAGCATTCTTGTATTTTGATTGCTACCACCTCTATTATCTAAAAATAATCTATCAGCAGTAATAATATTATAATTGCTTATGTTTTCTCTATTTCTATTTGTAGAAGAACTATTAACATAATTATTAGTTTGTAGAATGTATATTTTACCTCTACCCATAACATTTGCTACAGATTTTCTAGCATCATACTCTAATATTTCACCTTCAAGTTTATCTTTCTCTTGATATAGTACAGGATTTCCTTGCATTACAGATATTTCTGTATCTGAATTATAAACTAATTCTCTTGCATATCCATCAGTTTTTCTATTATTTTCTTTATCTATATGTGTTAGATGTACATTTTCTCTTGCTTTTGCTATTGGAGTATTAAAATCTCTTTCCATAAATCTACTTCTAATGATTAGATTATTTGTAGGGGATCTTAGTATAGGTCTGTTTCTTATGTATGCATATCTTGTTTTACCATTATAACTTGCATATCCAGCTGTTATTGTAGAATCATTTGTTCTGCTTGCAAGTTTTACATTTCCACTAAAAGTTGCTAATTCTGTCTCTCTATAAAAAGTCATAGTATGACTTGTAATAACTGCAGAAGTATCTTCTAATCTTGCATCTCCAATATATTGAAATACTTGAGTTTTATTATCATAAGTAAATTTCTTAGCACTTCTTCGAGAAGTTTCTTGAGAAAGTAGGGTAATAGCTACTAATAATATTATTATATATATGATATTCTTATTCGGCAATTGGAACTCCTATATTATTTCCCTCATCTACTTCATCATATATAGTAATAAATTCAAGTCCCAAATCACTCTCTAAGCTACTTCCAGTAAGCCAGCTACCATCTTCTTGTATAACCTTAATAGGTACAGGACTTTTTAAAAATCTATTTGAATTGTCATATTGTATATGTTCAGAGTATAGTGTTGTATTATTTGAAGATTTTACAACAACATTTGTATATATTTCTGTAAATAATGTATTTTGATTTACAGTTAAAAACTGTCCAGATACTCTTGCAGCTACAGTTCCATCAGCCTGATATGTATAACTTCTTGTATCGTATAACTGTATATCTTTATTTTTCTCATAAAACTTTGCATTTGTAGCAAAAAGTTCTACTCTTTTAAAGTTTGTATCAAAACTTTCATATCTAAACCCAAAAAATTCCATATCAGGTGGAGCTACAAAGTTAGTGTCATTTGCTCTACGCTCTAACGTTTTAAAATTAGTGCAAGATATAATAATAAAAATTATAATAAAATTAATAATAGCTTTGTATAATTTCATCATAATTACCCTTAGCTCTTAATATCATTTCAATAGCTAATCTAACAGCACCATTACCACCACTTTTACTTAAAACAATATTAGCTTCTTTTTTTACTTCTTTAATAGCATTTTTTGGTGCAAAAGATATACCCGCATTATGAATAGGTGCTAAATCTATAATATCATCTCCAATATAAGCACACTCCTCTTTAGAAAACCCATATTTCTCTATTAATGTTAAAAGTGTAGGTAGTTTATTTTCAGTACCTATAATTATATCTTCAGGGTTTATTTTGCTGAATTTTTTAAATCTATTTATAATAGAATTAGACTTACTTCCAGATATAATAGCTATTTTTATTCCAGCATTTAATGCCATAGCAATAGCAGAACCATCTAAAGCGCTAAAAATCTTAGTTTCATTTCCATTATCATCAAAGAGTAAATCTCCATTAGTCATTACACCATCTACATCAGAGATAATAATTTTTATATTTTTTAATTTATTAGAGAATTTTAGAAGTGATAATCTATCTTTAATAGTCATTTTAATATTTAATTAGCTTTTAACTTGGGGCTTACAGGACTCGAACCTGCCCACCCAGTTTAGGAAACTAGTGCTCTATCCAGATGAGCTAAAGCCCCGTATTAAAAAGATTCGGAGAGTGTGGGACTCGAACCCACATGGGTGTTAGCCCGGCGGTTTTCAAGACCGCTGCTCTACCAATTGAACGAACTCTCCAAAGTATGAAATATATTATATCACTAATAAAAAATAATTTCAAGTATTTTTTATCTTTATTTAAAAGAATTTATATTAAATAAAGATGTTTTTTCATTTCTTATATCTATAATATTTCCTGCCATATCTATAATTTTGTTTTCAAACATAGGTGTAAATTTTCTGTATTCTACACCTAAGGGCAAATTAATATGTTCAAGAGAACCATTATCTTCATCTATTCTAAATAAAACCATATTCTTGCTATTTTGATTGACAGCAGGAGTATCAAAATATATTTTTTTATCAAGATGAAAGAATCCACCATCATATTCAGATATAAATAACTCAGATAATTCTAATTTCCAAATTACCTTTCTTTTATAATAGAGATAAAGAGATTTATTAGCAGGTTCTATTAATAGTAATTCTTTATTATTAATAAGTTTAACACTATTTACAAAAATATGGATACTTGATACATCTATTTTACTTGTAGATAATGTTTCAAAGTTTAAACGATTAATAGAGTAATCATCTTTTTCTCTACTTGGAAATAGAAAATTACTTCTTTTTCCATCGAAACAACCATTTTGTATGAAGATTTTATCATTGATATTATGAACTATTTTATTTGATTCTATATCATATACATATATATAGTTATCATTAAAGTATTTAACTCTACATATAATATATTTTGGGTTTGCAGTAAAGTATGCTTCATATGTATAGAAGTCTCTATTTTCAAATAAAACTTTATTAGTACCTATCTCTAATATTTTTAATATATTATTATGAGTTTTATCTATATTCTTATTTGAAATTGTAATTATTTTACTACCATCTGGAGATAGATCTAATATAGTGTATGTATTTGCATACTTATGAAATTTCCTACATTTTTCTAAGTTAAAATCATAAAAGAAGCTATTAGAATCCCCTTTATAATGTGGGTTAAAAATACCTTTTTTTCTATAGGGATTAATATTGATAAAATAGTCTTTTTTATCCATCTTAGTAAATATTACACTATTTTTAGATATCATTATGATTTATTCCTTAATTATTTTTTATACTACTTTTTTAATACTACTTTCATAGTAAGTTCTAATTTATTATTTTTATTATTATTATATTCTTCTAATATAGCATAAGTATTATAAAGCTCAATAACTTTTAGAGTTGTTATAAAAGTTTCTCTATAGTCCATAAGAGTATATTTAAATAGTTTTTCACTTGTATACCATACTTCATCATTATCATTACTTCTTATATTTTGATATCCATAAAATGAGTTTGTATCTAATACATTTGTATATTTTTGATTATTATTAACTTTTTTTTCTATATTACTAAACTCATATAATTTATCATAATTTTTTTTGTTTTCTAAAAATTTATTAGTGTTAATATAGTTTTCAACTTTATACACTTCAAATAAATCATCCACTTTTACACCATTTCTTTTACCAAGATTAATATATATTTTATTATTATCTATCCTTGTTATTATTCCAGTTGTGGAGTTTATATTTAGATTTGATATTATATCAGAAGCTATATTATCAGAAGCTTTCATAGTAGCTTTTCCAAGTATAGACTCATAAAACAAAGAATCTTCAGCAGTATATACTTTACTTTGTTGTTTTTTCTTGTTCTCATTAACAGTAGCTTTATGAGTAAAAGAGTATATAGTTTTTAGATTATTTATATCTATTAAGTTTGCCTTTATTTCTACAGTTGCTTTATTTTCTTTTTGACCATTTGTTATAAGTGTAAAGTCTAATACTTCACCATTTATTAGATAGTCTACATTAAATATTTTTTTTATGAAGTTTGTAGCTATCTCAGTATTTGTAGCTATTGTTTTATAATCTATTACAGTTTCGTATGATGCGAAGTATGATGCAAATATATCATAATCAATTACTTTTACTTTTCTTGTATTTATAAGAGAATCTACAATTGTACGAGGTATACCATCATCTACTAAATAATTTGTAATCCAATTATTATCTTTAGATGTAAATGGTAATACAGCTATAGTAGTTGGGTATAGATTTGCACTAATGATTAGTAGTAGTATTAAATTATACTTTAATAAGTATATAAAAAACATCTTCATAATTAATTAAGTATAACATATACTTAATATAAAGATATAGATTTTTAAAAAAATATTAGTATAATGTTTCTTAGTATATCTTAGTAGTATTATATAATTAGAGTTTGACAACTTATAAAGCATAATATATTATATTTTACCTATGAATAATGATAATAAAGACAATAAAAAACAAGCAAAAATACTAAAAACTATAAGTAAAACAAATAAGAAAGCTTTAATATTATTATTTGTTTTTATTACTATTTTTGTAAGTATTATTTTATTTATTTTTTACTATTTTTTTAGAAGTGAGCTTCATACTTCAAAGAAAGATGATAGAGAATTATACTTTTCTATATTATTTATAAATGAAAATGAGATTCCTTATGGGGCTTATATAGGAGTAGTATCAAGTCTTCATAATAGAATAGGGCTTGTAGGACTTCCTAAAAATACAGGGCTTTGGGTTAATGGAGATAAGAATAAGCGTAGTGTTTCTTTAGAGAGACTTTATAAGGATGGGGGGAGTAAGAGTGTTTTTAATTCTATAGAGGGTACTATTGAAAAGAAATTAAGCTATACTATGACTATTAAGGCTAAAGAATTTTCTGATATTGTGGATATATTTGGAGGTGTTGATATGTATGTAGAATCTCCAATTAATTTTACAAATAATGGGTATGAACTTTCTTTTGATGTTGGTATTTGGCCTTTTCAGGGTAATAAGGCTTTGGCATATTTGAATTATACTACTATATCGGGTTATGAGTCTTTTGAGGTTTTATATAGGCTTGAAGATATTCTTATTAATGCTATGATTAGTATTATACAAAGTTCTGAGTTAAAAAGTATAATGCATTCTAGTAGTTTTAGAAGAAAGATTTTTTCTAAAGTAAGATCTAATTTGCGTCCTCCAGATATTAAATCTTTGTTTAATATACTTGCAAATGTTAATGAGGGGAGTTTGATAATAGAAGCATTAGATGCTCGTATAGATGGTAGGGGTGTTTTAGAGCCTATTTTAAATGGTAGTGCTTTGATTAAACAGCTTGATAATATGGCTTTATATGTTGGACTTAAAACACAGAGAAGTGAAATTAATAATGAAGATATTAATGTTATTGTATTAAATGCTACTGATGTTTCTGGTCTTGCAGATAGAATTAATATTAGAATGCGTTATAGGGGATTTTTAGCTGGAGAGTATGGCAATTTTCCTTATGCTAAGCTTAAGGAGAGTGTTGTTCTTATTAGAGATGGTCAAATAGAAAAAGCTTTTAAGGTTGCTCGCGAGTGTAGAATAAGTAAAGTTTATTCTAGCACTGATAGACGAGTTCTTAATAATGCTGTATTAATATTGGGGAATGATTATTATGAAATTAAACGATGAAAACAAAAATCTAACTTCTACACAAATTATTGATGATATAAAGAAAAAAAGAAAACCTAAAAAATCTAAGTTTATAGATAAAGAAAAAGCTTTAGAACTTACAAAGCTTGCTTTTAAGAGTTTGGATGATAAAAAATTAGAAGATATAGTTGTTTTAGACTTGGATGGAGTTTCTTCTGTTTCTGATTATTTTATAATAGCTACAGCATCATCTTCACCACAAATGAAGGCTGGTTGTGATTCTATTTATAAGGAGTTTAAAAAAGAAGGTATACTTCCTTATGCAGAAAATGATAATGGTGCTGAGTCTGTATGGTATTTAATGGATTATGGTTTTTTAGTTGTTCATATTTTTACTCAAGAGGGTAGAGAATATTATGATTTGGATAAGCTTTGGTATGAGGCTAAAAAGATAGATATATAATAATATTATTATGAGATTTTTATTAATTATTATTCTTATTTTACATTCTACATTTAATCTTGCATTTTCTAGAGAAGAGGGTGTTGAGATTATGTTTAGTGTTCCTTTTGGTGGATCTTATAGCTATCATAATGTTAATTTTGTTAATAATCCTGATATAGATTTTTTCTTTACTTATAATAAAAATAGGGTTCATAAGTCTGGTTTTGAGACAGGTTTTGAATTCTTAGTAGGGTATTTTCTTCCTTTGAGTAGTTTTGATATGTCTATATTTGCTAATATTGCTTATAGTTATGATTATTTTGGACTTAAAGTTTTGGATGTTAATGAGAGTTATAGTTTTAATAATTTGAAATTAGGTCTTGATTTAAAGTTTTTTGTAGATAATCTTTCTATAGGTCTTGCAGCTGGTTTAAAAGTTCCTCTTGGTTTAATATTTACAACTTATAGTAGTTATATGATTGGGGATTTTTACTATTCTGCATCTGATTTGAATGAAAAATTAAAATTACGTATAATGCCATATTTGCAATTATCATTGGATTATATTTTTAAATTTGATTATTTTAATATACTTATAGGTCCCTATGTAGGGTATGATTTTGGACTTTTGGTTAATAGTGATGATATTTATATAGATACAAAAGATTTATCTTCTGTTGATTTTGGTATTAAAATTTCTATGTTATTATCTATCAATAATTTTATCAATAAAAAGGAAAATGATAATGAGCTTATTTTTTAGAAATATTTTTATTATATTTTTAATTTTTAGTAGTTTTTTATTTGCAGATAGCGGGTTTAAAATGAATATAATACTTCCTGTAGGAGGTACTTATAGTGTTTATGAGCCTATTTTTAAACAAGATTTAGGTATAGATGCTATTTATGAATATAATAAAGATAATGGGGATTTATTTGGTTTTGAGAGTGGATTTGAAGTTTTACCTGGTTATTTATTTGACTTTAATGATGATTTAGGTCTTGGTCTTTTTGGAAATATTGGTTATTCTTATGATTTTTTTGGTTTTAAAAGACTCTCTTTTAAAGAACAATATAATATTCATAGTGTAAAATTAGGTTTTGATTCTAAATTATACTTTAGTGATTTTGCGTTTGGTCTTGGTTTTGGAATTAAAGTTCCATTTTATATAAAAAGTCAACTTGAGAATTATGGAATATCAGGAACTATTAATTATTCTGCTAATTCTCTAAATAATATTCTTGTTAATCCTTTATTTACATATATTCAATTTTCTGCTGATTATATATTTGATTTAGATAATTTTGATTTAGGTCTTGGTCTTTATTTTGGTTATGATTTTGCTCTTTCATTAAAGACTATAGAGTCTGTTTTATCTAGTATGGATTTTTATGCTTTTGATTTTGGTTTAAGATTATCTTTTATTATTGGAGAATCTATTTAAGAAATTTATTTGCAATAAAATTAAAATTATGTTATATTACTTGCAAACATATTTTGTGCCCATAGCTCAACTGGATAGAGCATCAGATTGCGGTTCTGAAGGTTGGAAGTTCAAATCTTCTTGGGCACGTATTTTAAGATATAAAAAATATTAATTTTTATTTCTTAAAAATATCTACATCTCTTATAATGGGTTCCTACGGCAAACCCTAATGAATCCGCCAGGTTGGAAACAAAGCAACGGTAAGTTAGTAAGTTTGGGTGCTAGAAAACCTATTATAAGGGGCTTTTTTTATTATTCTATTTTTATATAGTTTGTTTTTTCTATTGACAAATATAATGTATAAATATACAATATAATTGTTCTAAATTATTTTGGAGATTCTAATAATGGCTACTAAAAAGAAAGAAGGTACTGAAACAAAAAAGGATGGTAAGGCTGAGGCTATAGAGGCTATTACCGAACAGATAAATAAAAAATATGGTCAAGGCTCTTTTATGCGTCTTGGGTCTGATAAAACTGTAAATGTTGATGTGATATCTACTGGAGCTTTAACATTAGATCATGCTTTGGGGGTTGGTGGTATCCCTAAGGGTAGAATTATTGAGATATATGGTCATGAGGCTTCTGGTAAAACTACCTTAACTTTGCATGTGGTAGCTGAGGCACAAAAAGCTGGTGGATATGCTGCTTTTATTGATGCTGAACATGCACTTGATCCTGTTTATGCTTCTGCTTTGGGAGTTGATATTGATAATTTATATATTTCACAGCCAAATTCTGGTGAAGAGGCTCTTGAGATATTAGAAAAGGTTGTAGCTTCTGCTGCTTTTGATATTGTTATTGTAGACTCTGTTGCTGCTTTGGTATCTAAAGCTGAGCTTGCAGGAGATATAGGGGATGCTCATATTGCATTACAGGCGAGACTTATGAGTCATGCTCTTAGAAAACTTACTGCTATTATTAGTAATACAAATACTGCTGTTATTTTCATAAATCAGCTTCGTCAAAATATTGCTACTACTGGATATGGTGCTGGTCCTACTGAAACTACTACTGGTGGTAAGGCTTTAAAGTTTTATGCTTCTGTTCGTCTTGATATTAGAAGAACTGAGTGGATTAAGAAAGGAGATGATACTATAGGGCATAAAGTTAAAATTAAAGTTGTAAAAAATAAGCTTTCTGCTCCTTTTAAAGTTGTTAATTTAGAGATTATTTTTGGTAAGGGTATTTCTTCTGAAGGACTTCTTATAGATTTAGCTATGGAGGCTAAGATTATTACAAGAAGTGGTGCTTGGTTTTATTATAATGGGGAACAGATGGCTCAGGGTAAGGAGCGTGTTAGAGAAATACTTGCTAATGATCAGAAACTCAGATATGAGCTTGAAATTCAAATTAGAGAGGCTCTTGGTATGGGTGGTATTGATAAGGTTAAAGAAAGCCTACAAGAATATTTAGATAATATGAAAAATGGAACATTAGAAAATACTAATGATAAAAAAATAACTTCTGAAGATACTGAAGAGAAAAAGTCTAAAGATGATACAGTTCCTGAGGCTACTTTCTTGGATGATGATGAATATGATGATGATGATTTTGAGGATACTATAGTGACACCTGTTAAGGGTTAAACTTTTATTGATATTTTTTATGAATTAAGCTTATCTTTATTTTTTTAAAGATGAGCTTTTTAATTTTGAATAATAAAACTCTTGATAAAATGAATATTTTTGTTATAATTAGATAATTTTGTATGTTTAGTGTTTATTGATAAGGATTTTTTATGGCTAAAGTAGTCTCTATAGTAAATCAAAAAGGTGGTGTTGGTAAAACTACTACTGCTGTTAATTTGAGTGCAGTGATTGCATCTATGGGACATAAGACACTTTTAATAGATATAGATCCGCAGGCTAATGCTTGTCTTGGACTTGGTATTACTAAGGATATGGTTCAAAAGAGTGTTTATCATTTATTAATATCTGAAGCTAATGCTAATGAAATAGTTTTATCTACATATCTGCCTAACTTATCTGTTATGCCGTCAAGTACAGACTTGGTTGGTGCACAAGTAGAACTTATCAATGAAATTGCTCGTGAGTTTAAATTAAAGAATGCTATAGAAAGTATAAAAGATGATTATGATTATATTTTCATAGATTGTCCTCCAACACTTGGTATATTAACACTCAATGCATTAACAGCTTCTGATTCTGTTATTATTCCTATACAGTGTGAGTTTTATGCTTTGGATGGACTTATAGAACTTAATAAAACTATAGCACTTATTTCTAATAATCTTAATACCAAGTTATATATAGAAGGTGTTTTACTTACTATGTATGATAGTAGAACTAATTTGGCTAATGATGTTATTAAACAGGTTGTTAATTTATTTAAAGAGAGAACATATAAAACTATGATACCACGTAATGTACGTTTGAGTGAGGCTCCTTCTTATGGGCGTGCTATTTGTGATTATGATAAGGATTGTGTTGGAGCTCGTAGTTATAGTGAGTTTGCTAAAGAGTTTTTGGTTAGAAGTAGTAGTTAATTTATTTTGGGGGAATTAGATGTCTAAAAAAGGTGGGCTTGGAGGTGCTGGACTTAATGCTTTACTTCAATCTGCTGGGATGAATAGTGTAGAAGTACAAAAATCTGTTGAGGAAGCTGAGAAAACTGGAGTTTTAGAGATAGATATTTCTTTGATAGAGCTTAATCCAGATCAACCACGTAAGATTTTTAAAGATGATGAAATAGAAGGTTTAGCTAAATCTATTTTAGAGAATGGGCTTATTAATCCTGTTACTCTTAGGGAAAAAGATGGACGTTATCAAATTATTTCTGGTGAGAGACGTTTTAGAGCATTAAAGTTTCTTAATAAAACAAAAATTCCTTCTCTTGTATTAAAAAATATTCCTGATAGTAAGATGCTTGAACTTACATTAGTAGAGAATATTCAACGTTCTGATTTGAATGCTATAGAGATTGCAAGAAGTTATAAAAAACTTATAGAAGAACTTAATATTAAACAAGAAGAACTTGCAAATAGAATTGGAAAAAGTAGAAGTTCTATTTCAAACTCTATGAGGCTTTTAGATTTGAGTGATTCTATTCAAGAATTAGTTTTAGATGGAAAAATTACTGAAGGGCACGCACGCAGTATTTTATCATTAGAAGATAATGATGATAGAGAGATTATGGCATTAGAAATTATAGAGAATAATTACTCCGTGCGTGAAACTGAGAGATTAGTTAAAGAGAAAAAAGATTCTAAAACAACTAATATAAATATAAAGACAGAAGAAAGTACATCATCTATAAAGAAAGAAAATATTAATTCTACTATAATAAACAAAGATCCTAATATAAGACGATTAGAGGATGATTTAGAGAAAATATTTGCTACTAAGGTTAATGTTGTTGATAAAAATGGTCGTGAGGGAAAGATAGTTATTGAGTATTATAGTTCTGACGATTTGGAGAGAATAATGGATATGCTTGATAGCATAGATATCAATAAAAGCTATAGGGAACCTAAACTTGAGTATTAGGGGCAATTTTGAAGTATATTTTTTTAATTATAATTTTTTCTGTAGTACCTTTATTTGCTACTGAAAAATTACAAATATCTACTGTTGATTTAGATCATCATTTTAAGATTAATAAAGAACTTAGAAAAGAGTTTATTCGTATATTAAATAGATATCCATATTTAGAAGATAGAAAAACAATAACTGTAGATATTATGAAAGATAAATTGTTTTCTACAAATGATCTTAATATAGAAAATGGAATAGAAGTAGCTTCAAATCTTAATACTAAAGTTGCTATTTTATTTAATGCTGAGAAAATATTATTGTCAAATAATATGCCTACTAATAATAATATAGTAATGTCAAATAGAAATGATAATATAATAACAACTAATAATATGTCATCATCAACTAATACAGATTATTCTGCTCTACTAAGTTCTATAAATAGTTCATTAATAATAAAAACTAATAATTTTTCTTCAAATAAGGATATTAAAGAGAAAAAAGAAGAGGTTAGTGATAATCAAACTTCTACTAATGAAAGTGCTACTAATATTATTTCAAATCTTATAGAGTCTAGTCTTGAAAGTAGTACTACAAATAATATTAGTATATATGATTATAATTATAATTTTAGTATTATAAATGTTGATACTAAAGAAGTTTTAAAGGAATATACTAATGTAGCTTCTAATAATGTTATTAATGAGTTTCAAAATATTTCTCGTTTTCTTGATTATTATTATGCTGCTGAAACTTTAGATTCTATTGAGAGTTATGATAATGATATTAGGCTTGATTTTATTATAGAGCGTATAAGCTTGGAAAATAAGACTAATGCTTTATATTCTGATGGTAGTATTTTGCAAGGTGAATCTTTTAATCTTAAATTTCGTTCCAATAAATCTGGGTATTTATATATATTAGCATTACAAAATAATGGGAATATTATTATAATGTTTCCTAATGATTTTAATAATTATCTTTATAATAATAACGTAGAAAAAGATGAGTTTATAGAAGAGTATACTACTTATGTTATTCCTCCTGATAATGCTATTTTTAAGATTGTAGTTAGTAGTTTTTTTGAGGATACTACTGATAAATTTTATGCTATATACACTAAAGATAAAATAGATTTTGGTGTTGCTAAATTTTGTAATGGTGATGGTTTTAGACTTTGTGATAAGAGTGTAGTATCTGATTTTGCTACAAAGTTATTATTAAGGCTTAAGCTCGTGGCACCTTCAGATTATCAAGTATCAAAAATATCATTAAAAGCATTAAAAGCTACAGTAGAAAATCAAAAGAGATTAGAAATATCAAATAATAGTAAGATATTATTCATCAACCTATAGTAACATCACAAGTAGGTAAATCTACATATGTATATTTACCCTGTCCTATAGATCCAATACTCATAAATAATGTTAAATAACCAACTCTACCTATAAACATTAATGATATAATAATAATCTTACTCCAAAATGATAATTGAGTAGTTAATCCTAATGTTAACCCTACAGTTGATATTGCAGAAACTGTTTCAAATATTACAGGAAGCATTTCAGTATGTCCATCTATATAATAAATCAAAAATGCTGAGAGTATTGATATTGCTAATGCTAATGTGAAGATAGAAATAGATCTTGTAACTGCAGTATCTTTAATTTTTCTATTTTTTACAACAATAAATGGTCTGTTAGTTATAGATGTTATAATAGAAGCTACAAATACAAATAATGTAGTTGTTTTTACACCACCTCCAGTACTTGATGGTGAAGCTCCTATAAACATTAAAAATATAACAATTCCAATAGTTACATTACTCATAGAAGAATAGCTAATAGTCTCAAATCCGGCTGTTCTTGGGCTTATACTTTGAAACATTGCTACTAATATTTTATCTTTAAGTGATAGATTATTTAATGCTCCATAATATTCATTAAATAAAATAAATAAAAATCCAAATAGTAAAAGAATAGCACTTGTAAATAGTACAATAATTGTTTGAGATTCTACTATATGCCTTGTTCCATTAATCTTATTTTTTATAATATCATAAATATTTAATAAAACAGGATATCCTATTCCACCAAATATAATTAAAAGTGATACTACTATTACTATTATAGGATTATATGCAAAAGAGTGTAGGCTATCTGTGTATAATGCAAATCCAGCATTACAAAAAGAACTAATAGAATGAAATATTGCACTAAATATTCTATATGTCAGATTATCATTTTTCATAGAGAAAAATAAAAAAACACTTCCAATTAATTCTATTATAAAAGTTGATAAAAATATAACTTTAACTGTATTTTTTATAACATCCTTATTTTGAACACTAAACATTTCTAATGTTCTAACTCTATCTTGTACAGAGCCTTTTACTGCAAATAAAAGAAGAATTGCAGATATAGTCATAATACCAAGTCCACCTATTTGTATTAGAAAAATTAATACTATCTGTCCAAATAAAGTTAATTCTTTTGATACATCTAATACACTTAAACCTGTTACACATACTGCACTTGTTGCTGTAAATAGTGAATCTATAAATTTAATAGAACCTGTTGTTGTACTTATTGGAAGATATAATAATAAACTGCCAAGTGTAATTACAAACACAAATGAGTATGTTATCATCTGAGATAGTGTAAACTTAGAATATGAAAGTCTAAGCCAATTTATAACTATAATAGAGAAAAATAATACAGAACCAAATATTATCCATACTATTCTTTTAGATATAATATCATAATATTCTTTGCTGTAGTAGTTTAAAAGTATTATTGATATAATATCTATTATTGATATTATTATATATAATTTTCTAGGTGCTATTTTAATCTGATATAATAACATTATAATAAATGATATAGCTATTATATCTATTAGTTTGTCATAGTTATTAATATAAAAATTACTTATATTATCCGTTCTCACTTGCATAAGCAGAACAAATATAGAAAATATAGAACCTACTATTGCAATTAAATTTGAAAGTCTTTTTAATAATTCATTTATAGATTGTTTAAAAATTTTTTGTTCTTTTATTCTATTTTTTTTCATAATAAATATTTTAATATAAATCAAGTTATATGTAAATATTTATTCATAATAAAAAATAACAGATATATTATAATATATCTGTTATTTAGGTATTTTTGTTATTTATGCTATTTCTATTTTTCTTTCATAGATAACATTTTCTTTTTTAGGTAGTTCTATATATAAAACACCATTTTCTAAATTTGCTTTAATATTATCTATATCTATCTTTTCATTTTTAATATTAAATCTTTCCTCATATTTTGATACTACCACTTCTTCTTTAGTTTCTCCTTTTTCTTCATCTACAATAGTCTTTTCTTTTTTTCTAAGTCCTATTATAGAGAGTATATTTTCTTTTATGTTTATTTGTAGGTCTTCTTTTTTTACACCTGGTATATCCATTTCTATAATATAATTTTTATCTTTTTCTTCGTATTTACAATTATTAGTTTGCATAATAGCTCCTTCATTTGTTATATTTAATAACTCATTAAAAAATGGTGAAAATATTGCTTTAGTCATATTTAAACTCCTTTGTGTTTTTTTTTTATTTTATCAAATTGCTTACACTACTATATATGCAATAAATATGCCTAAAATAAAATTTATTTTGTATTGTAATAATACTATTTTCTATAAATTACAAATTATAATTTTATTATGATGTAGTATTTTAATACACTATATTTTGAGTTTTGTATATAATTATTATTAATAATAAATGTTTATAGTGTATATGTTTAATTTTATAATATTTTTATAAAAAAATAATTTACTAAAAAAATAATTTCATATATAATCACTTTCAAGTTTATTTTTATATTATTATATTATGAGAAAGATTAAATATTTATTGTTTTTATTATTAATATTTTCTATATCTTGCTATAGAAGTTTTGACCCGAGACAGTATTATCGTATATGGAATAAGAATAAGAATGTTAATGTTGTTACAAATGATATAGATTTAGAAGAAGATGTAATAGACCCAAAATTAGATCCATTTAAGACAGGCGATTGGAATAGAGTAGACTATAATGGTTTTACTATAAACTTAGACGATTATGTTATGATAGCTTCATTTGGTGAGAAAAATAAACCAACATATAAGTTAGAGTATAGACCAAATACATGGAAATCTAAGGATTTATCATTAAATGAGTATTATTATGAAGGGGCTAATACGTCTGGTGGCGGTGTTACTATGACTGGAGTTGTATACTATATGTATAAGGGTAAAAATCCTGCATTTAGTTCTACAAGCTCTTATAATAAAAGTTCAAGGCTTACTCGATTTTATTTTTATAGAATAACAGCAACACCTGCAAATCAGAATTTAGATAATTATTTAATAGTTATAGATAGTTATTCTAAGTTGGTATATGGGTTTGGAATTCCTACATCTTGGAGTGAGATAGTTGGTATTCCGACTCCAACATCTTGGGGACCTGTTGAACTTGGTTGGGAAGCTGATACTGCTACTGGTAATCGTATTAATTTTGGAGTTGATGGTCTTAAGTATTTTTATGAGTATGATCCTGTTGGTATTTTAAATAAAGATGGAACTATTACTATATATCAGTGGTGTATAGATTCTATAGCACAAAACAGGTATGCACCAAGATTTAATGGAAAAATAGAAGATACTAAAAGAGCTATAGCTACTTATGGTAAAGATGGTCGCTCTCCTTATATGCCACTTGTTATAGCTGATAAGGTTGAAGATAAAATATCTGTTTCTTTGAAAAGTATTAAGAATATTAATTTAAGAAGCAAAGAGTTTAAACTATTTGGAAATCCTACATTAAAAGATAGTGCTTGGCTTACTTATAGTATAGGTGCAACTGTTTATGATAATGATATAGTAAAACCAGTAGAGAATATAGTTGATTTAGATCCTCAACCTATACCTATACTTGGAATGGGGATAGATAAAACTAAAAGTATTGATGTAAACTCTATTGTAAGCTTTAATGAAAGTAGAGAGTTTGTTGTTAATAATATAGACAGTGTAGGTGGATTTATAGAATTATCTTCTCGTATAGATAAATATAATAAAAATAAGTTCGGACAAGCGGATACTGGAGATTTTGGAAAAAATGGTAGTGGTAGAATTAGTTCTAAAGATGCACCTAAAATAAAAATGAAGTATGATATTAATTCTAAGACATTTATTATTGATGGTTCTTCTATTAATTCTACAGAAGATACGGATATAGAGTATGATACATCTTTTAGTATTAAGCGTGGAGAGACTAAAGAGTTTGTTATAAAATACATTTGGAAAAAAGGTAATGAAGCAAAAGAAGAATTAGAAATAACTTATAGTATAGAGTTTAAAAATAGATAATAGATAAAAAAAGTTAATATAAAAAACCTTAAGAGATTAATTCTCTTAAGGTTCTTTTTTTTTATATTAAAGTTTTTATTAGTTAGCAGTAAAAGCTACAGCAGTAAGCCAAGAAACAGGCTTATTGTAATGAGGTAAGAAGAAGAAGTCAGATAATGCAAATTGATCAACAGTCATTTCATTTGCAATAGCAAGTGAGAATGCGTGAATAGCTTCTGCGTGATTATTTTTAGAAGCAATTTGAGCACCAACTAAACGTCTGCTATGTTCATCATAAACAATTTTAACTAATACATCTTCATAAGAAGGCATAAACTCAGGTCTGTCAGCATCTTTTAAGAAGTTAGTTTTTACTTTTAATCCCTTCTTCTTAGCAGTCTCTTCAGACCAACCAGTAGAAGCCATATTATAACCAAATACACAAATAGCATTAGAACCTTGAGTACCAGAATACTCAACTTTTCTTCCTAATACATTGTTAGCAGCAACAACACCCATTCTAACAGCATTAGTAGCTAAAGCCACATATTCATGTGTTTTAGAAGCAGAAGAATAAACAGTAGAACAGTCACCAATAGCATAAATATCATCATCTTTAGTAGATTTCATAGAAGTGTCTACTAAAACAGCACCATTAGGTAAAGTTTCCAAATAGTCTTTGTAAAGGTCGCTATTAGGTCTGAAACCAACACACATAATAGCCATATCAACTTGATATTCACCTTTATCAGTGATAACCTTTTCAAGTCTCTTTTCACCTACAAACTCTTTAACAGTTTCACCTAATCTACAGTCAATACCAGCTTCTTTAATTCTCTTTTCAGCTTCATCAGTAATTTCTTTATCAAAATAGTTAGCCATTACACGAGGATTTGACTCCATAAGTATAACTTCTTTACCATGATTTTTGAAAGCCTCAATTAATTCTACACCAATATATCCAGCACCAATAACCATAACTTTTTTAATTTCAGGCTTTTTAAGCTCTTCAATAATATCTTGAGCTTGTTGATATAATTTAGAGAAGAAAATACCTTCTTTTAATCCATACTTAGTACCTTCTTGAGTTAATCCAGTAATAGGAGGTTTAACAGGAGTAGAACCAACAGCTAAGATCATTTTATCATAATTATCTTCAAATTCTTTTCCAGTAGCTAATTCTTTTACTTTAATTTTTTTATTAGCCCAATCTATAGAAGTAACTTCATGTCCCATTTTTACATTTATGCCTTCACCATTTAACATTTCAGGATTAGCATAAAATAATCCTTGAGGATCTTTAACAACATTTCCAACCCATAAAGCAATACCACAAGCTAAAAATGAAATATTAGTATTTTTGTCATAAGTAGTAACTTCACAACTTGGATCGATTTTCTTTAAGAATCTTGCAGCAGCAGTACCAGCATGATTACAGCCTAATACTATAACTTTCATAATATAAAACTCCTTTATAATATACTTAAACTGTATTTAATTATAATATAAAAGTCATTAATAGTCAAGATATATTACTATATATATTTTATATAATAAATATATTTTACATAAAAAATGATACAAAAAATGATATTGTTTATTTAAGATATATACTTTAATTCATAAGTATATTTTTTATTAATAATTTTTTTAAATTGTAGTTGACAAAAAAATATAGTATGTTAATATCTCTAAATCCTAAGAATTATATTAAATATAATTAATACTGGGGTGTCGTCAAGCGGTAAGACAATTGGTTTTGGTCCAATCATTCGGGGGTTCGAATCCTCCCACCCCAACTTTTTTATTTACTTGTTAAGAGTGTTTCAATGAGTATCGGTGAAGAAATATTAGTTTTTAGTGGAAGTGCTAATTATGAACTTTCTAAGTCTATCGCTAAATGTCTTGGTATTAACTTAGGTAATATGCAACTTCGTAGATTCGCAGATGGCGAAGTTTTTGTTCAAATAGATGAAACAGTTAGAAATAAAGATACTTATGTAATACAATCTACAGGTAGACCATCTAGTAATGAAAATTGGATGGAGTTATATTGTATTATAGATGCTCTAAAAAGAGCAAGTGCTAAGCGAATTACAGCAGTTATTCCTTATTATGGATACTCAAGACAAGATAGAAAAAATGAACCAAGAGTTCCTATAACAGCTAAACTTGTTGCTAATCTTCTTACTACTGCTGGTGCGAATAGAGTGCTTGCATTAGAACTTCATGCATCACAGATACAAGGTTTCTTCGATATACCAGTAGATCATATGCTTTCTAAAAATGTGTTCTTAGATAAAATTTATAAAGATATAGATTTATCTAATGCTATTATAGTATCTCCTGATATAGGGGGAGTAGGTAGATCTCGTTTTATTGCTAAAGCTCTTAATCTTGATATTGCTATCATAGATAAAAGACGTGATAGGGCTAATGAATGTGAAATAATGAACATTGTAGGTGATGTAAAAGGAAAAGATGCTATTATTATAGATGATATTATAGATACTGGTGGAACTCTTATCAAAGGTATTAATGCTCTTAAACAGGCTGGTATGAATAAAATATATGTTTTTGTAACTCATGCCGTTTGCTCTGGTGATGCTTATGAGAGAATTAATAGTAGCCCAGTTGATAAGCTTTATATTACTGATAGTCTACAGGTAATGAAAGATAGACTTGGAAGTAAAATAGAGGTTCTTAGTGTGGATCAAGTTATAGCTGATGCTATAAAATGTATACATATGGAGCAGTCTATTAGTGTTCTATTTAATAATTAAGTAAAATATTTTTTGAATGATAAAATTGATAAAATAAGGATTGAATTATGAGTTATACTATTAAGGCTTTACAAAGAGATACTAAAACTAAAAGTACTTCAAAAAAATTAATAAATGATGGATATGCTCTTGCTACTATGTATGGTAGAGAAAAAGAGTATTCTATTGCTGTTGAACTTAGAGAGTTTAATAAGGTTTTTTCTCTTGCAGGACAGCATGATATTATTACATTAGATATTGAAAATGATAAAACTAGAGAGGTTCTTGTTAAAGACTATCAAATAGATGGTATTAAAAGAACTATTAGACATATAGACTTCTATGAAATAGATAGAAATAAGAAAATCAAAACTAATGTTCATATACGCTTAGAGGGAACTCCTGAGGGTGTTCGCTTGAATGGTGGTATTATGGAACAAGTTGAGCATGTACTTCCTATTAGAGCACTTCCTGCTTCTATTCCTCGTGAAATTGTTATTGATGTTACTGACTTAAAAGTAGGTAGTAGTTTACATGTTAGCGACATCAAATTCCCAGAAGGTGTAGAGGCTCTTGGTGATAGTGCTAAGGCTATAGTGACAGTTGTAGCTGGTGCTGAAGAAGAAGCTAAGTAATTTTATTAATTTTTACTTTAATAGGAATATTCATTAATATGATGAAATTAGTTATGGGGCTTGGCAATCCTGGCGAGGAGTATAAAAATCATAGACATAATGTTGGGTATATGATTTTAGATAGGGTTGCAAAGAGACTTAATGTAGATCTAAATGTAAAAAAGAAGAAAACTGTTTTTGGTCGTGCAAAGCAGGGTAAAATAGAGTATTTGCTTCTTAAACCGCAAACTTTTATGAATCTTTCAGGTGAGGCTGCTTTATATATGGCTAGCTTTATGAAGATACTTGTTGATGATATTATTGTTATTTATGATGATATGAATATTCCTATTGGTAGTTTTAAAATTATTCCTTCTAGAGATGAGGATGATAATTCTAATGAACCTCGTGAGGGTTTAATTAAGCATAATGGAATAAAGAGTATAGAAGAATCTTTAAAAAGCGATAATTTTACACGAGTAGCTGTTGGTATTGGTATGCCTGATGATGAGAATGATATTGCTGATTTTTTACTTTCTCCTTTTTCTAAGGATGAAAGAAAAAAGATTAGAGATATTTCTGATAGTATTGTAGATGCTACTTGTATGGCTCTTTTTGAATCTCCTAAAAAAGCAAGTGAAGAGTATTCTTAAATGTCTAATTTATCTTCCAATACTAAATTGATAGTAGGACTTGGAAATCCTGGTGAGCAATATAAAAATCAGAGACATAATGTTGGATTTATTCTTTTAGATAAGATAGCTTCATATTTTTCTACTAATTTTGATAATAATAAAAAGAAATCATTATATTCAAGATTTAAGTATGATGGGAATGATATTATTTTATTAAAACCGCAAACTTTTATGAATTTATCTGGTGAATCGGTTCTTTATGTGGCTAAATTCTATAATGTTTCTATAGACAATATTATTGTGGTATATGATGATATGGATATACCTTTTGGCTCTATTAAAATAAAAAAGTCTGGTAGTGCTGCTGGACATAATGGAATTAAGAATATAATAGCACAAATTCAAAGCGATAATTTTATTAGACTTAGAGTTGGAATTAGTAGACCTCCTGCTGGAAAACCTATTAATGATTATGTATTATCATCTTTTAGTAAATCTGAGAGAAATTCTATTGATAATGAGATATATTCTGATGTTTTAGATGCTATTAAAACTTTGATTTTTGATGGTATAGATATTGCACAGCAGAAATTCAATTCTAAAAAATAATTAATAATAGGATATTAAATTATGATTAAAATAGTGGATAAAGCTCGTGTTTTAGAAAATAATATAGATAATTTTATTAATATATCAAAGACTTTAATAGAAGAAAGTAGAAAAGAAGAGGGGTGTATATATTACTCTCTTCATAAAAGTTTAGATGGTAAATATTTAACATTTATAGAAGAGTGGAAGTCTATGGAAGCTATAGACTATCATAAAACACAGAGCATTTTAAGTCTATAGTACCACAGCTACTTAATCTCATAGAAGGAGATTTTGATGCTGTATTATATGAAGAAGTTTAAAAACTCCAAATAGTTTCTAACATTTTATAAAGTATAGGAAGTAATACAACAGTAGAAGCTCCAGCTATACCAATAGCAAGTCCAGCCATAGCTCCTTCAGTTTCACCCATTTCTATAGCCTTACTAGTACCAATAGCATGTGAAGCAGTACCCATAGCAAGTCCTTTAGCTAATGGAGAGTTTATTCTTAATAATTTACAAACAGTAGGACCTATTATAGCTCCAGCTACTCCAGATATTTGTACTGCCAAAATAGCTATAGAACGTATTCCTTTAATATTCTCAGTTAAGTCTATTGCTATTGCAGAAGTTACCGATTTTGTTAGAAGCGATCTTAATATAGGATCAGATACTCCATACATCTTAGACATAATAAAGACACCAATAATACTAATAGCAGCCCCTATAGATACACTTATTAATATTACAGCTAAGTTTGCTTTAAGTATAGGTAAATTTCTATAAATAGGTAGTGCCAATACAACAGTAGCAGGACTAGCTAATGCTCCGATAGTTCTTCCACCATTTCTATAGTATGTATTATAGTCTATATCCAAGAAATACATACAAATGCCTATTAGTATTACAGAAGTAACTAAAGGAGTTAGAACAGGTATTTTTGTTTTTATATATATAGCATAAGATATTATATACGCTATAAGAGTTATTGATATTGTAGTAATAGGGCTAGATTGTATTATTTCTGATAAACTCACTTTTTTTTTCTCCTCATCTTATTAAAAACTTTTTCTAATACCTGAGCTGACCACCCAGTTGATAACATAATAATAATAACCATAAATACACATATAGTGACAAAAGGTATTACTTCATCTTTTAAGTATTCATACTCTTCTATAATAGCAAGAGTATCAGGCACATAAAAAAGAGACATATTAGAAATTAAAAAACTCGAAACATCATCTATATGATGTTCTTTTATTACTTTTGTATATAGCAATATAAATAATAAAGCCATACCTATAACGCTTCCTGGTATAGGAAGATTAAAAAATTTACTTATGATATAGGATATAGAATATATGGAAAATATGATAGCAGCTTGTTTTATTATTTTCATTTTGTTTATAGTCCCTTTTTAATTTATATTTGAAAATAAAGCTTTTCTAAAATATAGACCATAAGGAGGAGCTGTTATAAATGCTTCTGCTCTATTTTCCTTTTTTATAATTTCTTTTATAAAATCTAAAGGTTCTTTTTTTCTTTGTCCTTCTATTAGAGTACCTACTATAATTCTAACCATATTATGTAGAAAAGCATTTCCTCTTATAATAAAGTATACAAAATCCTTTTTTCTAATAGCATAAGCTCTTTTTATATATCTATATTTAGAATCATTTTCATCTTCAGTAGAACAAAAAGATGTAAAATTATGTTCTCCTAATAAATATTCTGAGTATTTATTTATTAATTCTTCATTAATAATGTTTTTTCTATAAAACCAAGCATATTTTTCATAAAAAGGAGAAGATATATCAGCATTATATATAGCATATATATATTCTCTAAAAGTAGCAGAAGCTCTTGAATTAAAATCATCAGGCATAAGTTCTGCTTTTATAATTCTTATATCTTTAGGTAGACAAGAGTTTAGTGCTATATGAACTCTTTCTATAGGAACAAGCATTTTTTCTACTTTAAAGTTTGCCACTTGTCCTAAGGCATGAACACCAGCATCTGTTCTACCACATCCATATATTGTACTTTTTTTATAATAAACTTTTTCTACTGCTTTATATATTTCTCCCTGAATTGTTCTAAGGTTTGGCTGTATTTGCCATCCATAGAAATTAGTACCATCATATTGTATTGTTATTTTTATATTAAACATCGTATATATTATATAACATTTATTAGTTAAATACAAATTTGTGTAGATATTCATACACAAAAATTATAACAATCATAATAGGTATTATATAGCTTACATATATTTTTAGATTTTTAGAGAATTTAATACCTTCTCCAGTATTAGCCTCATTTATAAAGTTATCAAATCCCCATCCAAATTTTCTAGTACAAAATAGTATAGTAACTAAAGCACCAAGAGGTAGTATATTATTTGATACTATAAAGTCTAATAAATCCATAATAACAGTTCCTTCTCCAAGTGGCTGAATGAATGATAATTTATTAAATCCAAGAGTTGTAGGTAAACTTAATATAAATAGTAAAGGTAGTAGTATTATAGATGTTTTAGTTCTACTCATATTAAATTTGTCCATTACAAAAGAATAAATATTTTCTAATACTCCAATAACAGTAGTTAAAGCAGCCATTGCAAGGAACAAGAAAAATAAAGATCCCCAAACTTGTCCAAGAGGCATAGAATTAAATATATTAGGTAAAGTTATAAAAGCAAGTCCAGCCCCTTGTCCAGGATTTACACCAAATGCAAAACTAGCAGGAAATATTAAAAGCCCAGCAAGTAATGCTACTAATGTATCTAAAGCTATAATAATTAAAGCTTCCCCTGTTAATCTTCTTTTTTTATCTATATAAGAACCAAATATAGCCATTCCCCCTTGTCCTACACTTAGAGAGAAAAAAGCCTGCCCAATAGCTGCATATACTATAGCTATAAAAGAAGTAATTCCATTTTCAAATAATTTAGAGAAATCAGGTATTAGATAGAATTTTAATCCCTCTAAAGCACCATCTAAAGTGACAGCTCTTATAATTAGAAGTATAAGTAAAGCAAATAGTGAAATCATCATAAACTTACTAGCTCTCTCTACACCATTTTGTAACCCTTTAGAACATATAAAAATACCTAATGCTAAACTAATAAACATCCATAGAGTTAGAGTATAAGGATTTGCTAAAGTATTTCCAAAGAATACTCCTATTTCTTCTGTATTAAGATTTGATAGCTTACCTGTAGCTGTGAAGTAGAAATAAGATAAACTCCAGCCACATATTGTAGTATAGAATAGCATAAGTATAACATTTCCTAATATTTGAACATATCCTATTTTATGCCAATACTGTCCTTTTTTTTCTAATTTTTGAAAAGAGCTAGCTATATCATGTCCACCAGCACGTCCTACAGCAAATTCCATAATCATAGGAGCAATACCAAATAGTATTATAGATATAATATATACAAGTACAAAAGCACCACCACCATATTGTCCAGTTATATAAGGAAAACGCCATACATTACCCATTCCAACAGCACATCCTGCAGAAACCAATATAAATCCAAGCCTACTAGTTAGTTTTTCTCTTTGTTTCATAATGAATATTCCTTTAGTTTATTATATATTACTAATGATAGTATTTTTGATTATAGATTATACACTGTATAAATTATATAATCAATAATTTTATTTATTAATATTTTTATATATTTTCTTATTGTGAATATATTTTGTTTTATGTCTCTTTTTTATATAAATTTTTTATATAAATGTATATAAAACTTGACAAATAGTAAAAATGTATTATATTTTATGTATCAAGTGTTAATTTTAATGTGTGTTAAGAGTTATGATAGAGGATAAGATTGTACAAAAAATCGTAGTTACAAATAATCCGAAAGTTTTAGAGAACATAGAAAATAAGAATATTAAAATTTCTTATTATCAAGATTATAGCTATATTGATATACTATATAAAGTGAGAGATTTAGTACATTTAGGCTATAGTCTATTAACTCATCCTATAGTTAGTAGTATCAAACCTTATGAAACACCGTATAAAACAATAGTTCTATGCGAGTCTAATTCTAATTTAGATATAGATTCTTTATATCTTATAGAAAATGCTATTTCTTTATCATTAAATTTCTTAGATAAACCAGTAAGAAAGTTAACACCTTCTATAGATGAAGATTTTAAATTGATAGATTATAAATTAGTATTTGATTCAATAGAAAATATTTTATAAGAAGATATTTTGTAAGTATATATTTTGTGTTTTAAGGAGAAAATATGAGTAATATTTATGATTGTATTATTATAGGAGGTGGTCCTTCAGGGCTTGCAGCTTCTATTTACTCAGCAAGAGGTAGAATGAAAACATTATTATTAGAGAAAGGAAGTTTTGGAGGACAGATTTCTATTACAGAGGAACTTGCCAATTATCCTGGTTTTTATAGTGATCATGAAGAGGATTTACATCCAAAGAATTTAATAAATAAAATGATAGATCAAGCTAAGGCTTTTGGAGCAGAAATAGTTCATAAAGAAGTTTCAGATGTTTCTTTAGATGATAAGATAAAAAAAGTTACACTTGCATATGGCACAGTTTATGAGACTAAGTCTGTTATTTTAGCTACAGGAGCAACTCCAAGAAAATTAGGCTGTAAGGGTGAGGTTGAGTATACTGGTAAGGGTGTTTCTTATTGTGCTACTTGTGATGCCAATTTCTTTGAAGATATGGAGGTATTTTGTGTTGGTGGAGGTGACACTGCTGTAGAGGAAGCTATTTATTTATCTAAGTTTGCACGTAAGGTTACATTATTAGTTAGAAAAGATCATGTTAGATGTGCTAAGTCTTATTTAGAAAAAGCTAATGCTAATCCTAAGATTGAAATTAAGTATAGACATGAATTATTAGAGCTTAAGGGTGATGGTATTGTAGAGTCTGCTATATTATTAAATAATGAAACTGGAGAGACTTTTGAATATTTTGCTGATGAGAATGATGGTACATTTGGAGTCTTCATTTTTGTAGGTTATGTTCCACAGACAAAATTATTTGATGGTAAGGTTGGTATGCAAGATGGGTATATTCTTACAGATGAGGAAATGAAGACTAATGTTGCTGGAGTTTTTGCTTGTGGAGATTTACGCCCTAAGATGCTTAAACAGGTTATTACTGCTACTGCTGATGGAGCTATTGCTGCTATATCTGCTCATAAGTATGTAGAAGAGAATTTTGATCATTAAAGTTTTTTTATAATAAAATTTTATAAGGAGAGTATATGAAATTAGAAGTATGCGAGATTAATATTAAAGATATTAAGCTTGACAAGATTTCTAAGGTAGAGAATGGTGTTCTTTATGTTAATGCTGAAGAAGTAGAGAATATAGTTCTTGAAGATGAAAAGCTAAAAAGCGTAAAGATTGAAGTTGCTCGTCCTGGGGAGTCTGTTCGTATAACACCTGTTAAGGATGTTATAGAACCTAGAGTAAAAGTTGAGGGCAAGGGAGGAATATTCCCTGGAATGATCTCAAAAGTAGATACTGTAGGTGAAGGTAAAACTAATGTATTAAAAGGAGCTGCCGTAGTTACTTGTGGTAAGATAGTAGGCTTCCAAGAGGGTATTATTGATATGACAGGCCCTGGAGCAGATTATACTCCTTTCTCTAAACTTAATAATCTTTGTTTAGTTATAGAGCCAAATGAACCTATAGAAAAACATGATTATGAGGCAGCAGTTAGAGGAGCAGGTTTAAGAGTAGCTACATATTTGGGTAAATTAGCTAAAGACTTAAAAGCTGATTCTTCTAAAACTTATGAAACTAAACCTTTATTACAGCAAGCAGCAGAATATCCAAACTTACCAAAAGTAGGATATATTTATATGCTTCAAACACAAGGTTTATTACATGATACTTATGTTTATGGAGTTGATGCAAAAAAGATAGTTCCTACATTTATGTATCCAACAGAAGTAATGGATGGAGCTATATTAAGTGGTAACTGTGTATCTGCTTGTGATAAGAATACTACTTATCATCATTTAAACAATCCTATTATTAAAGCTTTATATGAGAAACACGGTAAAGAAATAAACTTTATGGGTGTTATAATCACTAATGAGAATGTATTCTTAGCAGATAAGGTACGTTCATCAGATTGGGCTTCTAAACTTGCTAATTATTTTGGGTTTGATGGTGTTATTATTTCTGAGGAAGGATTTGGTAATCCAGATTCTGATTTGATTATGAATTGTAAGAAAGCTGAGGCTTTTGGTATTAAAACTTGTCTTGTAACAGATGAGTATGCTGGACGTGATGGATCTTCACAGTCTTTAGCAGATGCTGATATTTCTGCTAATGCTGTAGTATCTGGTGGTAATGCTAACTTTGTTATTACTTTACCTAAGATGGATAAAGTTATAGGTATGTTAGATTATACAGATAAGATAGCTGGAGGATTTGATGGTTCATTAAAAGCGGATGGTTATATAGAAGCTGAAATACAAGTTATTACAGGTGCTACTAATGAATTAGGTTTTAATAAGTTTAGTGCTATTGGGTATTAATTCTAATATCATTAATCTTTTTAGAATATAAATTTTTTACGGAGGAAAGCTATGAGTATCTTAAATGGTAAGAAAGTAATTATCATTGGCGATAGAGACGGCATTCCTGGTGAAGCTATCAAAGCTTGTGTTGAAACTGTTAGTGATGCAGAAGTTTTGTTTGCTGCTACGGAGTGTTTTGTTTGAACAGCCGCAGGAGCAATGGATTTAGAGAATCAAAAGAGAATTAAAGAATTTGTAGAAAAATTCGGTGGAGAGAATATAGTTATATTATTAGGTGCAGCAGAAGCAGAGGCTACAGGTTTAGCAGCTGAAACAGTTATGATAGGAGACCCTACATACGCAGGTGCTTTAGCTAATGTTTCTTTAGGTTTAGCTGCTTATCATGCAGTAGAGCCTGAGTTCAAATCAGCTGTAGATGCTAATGTTTATGAAGAACAAGTTGGTATGGCTGAGATGACTTTAAATTGTGATGAAATCATTGCGGAAATAAAAAAATTACGCGATGAAAATTGTAAATATAAATAATATATAACTATATAATTAAAATTAAATATTCTCTAAAAAATAATCCATTGTATATAAAACCAGGTTGGTTTTAATAAAACACGGCAACTTATTAATAAATATTTTATTTAAGTTGCCTTTAATTAAAAAATTAGGAGGCTTAAATGCCAGAATATAAAATAGTTCATTATATAAATCAGTTCTTTGCTAATATTGGTGGTGAAGAGAAAGCTGATATTGCTCCAGAAAAAAGAGATGGAGTGGTTGGTCCGGGTGCTGGATTAGAGGGCGAATTAAAGAAACTTGGAGTTGAGGCAAAAGTTGTTGGTACTGTTATTTGTGGAGACTCTTACTTTAATGAGAATTTAGACAAAGCTAAGAAAGAAGTTTTAGACTTAATTAAAAGTTATAATCCAGATTTAGTTATAGCAGGTCCTGCTTTTAATGCTGGTCGTTATGGTACTGCTTGTGGTACTGTAGCAAAAATGGTACAAGATGAGTTAAAAATTGATGCTATTACAGGTATGTATATTGAAAACCCAGGTGCTGATATGTTTAAGAAGGATGTTTATATTGCTTCTACTAAAGATAGTGCAGCTGGTATGAGAGATGCTTTACCTAAAATGGCTAAAATAGCTAAGAAACTTCTTAATAAGGAAGAAATGGGTACTTCTGAAGAGGATGGCTATATTGCACGTGGTGTTAGAAAAGTTCTTTTCAGAGAGAAAATTGGGGCAGAAAGAGCAGTTGATATGCTTATTAAAAAGTTAAAGGGTGAAGAGTTTACTACTGAATACCCTATGCCTGATTTTGATAGAGTAACACCAGGTGAAGCTATTAAAGATATTACTAAAGTAAAAATAGCATTAGTAACAAGTGGTGGTATAGTACCATCAGGAAACCCAGATCATATAGAGTCTTCATCAGCATCTAAATATGGTAGATACTCTATTAAAGACATGGGAGAAACAGCACATGGTGGTTATGACCCTACTTATGCAAATGCTGATCCTAATAGAGTGCTTCCTGTAGATGTATTAGAAGATTTACAGAAAGAAGGTAAAATAGGTGAATTATATCCTTATTACTATACTACTACTGGTAATGGTACATCAGTAAAAAATTCAAAGGCTTTTGCTTCTGAGTTTTCTCAAGAGTTGGTAAAAGATGGTGTACAGGCTGTAATTCTAACATCTACTTGAGGAACTTGTACTCGTTGCGGTGCAACGATGGTTAAGGCTATAGAGGCTACTGGAATACCTGTAGTTCATATCTGTACTATAGTTCCTATTTCTTTAACTGTAGGTGCTAATAGAATAGTTCCTGCTATTGCGATTCCTCATCCACTTGGTAATCCTAATTTAACTAAAGAAGATGAAAAGAAAATTAGACGTGAGATAGTTGAAAAAGCTCTTAAAGCTTTAACAACTCCTGTAGATTCACAGACAGTTTTTGAGAATTAATTTCTAAAAGTTAAATAAAATAAAAAAGGGGTTGTACAATTAATATATAGATATATTTCTTGTGTGGCCTCTTTTTTATTAATAACAAATAAAAACTTGGAGTAAATAATATGAGTTATGCAGTATTAAAGGCCGCTTCTTATGCTTTAGTACATACACCTGATATGATTATTCATAATGGTACTACACAAACCGTAGAAATGAAAGTTAATCCTGATTCTCAGTATTTGAAAGATATTAAGAAGTTTATTAGAAAATTTGATGAGGTTGTAAATTATGCTCCTAATCAAACTTATATAGGCAATTTACATCCTTCTGAGCTTAAAACATTATCTGAGAAAGTTGCTGATGATATTAAAAAGGTTGGTGCTTCTTGGGTTGGAGTTTCTTGTTCTGGTAGTAGAGATGGTAAGCTTGGTGGAATATATCCTGAAGATGAGTTTATCTTTATGATGAAAGTTTGTGATGTTTTTGAGCTTGTTTATTTAGAGGCTGATTTTGAAAAGAAAATGAAGGAAGTATATTTAAAAAATGAATCTAAATATAGAAGTGAAGAAGATATTAAAAAAGAATTAGATAAGTTCAAGTTTGACACTAATATTTCTGACATTGAAAAACTTATGAAAGAAGAGCATGCTGAAGGATTATACTTTGAAGAGAAATTAGTTGGATGTATAAAAAGAGCACATGATGTAGATGAAAACTTAACTTCTCATGTTATTTTTGAAAATTTAGTAGTTAAGGCATCTGGAGTTATTGCTTTAAAAGAGCTTATAAGAAAAAATAAGATAGAGCCTTCTACTATAGATTTGGTTATTGAGTGTTCTGAGGAAGCTTGTGGTGATATGAATCAAAGAGGTGGTGGAAACTTTGCTAAGGCTATAGCAGAAATCGCAGGACTTCCAAATGCTACTGGATTTGATATTAGAGGATTCTGTGCTGCTCCTACACATACACTTGTAACAGCAGCTTCTTTAGTTAAGGCTGGTTCTTATAAAAATGTTGTTATAGTTGCTGGTGGGGCTACTGCTAAATTGGGTATGAATGGTAAGAGTCATCTTGCTAAAAATCTTCCTATATTAGAAGATGTTCTTGGAGCTTTTGCTGTTCTTATTTCTGAGAATGATGGAGTTCATCCTATTATTAGAACTGATTTACTTGGTACTCATACTGTTGCAACTGGATCTGCTCCTCAGGCTGTTATGAACTCATTGATTGTAAATCCTCTACAAAAGGCTAATTTAAAAGTTACAGATATTGATAAATATTCTGTAGAAATGCAAAATCCAGATGTTACAAAAACAGCTGGTGCAGGGGATGTTCCAGAAGCTAATTATAAAATGATAGGTGCTATAGGAGTTAAAGAAGGTCATATTGAAAAACCTCAATTAGCTGAGTTTGTAGAGAAGCATGGTATGTCTGGTTGGGCTCCTACTCAGGGACATATTCCTTCTGGGGTTCCTTATCTTGGATTTGCTATAGAAGATATTATGTCTGGAAATATTAATCGAGTGATGATTGTTGGTAAGGGTTCTTTATTTTTAGGTAGAATGACTAATTTATTTGATGGTATTTCTGTTATTATAGAGAAAAATGATGGAAAGACTTCATCTAATAATGGTGTATCTAAAGAAGAGGTTAATAAGCTTATAGCTAATGCTATGAGAGACTTTGCTAAGAATATATTAGCTAATGAATAGGGGGTATTAAATGAGTAATACTTCTATAAAGTCTATGATAGCTTCTACTTTTGAAGAGCTTGCTAATGCATTAGAGACTGGAGAGTTTGGTAAGAAGGTAGTTATTGGTATTACTAATAAAGGAAGCGAACATGGTGTTGAGGCTGTTTCTTTAGGTGGACTAATTGCTACTAAAAAAAATAAAAATATTGAAGTAGTTTTAATAGGTGAAAAAAATAGCACTGGACTTAGAACTATTGAAACGAATACTGAAGAAGAAGCTCATAAAGTAATGGAAGATATGATTAAAAAAGGAGAATTAGATACTTGTGTTACTATGCATTATAATTTTCCTATAGGCGTTTCTACTGTTGGTAGAGTTATTTCTCAAGCCGATGGTAAGGAGGCATTCATTGCTACTACTACTGGTACTTCTGCTACTGTTAGAGATCAGGCTATGTTTAAAAATGCTATATATGGTATTATTGCTGCCAAAGCTTGCGGTATTAAAGAACCTACTGTTGGTATATTAAATGTAGATTCTGCTAGATCTGTAGAGAGGGCTTTAAATGAGCTTGTAGCTAATGGTTATAATTTAAAGTTTGGTTCTTCTAATAGAGCTGATGGTGGAGCTATTTTACGTGGTAATGATCTTATTACAGGGGCTGTTGATGTTGTTGTTTGTGATTCTCTTACTGGAAACATTTTGATGAAGATATTTTCTTCTTTCAATAGTGGTGGTTCTTATGAGGCTATTGGATATGGTTATGGTCCTGGTATAGGGTTTGACTTTGAGCTTCCTATATTTATTATATCTCGTGCTTCGGGTAGTAATGTTATTGCTGGTGCTTTGGAGTATGCTTATCAGTGTATTAGCGGTAATTTAATTGATACTATTAAAAAAGAAGTTCTTGAGATTAAAAAGTATGGCTTTGATTCTATATTAGAAAGTTTAAAGCCTAAAAATTCTATAGTGTCTGATAATAATAAAAAGAAAGTAGAAGTTGCAAAGGAGGTTGTAACTTCTCAAATATCTGGTATTGAAGTTACAGATTTGGATGATGCTGTTGATTTACTTATGTCAAATGGCATATATGCAGAATCTGGAATGGGATGTACTGGACCCATCATATTAGTGAGTGATAATAATACAGAAAAAGCTAAAAATATATTAAAAGAAGGAAATTTTATTTCTTAATCTATATTTTATAGGCTTTTATAAATAATGAGGCTCATATACTAATTTTTTTATTTGAGCCTTATTATTTTTATAATTAATAATGTGAATAATAGTGTGTTTATTTTTAAAATTAGGAGATTATAATGGTGTTAATAGAGCAAATAGTTGGTAAAATGAATTCTTTTTTATGGGATTATTTACTTATAATATTACTTGTAGGTAGTGGTATATATTTAACTATTAGATTAAAATTTATTCAGATAAGAGAGTTTGTATATAGTGTAAAACATACTCTATCAGGTTTTTCAAGAAAATCAAAAGATAATAATACAGATGGAAAAATCACATCTTTTCAATCTTTAGCAACATCTATTGCAGGACAAGTAGGTACAGGAAATTTAACAGGAACAGCTACAGCATTAATGGCTGGTGGTCCTGGTGCTATTTTTTGGCTTTGGGTATCTGCTTTTTTTGGTATGGCTACTATATTTTCTGAGGCTACTCTTGCATTGAAGTTTAAAGAGACTACAAAAGAAGGTAAAACTGTAGGAGGTCCTTCATACTATATTAAGGCAGCTTTTAAAGGAAGTTTTGGTAAGTTTTTAGCTGCTTTATTTTCTATTTTTATTATACTTGCATTAGGATTTATGGGCAATATGGTGCAATCGAACTCTATAGGATCTGCTTTTAGTAATGCTTTTGGAATTAATAAGATTATAGTTGGAATAGTAGTTGCTATATTAGCAGGTTTTATATTTCTTGGGGGTATTAGTAGAATTGCAAAGACTACAGAAAAGATAGTACCTATTATGGGAATTTTATATATTTTAGGAGCTATTATTTTTATTCTTCTTAATGCAAATAGAATACCTGAAGCTTTTAGACTTATATTTGTTGGAGCTTTTACACCACAAGCTGTACTTGGAGGTTCTCTTGGAATTGGTATTCAACAGGCTATGCGTTTTGGTATAGCTCGAGGTTTATTTTCTAATGAAGCTGGTATGGGTTCTACTCCTCATGCTCATGCTTTGGCGGATGTTGAGCATCCTTGCGAGCAGGGGGCTGTTGCTATTATGGGAGTTTTTGCTGTATTTGTTGTTGTTACTTTAACTTCTTTAGTTATGCTTACTTCTGGTATTTTACAAGAACAAGTTTATACGTTAAATTCTATATCTGAAGTAGAAGAATCTCTAAAGGGAATAGGGCTTGCACAAGAAGCTTTTAGAACTAAGTTTGGATATATTGGAGTTATTTTTGTTGCTGTTTCTTTGCTTTTTTTTGCTTTCTCTACTATTATTGCTTGGTACTTTTTTGCAGAACAGAACGTTAGATATTTATTTGGTGAGAAGGCTGTAAAAATCTACTCTATCATTGCTATTATATTTATATTTATAGGTTCTACATTAAAAGTAGATTTAGTATGGGCTTTGGCTGATTGTTTTAATGCTCTTATGGTTATTCCTAATATTATAGGAGTATTGGCATTAAGTGGAACTGTTGTACTTGCTACTAAAGAGTATGAACAGATTAAAAGAGATAGATTAAAAAAGAAATAATAATATTAAAAAAACAAATAAAAAAGCAAGAAATATAGTAGTAAGCTATATATCTTGCTTTTAGTTTTTTTATTCTTTAGGTTTGAAAACTAAAGATATAGAGTTTACACAATGTCTAATATTTTTAGGTGTAAAACCTTCACCCTGAAAAACATGTCCTAAGTGTCCTCCACATCTATTGCAAGTTATCTCTATTCTATAACCATCAGCATCCATAGTTCTTCTTACAGCATTTGGTATTTCATCATCAAAAGAAGGCCATCCACAACCAGACTTAAACTTATCTTTAGAATGATAAAGAGGTGCATCACATTGTTTGCAATGATAAGTACCCTCTTCATAAAAGTCATTATACTCACCAGTACCAGGATATTCTGTACCTTTATATATAATTACATCTTTTTCTTCTTTAGTTAATTTTCTATATTCCATATTATAATACTCCTTTTGTTAATTTATACTTTTTAATTCCTCAACTTCTTTTTCAAAACTATTTAAAGCATTTTCTACAACTTCAGGTTTTGTCATATCAACACCAGCAACTTTTAAATTTTCAATAGGAGTTCTGCTTCCTCCACTTTTTAAGAACTTTAAATAATTATCTCTATTAGTAAAGTCATTTTTACTATTACCTTTTAATACTCCATTAGATAAAGCAACAGCAGCACTCATACCAGTAGCATATTTATATACATAAAAAGAACGATAAAAATGTGGAATTCTTAAGCACTCTAAATCACTAACTTCTTCTAATACAGCATTTTTACCAAAGTATTTAACTAATAAATCCTTATATACCTTGCGTATAAGTTCTAATGTAGTAGGATTTCCTTCTTCTGCTTCTTTATGTATAATATGTTCAAACTCAGCAAACATAGTTTGTCTAAATACTGTAGCCACAAAGCCATTAATATCTTTATTTAATAAAAATGCTCTAACATCTTTTTTTTCTTCTTTTTTCATTAAGTAGTCAAATAATAGTTTTTCATTGAATGTAGATGCTACTTCTGCTTCAAATATACTATAATCATGATGTTGATATGGATTATTTTTTCTACTATAGTAGCTATGCATACTATGTCCAGCTTCATGAGCTAAAGTAAATACAGATTCTATACTTTCATCTCTAAAGTTCATTAATATATAAGGCTCAGAAGTATAACATCCCGCAGAGAAAGCTCCGCTACTTTTTCCTTTATTTTCATATTTATCAACCCATCTATTATTAAGTCCATTAAGAAGTGTTGATACATATTCCTCGCCAAGTGGTGCAAAAGCATTACCTAATAATTCTATTGCTTCATTGAATGTGTTTTTTATTTTTACATCCTTAACCACAGGAGCATATTTATCATACTGTCTGAAATCATTAATAGATAATTTTTTCTGACAATAATCATAATAACTATGAACAGCTGGAAGCATATTATGTACACTTTTAATTAAGCTATCATATACACTAACTGGTATATCATCTGCAAATAATTCTTGTTCACGAACTGTATTAAAATTTCTAATTTTTGCATTAAATATATCTTGTTTAATTTGGCTTGCATAAAGCTCTGCTAATGTATTTTTATGTTTGTCATATTCTTTATAAAATTGAATATAGCTATTTTTTCTTATTTCTCTATCTTCACTTTCTTGAAAACTTGAAAAAGTTGCGTGAGTTAGAGGTATCATTTTTCCATTTACTTCTAATTCACCAAAGTCTAAATCTGCATCATTTAATGTGTCAAATACATTTGAAGCTGTTGATGCTAATTCACTTTGTAGAGCGAGTATTCTCTCTTCTTTTTCTGATAGAGTATGTGGTTTATATTTTAATATATTATTTAAGTATATTTTATAGTCTTTTAATTCTTCACTCTTTAGAAAGTCATTTATAATATTATCTTCTATAGACATTAATTCAGGGTCGAAGAAGCTTAAATTTGCAGAAAACTCAGAAGCTAATTTTGAAAATCTTGCCATTTTTACATTAGAATCATTATTAGTTAAATCTTCTGTTTGCTTTAAAAAAGAATAAGAACCTAATTTCTCTAATATTATAGAAGTATTCATTATAGAGTCTAATATATTTCTTAATTCTTTAGCACTTGTTTTTAACTTTCCCTTATATTTAGAGACACTATTTGAAAAATCTTCTACAGTTTTAAAATCTTTTTCAAACTCATCATCATTTTTATAAAGTAAAGTTAAATCCCAAGTATCTTCTATTTTTACATCTTTTCTTTCTATTACGATATCTTTATTTTTTTCCATAAATATTTCCTTAATTTTTTATTCTTTATTATGATAGCTCATTTATTATTATATCTTTATAACCTTTTAGTACATTTTTTGTAAACTCATCTTTTGTAAATAGAACTATAGGAATATTATATATTTTAGAATAATTGCAAATAAGCTCTATTGAATCTTTTATTCTATTATTATCAAAAGTTATAAAAGGATCATCTAATAGTATTATTCTACCTTCTTTATGAATTTGAGTTAATATTGATAGACGCATTGCTATATATACTGCATCTTTAGTTGCTGAAGATAATGATTCAATATTTCTTTCATTGTTTGATTTATCTATAACTGTTATTTTATCACTATTAAAACCATTCATTAAGATAGTATCAGTATTTAAATCCTTTGAAAGCATTTTATTATATAATACTTTAGAGTTGTTTGATAATACTTTAAAAGTATCATTGTTTTTTTTACTAATAGAGTTTAGTATATCTTCCAATATTATTAATGCTTTTTTTCTTTTTTCTATATCATTTATTTGTTCTTCTACATTTGCATATTCACTTTCTAATTCTACTATTTTATTATGAATATTTTCTGTACTGTTTAATTCTCCATTAATATATGCCATATCTGATTTAATTTTATTTATTTCTTCTTTTATACTACTTATTTCTATATTTAGATTATTAAGATTTTTTTCAAGATTTTTAATTTCAGTTTCATTATATTCATCAGAGTGTATATTTTCAAGCTCTTTTAATATTCTGCTACATTCCACCTCTAAACTATTTATATTATTTAATGATAACTTCTTAGCTTCTAACATTAAAGAATTATGTAATTTCTCTGTAGAGTTATATAGATTATCATATTCATTTTTTACTTCATAGTAGTTTTCTTTATTTTTTATATTTAATTGTATAAATAGTTCTTTTAAGAATTTTTCTTCTTGTTCTAATTCATTTTTATTTTTATTTATTTCTCTTATATATTGAGATAATTCTTCTGATGAATCATTATTCATTTTTATTTCTAATTTTGCCAATTCTTTATTTAATTCTTCTTTTAATGAAACAATATCTCTTGAGTATAGATTAATCTCTGGAAGATTATCTATAATATCATCTAATAATTTTTCATTATTAACATTATCTTTAATAAAGAAAACAGGTAAAGATGGTAGTATTATTAATAGCCAAAGAGGACTTTTATAGTATATAATTAATGTTGTTGCTACTAATGATATTATTAGTATAATAATCCATTTTGGTATTTTCTTTGTACTATTTAAAAAATCATCTATTTTGTTTATAGATTTTTCTATTCTTCTTATTATGCTATTATAGTCTAAGTTTGAGTTATCATTTTTTTGTAGAGTTTCTATTTTTCCATTTAGAAATGATATATTATTTTTTAATTTCTCTATTTTTGATGTGGCATTATTTATATCTTCTGAGTAGTCTTCTTTTAGATATTTATTTTCATTTAAGAATTTTTCTCTTCTGCGTAATTCATTAATTTGTGATAGTATTTCTAATTTTTTTGTTTTATTCTCTGAGCTTTTTTTTGTGTTTATTAATAATTGTATTTTATTATACTCTTCTTCTTTTTCTCTTAATATATTTATACTATTATTGAGCTTATTTGTAAGAGAATCTATTTTGTCTTTTTTTGTATTTACAGAAGTATTTTTATTATATAGATTATATAAGTCTTCTTTTAAATTTTCTTTTTTTAATTCTAATTCATTAATTCTATTTGGAATTGCATTTTGTGATCTTGAGGAGTATTCTGCTTTTACTTCTGATATTATTTTTCCTATATCAATGTCTGAGGAAAATAATTTCTTTTTTATTTCACTCTCCCAGTCTTTTGAATCTTTTTTATTATCTGATATTTCAAAAATTATTTCACTTTGCCTAATAGCATATAAGTTATTGTATGACTGTGGATGTAATTTTATTTCTTTTTCTACAGGAGGTATAATTTCTACATCTATATCATTTGCATATCTATTTTTTAATTGTTTATAGAATGTAGATGATTTTTTATTTTCAGAAAATAAATACATTAGAGAGTCAAAAATTGTAGTTTTACCAGATTCATTTTCTCCATAAAATAAAGTTATATAATTAGATATTTCAAATTCTCTATTTTTAAACTTTCCAAAATTATTTAGTTTTAATATCATTGTGTAAGCCTAATTATATATTTTTCTTGCTTTGTAATGCAGAGTATATTTTTTCTATTCCTATTTTTTTTGCTAATTCTAATATATCTTTTTCTTCATCATTTATATTATAATTATTTATGACATCTAAAAATTCTTTTATTATATTTTCATTTTTAGCATTTTCTAATAAAAATAATTTATCAGTTTTTATATTAATAGCTCTAATATATTTTTTATATTTATTAATAATATCTTTTATCTTCTTACTAAAATCATTTTCATCTTCTATTATACCATAAACACTAATATCTATAATATCTTCTATACTCCAGTTTATAGCTTCTCTATCTAATAAAGATTCTATACTATCAATACTAACCTCATAAACTCTATACTCACCAGCACTTTTTAAGTTTATATATTTTTTAGTAATAATACCATTTGAAACATTAATACCCAAGCATTTACGTATACCCATTTCCGATTTACTTCTTCTCCAAACTCTTGCAGAACCAGGGTATATTATGTTAATATTATTAATATTTAATTCCATATTTTTATGAATATGTCCAATAATAGCAAGTTTCGGATTAATTTTTTTTATTAGTTCTATAGGTATACTTGCTTTATCTTCTCCACTTTCTAAAGACCATAAAGTACCTTCTACAATACCATGTCCTATAAAAATAATATTGTCTAACTTTTTTATCTCATTGATAATACTATCATTAATATTATATTCTTCATTATAGGCAACAGCTACAATAATAGTTTCATCAATATCAAAAACATCAATATCTTCTATTATATTTACATTATTTGGAAATTGTAAATTTGATAGCTTTATGTTGTTTGATTTTAATAGTTCATGATTACCTTTTAATATATATACTGGTTTTTTATAATACTCTATTCTTCTATTAAAATCATCTTTTAAAGCTTTTACATCTTCAAAAGTATTAAAAGTATCTCCTAATAGTAGAAGAGCATCATAACTTAGAGCATTTTCTATAATCTCATCTAATACTGCAAAAGAATAATTTTTTTCTTCTACACTTATATGTAAATCAGTAGCTATTAATAGATTGGGCATAACTTAATACTTTAGTTTTTTATTTAAGACTGTATTTTTATATTATATATAATTATATAAAAATAATCAATATAATATATTTTAATTCTCTTTTTGTAAAAGTTTTTTATAAGTTATATTCATAATTGTAGAAGATATAGGGGCTGTTATTATTATAGATAATACCGCTATAGTAAGTATAATTTCTCCAGATTTTAATCCAACAGATAAGGCAATAGAGCCAATAGCTGCTTGAACTGTAGCTTTAGGAGTGTATGAAATCATAGCAAATATTTTTTCTTTTATATTTAAATTAGTTTTTAATATAGATAAGTATACACCAATCATTCTAAATATTAAAGCAAATATTATTATGATAATCCCATTTATACCAGATTTTAATATATAATTAATATCAACAGTAGCACCCACTAATACAAATAATATAATCTCAAAACATACCCAAAGTTCTGAATATTTATTAGATAATTTTATAGATATATCATAGTTAAATTTATTAATAAATATACCAATAGTCATTATAGCAAGTAGGGCAGAGAATGTAATAAAATATTCTATACTGTTTTCTATATAGATAAGCAAAAATGATACGCTTAAAACTATTATAACTTTTATACTGTCTCTCATATTTATTTTTGTAAATAATTTTACCAATATAAAAGCAATAATAATACCAATAGCTATTCCAAGAATAATAGAGGTTGGTATTTTTATAAGGTTTAGTATAGATGTATTACCAGTTTGTAGTATAGATAAAAAAGAGGAAAATAATACTATAACAAAAATATCATCTAATGAAGAGCCTGCCATTAATAATTGTGGTATTTTTTTATTTGTACCATATTTTTCTTTTATAAGTTTTAGCATAGTAGGTATTAATATAGCAGGAGAAACAGCAGCAACAACACTACCCATTAATAGAGATTCTAATATAGTGATATTCAAAAGCTTTGTAGCTATTATAACTATACCAATTATTTCAAAAGATGCAGGAAGAAAACTCATTAATATAGCAGGTCTTCCAACAGCTTTTAAATCATCTGTTTGTAAATTTAACCCCGCTCTTGTTAGAATGATTATAAGAGCTATTTGCCTTAATTCTTTCGATATAGATAGTATAGAAGAATCTAATAAATTAAAAGAGTAGGGACCTATTATTATGCCTGCAAGAATAAAGCCTATAAGGGATGGAAGTTTAAATATACTACATATTTTAGCAGATAATAGTCCAACTATAAATATAAGTGCTAAACTTAATAACATAGATTTATATTATACCTTTATCTTTATGATAGGCAACTAATAAATTAACAACTCTTGAATAGCTTTTTATTCCATCATTTTGATTATTTGCTTTTAAGTATGTATCATTAACTTTTGCACTTACTTTTGATGCTTTTCCCTGATATTGATTCCAGAAATTATAATACTCTCTTATATCATTTTTTGTATTTTCATTAAGATTTGATATTAGGTATGAGTATTTTTCATTTCTAGGAAGAGAATATAGTATATATAGTAGTCCTTCGAAGTATGCTGAGTATTTTATAAATAATTCTTCACTTTGTGATGTAGCTAAAAATGCTATAAAATTTGCTTCATCTTCGTATGCTATACCTATTTGATGAGCCATTTCATGTGCTATTATAAATGGTAGTGTTATATTTGGAGATTTTATATTAACATTAGCTTCTGATGTGAATGGAGAGTATATTCCTGTTATATTTAGATATAAAAATATTTTTGATATATTAATAGGTTTTGTTTTTGAGTATTTCATATTTAAAAATGGAAATTCATTAAAAATATTATTATACTCACTTTCTACTATTCTATTGATAGCTTGATAGTTTGTTACACTATTTTGATATTGCATTTCTGCTTCTATTTTGTTTATTTCTTTTATCATATATTCTGATAAATTATAAACATCTTCAGTTGTTGCTTTTTTATAAGAATAGTTTTCACTTAAAGGCAGTCTATAATAATTAAGCCCCCATACAGACATAAAAACTATATATATAATAATTAGTATACATATTAGTGAATATAAAAAGTTAAAAGTAGATTTTAGTTTATTAGGCATTAATATAATATTTTTTATATTTAAGATAATAAAAAGCAAAATAGCTATTATAAATATAAATAATAATATCTCTGCAATAGAAAAAGGTAGCAAAGATGTTGCTTTATTTATATTTCCTGATATATTTTTATATATTAATCTAGAATAAAAATTTTCTACAAAATTCTTAGAATTAGTAATAATCTTTATTATAGAAGCTATAAATATTATTGTAAGTAAAAATACTATTTTGCTTTTCATTTATGAAATTATTTCATTTGTTTGAGATCTGCATCTAATTTCTTTTTCCAAAGATCATATATTTTTTTTTGTTCTTCAGATTCTTCATTTTCATTAAGATATATATATATTCTTCTTAGAGTAGCACATATATTTAATGCAAGCTTCATATCATCTATTCTCTTTGTAGTTTCATATCTTGTTCTATATGTTTCAGCAGTGTTTGCAAGCAATTGCTTAACAAGCTTCATCATTTTTACTCTATAAGCATATCCTTCTATTTCAGGGCTTAATTCTTTAATGTAGCTTTTATAATCTATTAAGTTTTTAGCAACAACAGCAAATCTTCCTTCCATTTCTATAAAGTTTTGTAACCACTTAGAGTTTTCACCATAACAATACTTAAAATAATCTATAATATATCCAAAAGAGCAAATAAATTTATATCTCCACTCATCAGATATTTGTTCTTTTATATATTCATGTATTTCATCATTTAATGTAAGAGAATCATCAGTATGATTACCAAGAGCTTCTTCAAGGAGAATAATAGCCTTATTTAAATATCTACGCCCATCATTAAGCTGATTTTCACTTCGAACATCAATATGTTTAATAGATATGTTGCATATATTGGCAATATAAGCCCCTGCCTTTATATAAAGTACAGATAAGTCTATCTTTTGTTTTGCCTTTTCTAATTCATCATCCATAGTAGCTATGTCTTGTTCTAATTTATCTAATTTTACTTTATTAGCATCAAACAAGACTTTATACTTATCTTGCATTCTATTACATTCTGCTTTAGCTGCTTCACTTATTTTAGCCATATTCTATAATACACTCCGATAGTACATTTTCGGTAAAAAAAATTAATTGTTTAAACTTACAGGTATAGAAATAATAAAATTAGTCACTTCAAAGTATTTGTTGCTTGTTTTTATATCTATACTACCATTATGAGCTTCTACAATTCTTTTTGATGTAGCAAGCCCTATACCAACTCCATGACTTTTTGTTGTAAAGAAAGGAGTAAATATTTGTTTTAATACATCTTCTTTTATATAAGAATGAGTATTTTCTACTGTTATATCTATAATAGAGTCTTTATAATCATTATCATCAAATATTAAGCTTATAATAGCACTCTCATACTTAGTATTAGACATTTCTATAGCATCTATAGCATTAACTATAAGATTCATAATAACTTCATTAATTCTTTCATAATCCCAGTATACTTTACTTTCTTTAGTATTTTTAAAAGCAAAAAATCTAATATCCTTTGCACTCTTTTTAATATACTCATAAGCAATTAGAGTAAGATATTTAATAAGCTCATCAATATCTATTTCTACTATAGTGAGATTAATACTCTTAGCAAAAGATAGATTCTTTTTTATGTAGTTTTCTAGCTTTTCTACTTCATTATATATAATATTAGCATAATTTTTAACATTATCATCTTTACTAACTTTAATAAGTCTATTTGCAAAACCAGCAATAGGAACTATAAAATTTCTTAAATTATGTGTAATAGATGCACTCATTTCCCCAATAATAGCAAGACTTTGTAAATCTAATAATCTTTTTTTTGCTCTATTAAGCTCATTATTATTTTTATCAATTTTGTTATATAAAGCTGAATATTCAAGAGCTACAGCAGCCTGACGTCCAAACATCTTTAAATACTCTAAGTCATTATCAGGTATAGGCATATTATTATATGGATTATCAACAACTATCATTCCAATACACTTTGTAGCATTCATAATAGGTATAATAGCAAATGGGTAGTCTCCTATTATAGTTATATAATTTTGTAATTGTTTTACTTTTTCATTATTATGTACATCTTTTATATTTATACTTTCTTTTTTTGTAAATACATTGAAAAATAATTTGCAATACTTACTATTTGGTATAACAGTATTTAAGAATGTTTGATTTAGTGTCCAAGATTCTTCTAAGTTGCTTTTACTTAAAGAAATCATAAGTTTCTCTCTAAGTGAGCATTTATCTAATGCTTTCATATTGTTCCAAATCTCATTAGCATCCGAACCATCTCTTGGAGCTACGCACATTCTCCCTCTAAATACATTAAACTCTTCATCATATAAAAAAGCAAAAGCCCTATTAAAAGCAAAAGCTTCACCTATTGTAGTTACAGTTAGAAGTAGGAATAATATATCTTCTGTTTTAGAGCGTTCTAATAGAATATTACTAATATCATATAATGTGTTTAGTCTTGACATATTTTTAGAGTTGATTTCATTTGCTTTTTTTAATTCTATAATACTATAATACTCATATATTCTACTTGATGTTGTAGATAATATTGTATTAAACAACTCTAAATCATTATCACTAAAATATCCTAATGGATTATTAGCATCTGAAATTTTATCTATTATGATAATATAGCTTATTGTATTTATTTTTCTTGATAATTTACTAAATAAAACAGATTTGCTTATTATATTTGTAAAGTATTTGCTTTCTTCTTTTTTAGTTATATCATTTATATATGTAATTTGTGATGTAGAGAAATATTTTTTATATTCTTTATTTTCAAATATAGAATGGTCAAAATTGTCATCAAATCCATATTTTATTATAAACTCTTTATTTTCTTTTGAGTTGATTTTTATAAATGCTTTTTTAGCTTTAAAAATATGAGCTATATCTTTTGCTAAGTCTTTTAAGTTTTCTTCAAAATTATTATTATCTATAAGTTTAGATTCTAACTTTCTAAATAAAGTTAATTGTTTATTTCTATCTTCATATATACTAGCCCGTAATACATTATTAACACATATAGAAAAATGCCCTACAGTCTCTTTTAGTTCTTCTAATATAGAATTAAAGTATTCAAATTTCTCTTCTTTAGTTCTAAAAACAACAACACCTATAGCCCTATTATGGAAGAATATAGGTAGTATAATCATTGATTTATAATGATTGAATATATCTTCATTAGAGTAGTTTGTATTATTTGTTATAAGAGTATTTATATTATCTAATGTATCTTCATAGCAAGTATTTTTTATATAAAACTCTATTTTACATACATAATACCTATCTATACCATAAACGCCTCTAAGTATAAGAGAATCATTTTTCGCAGAATAAACCTCACCAAGATCAAAATTATAAAATTGACAAGTTTTTTCTAAAAAAAAGTCTACAACATTATCTATTTCATTTGTATTTACAGCAGATAGTAGCCCTTTAGATAGTTCTACAAAAAAAGATTCTCTAGATTTATTTTGCATAATTATTTTTTATAACTTAATAATATTAATAAAGTATATACTATATATTATATAATAATTTTCTAAAAAACAATATAATTAGAAAATAAATTTAATTGATGAAAACTATTTTTTGTATTATAATCGCTTAGTTATATATAAAAAATATTTTTCTGGATAAATTGTATAATTATGAGAATATTAATATATGAGCCTAATTCTCTAATAAGAGATGGTCTTATTACAGTATTTATAGTTGCTGGTTATGAGATAGTGATAGTTCGAGATAAGAGACTTATTTTGAGTATGCTTGGTAAGCGTCCTTTTGTTGTGGCGATATTGGATGTTGTTAATGATGATGAGGATATGATGAATATTTTAAGAACTATTCATAGTGATGTTAGGTATAGTAATGTTAAGGTTATGGCACATATTCTTGATCCTACAAAAGAAAGTATGAGTGAAATGCTTAAGATAGGTGTATTTGCATTTTTATTTAAGCCGTTTATAGAGAAAGATTTTTTATCTCGCTTTGAGCTTATTTTACAAAAAAATAATTTAATGCCAAAGAGAAAGTGTCATACTGTTATCAATAATATTAATCTCTCTTTAAGTTTTAGAAATGATGAGACAAGGCAGATGCTTAATGCTCGGGTTGTAGAGCTTTCTACTATTAGTATGCGTTTTGTACCTGGATATGAGAATACATCTATTAGTGTGGGTAATACTATTAATAATGCTTCTTTAAGTGTTGCTGGTACTAATGTTCAATTGTCTGTTACTGTTGTTGGTAAGGACGGTCCTGAATACATTGCGAATATTACAGATATTACTTCTTTTAATATGAAGTTACTTTGTAAGATTATTTATGATAAATATATAGAGTTGTTAAAATAAATATTTTTGGAGTTTTATATTATGCTAAAGGCTTTAACTATAGCTGGTTTTGATGGTTCTGGTGGAGCTGGGATACAGGCTGATTTAAAAACTTTTTCTGCTTTAGGTTGTTATGGTATGTCTGTTTTAACTGCTTTACCTGTTCAAAATACTCAGGGTGTTATAAGTTGTTATGAGATAGAGCTTAAGGCTATAGAAGAACAGCTTAATGCTATTTTTGATGATATTATACCTGATGCTATTAAGATAGGTATGCTTTTTAATAGTGATATAATAAAGTTGGTTGCTAATTTTTTGTATAAAAATGCTAAAAATATTCCTATTATAGTAGATCCTGTTATGGTTGCTAAGAGTGGAGATAGGCTTTTACTTTCAAGTGCTGTTGAGAGTTTAAAAGAATATATACTACCTATTGCAAGAGTTGTAACTCCTAATATACCAGAGGCTTGCGATTTGGTTGGAGTAAAGAGCATTAATACAGATGATGATATGCTTAAAGTTGCTTCTACAATATTAGATATGGGTGCTTATAGTGTTATACTTAAAGGAGGGCATTTAGATTCTAATATTGCGAGGGACTTATTTTTAAGTAAAGAAACTAAAGAGTTTATGGATGCTAAAAAAATAGAGACTAAAAATACTCATGGCACTGGATGTACATTATCTGCTGCTATTTGTAGCTATATTGCTCGTGGGTATAGTGAACTTGAGGCTTGTAAACTTGCTAAGGAGTATCTATTTAATGCTTTACTTGCTGCTAAAAGCAATAGCGTTGGTAAAGGTGCTGGTCCTGTTCATCATTTTTACTCTATATGGGATTAGCTATAGTATATAATTTTTATAGATAGTGTAAGAAAATAAAATACTTGAGTTTTATATATTTTTATTATATCATTTATGGTAAATAAAGCATTTTTTATTATCTTACTGTTTAAGAGTTTTATAAAATGATTAAATATTTATTATCAATATTATTTTCTGTGCTTTGTATTTTTAATAATGCATATTCCCAAATAATGACTCCTGATAGAGTAGTTGCTATGATATCAAATAGATTTGCTTCTATAGATAGCTACTATGCTACATTTGTAGAGCGTAGCGGTAGAAATATTAAAAATGGTAATTTAATATCTAAAAATCCTAATCTTTTTAAATTAGAATATTCAAGAGGTACTAATGATCAGCAAATATATTCTGATGGTAAAACTTTATGGATTATAATACCTCAGAAAAATGTAGTTGCAGAACAAAAATTAGACTATGGCTCTGTTGGAGCTATTTACACTAAAGAAGGTATTTTAAGACTTACATCTAAATATAATATAGATTTTTATAATGAAAGAGAGTTAAAGCCTATTAGTAGCTTTGATGGTAGGGCATTAAATATCGCAGGTTATGATAGTTCTTCTTATACTTCTGGCGATAATAGATTGGCATATCATTTGCTTCTCACACCTAAACAGGCTAATGTAAGTAGAACAGGTTTTCCAAGTATACATTTATGGGTTGGTCAAGATGGTATGATTTTAAGAATTCTTGGAATATCTACAGTAAATGTACCAGTTGAGTATTTGTTTACTTCTTTTAGGTATAATATTAATCTAAATGATAGGGCTTTTGTCCCTTATATACCAGAGGAGATGCAGGTATTAAAAGATGGACTTGTGCCTAAAAGTTGATTTGTAGTAATTTGTGTATATTGAAGGAATATTATGGAAACTATAGGACAAATATTAAGAAATGCTCGAGAAAAACGAGGATTAAGTATAGAAGATCTTGAAGAGTCTACACATATAGTTGCAAAGTTTATAAGAGCTTTAGAAAATGAGGACTTTGCTTCTTTACCTGGTGAAATATATGTTAAAGGTTTTATTAAGAATCTTAGTGATAAATTATCTTTAGATTCTCAACTTGTTTTAGAGCGTTATAATTTACAGAAAAATGGGTTTAAGTTTGAAGAGGATATGTCTAAAAACTCTAAACACTTTAAACATATAAAGAAAAAAGAAAATAAAAAAGAAGAGAATAATCCTCTTTTAAATATAATAGAAAACTCTGAAAAAGAAATAAAAGAATCTAAGAAATCTTTAGAACTTAAAGCAGAAAAAGAAACTAAAGAGGCTATAGATAAAAATATTAATAATACAGAAGTTTCTGCAGATAAGGTGAATACTGCGATAAAGAATAAGGCTAAAGTTAATAAGGAAATGGGTACAAGTAGTGCTGAGGCAGATTTACTTTTTATGGATAGAAAGGAGCTTAATAGGCTTAGAGGGGGTAGAACTATTCCTGTTATTCCCATTATTGTTATTGTTGCTGTTTTAGTATCTATTGCTGTTTTATTTGTTAATAGAAATAATATATTAGACTTTTTCTTTAAGAGTAATAGAAAGAGAAGCGATGTTGAGATTGCTCGTAATATTGTTAATAGTAAATCAAAACAAAATGTTAAAGTTGGTGATGTAATTTACTTTAAACCTCTTGGTGTTTCTGCTACTATTAAGTTTACATCTATTGGTAATGTTGTACATCTTACTATTAATGGTCAAGAATTATCTTTTTCTAAGAATAATCCTATTATTTTAGACTTGAATGGAAATAATATTAATGATTTTAAGATTTCTATTGTTGATGTTTATGATAATTTGGCTACAGTTGAGATGGAAAAACTTGAAGAAAATCAGTTTATTAATAATGCTTATGATGTAGAAGTGAGTGAAGAGGATATTAGTAATAATGCTTTATTATTATCAAATGCTAATACTTATACTGAATCTTTAGAGGTTATTAATGGCGATACTTATATAGAAAGCAATATTGAAAGATCTAGTATTAGAGTAGAGATTACAGCTAAGCATTTTGTTTATGTTAGATATTTTATAGATTCTGATGGTCCTGCTACTACAAATCTTTTAAGTGGTAAAACTATTGTTTTAGAGGCTCGTGATGTTATTATGCTTACTATTGGTAATGCTGGTGAGGTTGTTGTTAAGGTTAATGGTAAGGTTATTAATGTTGGTGCTAATGGTGAGACTGTGAATAAGACTATAAAGTGGATAAAAAATCTTAATGATTCTACTAAGTATAATTTGATTATGTCTGATACTAAGTAGGCACTATTATTTGTTTAAATCAAAGTTCTATTTTTTAAGGATATTAATTTGCAAAATATATATTTACATAGTTTAGGTTGTGAAAAGAATACTGTTGATGGAGAGCATATTTTAGCTATTGCAGAGCGTAATGGATATAATGTTACAAATGATGCTAATGATGCTGACATTATAGTTATTAATACATGTGCTTTTATTGAAGATTCTAAAAAGGAATCTATTGATGCTATTTTTAATCATACAGCTTTTAGAAAGTATGGTAAGTGTAAACGTCTTATAGTATCTGGTTGTTTGAGTGAGAGATATAAAAAAGACTTTATGGATATGTTTGAAGAGGTTGATGCTGCTATGGGCATTCATGACTTGGAGAATATATTAAAGGCTATTGAAAAAGATGGCTTTCATGATGCTGATGATAATGTTACTTATAAAGAGTATGTTGATAGGGTTAATACTGGAAGTAAGCATAGTGTTTATATAAGAATATCTGATGGTTGTCATGCTAATTGTAGTTTTTGTGCTATTCCAAAGATTCGTGGTAATCATAGAAGTAGAAAGATAGAGGATATTGTTAAAGAAGCTAAGAATTATGCTCTTAATGGTGCTAAAGAAATTAACTTAATAGCTCATGAAACTACATTTTATGGTTATGATTTATATAATAAAATGTCTTTACCTAGTCTTTTAGAAGAATTATCTAAAATTGATGGTATTGAGTGGATTAGAGTATTATATCAAAATCCTATTATTATAGATGATAATGTTATAGAGTCTATGTTTAAGATTAAGAAGGTAGTTCCTTATTTTGATATACCTATGCAACATGTTGATAAAGATATTTTACTTGATATGAATAGAGGAAATAGGGGTGAAGAGTTTTATAAGAATATGATTAATAAGATTCGTCAGTTTGATGAGAATGCTGTTATTCGTACTTCTTTTATAGTTGGCTTTCCTGGTGAGACACCTGAGAGTTTTAAGAAATTGGTAAAATTTGTTCGTGATACTAGACTTGATAGGGTTGGGGTATTTACTTATTCTAAAGAGGATAATACTGATGCTTTGAATGTTGATAAGAAGCAATTAAGTCGTCAGAGAAAAGAAATTTTAAGAGAAAAATTAATGCGTGTTGCTATTGATGTTTCTGAGGAGAGATTATCTCGTTTTATAGGTAAGACTTTAGATGTATTAATTGAAAAAGAGGAAGATGGTAAACTTATAGGTAGAACTAAATATGATGCTCCTGATGTAGATGGGTATGTAGAAGTATATAATGATACTGATGATTCTCTTAAAGAAGGGGATATCGTTAAAGTTAATATTACCCATAATACTGAGTATGATTTAATTGGTAATTATGTTAAATAGTTTTTTTGGTTTTTAATATTATGAAAGAAAAAAAAAGTAGTAAGATAGATAATAAAAAAAATAGGTCTGATATTTTTAAGGACTATTTTGAGGTTATTGTTAAGATTGTCTATACTCTTAACTTAATTTCTGATAAAAATGATATGAGTAGACGACTATCTTCTAATTTTGATAGAGTTTTTACTTATGAGGAAGATATTATAAGTGATGATAAAAATAATAATATATCTGAACTTGAGTTTCTTCAAAAATCTCTTAATGCTGATATAAAAAAGGCTTTAAGTTTTAAGAAATATAATTTTAATATTGATAGGTTTATAGAAGAAGAAGGTTTATCATTAGATGAAAGATTAATTCTATATTCTATATTGACATATACCATTTATGGTGATTCTATGTCTTCTATTTCTATTAGAAGGCTTTTAGAGCTCATTACCATTGATGGTGATATTTATATTAATAAATATCATTATTTTGACTCAGAAAGTAAGCTTGTATCTTCTGGAATATTAGCATTATCTCAAGAACCATATCCTACTGTAGGTATATTTGAAATATCAAATACTTTAGTTTCTTTTTCTAATACTAAAATAGTGTTTTCATTTTTAGAAAAAGAAAGTTATGATACATTTTTGTATGTTAGAGATACTCTTTTAAATAGTTTTGAAGAAGAGCAAGTAGAGATATCTACATCTAATAAAAAAAGTAAAAAACAAAATAATATATTAACCCCAAAAGAGATTGTATCAGAGCTTAATAAGCTGGTTATAGGGCAGGAAGAAGCTAAGAGAACTTTAGCGGTTCACGGTTATATGCATTGTTTAAGAGTGAGTGGAAATATTAATGTTCCTTTTCGCTCTAATATAATGATGATAGGTTCTACTGGAGTTGGTAAAACTTATCTTGTAAAATCTCTTGCTGATATTTTGGGACTTCCTTTTGCACGTGCTGATGTTACCACTTTAACAGAAACTGGATATGTTGGTGATGATGTTGAGATGGTTCTTTATAACTTATATAGAAAGGCTAATGGCAATCTTGATAGGGCTAAGTATGGTATTGTTTTTTTAGATGAGGTTGATAAAATTGCTAAGGCGGATGCACATCAGTCTACTACTGGCAATCCTTCTGATAAGGCTGTTCAGGAGGCTTTACTTTCTATGCTTAATGGAGAGGATATACGTATACCTGAATTTGGCGATAGAAGAATGATGCATTTTAATAATGGTATTGTTATGAATACTAAAAATATTTTATTTATTTTTGGTGGTGCTTTTGTTGGACTTGATGAGATTATTAAGATGCGTCTTAAGGGTGAGAGTAGTTTGGGATTTGGTTCTAATGTGGTTATTAATAAGCTTAAGAAAGACAGAATATTATCTCAAGTTGATGTTAAGGATATAGAGAAATTTGGTATGATACCTGAGTTTATAGGTAGAATTCCTATTGTTGTAACATTAAATGATTTAACTAAAGATAATCTTAAAGATATTTTATTAAAAGCTCAAGATTCTCCTATATTAAAATACTATACATTCTTTGAAAGTATTGGAAAGAAGTTAGTATTTACTGATGATGCTATAGATTTTATAGCTTCTCGTGCAGTTGGTATGAATATGGGAGCTCGTTCTTTAAAATCTATAGTAGAAACTTCTATGGTTAATGTATTATTTAATTTGGATGGTATTAAGAGTAATACTTTAACACTCACTAAAAAAGATTTAGAAAAAATATTTGAAGAAAGAGATAATTCTATAGCAGAGAGTATCGATAATAGAAATAAGATAGATACTAAAAATAATAAAGATAATAAAAAATATATGGCTTAAATTTTTTACTACTACATACTTTATTTTGTTATTATATAAGTAAGATGAAAGAGAGTTTTCAGATATTGTAGTAAAGGGGGATTTAAATCATGACAGATAAGTCTATTAAAGAAAAAGAATTACTCAAAGACTGTGAACTTATAGAAGCTCATAAAAATGGCGACCCTAATGCTCTTGAAATTTTGTTAAGTAGATATAAAAATTATATATTTAATACTTCATATCGATTTATGCATAATTATGAAGATTCTATGGATCTCACTCAAGATGTATTAATTAGAGTTTATAAGGCTATAGATAGATATGAAGATAGAAATTATTTTAAAGGTTGGCTTTATAGAATTATTAGTAATACTGCTATTAATACATATTCTAAAGCATATAGACGTGAGTCTCCATACTTAGAGAAGTTAGAAATAGTAGATGATAAAAGATATGATACAGAAAAAGAGTATGAACGTATATATTTGCAAGAAAAAATATATAATGCTTCAAGAAAATTAAAGGGAAAACAAAGGGATGTGTTTATCTTAAGATATTATGAGAATTATTCTTATAAAGAGATAGCGAGTATATTAAATATTTCTAGTGATTCTGCTAAGAGTAATTATTCATATGCACTAAAAAAGATGAAAATCTTATTAGATAAGGAGAAAACTCTATTATGAAATTGCACGAGTTTGTACAATTTAAAAACAAGATAGAGAAAAAAAGAAATCTTTTTGACTTACCTTCTTTGCCAGATTCTGAGTGGGAATATATGTTGCAAAGAGCTAAGAATATGAAAGAGATTGAAGTAACTAAAACTTATAGCTTTTTTACTTTATTTACTTCTTTTATGTGTTCAAAGAAGATGTCTTTTGCACTTTCTATGGCTATAATTGTCGCATTAGTAATTTCTTTATTTAATATGGAGTTTATGGAGGAATATAATGCTTTCAAAGAGGAAGGTAATTCTTCACATCAAACTCATAGGGTTAATGTACCTGTAATAAATGTATCTGATAATAGTTTTATATAGTTGAATAAATATTATTATGATATATAATACTTAAAAGTTCTTGGATTATACTTTTTTACTTTTTCTTATAGAGTTTAATAGTATAATCTATTATTTTATAATTTTACATTAGGATAAAATATGATGCATCCTTTTCATTTGACTCATAAGGCTAAAGTTGTATTAGAGTTATATGCTCAAGAAGAAGCAAGAAGATTAAATCATGATATGGTAACACCAGAACATGTGCTTCTTGGTCTTTTAAGAGAATCTGATGCTTTAGCTACTAAGGCTTTAAAAAAATTAAATATAGATTTAGATAAATTAAAAGTAGAATTAGAATCTACTATGATAAAGTCTTCTTCTACTACAAGAATATTTGGTACAGTACCCACTTCACCACGTATTCATAAACTTATTACAATTTCAGCAGAAGAGGCAAAATCTTTAGGGCATAATTATATAGGTACAGAGCATTTATTACTTGGTTTGTTAAGAGAAGAGAGTGGTGTTGCTTTTAATGTACTTACTAATTTAGATATAGAAATTAATATGCTTAGAAATCAAATAATGAAACTTATGGGTATTTCTGATAGTATTAATCAGGCTACAGAAAATACTAATGGTACAGAAGAGGTTGTTCGAAAGATAAAAACTCCTACATTAGATCAGTTTGCTCGGGATTTAACTAAATTAGCAAAAGATAAAATGCTTGATAAGGTTGTTGGTCGTGAAGCAGAGGTTATGAGAGTTATTCAAATACTTGCACGTCGTAAGAAGAATAATCCTATACTACTTGGAGAGCCTGGAGTTGGTAAGACTGCTATTGTTGAGGGGTTAGCTGATAAGATAGTTTCTGCTGATGTTCCTGATATACTTTTAAAAAAGAGGGTTTTAAGTTTAGATTTATCATCTGTTGTTGCTGGTACTAAATATAGGGGAGAATTTGAGGAGCGTATCAAGAATATTGTTTTAGAGATTAAGAAGTCTGGAAATATTATAGTTTTTATAGATGAACTTCATACTTTAATAGGTGCTGGTGGAGCTGAGGGGGCTTTGGATGCTGCTAATATGCTTAAACCTGCATTATCTCGTGCTGAGATACAGTGTATTGGTGCTACTACACTTGATGAGTATAAAAAATATATAGAGAAAGATGGTGCTTTAGTTAGACGTTTTCAACCTATTAATGTAGAAGAACCTAATGTAGAAGATACTATTTCTATATTAAATGGTATAAAATCTAAGTATGAAGAACATCATAAGGTACGCTATACTGATGAAGCTATTAATGCAGCTGCTACATTAAGTAAGAGATATATATTTGATAGACATTTACCAGATAAGGCTATAGACTTAATAGATGAAGCTGGTTCTCGTGCTAAGCTTATGAATATGAGTAGACCTGATGAGCTTAAAGCTATAGATAAGAAAATAGAAGAACTTGATAGAGAGAAAACTTCTGTACTTGAGGGTGAGCATTATTTAGAGGCTGCTAAGATTAGAGATGAGATTAAGGACTTAAAAGAAGAGCTTGCTAAGAAAGAAGAAGAGTGGAGAGCTGAGAGAGATAGTATAGAAACTTTAATAGATGAAGATGATATAAGACATGTTATTTCAGAAATCACAAATATTCCATTAAAGAGATTATTAGATACAGAAACAAAACGCTTAATAGAAATGGAAAATGAGCTTCATAAAAAAGTTATAGGGCAAGATGAGGCTATATCTTCTATTTCAAGAGCTATTAGAAGAAGTAGTGCTGGACTTAAAACATCTAAGCGTCCTTTGGGTAGTTTTATATTTTTAGGTCCTACTGGTGTTGGTAAAACTGCTTTAGCTAAAGTTTTAGCTGAGTTTATGTTTGGAGATAAAGAATCTCTTATTCGTGTTGATATGAGTGAGTTTATGGAGAAGTTTGCAGTTAGTAGACTTATAGGAGCTCCTCCTGGATATGTTGGATTTGAGGAAGGTGGCGGACTTACTGAGAAAGTAAGAAGAAAACCTTATTCTTTGATTTTATTTGATGAGATAGAAAAAGCACATCCTGATATTACTAATATACTTTTACAGGTGCTTGATGAGGGACAGCTTACGGATAATTATGGTAGAAAAGTAGATTTTTCTAATACTATTATTATTATTACAAGCAATTTAGGTGCTCGTGATATTGTTAAGGGTAGTTCTTTAGGGTTTAATGTTATTGGTAGTGATAAGGATTCTGCTGATGTTAAGCGTGTTGCTCTTGAGGAGCTTAAACAAACTTTTAATCCTGAGTTTTTAAATAGAATAGATGATATTATAGTATTTGACACTCTATCTAAAGACAACCTAAAAGAGATTATTGATATCATGATTTATGAAATTAATGATGCTATAAAAGAGAGAAATATAACTATACACTTATCTGATGAGGCTAAGGAATCTATAATAGATAAGGGCTTTGATAGAAAATATGGTGCAAGAAGTTTGAGACGTGCTATACAAAAGGAGATTGAAGATTATATTAGTAGTGAAATATTGTATGGTAATGTGAAAGATGGTGACACTATTAATATAGATGCTAATGATGGTGAATTAGTATTTAACTATGTTAAGGCTAAAAAAGAGAAAGAATTATCAAAGAGATAAATAGTATTATTTTTTTGATTCTATCAGACGTTTCTTAAATAATTTTTAGGTAACGTCTTTTTTATATTTGTTTTAGGAGTTTATAATTTATGGAAATTCTTATTATTTTGATTGTATTATTTATAATAATTATTATAGCATTTATATTACACAGATTAGAACAATCAAATAAGAGAGATGATAGCTATAAAGTTTCTCTCGATGAGGCTATAGAAAATCTTTATAGGTATAATCATAAAAGAAGATATAAAGATCGTAAGTGGTTTTATTATAATAGAAAGAAGAATAAAAGAGATATATCAGAGATAAGACTCGATGCTATGGAAAGTGGTAGTATAGCAATAAAAAAAATAATGAATATGGAAGAGAGTAAAATATATTATGCACTAATAAAAGTATTTAAGAATTATAATATTAATACACAAGTTTCATTTAAAGCATTTTTAAAAGCAGAAGAAGATACAGAAGCTTGGAAAACATTTAGAGATTTTTATGCTGATTTTTTAATTACATATAGAAGTGGTTCTAAGATGAATGAACCTTTTGCTATTATAGAGTATCATGGCGGTGGTCATTATGGAGATAGTGAAGTTTCTAGAAGACGTGTTGAGGATAATGATTATATTAGAGAGAAGCTTTTTAATAAGGTTGGTATAAAATACTTTATTATTAAGGGTGATGATATAAAGTCTAATAGTAAGTTTATAGATAATAATAAGCTTTATTCTTATTTGCACGATATTTTAAAAGTTTGTGAGGCTTAATTTTATTATTGATAAATATGTAAAAATATGATAGATTTAATCAAATAATATGGAGGTTTATTTTTTATGAGTTTATCTATCGAAGAAGTTGCTATGACATTAATAGGGAATTCAGGAGAGGCACGTAGTTTGGCTTTTGAGGCCTTAAGAGAGGCTAAAAGCGGTAATTATGATAATGCTAAGGATTGTCTTGATAAGGCTAAAGAGAGAAGTCTTGCTGCACATAGTATGCAGACTGAACTTATTTGTAATGAGGCTGATGGTAAGGGTGTTGAGATGAATTTATTAATGGTTCATGCTCAAGATCATTTAATGACTTCTATTCTTGCTAGAGAATTAATATCAGAAATTATAGAGTTATATAAGAAATTAGAAGATAAGTAAAATATATTAAATTCAACAAAAGGAATAATGATGAATAACAAATGGGCTATGATAGCTACTTGGCGTATGGCTTGTGATGCTGTTGCTTTTGGTGCTGATTTACTTAAAAATGGAGGAAAGTGTCAGGATGCTGTAGAAAAGTCTATTATGATAGTTGAGGATTATCCTTTTTATAAGTCTGTAGGTTTTGGTGGTCTTCCTAATGAAGATTGCGTAGTAGAACTTGATGCTGCTTTTATGGATGGAAAGACTTTATCTATTGGAGCTGTTGCTGGTATTCGTGATTATAAAAATCCTGTATCTATTGCGAGAAAACTTAGCTCTGATACTTTTAATGTTTTTTTAGTTGGTGATGGTGCTGAGAATTATGCTCATAATAATGGGTTTGTTCGTCAGAATATGCTTACAGATAGGGCTAAGAAGACTTGGGAAAAGAGAAAAAAAGAGATGTATGAGAATAATCTTTCGGCTTATGATGGGCATGATACTGTTTGTATGATTGCTCTTGATAAAGATGATGATATGGCTGTTGCTACTTCTACTTCTGGTTTATTTATGAAGCGTAGAGGTAGAGTTGGAGATTCTCCTTTATCTGGTTCTGGTTTTTATGTTAATAATGACATTGGAGGGGCTGCTGCTACTGGTGTTGGTGAAGAGATTATGAAAGGATGTATTTCATATGAAGTTGTACAGAGAATGAAAAGAGGTGAAAGTCCACAAGAAGCTGCACAAAATGCTGTTATGGATTTTTCTATGGAGCTTACAAAGAAAAGAGGTAAAGCACTTGCTATATCTGTTATTGCATTAAATAATAAAGGTGAGTGGGGTATTGGTACGAATGTTGAGTTTACATTTGTAGCTTCAAACTTTGAGAGAGAATGTCATGTTTATATAGCAAATCCTATAGAAGGAAGTAGAGATGTGAAGATAGAGATAGCTTCTAAGGAGTATATTGAGGAATATAAAAGAAGTATTCAAAAACCTATAGAATAGTGTGATATTTAATAGTATTTTAATAATGATGGAGGAATGATGAATAAGATTATAACTATATTAGAAGAAAAATTAGTTCCTGTTGCTGCTTGGATACAAAAAAATAAGTATATTAATGGTATAAGAAGGGCGTTTATTATGGTTATGCCTCTTCTTATGATAGGCTCTCTTTTTTTAATGATACAAGCTTTTCCATTACCTGAATATCAGAATATGATGAGCTCACTTATGGGGGAAAATTGGAAAGATGTATTTGATATTCCAGTATTAGCTACATTTTCAATGCTTGGTCTTTATGTTTCTTTTTTAGTAGGGCAACAATTAGCAAAACAGTTTGAGATGGATAGTGTATCAGTAGGTTTTTTATCATTAGTCTCTTTTTTGATATTAACTCCATTATCAAAGACTACAGAATATGGCAATGTACTTACTTTTGATTGGCTTGGTAGTAAGGGTATGTTTATTGCTATTATTATAGGGCTTGTAACTACTTTAATATTTAGATTTTTTATAGAGAAAAAGATAATGATAAAAATGCCTGAAGGTGTTCCACCAGAGGTTATTCGTTCTTTTGAGGCACTTATACCTGGAGCTGTTGTTCTTACTTTAGCTTTAATAGTTAGAGTATTAGTTGCTAAAACTTCTTTTGGTACTGTTCATGATTTTGTTTATACTGTTTTAGCATTACCGTTAAAAAGTTTAGGTACTTCATTTATAGGGGCATTATTTACTGTTTTATCTATATCTGTACTTTGGTCTGTTGGTATAAATAGTGGTTCTATGGTTAATGGTATAGTTCGTCCTTTTTGGCTTGAAAATCAAATTCAAAATATAGAAGCTGTAAAAGCAGGTACTGAGCTTCCACATATTATTACAGAGCAATTTTTTGATATGATATGGATGGGTGGTGCCGGTGCTACTTTGTCATTATTAATTGCTATTTTGCTTTTTGCAAGAAGCAAGCATATTAAAACTATAGGACAAATTTCTGTAGCTCCTGGAATATTTAATATTAATGAGCCTATATTATTTGGACTTCCTATTATCTTAAACCCTATTATGCTTATTCCATTTAATATTATTCCACTTGTAATGGTGACAGTTCAATATATAGCTATGAGTATAGGTCTTGTTTCAAAACCTCTTGGTATTGCTTTTCCTTGGCCTACACCTGCTATTATTAGCGGTTTTCTTACTGTTGGAGATATATCTGGTTCTATTATACAGATTGTTAATTTATTAATTGGTGCTATGATTTATTTACCTTTTTTAAGGATTATAGATAAGGCTTCTAAGCTTGCTGAGTCTGAAGAAAATTCTTAAAAATTATAAAAATATAAAAAGGAGTATATTCATAATGAAAAAAATATTATTACTTTGTGATGCTGGTATGTCTACTAGTATGATGGTTAAGAAAATGAAAGAGGCTGCTGAGAAGAAGGGTATTGAGGCTGAGATTGATGCTATTGGTATTGATAAGTTTCAAGATAATTTAGATAAGTATGATGTATTTTTATTAGGACCTCAGGTTAAGTATAAAAAGCCTGAATTAGAAAAGATTGCTTCTGGGGTTGGTAAGAAGATAGATGTTATTAATACTATGGATTATGGTATGATGAAAGGAGATAAGGTTTTAGACTTTGCTCTTGAACTTATTGGATAAGATAAATTAATTTTTATTATATTTGGGTAGCAGGAATGTTACCCTTTTATTTTAGGATTTTTTATGACTATAAAAGAATATATAGATTCTAATTTTTCTACTATTTTAGATGATATTATTAGCATTATAAAAATTAAGAGTGTTAAGAGTGATGCTACAGTTAATGCTCCTTTTGGTGAGGATATAAAAAGATGTTTAGATAGCACTTTAGATCTTGCTAAGAGGCTTGGATTTAGGGTTAAAAACTTAGATAATTATATAGGTTATGCTGAAATAGGAGAAGGGGAGGAGTATATTGCTATACTTGGGCATTTAGATGTTGTGCCTGAGGGAGATATTAGTAAGTGGACAGTTCATCCTTATAGTGGAAGTATTATTAATAATTGTTTAGTTTCAAGAGGTGCTATTGATAATAAGTCTCCTATTATATCTTCTCTTCATTCTATTAAGGCTCTATTAGCTCAATATCCTAATTTTAATAAGAGAGTTAGAATAATTTTTGGTACTAATGAAGAAAGTGGAGATGAGGATATTAAGTATTATTTAGAGAGAGAGAAAGTTCCAAAATATGCTTTTACTCCTGATGGTCGTTTTCCTGTTATATTTTCTGAGAAGGGTATTTATACTTTTTCTTTTAGGAGTAAAATTGATTTTGAGAATAGTTGTATTTTAAAAATAGAGTCTGGTAGTAGGTCTAATGTTGTACCTGAGCTTGCTAAAGTTTTTCTTAAAAAATCTTTATTAGATAAGGTTCAAAGTGTTATAAGCAGTATTAAGTCAGATTGTACTTTTAATATGTCAGAGTTTGATGATTATTTATGTGTAGATATTAATGGAAAATCTGCCCATGCAAGTTCACCTCATAAGGGTATTAATGCACTTTTGGGAATGTATATTTTTTTGGATATGGTTTTAGATGATAATGATTCTTGTAAGAAGTTTGTATCTTTTATTTCTAAAAATATTTCTGATACTACAGATGGTAAGTTGTTAGGAATATATGCTCAAAATGAAGAAGTTGGAGATTTAACTATTTCTGCTGGTATTACTCATATAGTTAATGATGATGAGATTTTTGTTAAGTTTAATGTGCGATATCCTATATCTATTACTGAAAGCTTTTTAGATGAGACTTTAAATAATAAGGCTAATGAAAATGGGGTATTATTTAAAAAAGAAAATCATAATCCTCCATTATATTTTCCTAAGGATTCTATATTAGTTAGAACTTTGCAGAATGTTTATAAGGATGTTACTAATAGAGAAGAAGAGCCTGCTTCTTTGGGTGGAGGAACTTATGCAAAGCTTATGCCTAATACTGTTGCCTTTGGACCTAATTACAAGGAGTTTAATGGTAATGCTCATAGCTTTGATGAGTGTATAGATTTAGATATGCTTAAAGTTGGTATAGAGATTTATGCTAAGAGTATATTAAGTCTTAGTGAATATATTTAATATAAAAGGAGTTTTTTTGTTATGATAAGAGAGAAGTGTATTGGTAGTTATTTAGAGGCTATAGAAGCAGAGGAACTTGGGGCGGAACGTGTTGAACTTTGTGATAATTTATATGAGGGTGGTACTACTCCTTCTTATGGTACTATAAAAAAGGTTGTAGAGAAATTGAGTATACCTGTTTTTGTCATTATACGTCCTCGTGGAGGGGATTTCTTTTATAATGAAGATGAGATTGAGATTATGAAAGAAGATATAAGAGTTTGTAAGTCTTTAGGGGTTTCTGGAGTTGTTATAGGTGCTTTAAATACTAATAAGAGTATTAATTATGATGTTATAAAAGAGATGGTTGATTTAGCTAAACCTATGAGTGTTACTTTTCATAAGGCTATAGATGAGTTAGAAAATCCAGTTATAGAAGTTCAGAAATTGGCAAAAATAGGTGTTAATAGAATACTCACTTCAGGAACTAAAGAGACTGCTTTGGAAGGAAAAGATATTATAAATGATATGATAAAAGAAGCTAAAGATGATATTATAATAGTTGTTGCAGGAAAAGTTATAAAAGATAATTTAGAAGAAATATCAAAGCTTATACCTTCAAAAGAATATCACGGAAAAAAGATAGTTTAATATATTTTTTTTATAAAAAATAAAGAGGCTTAAGTTTATCTTAAACCTCTTTTTTATTTTTAATTAATTATTATTTATTAATTATTTTTTCAGCAATGCCAAGAATCTCTTGAATCTTTGGAGAGAAAGTAATTACAGTTCCTGCAAATACAACACTTATTAAACTCATTAATTTAATAAGAATATTAATAGAAGGACCAGAAGTATCTTTGAAAGGATCACCAACAGTATCACCTATAACAGCAGCAGCATGATTAGGGTTTACTATTTTCTCACCAGTTTTCTCATCAACAATTTTTTTACCGCCTAAATTACCAGCTTCAATATATTTCTTAGCATTATCCCAAGAACCACCAGCATTAGACATCATAACTGCCATAGCAAAACCAGCAGTAAGACCACCAACAAGCATACCAATAACACCAGCAATTCCAAATACTAAACCAACAATAACAGGTACAACAATAGCAAGTACAGCAGGAGCAATCATCTCTTTCTGAGCAGATTTAGTACAAATCTCAACAGCCTTAGCATAGTCAGCCTTAACACCAGGTTCACCAGCTAAAAGACCCTTAATCTCTCTAAACTGTCTTCTAACTTCCTCAACAACACCAGCAGCCGCACGACCAACAGCATTCATAGTTAAAGCACAGAAGAAGAATACTAACATAGCACCAACAAATACTCCAACTAATACCTTAGGATTCATTAAGTGAATATTGAAAGAGTTCATAAAGTCATTCATATTAATGCTATATACTATTTTATTATAAAGTTCAGAAGAAGTCTCAGCAGTATAATCAACAGCACCAAGTCTTATAGAAGTTAAATTACCAGCTTTAATAGTTCTACCAAGAGCAGTTTTAATTTCTTCAATATAAGAAGCAATTAATGCCATAGCAGTTAAAGCAGCAGAACAAATAGCAAATCCCTTACCAGTAGCAGCAGTAGTGTTTCCTAAAGAATCTAAAGCATCAGTACGCTCTCTAACTTCTTCAGGTAATCCAGACATTTCAGCATTACCACCAGCATTATCAGCAATAGGACCATAAGCATCAGTAGCAAGTGTAATTCCAAGAGTAGATAACATACCAACAGAAGCAAGTGCAATACCATATAAACCCTGAGAGAAAGCACCAGCATTAGCACCAAAACCACCAGCAAATCCAAAAGAAAGGATAATAGAAACAACAACTGTTACAACAGGAATTAATGTAGATTGCATACCAATAGCAAGTCCACCAATAATAACAGTAGCAGGACCAGTTTTAGATTGTTCAGCTACCCATTGAGTAGGTCTAAACTCAGCAGCTGTATAATATTCAGTGAAGTATCCAACAACATTACCAGCAATAAGTCCAACTATTATAGAAACAAATAATCCTAAGTGAGTAGGAAGAAGTGTTTTTACAAGTAAGAAAGCAACAACTATGATAATAGCACTACTTACATAAACACCAACTCTTAAAGACTTTAATAATTCACCCATAGTAGCTTTTTCTTTAGTTTTAATAAAGAATACACCAAGTATAGAAGCAAGAGTACCAATAGCAGCTAATATCATAGGAAGAGCTACTGCATAAATAGGACTAATTTCAGGATTAATATATCCAAAAGCAGCAGAACCAAGACTCATAGCAGCAAGTATAGAACCAGCATAAGACTCATAAAGATCAGCACCCATACCAGCAACGTCACCAACATTGTCTCCAACGTTATCAGCAATAGTAGCAGGGTTTCTAGGATCGTCTTCAGGTATACCAGCTTCTACTTTTCCAACTAAGTCAGCACCAACATCAGCAGCCTTAGTAAAAATACCACCACCAACACGAGCAAATAATGCTTGGAAAGAAGCACCAACACCAAATGATAACATAGTTGTAGTTATAAAATGCATTTTTGCAGATATATATTCAGAAGAATCACGAGCTATAGTAGCACCAAGCCCTAAGAAATCTGTGTTAAACCAGCTATTATCTAACCATAAGTTTAATACAATAAACCATAAAGATATATCAAATAAAGCAAGACCAACAACAGTAAGTCCCATAACAGCACCAGAACGGAAAGCAACAGTTAAACCTTGATTTAATGATTTACTAGCAGCATTTGCAGTTCTTGCAGAAGCATAAGTAGCTGTTTTCATACCTAAGAAACCTGATAAAGTAGAGAAGAAACCACCAGTTAAGAAACCTATAGGTATGAATGGATTTTGTACCTTTAAGGCATAAGAGAGAATTGCAAATAAAATAAAAGCACCTGCAAAGAAAAAAGCAATAACTTTATATTGTTGCTTTAAATATGCTATTGCTCCTGCACGTACGTGAGAAGCTATTTCTCTCATTTTTTCATTACCTTCATCTTGTTTACGCATCCACTTGTAGAAATAAAGAGCGAATGCTAAAGTTAATATTGCTGCTGATATTGTAAACCAGCGAGCATTTTGAGCTAATACTTCGTAATTCATATACTCACCCTAAATTTTGTATTTTTTGTAAAATTTAAAAAAATCTTAGTATTTTCATTGTATCATACAATATATACTCTGTCAATAAATTATACAAATTTAGCTATATTATTAATAGTATGTAATTTTTAATTAATATTGATTTTTTTTATATATAATCATATATTATACTATGAATTAATCTTTATATTTTGGTGTACTATATAATGAGGAAAATATTTTTACTTGTTTTTATTTTTACAGCTATTGTGTTTTCGCAAGAAGCGGATAATCTTATAAAAGAGGCTACTAAAAACTCTAATGAAAGAGTAAATAGTGGTGTTATATTTGATTTTATAGATGCTAATAATATATCAGAGATAAAAGAATTATTTTTACTTGAAAAGTTTAATATCAATATTAGAGCAAGAAATACTGGAGATACTCCTTTAATATATGCTACTAAACAACGTAAATTGGATATAGTTAATCTTTTATTGGAGCATAAAGCTAGGGTTAATATAAAAAATATGGAAGGTCTTACAGCTGCACATTATGCTTTTAAGAATTCTTATACTGATATTTTTATAAGATTACTTGAGGCTGGTGTAGATCCTGATTTTATATTAGATGATGATGGAAATACTCCTGTAATGATGTCTGCTTTTAATAATGATTTAAAAATGCTTGAAGCTTTGGTAAAGCATAATGCTAATATTAATGCTAAAAATAAACATGGATTTAATCCTTTGATATTTGCTGCTTATAATGGAAGTGAGGCTGCTGTAAAATTTCTTATTAGTAATAATGCTTTTCTTAATGATAGTGATGGAAAGAGTAATACTGCTTTGATGTATGCTGCTTATAATAATAATACTAATATTATAAAGCTTTTAGTAGATGCTGGTGCTGATATAGAAAAAAAGAAAAGAAATGGTGTTCGTGCTTTAACTATGGCGGTTTACAATAATGCTTCTTCAGCAGTAGAAGCTTTATTAAATTATGGAGCTAGTATAGATGCACAAGATAATTTGGGCAATACTGCTTTAATGTATGCCGCTTATTATGATAAAGTTCAATCTTTAAGAATATTATTAAGTCGTGGTGCTAATGTTAATTTAGAAAATAAAGTTGGTAGAACTGCACTTACTTTAGCTACTTTAAATAAGTCTAAAAACTCAATTAGTGTACTCATATCTACAAATGTTAATGCTAATATTAATACTGTAGATAGTGATGGTAATACCCCTTTAATGTACTCTATTTATGATAGCGATTATGAATTAGTGAATACTTTATTAAAAGATAATACAGATCTTAATATTCAAAATAAAAATGGATATACAGCTTTAATGATAGCCACTATGAATGGTAATGAAAAATTAGTAAGACAACTTTTACTTGCTAAAGCAAATACAGAAATAACAGACAGAAAAGGTAAAACAGCTATTAATCATGCTGAGGAGAGAGGTTTTACTACTATTGTTAAGATGATAAACTCGGCTGGTAGAAAGAATGTTATAATATATTAATTTAATAGTGTATTATCTATCTTTTCTGTATAGGTTTTTATTGCTTTTGCCATAGATTTTACTAGCTTTATTCTTGTATCTTTTGTAGTTAGGAATTTAGCATCATCAGGATTTGTTATAAATCCAAGTTCTACTAATACAGCAGGCATAAGTGCTCCTTTTAATACATAAAATAAAGCATTAACAACAGGTTTACTTCTATGATAAACTCCATTAACTTTATAAGCTTCTTTAACTATTTCTTCTGCTAATAGTCTACTCTCTCTTTGATATTGTTCTATTAACATATAATTATGTGTTACTTGTGATGAAGATTCTTTATATTTATATGGATTAAGTCCACTAAATTTTACTATAGTTTCATTTTCAAATAAACTAACCGATCTTGCATATTCACTTGATTCTTGTGATGTGAGAAAATATACTTCAAATCCTTTAGCTTTTGAGTTTAATGATGCATTTGCGTGAATACTTATAAATATAGTATTATCTGATTTTTCTTTATCTATATTTGCATTCTTATTTGCATCTTTATATCTTTCTTCTAAAGTAGGGTATGTATCCCCATCTCTAGTTAATACTATTTCTTTGTCTGGTAATATCTTTTTTAATTCATCTCTTAATTCTATTGAAAAAGATAAAACAACATCCTTTTCTTTTATCTTATTTACACCAATAGATCCAGGATCTTTTCCACCATGTCCAGGATCTATTATGATTTTTTTTATTTTACTATCTTTAAATTTCTTAACAGCAGGATTAAAAACAGCTTTTAATTCTTCTATATTAACATCAACATTTTCTATTTTTATATTTTCACCATATAAAAATGTATTTGTAAGAATTAATACAAATATAGAAATAAAAACTATTCTTCTTCTATAGCCTCTGAATAGGCACAATCTTCCTTGATACAAACTTTAAACAATCCTTTGTTTTTTATTTGTTTTTCAACCATAAGTCCATTACACTTAGGACAAGGCTCCATTAAAGGTTTATCCCAGCTAACAAAATCACATTTAGGGTAGTTAGAACATCCATAAAACTCCCTACCACGCTTAGAACGTTTTAATGTAATTTCTCCACTACACTTAGGACATATTCCAAATGAAATACCTTTAGTATTTTTACACTCAGGAAATCCTTCACAAGCAATGAAGTATCCATAACGTCCTAATTTTTTTATCATTTTCTTACCACATTTTTCGCAAGTGAAATCAGTCTCTTCATTAAAGAAGTCTTTCATATTATTAATATTTTCAGTTGCTGTTTTTAATGTATCTAAGAAATGAGGGTAGAAATCCTTTAATATTTTATTCCATTCTATATTATCGTCTTCTATTTTATCAAGTTTACTTTCCATATCAGCAGTAAAGTTTATATTAACAAGTTCTGGGAAGTTTTCGCTTATAAGTTCATTTACAAGCTTACCAAGTTCTGTTGGTACTAATTGCTTGCCTTTTCTTTGTACATAATGTCTTGAAATAATAGTTTTTATAGTTGGAGCATAAGTAGAAGGGCGTCCTATTCCTGATTCTTCTAATATTTTTACTAAAGAGGCATCTGTATATCTTGGTGGTGGAGTTGTAAAGTGTTGATTAGGATTATGCTTTACAAAATCACAATTTTCACCTTCTGTTAAAGTTGGTATTTTTGAAGCTTTCTCTTTTTCTTCTTTATCTATAGTTAGAACTTTTAAAAATCCATCAAACTCTATTTTAGAAGAACTTATTGAAAACTCACATTCTCCAGCACTTATAATAGCTCTTGTATTTTTCATCTTAGCAGGAAGCATTTGAGATGAAATAAATCTTTCCCATATAAGTTTATAAAGTTTATATTGTTCAGGTTTTAAGTATTCTTTTATACTATCTGGTGTAAAAAATACATTTGTAGGACGAATAGCTTCGTGTGCATTTTGTGCATTTTTTTTCAGAGAATAATTTGGAGCAACATCTGGAAGATATTTATCTCCAAACTCTTTTTTAATAAAATCTCTTGCTTGCTCTTGTGCTACAGGAGATATTCTTACACTATCTGTACGCATATATGTAATTAATCCTGTAGACTCTCCTGCTATAGATACTCCTTCATATAGAGTTTGTGCTATTTGCATTGTTTTAGAAGAATTGTAGTTTAAGTATGTGCTTGCTGCTTGCTGTAATTTACTTGTAGTATAAGGCGCTATTGGATTTCTTGTTCTATCTTTTATTTCTATAGAAGATACTTTATATTCTTTATCTTTTAAGTGCTCTATAATATTATCTACATCTTCTTTTGTTTTTAAATCTACTTTTTCGTTTTTATATTTATTAAGCTCTGCTAAAAATTCTTTATTTTTATAATTTAAATATACTCCAAAAGTCCAATATTCTACAGGTATAAATGTTTCTATTTCACCTTCTCTATTACATATAATAAGTAAAGCAACATTCTGAACACGACCAGCTGATAAACCTCTTTTTATTTTATCCCAAAGTAAAGGACTTAAATTATATCCTATAAGTCTATCTAATACCCTTCTTGCCTTTTGAGCATTTACTTTTGCTATATCTAAATCTCTTGGTTTGTCTATAGCTTCATTTAATGCATCCTTTGTAATTTCGTGAAATACTATTCTTTTTATAGGTACAGCTGAGTTTGATTCTCTAATTTTATTTCCTATATGCCAAGCAATACTCTCTCCCTCTCTATCATCATCGGCAGCAAGTAGTACCTCATCAGCTTTCTTAGCTTCTTTTTTAAGCTCATTTAAAATCTTAGCACGACCACGAATTGTAATATACTCAGGTTCAAAATCATCAGAAACATTAATAGCAAGTCTACTCTTTGGTAGATCTATTAAATGCCCCATAGAAGATAATACAATATAGTTTGCTCCTAAGTATCTATTGATAGTTTTTGCCTTTGCTGGAGACTCTACTATTACTAATTTTTTCTTTTTAGATTGTTTAGACTTATTTTCTAATTTTGTTTTTTTTGCTGTTGTAGACATTATATTTATACCCCAAGTTTATTTTTCTATACTGTAATATTTTCCTGCTGTTTGTTTTATAATACCATTAATTTCTAATTGCATTAAGATTGAAGTTGCAGTGTTTATTTTTATTTTACTTTCTTCTATAATATCATCTATATGTATTTTTTCAAATTTACTGATAATATTATATAATTCTTCTTCATCTTTATTTAAATTTAGATTTTCTTTTTTATTTATTTCTTTTGTATTTTTCTTTTCTATTTTTATACTTTCATTTGCTTTTATATTTTTATTATTTATTAATAGATCATTATTTTTCTTTATATTATTTTTTCTAATATTTCCACCTTCAAAGTATTTGAATTTCATTTTTACATATTCATCATCATTAGAAAATATATCATCAAAATCATCTAATATATCTAATATATTATGAGCAATTTTTGCCCCATCCTTATAAAGCTTATGATTTCCATAGTATTCTTTCATTTTTTCATTATAAGGAGCTATATAAACATCTCTACCTTGATTTAGTGCATAATCAACAGTTATTAATGCACCCGATTTGCTTGAAGCTTCTACCATTATTGTTGCATACGACAAACCTGCTATTATTCTATTTCTTCTTGGAAAATTTGTTTTATCTGGATTTTTACCAACTTCATATTCACTGATAATAAGTCCATTTTCAGATAATTTATTATATATATTAAGGTTTTCTGCAGGATATACTTTATCTATACCGCTTCCAAGAACTGCTATAGTATTTACAAGGGAAGATATAGCTCCTAAATGTGCTTCTTTGTCTATACCCTTAGCCATACCAGATACTACTGTAATATTTAAAGCTGATAATTTTGATGCTAAGTCAAATGCATACTTTCTGCTTTCAGAGGTAGGTTCTCTTGTTCCAACTATTGCTATAGCATTTCTTCTTAATTTTTTTATATCCCCTTTGTAGTATAGTATATATGGTGGATTATCTATTTGTTTAAGATTAAAAGGATATTCATCATCAAATAGGCTTAATATTTTTATATTATGTTCTTTTGATTTCTCTATAATTTTTTCAGCTTTTTCTAATACTTCATTTTTATTGAAATTTCCTATTTTATATTTAAATTTATTTTCTAATACTTCTTTTATATTTTTTTCTGTATCTTCAAATATATTTTCAATGCTTTCATAATGATTAATTAAAGCAGATATTCTCTTATCTCCAACTTTTTCTATATTATTTAGTGCTATTAGATATTTATGTATATTAAAATTTTCTTTCACGAATATTACTTCCTAATTTATTATTTAATATATTGCCCTTTAATTATTCTATCAGCATTTTGTAATGCAGCTCTTTTTACTGCTTCTGTTTTTGCACTATTTGCTATTATTCTATATGTTTCTATTGCTTTTTGATCATTACCCATAGAGTATTGTATTTTTGCTAATATAAATAAATAGTCTGTATTATTTGGAGATATTTCTACTGATTTTAATATTAACTCTAAAGCTTCATCATATCTTTGTTGTTGAAATGCTCTTAATGAGGCTAATGCTGCATAGTAGTTTGGATTTTTTTCATCTTTTGATATTGCAAACTTTATATTTTTTTCTGCTCTCTCTATAAAATTCTTTTTTTGCTCATCTGTATCAGCACTTTCTGATAAATTAGCATAAGAAAGACCAAGACCATATCTTAAATATGGACTATTTGGTAATATTTTTAATGCTTCTGTAAAATATTTTGCTGAATAGGCATATTGAGATTTTGCTAAACTTCTTTCTCCTAATGCTCTATATACTGCTGCTTGTCTTTCTTGTGCGTATATTTTTTGATTTATTATATCATTATATGTTTTTGTTACATCTAATAGGGCTTTATCATCATCTTCATTTTTACCTTTTTCATATAATGTAAATGCTTTGTCTAATCTAAATTTATTTGTTATTACTTGTCCACAAGAGATTGTGATTGTTGTGATTATAGTTAAAAAAAATAGGATAAAAATCTTTTTCATAAAAAATGTTCCTAATAATAGCATTTACTTATTATATTTATTACTATATATTATAGTAAAAAAAAGTAAAGAAATTCTTTTTACAAAAATATATTAAGTATATGTAGAGGTAAAATATTGTGTATAGTCGTTATCTAAAAATAGAGGGGAACAGTAGAGAAAGAGGAATAAAGATAGGAGAGAATATAAAGGATAGAATAGATGTTTATTATGTTAATTTGATAAAATACTCAAAGACAGAACTTAATATAGATTTTAATGAGTTTGCAAATAGATGTATAGATTTTATGCCTTATATAGAAAAATATGCACCAAATACAAAAGAAGAAATATATGGAATTGTAGAAGGTTCTAAGCATTCTATAAATAAAGTTTTAGCTTTGAGTGTTGCTTATGACCTTACTATGGAGAATTGCCCTATAATGCATTCTGATAAGTGTACTGCTTTTTCTGTTTTTTCTAATACTACTTTAGACAATATGGTAATATGTGGTCAAACTAATGATGAGTCTTTTCAGAATTGGCCTTCTGAGCTTGATATGGTTTTTCATCATAAAGATATTAGTGGTTTAGAGACTATAATATATACTCATCCTGGTGTTGTTGCATATATGGGTATGAATAATGCTGGTATATCTATTTTATGGACTTATATTGATAATGGTGAGAGACAAATAGGACTTCCTACAAATATTATTATTAGAGAAATGCTTACTATGCGTAGTTTAGAAGAGATAGAGGACTATTTAAAAAGTATTCCGCATTCTGTACCAAATAATTTTATTGTTACTCATAAAAGTGGCAAATCTATATCATTTGAATGTTTTCCAAATAAAGTGTATACATATACAAATTCTAATTATATAACTCATACAAACCATAACTTATTTTCAGATGAAGAAGAAGATAAATCAGCTTCTTGGAGTTCTAAAGATAGAATTAGCGTTATAGAAGAGTTAATAAAAGAAAATTATGGTTCTATAAACATAGATATTGCAAAAGATTTTCTTCGTAGTCATAGACGATTTCCAGCTTCTATATGTTCGCATCCAAATATTAATAGACCATTATACAAAACATTATGTTCTATGATTTTTGATCTTACTAATCTTGAGGCACATATTGCTTTTGGTAATGCTTGTGAGTGGCCTTATAATTTATATAAATTTGATAGTACTATTTAATAATGTTATATTTAATTGATATTTTGATTGTTATATTATATAATCTATTTTAATTTTGTTAACTATAAGGTGTCTTGTTATGGAAAATCCCATAAAAAATATTACTGAAAGTATATTAGGAGAATGTAGAAATTTTAAGCATACTATAAAAGAAATTTTATACGCTATATTAATAGTATTTATAATCAACACTTTTTTAATTCAAAATTATCAAATACCAACAGGTTCTATGATACCAGTTATAATGCCAGGTGATAGACTGTTTGCAAATAGATTCGTTTATGGAGTAAAGCTTCCATTTACAGATGGACTTTTAGGATATAGACTTCCTAAAATAAAATCACCTAAAAGGGGAGATTTAGTTGTTTTTAGAGCACCTGCTTCATCTACTTTTGGTTGTGAATCATCTCTTCCTTATTATGAACCTTCACCTATTGTACAATTTTTTAAGCTACCTGTTTTAATATTTTCTATAACTCCATTTACATGGGATCCTCGATTTTTGATTGCTGATTGGTTTGCTGATAAGATAACAGGTGGTACTCATCTTGCACCTTTACCATTATTTTTAGGACTTAAGGCTGTTGATTTAGATCCGCGTAAGGAGTTTGTTAAGCGTGTTATTGCTACTGCTGGTGAGACTGTACAATTAAGAGAGAAAAAGATTTATATTAATGGTAGTGAGATAGAGGATAAATGGGGATATTTCTTTTATGGGGAGAGAGAGTTTGTTGATATTATAGATAATTATGGTCCTATTTATGTTCCTAAAAAAGGAGATGTTATATTTTTCAAAAAGATATTTGATAGACCTGATTATTATAATGATTTAACTTCTTTTGAGGTTTATATTAATGATAAGATAGTAAGCGATGATATTAAGCTTTGGTATTGGATGAATATTTATATACCGCAAACTAAAAATAAAGAAGTAGATGAGTTTGTCTTCAATGTTGAGGAAGATTATTTCTTTGTGATGGGAGATAATAGAGATCAAAGTTGTGATAGTAGAATGTGGGGATTAGTTCCTTATAGACTTATTAAAGGACAACCTATGATAGCTTGGATACAGGCTCCTCGTCCTGATGATGTAGAGAAAAAGGGATATTTTAATTATTTTATTATTAGATAATAGTAATTTATTTTGAAAAGTATAGAAGTAGTTATTAATTATGTATGAACAGATATCAGAAGATACTCTTAAAGAGTTATTTAAAATTTGGAAAGTAAAAGATAGGGATTCTTTATATTTAAAGTCTACAAATATATATATTATTTCTTATAAAATATATAAGCTTAGTTATGATGCTAAGAAAATATTAAAATTTTTATTAAATAACAATAATAAAGATTTAAGTTCTATTGATATTGCATATTCTCTTAAATATACTCAAAAGCAGATTCCTGATTTTTTTGATTGTATAGAGGAATTAAAAAAAACTGGGCTTTTATATGTTAAAATGAAAAGAAGAAAATTAAATTCTTCTGAAGATACTTTATTTTTTCTTGATGATGTAGAGAGTATAATAAAAAAATTATTGGTTGATAATAGTAGCTTTAATATTGATTTTGATTTTAAGTATTCTACTTCTATTTATAAAAAATATTTGAAAGATATTTTATTTTTATATGAGAATGGTTGTATTTTAGATATTGAAAAGATAAAGCTTGAAGATAGTGATTTGCTTAAACTTTGTGAGGGTAATATTTTTTGCTTTTATTTTAATGAGAAAAATTTTAATCCTTATGTATCTATTTGTAATAATAGTGTTATTAAGCAAATAGAGAAAAGTTTGGAGACTAATTTGAAGTCTTCTACTTTTATATATAATCATCTTAATATACTCAATGATATAGAAAAATTAATTTATGAGGCAGATATAAAAAATATAAATGTTGATGATATTAATATCAACTTTATAAGTAAAAATCTTAGTATTACTTTATTACTTGATATTTGTACTAAAATTAATTTGATTAGCATTGATTCTAAAGGTAATATTGTATTAGACAATTATAAAATTAAAGATTATATAAAACTTTCTTTAGAAGAAAAAAAGAAATTGATATTTGATAGTGTTTATAAGGGGTATGATAAATATTTTAAAAAGATATTAGATATTCTTGAAAATAGTGATAGTATAGATAAAACTCAGTTATTTCTTATTCTTAAAGACTTTATTAATATAGAGTTGTTTAATAAGGTATTGAGTATTATGTACTTATTTGGTGTTGTGGAAGTAGCTTTTTATGAGAACACTATAATTGCTATACGTAGCCTTAATCATAAATTAGATAATAAGAAGTGTTTTATTAATGGAAATTTTGAGATAACTTTAATTAATCATAATTTATTTTCTAATGAATTTATTTATATGTGTAATTTATACTGTCATATAGATGCACAAGAGAATGTATATACTTATAAAATAACAGAAGATAGTATACATAGTGCTAAAACTATAATTAGTGATGATACATCTCATTATAGTTTTAATAGCTTTTTAAATATATTAAAAACTATGTTAGAAGATATACCTAGAAATGTGGAGACTACAATTAAGCGTTGGTATGATAGGGGAGTGATATCTACTATATATCAAGATATTATTCTTATAACTTTTAAAGATAGTGCTAAGTTTGAAGAAATAATTATAGATGCAAACAAGAAAGGAATAAAAATAATAAAACTTAATGATGAATATGGTATTATACATTCTTCTTCTACAAGTAAGAGAGCATTGGTTAAATTTTTAAGACAAAGAAAAGTAATAGTTAGTTTTTAATTTTTTATGATAGATTACTTAAATAAAGAAACATATAACTTCAATCTACCAGAAGAACTTATTGCAACTCATCCTACAGATAAAAGAGATCATTGTAAACTTATGATTATGAATAGGGATGATGGACAAATTGAGCATAAAAACTTTTTTGATATAGTTTCTTATTTTAAGAAAGGGGATGTTTTAGTTTTTAATGATTCTAAGGTTATTCCTGCTCGAGTATTTTTTAAAAAAGAGACTGGTGGTATTGTAGAAGTTCTTTTTTTAAAAAGAATAGATGATTATACTTGGGAGTGTTTACTTAAGGGTAGAAAGTTAAAGGTTAATGATAAGTTATTTTTAGATGATATATATGCAACTATTATAGAAGATAATATTACAAGTAAAAAACTTAAGTTTTCTAAACAATTAACAAATGAATTATTAAATATAATAGGTAATATTCCTCTTCCTCCTTATATTATACAAAGTAGAAAAAAAAATAATGAAGATGAGATTATAGAAGATGATAAAATAGTATATCAAAATGTATTTGCAAAAAGAGAAGGTAGTATAGCTTCTCCTACATCTGGACTTCATTTTACTAATGAACTTATAGAAAAAATAAAGTCTATAGGTGTTGAAGTTTTATATATAACATTACATGTTGGGTTTGCTACTTTTAATCCTATAAAAGAAAATGATTTAAGAAAACATATAATGCATTTTGAGGAGTTTTATATAGACCAATCTGTTGTTAATATTATAATTAATGCTAAAAAAGATAATAGAAGAATTATTGCTTGTGGCACTACAGTATCAAGAGTTTTAGAAAGTGAATATGATAATTTTTCTTTTAAGAGGCTTTCTGGAGAAACTAATATTTTTATATATCCTCCTTATAAGTTTAAATGTGTAGATGCTATGATTACAAACTTTCATACTCCACATTCTACATTACTTGCTATGGTAAGTGCTTTTTCTGATTATAATCATATTATGAATGCATATAATATAGCTATAGAAAATAAATATAGATTCTTCTCTTATGGTGATGCTATGTTTATGTTATAATATTTCTTTTATAATTCTATGAAAATTTTTATATGCAATTTTTTCTATCTCTTCTTTATTAAAGCCATTTTTTTCTAATTTTTCTATAATAGAGTATGACTTTGAAGCATTTTCAAGACCTTCTATAAATGGTGTATCATCATCATCTAAATATTCATTATAATCAAATCCAAGTCCTATATGATCAACTCCAATTTTTTCTGCTATATATTTAATATGATCTATAGCTCTATCTATATTTTGTTTTGTTTTATCAGAGTCTATAAACTCCTTATAAGAGTTTAATCCTACAACGCCATTTAAATCTCTTATAGCTTTTAATTGTTCATCTGTTAAGTTTCTCATATGATTACACAATTTTCTACTATTAGAGTGAGATGCTATAATAGGTTTTTCTGTTGTGTCTAAACAATCAAAAAAGGATTTATCATTTAAATGAGATACATCCATAATAATACCATTATCATTCATTTTCTTTATAGCTTTTTTACCAAGTGCAGTAAGCCCTCTATTAGAATCACCTCTAATACCTGTAGCAAGACTATTTTCTTCATTCCAAGTTAAACTTGCATGTCTAATGCCATATTCGTAGTAGTTATCTATAATATCTAAGTTATCACCAATAGATATTAAACCTTCAAATCCAAGAATAATGTATATTTTATTTTCTTTTTTTGCCTCAATAATTTCATCATAGCTTTTTACTATCTTTATAACATCATTACAATATTCTAATTCTTTTTTTAAAGATGATTGTATCTCTTTTACTCTATCAACAGCTCTATTATAGTTTTCTTTTTCTACCCAAATAACAAAAATAGAACCTTCTATTTTTCCTTTTATAAAATTCTGATAATGATATTTTTTAAATATATTATTTTCACCTTTTAATATTTTGTTCGTAAAATCTGTTAAAGTATCAGAATGTGCATCAAATATCATAATAACTACCCTTTATTTATTAAGTTATTTTATAAATACTATATTTAATATACAAAAAATGCAATAAATATACATATTTTAATAATTGTTCATTATTGACAAAACATACTATTTATTTATAATATCTTTACAATACTATATTCTATGGGGATTATACTAATATGAAAAAAATTCTTATTATATCATCAGAATATACAGGACATGGTCATAAAAGTGTACATACATCATTATTACAAGGTTTTGAAAAATTGTATAATGAAAAAATAGAATGTAAAGTTGTTAATGGGTTTAAATTAGGTGGTGCTGATTTAAGAGCTTCTGAGAGGCTTTATAATGCTTGTGTTAAATATTGGCCTGATATGTGGAATAGATTATTTAGGTTTTCAGTTAAGAGAAGAGACTTTATTAATAGAAAAACATCTATAGATTTAAAAATTAGATTTTTAAGATTAATTAAAAATTATAATCCAGATATTATTGTTAATATACATCCATTATTTAGTGGTAGTTTACTTAATATTATTAGAAAAAGAAATATAAATATTAAATTTTTTATTTTGATAACTGATTTAATCACAATAAATAAATTATGGTTTGATAATAGAGCTGATAAAATTATAAGTCCATCATTAGAAGCTACAGATTATATGATAAAGCATGGTGTTGATGAAGAAAAAATAGTAACTTTTGGGCTTCCAATTAGAGATGGTTTTGAAGCTCCTATATTAGCAAGAGAAGAAATAAAAGAAAAAACAAATACTAATAAAAAACTTAATATATTAATATTAAATAATTCTGAAAGAACTAAAAGGCTTATTCATATTATTAATAATTTAAACTCTAAATATAATTGTAATGTAACTATAGTTTGTGGTAGAAATAGAAATACTTTTGAGAAGCTTAGTAAGTATTACGAATCTCGTACATATAGTCCTAATATAATAGGCTATACAACAGAATTACCAAAACTTCTTAAAGAAAATGATATATTAATAACACGTTCTGGTCCTACTGCAATAATAGAAGCTGTTAATTGTTTAATACCTATAGTTTCTATGGGTGCTTTACCTGGACAAGAAGAAGAAAATCCCATATTTTTAAATAGAAATGGACTTGGATTTAATACTGTTTCTACTGATGATATATTTGAGAAGATTGATTTATTATTAGAAAATAATAGAGAAAATCTTGTAAAGATGCGTGAGGCTCAGTTTGATTATAAAGGGCGTGATGTTAGAGATACTGTTGTGCATTATATTGCAAATGAGATTTTATGATATTGTATAATCTTAAAATGAAAGAGTTGCTTAGCAGTATAGATATTGATTCTATAATTTCTAATAAGAATTATTACTCTGTTATAGAAAAAACTAATAATCTAAATGAGTTATATTATATAATACAAGAAGAAGCCACTTGCTATGTAGAGCATACTTCAGCCTCTGGGAGTGATTTATCAGATTTTGAGTATAATAAAAATGAGATTTATATTCAAAATAATATCAATATTATTTATGTATTAACTTTATCTATAAAGATATTAAAATCTATAAAAAATATTTTAGAAGAAAATTATAAAAATACAAAGTTTGACTTAATTCTTGTAATAGAAGAATATGATAACTTACCAAGAGCAACAATAAGAATGTATTCAATACGTGATAATTATAGAATTATTCAATTAGATGAGCTTGATAATTATAAAAATGAATACATTCTAATTGATAGAGTAAATCAATAATTAAATTATTTCACCTATTAAAGTATGATTTTTTATTTCATTAACTTTAACATTATGTATAGAACCTATTTTTAATTCATCACTTTTTGGAACTAAAATAATTCTGTTTTCATAGCTTCTACATAAATAGTGCATATTATCTTTTGCAATATCATCTATCATAACTTTTGCATTTTTACCTACTTGTTTAGCTAATAATTTTTGAGATAATTCTCTTTGAAAATTTACTAATTTAGTAAGTCTCTCTGCCCCAACTTTCTCATCATACTTAACACCTTTTCTATGAGCAATAGTTCCTTCTCTTTCAGAATATTTGTATAGATAAGCCTCTTCAAAACCAATTTCCTCAAGTAAGTCTAATGTTTCCTTATATTCGTCTTCAGTTTCATCAGCATATCCAACTATAATATCTGTAGAAATAGGAAAATCATCAGCATATTCTCTAAGGTATGATATTTTTTTTCTATACTCATCTTTAGTGTATTTTCTATTCATTATATCAAGCATTCTATCCGATCCACTTTGAAAAGGTAGATGAATTTGATTACAAATACTTTTAAGATTCCAAATAGCATCTGCTAAATCTTTGTCGAAGTCTTTAGGGTGTGAAGTTAAAAATCTCACCCATACATCATCATTGGAGTTTTTTTGTACTACCTTATCTACCATATAAAGAAGTTTTGTAAAATCAACCTCATCTTTTTTATCCCACCCATAAGAATTAACATTCTGCCCTAGTAGTGTAATCTCTTTTGCACCATCATCTATTAATCTCTTTACTTCTTCTACTATTTCACTTGAAGGACGGCTAATTAGTTTTCCACGAGTATGAGGAACAATACAGTAAGTACACCAATTACTACAGCCATTAGATATTGCAACAAATGCTTTATGTGGCTTATCTTCATCTACGTAAGATTTATGGAATTTATATTCTCCGTTAAATTTTTCCACAAAAACTTCATCATCATTAAGATAATCAATAATAACCATCTCATTATAAACATCAAATACCTTGTCAGCACCAAAGCTTATAAGTGTATCCTTAGAAGTTTGTGCCATACATCCCATAACAACTATTTTTGTATCTTTTTTATTTTTTCTTCTATTAGCATTAAAAAGTTTTACACGAGCAAATACTCTATCTTCAGCATGTTGACGTACACTACAAGTATTTATAATAATATTATCAGCATTTTCATAATTATCAGTTTGTATAAAACCATCTTGCATTAATGAGTTTATCAAACTATTAGAATCTGCCTTATTCATCTGACAGCCATAATTTTCTAAATAAAAATTTTTCATATTACTACCTATATATTAGTTTTTTATAAATTTGTTTTTAATATCTTCAACTAAAATAGAAGGTACAAGTCCATCAATAGGTCCATTAAATTTAAGAATTTCTTTTATTAAAGAAGAGCTAATATAAGCATAATTTTCAGAAGTATGTAAAAATATAGTGTCCATCTCTGGATATAGTAGTTTATTCATTCGAGACATTTTAAGTTCATAGTATAAATCTTCACTATCTCTAATGCCTCTTGCTAATACTTTAATATTATTATTTTTCATATATTCTGTAACAAGTCCAGATATAGTAATTACTTCAATATTTTTTTTACTACTTTCACTCAATACTTTTTGAATCATAACCTTACGCTCATCAATAGTAAAAGTAGGAAGTTTTTCTAAATTAACAGCAATAGATATATATACTTTATCAAAAATATCAGCTAATCTTAGTGAAACATCCAAATGCCCTAAAGTGAAAGGATCAAAAGTTCCAGGAAATATTACCTTCGTATTTTTCATAGTGCTTATTATATAGTGAAATGTTAGAAGTATCAATATTAATATTTAATAAAAAAATGCTTGACTATATGTGTATGAATGTGTATTATAAACTGTATTTTAATAATAATTAAGTGAGGTACAAAAATGGATAAAACTTTATTTAAAAGGAATGTTTATGACATCAAAAGAAGTAATTGCAGTTTTAAAGAAAGATGGTTGGTATCTTGTATCTCAGAAAGGTAGCCATAAGCAATTTAAACATACTGTAAAAAAAGGTAGGGTGACTGTTTCGGTTCATGGTAATTCTGATTTACATATAAGTGTTATAAAAAGTATAGAGAAACAGGCTGGTATAAAATTATTATAGTAAAGAGATATAATAATGAAAAATAATATAAGTTTTTATGTTGCAGATTTATTTAGAGTAAAATCTGGGTATGATGTTATATTTCATGATTTTGCTGGGTGCGTTACTCATGGTAAAACTATAGATGATGCTATAAAAAATGCTAAAATAGCATTACAAATACATATTGATGGAATGTTTGAAGATGGAGAGAAAATTCCTAAACCATCTTCTTTAGAAAAAGTTATTAAAGACTCTGAATATTCTCCAGATATTCGAGTTCTTATAGAAGTTAAATTATTAAAAGAAAAAAAGAAAAGAATAGATATTACATTAGATGAAAATTTGATAAGTATGATAGATAATATATCTTCTAATAGAAGTGAGTTTATTACTTCAGCTACAAAAGAATATTTGAAGACACATTATAATTTTTAATGTAAGTAAAAAATATGAATAGTAAAAATATAGCAGTTGTGCTTGCTGGTGGAGTTGGTAGTAGAACTGGTTTTGAAACTCCTAAGCAATTTTTGAAGATTAATAATAAAACTATTTTGGAATATAGTTTGGATATTTTTGATAGTCATAAATGTATAGATGAAGTTTGTATAGTTGCAAGAGAAGAGTATCATAATTATATTTTTGATATTATAAAAAGAGTAGGTTATAAAAAAATAAAAGCTGTATTAAATGCTGGTAATGAGCGTTATGAATCTACTTTATCTGCACTTGATTATTATAAAGATTATGAAGATAGTAATTTAATTATTCATGACTCGGCACGTCCTTTAATAACTTCTGATATAATAGATAGTTGTATAGAGGCGTTAAAAAAATATAATGCTATAACAGTTGCAATACCTGTTTCTGATACTATTGTTGAGATAGAGGATAATTATATAGAAAATATGCCAAATAGAGAAATAATGTATGCGAATCAAACTCCTCAGTGTTTTAGAGTATCTATTTTAAAAGTGGCTTATAAAAAGGCTTTGAGTGATAAAAATTTTAAATCTACAGATGATTGTAAAGTTGTACATCAATATTTAGATAATGAAAAGGTTTATATAGTTAAAGGCTCTACAAAGAATATTAAGTTTACAAATAGGGAAGATTTACAAATTATAGAGTTATTAATGAAGCTATAATACTTCTCTATCGTTTCCAACTCTTTTTAAAATTTTTTCTCTTTCTAATGCATTTAGAATTGGTATTGTATATTTTCTTGAAAGACCTGTTTTATCTTTTACATAGGCTATGGTTATTATATCTTTTGATTTTAATCCTTTCATTATAATATCTTTTATTTTTTTGTATGTATCTATATGATAATATATACCCTCATCCAAATACATAGCTTGTTTTAATGTTACTAATGTTTTTATATCTTTAATGGCATTTGGTATTGTTTTTAAATACTTTTCATCAATACCATTTAACTCTTCTTTTTTTAGCTTTTCTAATATAGTTTTTTGAGAGTTTGTAAGACTTACGTTTTCTACATATTTTTTATAAATACCATTAAATGTCATAATTATTTTTTTATTAATTAAATATTCTATTATAATTTTAGTAAACTCATTATCTATATTATAATAATTTCTTATATCATCAAAAGTTATATTATCTTTTTTAAATAGTATTAATTTGTTAATAGTAGAGTCTACTTTTTCTAAGTATTTTTTTGATACTAAAAAGTCATTTATTTTTATCGCATTTTCTGTATTATGATTATGATAATTAATATATCCTTTTATAGACAAACTTAAATCAATAAATCTACTACTATCAATATTATCACCTAAAAAGTCACCCGCATTTTCTAAAAGAGCAGTTCTCATATTATTATTAGTCTCATCTCCAAAGAAAATATAACCACTTCCAATAATCTTACTTCCACCATGACTAATAAGTATACCCCTATCTTTCCAAAATACATTAATAGCTTCTTTAAATTTTAATCTTATAAATCTATTATCTATTTCTTTATCATTATTATTTTTCTTTTTGTATATAGGTATAATTTCAGCTATTAAACACTCAGTTCCAATTGCAAACTCAGCATTCTTAATTTTTTTTAAATATTCTATATCATTTAATTCTTCAATTAATTCTAAAATAATTTCTGTAGTAGAAAATAAAGTTTCTTTTTTTGTTGCAAGTAAATGCCCTCTTCTTATTTCCGATTTTTCAAGTCCTCTTAAATTTAATGCAACTCTTGATGTAGATTCTACAATATCTCTATCTTTATGATATGATTGTATATTTCTAATTGATATTTCTTTTTTAGTAGGGTAGTGTATTAAAGTATCTTCCTTTTCTATCTTACCATCTACTATACTTCCTGTAATTGTAAGTCCAGCACCTTTTACTGAAAAAACTCTATCTACGTATATATGAGTATTGTCTTTTTTTGCTATTTTATTTTTAGTTATAATTTCTGTTATTCTATTTTTTAAATGATCTATATTATCTCCATTTGTAGAAGATACTTTTATAGTCTCTATTTCTATTTTAAATATTCTATTTAAATTTTGTTTTATATTCTCTTCTTGTATTATTAAATTATCTGAATCTACTAAATCTATTTTATTTATAACACAAATAATATTTTTTATCCCCAAAGCATATGCTACTTTAGAATGCTCTTCAGTCATATTCATCCATCCTTCATTAGCACATACTACTATCATAACTAAATCAAGACTCCACATTCCAGCAACCATATTACGTATAAAGCGTTCATGTCCAGGTACATCTATAACACCAATATTAATATTTTCTGAAGGACTAAAATACCCAAATCCAAGATCTATAGTCATACCTCTTTTTTGCTCTTCAGGTAGACGCATCATAGACATTCCTGTTAATGCTTTTATAAGTGTAGATTTACCATGATCAACATGTCCTGCTGTTCCTATTATACTATTCACTTTTATAGTCCTTATATATATTATATTAAGTTGTTATCTATAATACTTTGTAGAGATTTTGAAACATAATCTAAATCATTATCAAAAATAGTAATTGTATATATTAATATAAATTCTTTCTTTACTTTTGTAATAATTGGAATATCTAAATTATGCATAAATGTAATTGTTTTTTTTATATCTTTGGGTTGGAATCTTATAGCATATGATTTGAAATATACATCTGCCATAGCACCACCACCAGTCTCTATTTCTTCTTCTACTATGCTAAAATATTTTTGAGCATTTTTTATATTTTTCAAAATATTTTCACATTTTGTTTTTATTACATCAGGATTTATACTTAATAGTCTTTCAGAGTATCCTTTAAATGTATTAGTTGAATTAAGTCTTTTAATAGCATACTTTTCTAAAATAGATAGTACAGTCTTTCCACATCTAAATGCTCTCATAAGTGGATTTTTATATATTTTTTCTATATATTCTTTTTTACCAACTATAATACCAGCTTGTACTGATGAGAACATTTTATCTCCAGAAAAGCATACTAAGTCTATACCAGCTTTTATAGCACTCTTTATATGCTCATCTTCAGATATACGCTCATCTAATATACCAGCTCCCTCATCATATACTATAGGTATATTTTTATCTATATTTTCTCTAAGTTCTTTTAGTGTTAGACTTTTTACAAATCCTCTTATTCTAAAGTTTGATGTATGCACTTTTAATATTAATGCTGTATTTTCTGTTATAGCATTTTGATAGTCTTTTATATTTACAATATTTGTAGTTCCTATTTCTACTAATTTAGCTGTAGACTCTCTTAAAATATCAGGTATTCTAAAACCTCCACCAACCTGTACTTGCTCCCCACGAGATACTATTACTTCTTTGTCTGTGGCAAATGTTTTTAATATTAAAAATAAAGCAGCAGCATTATTATTAACTACTAAAGCATCTTCAGCTCCAGTTAGTTTTGAAAGTAAAGTATATAAAAACTCACCTCTAATACCACGCCCCTCATCATTGATATTATATTCTAAATTATTACTATAAATATTAATATCTCTAACATTATCCCAAATATCTTCGTCTATAGGTGATCTTCCTAAATTGGTATGCATAATAGTACCAGTTGCATTTATAGTTTTTTTTATAGGTAGATTAGACTTCTTTTTTATATTTTTTTCGCATAGTATTATTATATCTTCTTTTGATATATAAAAATTTTTATTTTTTTTATAATTTTCTCTTAACTTATTTAGTGTACTTCTTATTATATCTGTAACTATTGGTCTTGATAGAGTATTAAAATATTTTTTTATATTTTCATTTTCTAAGATTGTATTTACTTGTATTAGATTAAAAGTTTTTTCTGACATTTTATAACACGCTCTTTTTATAATCGGAAGAGGCAGGAGTTGAACCTGCCAATGTCGTTTTGACATCCAACGCTTTTGAAGAGCGCGGGAGACACCGGTCCCCATCTGCTTCCAAGGCTTTATTATGCGTGAAATTATATATTATTTGTATTTATGTGTCAATTAATATTACAGTTTACTACAATATTTTTTTATAAAAAAGATATAGAAAAAACTTATCTTTTATGATAATATATTATGATAACTTAATAAAATATTATATGGTATTAATATGAAAAATAAAAATATTCTAAATAATGAAAAGGCACATTTTTCACATGTTTATTTCTATAAATTACTTTTTGAAAAGAAACCAAAATTACCTAATATAGAAGTTATTAGAAAACATTTGAAAAAATTTTATAATGATGTTGATATAATTTCAAAAGAAGACAATATTTACAATATTGCTATTAATGATTTAAAAGTTAAGTATGAAGATGATAAAGAAATACCAGCACAACTTTTAATGCCCGAATCTATTGAATTTGATTATACAAGCATTGATGATAAAGTATATTCTCAAATGTTTGATATTCGTAATCCTAAGGGTATTATAGAAAATTGTTCTTATGAAATTATGATTAGTGATTTTTTATCTGCAGGTCTTAATTATAAAGATAGGGCTTCTCTTTTAAATAATTGGCTTATGGTTGCTTTGAAGCTTTTTGAAGATTGTATTGCTGTTTATAATGAACAAAGTGGAAAGTTATTACTTAGATATCAAATACTTAATAATACTTATCCTAATAATTTAAGATTTTTATTTAGTGGTGTTAATATTCGTATATTTTCTGTTGAGAACTCTGATGATATTATAGTTGATACTCTTGGAATGTATGCTATTGGACTTCCTGATATACAGTATCATTTTAAAAATCTTGATATTAAAGATATAGTATCTCATGCACTTAATACTATTGCTTATATATTTGATAATGGTGCGGTTATAAAGAGTGGGGATACTTTACGTGGTTTTTCTGATGATGTTGTTTGGAACTGTAGGTATGAGAATTCATTATTAAAACCATATAGAGAAATACTCGATATTAATACATTAGAATATGCTGCTGGAAATAGAAAAAATTAAAAAAATGTTAGATATATCTAAAAATTTGCTTGACAAATATAGGCTATATGTTAGAATATGCTAACAGTGATGATGAAAATGCCTATTATCATTGTTATTTAAATTTAAACCTTCATGTAATTAAACTGTTTTAAACATCCTTTCACTTTCCTTGTGAAAGGATGTTTATTTTTTTATTATTTAACTTTAAAATAAAAAAAAGCCCTAATAAATTAGAGCTTTTATTATTTATAAATATTTTATATTAGTTTGCTGGTATTACTCTTATATATATAGGAAAAGCTTTTTTCAATTTATTACTATTAGAAGTAGGTGCTATAACTAAAGTTAATTTTATTAAACCAATTCCATCTTTTATTTTATTATATAATTCAGGAAAGTCTACAATATTTACACTATATGTATTTTGAGAAGTAGATTTCAATTTTATATTACTTGAATATATATCTACATCATATAAAGCAACAGCAGTTCCTATATAAGAGTTTTGTTCTGCCAATTGCTTACTTGTTCCTTCTATACTTATATCTGTAAATGTATATTTATTTTTACCATCAAGAGTTAGATAATTTACTTCTTCACCTTCAAAAGTTATAGTAGGAGCAGATGCAGTATTGCCATTTTTATCTATAGTCATTGTAAGAGGAGATAGTCTATAATCAGTTATTGTGTTATCATCTTTTAAATTTATATAAATGTCTTCACTATTTGCTATATAAGATTCAATACTAAAATTATCACTATTTGATTGCTGAGCAGTATTTTCTAATTTTCTTGGATTAATCTTTTTTTCATTGATACCTGATTCATTTTTAGTAGTATTTGATTCTTCTTTATCATCTACACCTGTAGTATTAGTGTTGTTACAGCTTATTAGAAGTAGTAGTGTAGAGAGTATAATTGCTAATATAGATTTCTTATTCATAATATTCCTCTTTTTATTAGTATATACTTATAATATACTAAAATCTTTATAAAAACAACAAATTTATTCTTATATTATGATTAATTGACATTATAAATTATTATTGCTATAATCAAAAAAAATAAGTTAGGAAAATATAACATATATTATGAAAATTCTTAAATTCTTAAAAAGAATAAATAATGAATTAAGTATAGATAATTATAAAAAAGAGTTTATACAAAGTAAAAAAGATAAATTAAAGTTTGAGAAAATACTCCATAAGACAACATCTATGGGGCTTATTATTAGAAAAAAAAATATATTAAAATTAACTCCAGAAGGTAGAAAATTTCTAAAGTCAGAATTACATAAAGATAGTAAGTTAAAAAAGAATGAGAAAGAAAGTAATAAAAAACAAGATATAAAGATAGATATTAATAATGCCAAAAAAGATGCTCAGTTAGTTGCAAAGTCTTATAATATACCTATAGATTTTCCAAAGAAGTGTTTACAAGAAGCAAAACTACTTCCTGATAGTATGGAGAATGTCTCTTTAGAGTATGATAGAATTGATCTTAGAAATATTAAAACAGTAACTATTGATGGGGTAGATTCTAAAGATTTTGATGATGCTATTAGTGTTGAGAAGCTTGATAATGTGTATAAAATAGGAGTTCATATTGCTGATGTTAGTTATTTTGTACCTATTGGAAGTGCATTAGATAGAGAAGCAAGAAAGCGTGGAAATAGTGTTTATTTAATAGATACTGTATATCCTATGTTTCCACATGAATTATCTAATGGTATATGCTCTTTAAATGAGGGTGTTAGTCGTTTTACTATGACTGTATTTACTACTATTGATAATGATGGAAATATTTTAGAGAGTAGTTTTCATAAATCTGTTATAAAGTCTAATAGAAGATTAACTTATGATTATGCTCAAGATTTACTTGATGGGATTGATTATGATGATGATTGGCTTTTGGAACTACTTAATAATGCTAATGATGTAAAAAATATTTTATTAAAAAAGCGAATAGAGAATGGTAGTATTGAATTTGATTTAAATGAAAATAAAATTATTTTAGATAGAAGTGGTAATCCTAAAGATTTTTTCGTTGATATTAGAAAGGAATCACATAAATTGATAGAAGAGTTTATGCTTCTTGCTAATTGTGAGGTTGCAAAGAAGTTGAGTCATATAAATGGAGCTATATATAGAGTACATGATGCTCCTGATAGTGATAAGCTTGATTATTTTATGCGTATTGCTTTTAATAGGGGATATAGAGTTATTAAAGATAGTAATGGTAATATAGACTTTATATCTTTTATAGAGTCTATACACGGTAAGCCTGATGAGAAGCTTCTCCTTACACTATTATTACGCTCTATGAAGCAAGCTATTTATGATGTAAAAAATATTGGTCATTTTGGACTTGGTTTTGAATATTATACACATTTTACTTCTCCTATAAGACGCTATACTGACTTACTTACTCATAGACTTTTAAAATTAGTTCTTGATGGAGAAAATAAATTAAAACCATCTATGGAAAAGATGTTTGTTAATTGTGCTGATTGGTGTTCTAAGACTGAGCGTGTTGCTGTTGATTGTGAGAGAAGTTTGGAGAAGATTAAAGCTACTCGTTTTATGAAAGATAAAATTGGCAATGAGTATGATGGTATTATTAGTGGTGTTACCAACTTTGGAATATTTGTAGAGATTGAAGATAGGGGTATAGAGGGATTAATTAGATATTCTACTTTGAAAAATAGATATACTTTTTATGAAGATGAATTATCTGCTTGTAGTGATATTGATGAGATATGCTATACTCTTGGAGATAGAATTCGAGTTGTTGTATCTAATGTTTCTGTTGAAAATATGTTTATTGATTTTTTACCAGTAGGTGAAGTAGAAAATATAAAAATTAATAAAAAGTCTAATAAAAATAAGAAAGTAAAAAAGACAAAAAGTAGTAAAAAGTATAGTAAAGATAAAAAATTTAGACAAGAAGTAAAATATAAAAGAAACAAAAAATAGATAGTATTATAGTACTATCTATTTAATTACTTCATAATTTGTATATTATTTTACATAGAACATATCAGTTGGAATATAATCATCTATTATCACAGCATTTTTTAAATTTCTTCTAGATTGAACACTCATAACATTGTATGATCCTATACCAACATTTTGATTTTCTATTACAACAGTTCTTTTCTCACTCAATTCTAAATCTATATTAGAAGTTCTAAGCTGATCAAAATATTCGCTAGCAAGAACAAAATACTTAAATGCTTCTTTTTCATTTTCTACAGTATTAGCTTCTACAGAGTTGTATGCGTAAGATACACCTATATTATTATAAAGGCTTGCTAAATAACTAACCAAAAAGAAGTCACTTTCTTTACGCATTTCTAATCTTCCTTTTTGATCTCTCTTAGATAAAGCTAAGTTTAATGCATTTCTATAAAAACCATTAGCTAAATTAGCTCTGTCTAAATGTAAAAGAGCATTTCCAAGTGCATAAGATACTACACTATTATCTGGATTTTTCTGAAATAATGCATTAAATCCTTCAAATGCCTTATCATATTCTTTATCAGCATAGTATAGCCAAGATAAATTATATAATAATAATTCACTTCTAAGTTCAGGTGCTAAATTATCATAGGCTACCTTATAATGTTCTTTTGCTTTTTTATAGTTTTTCTCTTGATAAAAATATAAATTAGCTAAATTATAATTTGCATCTGGGTATACAGAGTTTATTTCTAATGCTTTATCAAAATTATTAATAGCATTAGCATATTCTCCAACATTATAATATATTTGTCCAAGCATATTATATACAAACTCTTCTCCAGATTGTGCTCTATTATCTTGATAAATAGGTAATACATTATTAATTAATATTTCCTTAGCTTTATCATAATGTTTTAATCGCACTTCATAATCTGCATATCCTATTATAGATTCTAAGTTTCTAGGATATTTTTTTAATAATTTTTCAAATAAATTTCTTGCCTCATAAAACTTATCTTTATCTAAATAATATTTAGCCAATTTAGGGAAAATAAAATCATCAACATAATCTTTTTGCATTCTGTTAATTCTTTTTTCAAGTTCTACAACATTATTATAATTGTCTTTATATATATTTACGAGTAAAGCACCTTTTCTAGATATGATATTATCTCCATATTTATTAATAATATCAGCATAAGTTTGAAGTGCATCATCATAATATGAAGGCATATTAAGATTTTTAGCTCTACTAACAAGTAAAGCACCTAAGTCTTCATATACTTTTATTACTTTTTTCTTTTTTGTAGTATATGATAGCATATCATTATATAATTCTTGCCCTTTTATATAATCTTCTTCAGATAATTGTGTTTCACCTTTTTTTCTATAATACATACCAAATAATATTCTTGTATCAAAGTTTCTTGGTTCTATATTTAAGGCTTTTTCTATTTTTTGATATGACTTATCAAATATTCCTTTGTCTAAGTATGCATTTGCATATTTATTGTACCATTTTATATTATTTGGAGTTAATTTATCTCCATGTGCAAAATTTCTTTCAGCTTCTTCAAAAGAATTATCTTTTATATTAACAATTCCTTTTTCAAAGAATTTTTTAGCCATAATAGGCTTATATATAAACTGATAAGAAAGTAAAACAGTACCTAAAAATAATACTAAAGCAGCTGCAGATATTCTTATAATATCTGAGTAATCTTTTAATGCCTGTGGTACAGGAATGACATCTAATGCATTTTTCTTTATTTTTTCTGTTATATTAAGATTTAATTTTTCATTTATAAAGTTTGTTATAAATTTATTAGACTTTTTCTTTTCTAAATGACTTAAAAGATCTTTCATATCTTTTTCATCTAATTTTTCATTTAAAATAGAGTCTAATACATGATATCTTGTAATAGGAGATAATTCCTTTATTGTAGATATAATTTTATTATGATTTAATTTTTTATCTATATCACCATATCTAGATTCACCTAAATTATTAGCTAATTCTGGTGGAGGAAGTCTATTTTCTGTGCTTTCTTGATTAGAATATATATTTTCATCTTCTAATATATTATCTAGAGTAGGTACATCACTATCTAAATCATCTATTATATTATCAGAAGTATCTTCTTTATTTTCAATACTTTCTACTTTTGCTGCATTATTATTTTCTTCTGTTTCTGTGAGGCTACTATCTATATCATCTTCTAATATATCATCTAAAGGATTTTCATCTATTAAAGTATCATCATCTATCAAAGAGTTTGCATCTATTAAAGTATCTTCTTTATTTTCTGTGTTTTCTATATTAGAATCTAAATTATCTTCTGTCTCTTCTTTTATATTTTCTAATTCTTGATTATCTTCTACTTCTTCTATAGTATCATTTTCTATATTATCATTATTATCTTCTAATATGTTATTTTCTTCTTCAGTAGTATTTTCTGTATTATCTTCATCATCTAATACACTTTCTAAACTATCTAAAGCATTATCTTCTATAGTATCATTTTCTATATTTTCTTCTTGAATATCATTTTCTTGAATAGCTTCTTCATTACTATCTTCTATAGTATTTTCATCATTATCTATATTTTCTTCTTCATTATTATTATCATTTTCTATATCTTCTAAATCTATTAATGACTCAGGTACAGGTAATTCGTCCATTTCTGGAAGAGTTTCTATATTATCATTGGCATTTTTATTTTCTTCTTCTTGTAATTGTAAATTAAGTTCTTCTTCTAATTCTTTATCATCAGATAAATCTAAATCACCAAGCTCTTCAAGCGCATTTTCATCTTCTATATTTTCAGACTTCTCTTCATTATTGATATTTTCTGCAATATCATTATTTTCTTTATTATTATCATCTAAATTATTATCATCTAATATACTTTCTAAATCATCTAAATTACTATCAGCCTCATCAACTACTTCTTCTATATTATCATCTAATATATTTTCTAAATTATCTAAAGTATTATCTTCTTCTTTATTATCTATTTTATCATCATTTATATTTTCAACTATTTCATTATCACTTGTTTTATCATCATCTAATATATTTTCCAAGTCATCTAAAGTATTATCTTCATTTTCTTTATTTTCAACATCTTCTTTTACACTTTCTGTATCATCATTATCTAATATATTTTCTAAGTCATCTAAAGTGTTGTCTTCATTTTCTTTGTTTTCTGTTTCTTCTTTTACACTTTCTGTATCATCATTATCTAATATATTTTCCAAGTCATCTAAAGTGCTATCTTCATCTTCTTTGTTTTCTGTCTCTTCTTTTGCATTTTCTGTATTTTCTATATAATCCAAATTATCCAACTCATCTATAGAAGGTAAATTATTATCTTTCAAAGATTCTTCCATTAATTCATCAGTAAAAACTGACTTAAAAGCATCTAAATCATCCTGTGATAATTCTTTTGGTAAAGTTTTATTTCCTATAAGTAGGGCTAAACTACCCAGTTTTTCTAAATCTTCTATATTAGGCATATTTCTTTTCTATATTTTTAGTATAAAATTATTTTTAGTTAACATATTCTATTATATATAAAAAATATGTCAAATTAAGTCTCGGATTATAAAAAAAATACAATAGAATATTTTATTATAAAGTTTCTTATTTTAAAACTAATTCTAATTGCTTTTTGTATTTATCTAACTGTAGATGAATTCTCTTTGTTTCTTCAGAATTAATAGATCTTATTTGAGCTAATTCATTAATTTTTTGTTTAATATCATCAGCATTGATGTCTTTTGGTAGAGTAGCTTTTTCTACTAAAACAACTATAGTATTTTGTGACATCTCTGCAATACCACCTTCTACATACATATTAATCAAGTTCTTTTCTTCATCATATATTTTAAGCTCCCCATAATTAATACTTATTATATAAGGGCAATGATTTGAGTATATAGATACATACCCAGTATGAGATGGAATTTCTATATGTTCTATTTTTAATGCTCTTATAATAGGACCTTCTTTAGTGATGACAGAACAATTTAATGGTTTTTTAGTAGTAGTAGACATTTTACTCTCTCACTTTTATGATTATAAATAAATTATCTCTTATTATTTTAGTATGATTAAAAAAAATATCAATAAAAATATTAATAATACAAAAATTATTTTGCTTTTAATAAAATATTATAAATATCATCATTAGGGCGTACTATTTTACCATTTCTATCTATAAATGGATGAAGAGTATATCCGCTAGAGTATATAATACTTTCATCTTCATTTTTTATTTCATATTTTAGTTTTATAGAAACATTTTTAAGTTCAGAAACTTGTGTATGTATAACAATTAAATCATCATACTTAATAGATACTCTATAATCTACAAAAGCCTCTTTAACTGGAAATAGTATTCCATATTCTTCTATTTTTTTATAAGACATTCCAAGTTCTCTTAAAAGTTCTGTTCTTCCTATTTCAAAATATTTTAAGTAGTTAGAATGATAAACAACTCCCATTTGATCTGTATCAGCATATATAACTCTTACTTTTGTTTTATTTATATGTGGCATAAATTATAGTCCTATTATTTTTTTATTATTATACTATATTAAAAAATATATTGTAATAATATTAATATTATTTTATAATAATGCTTTGAATTTTTTTATTATTAATTTTTTATTTATGAGGTGTATATTATGTCTATACAAGCTAAAGAAGCCTTAACTTTTGATGATGTTTTATTAGTTCCACAAGAATCAGATATTCTACCTCATGATGTTTCATTAGAAAGTAAGTTAACAAGTAATATAACATTAAAAACACCGCTTATAAGCTCTCCAATGGATACAGTAACAGAATCTCAAATGGCTATTGCTATGGCATTATGTGGTGGACTTGGTGTTATTCATAAGAATATGCCTTTAGAGTTGCAGGCTAAGGAAGTTGAGATAGTAAAGTCATTTAGTGATTTTTCTTCTGTAGAAAATAAGGATAATATAAGTTTATCAAAAAAGGATGGTAAATTATTAGTTGCTGCTGCTATTGGTATATCTGAAGATAGATATGATAGAATAGAAGCTTTAATAAAAGCTGGAGTAGACGCTATAGTAATAGATACTGCACATGGACATTCTAAGAATGTTCTTGTTGCTATTAAGGAATTAAAGAATAATTATTCTCAAGTAGATGTTATAGCTGGTAATATAGCTACTAAGGATGGAGCTTTAGCTTTGATAGATTCTGGAGTAGATGCTATAAAAATAGGTATAGGTGCTGGTTCTATTTGTACTACTCGTATTATAGCGGGTGTAGGGGTTCCACAACTTACTGCTGTTGCTGAGGCTTCTAAGGTTGCATCTGATAATAATGTTGGTGCTATTGCTGATGGTGGAATAAAATATTCTGGTGATATTGTTAAGGCTTTTGCTGTTGGGGCTAATGCTGTTATGGCTGGGGGGCTTTTTTCTTCTACTTATGAGACTCCTGGAGAGGTTATTGTTATTGATGGTAAGAAGTATAAACTCTATCGTGGTATGGGGTCTGTTGGTGCTATGATTTATGGTAGTAAGGATAGATATTTTCAGAGTAAGGTTGATGTTAAGTCTAAATTTGTACCTGAGGGTATAGAGGGTGTTACTGAGTATAAAGGTCATATTGCTGATGTTGTTTATCAATTAGTTGGTGGTATACGTGCTGGTATGGGGTATGTTGGGGCTAAAGATTTAAAGGCTCTTAGAGATAAAGCTGAGTTTGTACGTATAACAAATCAAGGTTTAGCAGAAAGTCATGTACATGATGTAAAGATTACTACTAAAGCTCCTAATTATTAAAAAATCTATTTTTTTAGATATATATTTATTTCTTTATTTTAAATATACAAATAGTAAAATCATCATCAGGTGTTCTATATGATAAATATTCATAAAAGTCTTTCTTTATATTCTCTAATTGATGATGTACATCTAAGTTTTTAGATTTGTTAAATATATTTTTTAATCTATTAATACCATATATATCATATTTATTTTTAGATCTTGAGGCTTCTATTACTCCATCAGTAAAAAATAATATAGAATCATTAGCTTCTAATTCTATACTTTCTTCTTCATAGTATGCTTTTGGAAAAAGTCCAACTATAGTTCCACCTTTACTACATTCTATAATTTGATTACTTTTTTGTATTAATAAAGGGGTATGAGAGGCATTAGAGTATGTTATTTTCTTATTTATTATATCTATCTCTGCTAATATCATTGTAAGATAATAATTAGGTGGAAATACATCTATTAAATATTCATTAATATCATACATTAGACTTTTTATATTTTTATATGAAGAAGCTAAATTTCTAAAAGCAACTTTAAACATTGAAGTTATAATTCCAGCATCAACACCATGTCCAGCAATATCAGCTATAACAAATAGTATTCTACTTCCTTCTTTGTTTAATTTAATATAATCAAAAAAATCCCCACCTATAACATCTAATGGTATATATAGAAAATCTGATGATATAAAAGAATTATTTAATTTCTTTTTCATAATCATAGATTCTTGTAATTTTCTAACCTTTTGCATTTCTTTATTATAATTTTTTAATTTTGCGTATAATAGATTATATCTACCTATAATGTATTCATTTTTTTCTTTTAATGAAATAATGGCATTTTGATAGTCATTTATTAATGAGCTGTTTATTTTTACTTTTTTATATATAATTCCATTTTCTTCTTTTTCTTCTATTTCTTCTGTATCTATTATTGAATGAGAGTGAACTTTTACTTTGTATAATAGGAAAATAGATATTATTATAATTATAAATAATATTAAAAGAGAAATAAAAATATTATTTTCTTTATATTTAAATATAGATGCAGTACAAATAAGAATAAATGATATTATAATACCAACAGTTATAAACTTTAAAAAAATTAATATCTTCTCTTCTTTATTCATAATTTATAAAACTCTTATAACCTTAAAATATCATTAATAGTAATATACATATAATTTAATATTTTAGAGTTAATATTAATATTATTATTAAAAGTTAATGCTATATTAAAAACTATATATATAATGATACATATAGAACTTATGGCAAATAGAGCCCCAAGTACTCTATCTACCCATCCTAAAAATATAACTTTTAATATCTTTTTGAAGCTTTTTTCTACTTTAGATAGTATAATTCTGCTAATAGAGTATGTGGCTAAAAAAACTATAATTTTTAATATAAAAGAATGATCGAAGTATTTAGATGTATGATTATAAATAACAGGTCCAATAATTATAGTTGCGATAATGGCTATTATAGGTACTGATAGTGTTATAATACCTTTGTAAAAACCATATAATAAACTAAAAGCTAAAATAACTAATAATGTTAAATCTATTGTATTATACATACACTATAAGCACTCACTTCTATATAAAGATAGTATTATAGATTATGATTTTAATATTTTCAATTATTTATTATTTTACTATTTATTATTATGTATAATATATCAACTTTACTTATTTATTTTATAATAGTATAATTCTTTCTATGAAAAAGCAATTTCTTATTATAGACGGTTTTGGTATTTTATACAGATACCATTTTATTTTTATGAAAAATCCTTTAATCAATTCTAAAGGACAAAATGTTTCTTCTATCAATGGTTTTTTGAGAACTTATTTTTCTTTAATAAATACATATCCATCTGATTATGTAGCTATAGCTCTTGATAGTTCTAAGAAAACTTTTAGAAATGAGATATATTCTGCTTATAAAGAAAATAGAGAAAGTATGCCTGATGATTTAAGAAGTCAGATACCAATACTTTATGAGCTTATAGATGCTCTTGGTATATCGAGACTTGTTTTAGAGAACTATGAAGCTGATGATATAGTTGGTGCAGTATCTGAAAGTAATAAAAATAATAATATCAAAACTATAATTTATTCTCCAGATAAGGATATACTACAGTTGGTTTGTGATGATGTTTTTGTTATAACAAGTAATAAAGATAATGAACTTACTGAGTATGATACTCAAAAAGTAAAAGAAAAAAGAGGAGTATATCCAAATCAAATAGTAGACTTACTATCTCTTATGGGGGATACTTCTGATAATATACCTGGTGTTAAGGGTATAGGTGAGAAAACTGCTATTAAGCTTTTAGATGAGTATTCTACTTTGGATGGAATATATGATAATATAGATTCTATTAAAGGTAAATTACAAGAAAAATTAGTTGCTGATAGAGAAAATGCTTATATGAGTTATAAACTTGCAACTATAAAAAGAGATATAGAAAATTTTAATATAGATTATGCAAAGATAGAAGAAAATAAAATAAATATAGATGAAGTTAATAGAATATTAGATGATTTAGAGCTTAAGCAAATTAGAGAAAAAATCAATTCTTATGTAAAGAATGATGGTAAAACTACAAAGGATGATAAAGTAAAGATATCTGATAAAAATACTCAAGATGAGAAAAAAGAGATGTTAGTTCATAGTGCTAAAACATCTAAGGCTAATTATTATTTAATAGAAAATGAAATAGAGTTAGAGAATTTATTTAGAGATATAATAGCAAAAAAGATTGTATGTATAGATTTTGAGACTACAGGTCTTGATATATTTAATGATAGGATTATAGGTATATCTTTTTGTATAAAATCTAATGAGGCATTTTATTTAGATTTAAGTGGTAGAACAAATATTGATATTAATAAATGTTTGTCTTTATTTTATGATTTAATAGAGAGAGAAGATATAAAAATAATAGGTCATAATTTGAAGTATGAGTATAAAATGCTTAGAGCTATTAATAAGAATATTTCTAATATGTATTTTGATACTATGCTTGCTGCTTATATTATAAACTCTACTCGTTCTCGTTATAATATGGATGATCTTGCACTTGCTTATTTATCTTATAATACTATTAAGTATGATGATATAACTGATAATGCTAAAAAGACTTTACTTGATGTTGAGCTTGATACTGTTGTTGAGTATGCTTGTGAGGATGCTGATATAACATTTAAGCTTTATGAAGTTTTTATAAAAATAATAGAAGAGAGAAAACTTTCTGATTTATTTTTTAATGTAGAGATGCCTTTGATTCGAGTACTTGCTGATATGGAATTTGATGGTGTTTATATTAGTATAGATAGAATGAAAAAGTTATCAGATGAGTATTCTTTATTATTAGATAAAACAAGAGATAGTATATATAAAGAAGCAGGTGAGGAGTTTAATATACAGTCCCCAAAACAGTTGGAGGCGATACTTATTAAAAAGGGTATTAAGCTTACTAAGAAAACAAAAACAGGTTATTCTACAGATGAAGAAGTATTAAATGATTTAGCATCAGAACATAAAATAGCAAGAGATTTGCTTGTATATAGAAAATATACAAAATTAAAAAATACATATTTAGATGTATTTCCAACATTGGTAAATAGTAAAACAGGTAGAATACATGCTTCTTTTAATCAAACAGTAACATCTACAGGTCGTTTATCTTCCTCAGAACCTAATTTACAAAATATACCTGCAAGAGGTTATGAAGGAAAAGATATTAGAAATACATTTATAGCAGAAGATGGCAATATGCTAATAGCTGCGGATTATTCTCAGATAGAGTTAAGATTATTAGCACATTTTAGTGAAGATAAAGCACTTTGTGATGCATTCAAAAACAATGATGATATTCATAGAAAAACAGCTATGAAAATATATTCAGTAGCAAAAGAGCATGTTACATCTTCTATGCGTAATACTGCTAAAATTATAAACTTCTCTATAATTTATGGTAAAACAGCTTTTGGACTTTCTAAAGAGCTTGGTATAAAAAGAAAAGAAGCTGATGATTTTATAAAGAGTTATTTTAGTACATATTCAAGAGTAAAACCATTTTGTGAAGAAGTAGTTGAAGATGTTCGTAAAAATGGTATTGTACGAACTATGCTTGGTCGAGTACGTGACTTTTCTAAAACTATAAACTCATCTAATGCTGTTGTACGTAATGAGGCAGAGAGAATGGCACTTAATACTCTTATTCAAGGTAGTGCTGCTGATATGATAAAAGTAGCTATGATAGCAATTCACAGAGAGTTTCAGAATCATTTTAAAACAGCTCGTATTGTTATGCAGGTTCATGATGAATTAGTAGTTGAAGTATCAAAGGAAGAAGTTGATAAGGCAATGGAAGTTATGAAAAGTATAATGGAGCATTCTGTTAAGGCTAATGTACCTATAGTTGTAGATATTCATAAAGGTAGTAGCTGGGGTGAGGTGCATTAATTATTACTTTTCTAAATAGGCATAAGAAAACTTATACTGTGCGAATGGTATATAATATACATCTTTTAATTTGGGATTTTTTAATACAGGTGGAGCATAGTAGTATATAGGTATTATTACTGCTTCTTCATCTATTAAGATTTTTTCTGCATTGTGTAGTGCTTGCATTCTTAATTTTTGATTTGTAGTTATTGCTGCTTCTTTTATATAACTATCAAATTTCGCATTGCTAAAGAGAGAATGATTTTTATATGAATAGCTTGTAAACATAGTTAAAAATGTTGTAGGGTCATTATAGCTTCCTGTCCAACTTATTCCTGCCATAGTGTAGTCTCTTTCTGTTTTTAGCTTTTGTATAAAAGGTGCAAACTCCATTTGAACAAGACGAACATCTATGTTAAGATTTTCTTTCCACATACTTTGTATAGCTTCAAACATTGCTATATCAGAATTAAAACCTACTAAAAACTCTAATATAGGAAAATTTATTCCATTACTATACCCAGCTTCAGACATAAGTTTTTTAGCTTCTAATACATTTTTATGATAGTCACTCTTATCTACACTAATATATTCACCAGCATTTTCTCTAAAATCACCTTCATAATCGCTAAGACCATAAGGTATAAAAGCACCAGCAGCTCTACCAGATTTTACAACATTTTCTATTATATAATTTCTATCTATAGCCAGAGATAAAGCTTTTCTTACTCTCTTATCTTTTAAAACTTCATTTGTATTATTCAATGCATAATACTGAGTACCTATACGTGTTGCTATATCTATAAAACCTTCCTCTTTTAAAGCATCAAAATCTTGCCAAGAAAAAGTATCTGAAAAATCTAAAGTTCCTTGCTTTATTCCAGCAACAGCAGTGGCAGAATTATCCATAAGTACAAATGTAATATTTTCTGCTACTATTGTATCTTTATTCCAATAATTTGTATTTTTTGTAATAGTTATACTATCATCTATCTTTCTTTCTTTTAATACAAAAGGACCATTTCCAATACAAGTTTTAGGGTCTTTAGTCCAACTATCAGGATTTTTTTCTACTATGTCTTTTCTTACAGGACAAAATACAGGAAGATTAATAAGCTCTAAAAAGTATGGAGTAGGGTATTCTAACCTCACTTCTAATGTATAGTCATCAATAGCTTTAACACCAAACTCTTCTATAGGTAACTCCCCATTATTTACTTTATTAAAATTTAATATAGGCTCAAATAAATAGCTAGGTTCAGATGCAGTATTAGGATCAACAACTCTCTTCCAAGAATACTCAAAGTCATAAGCGGTAACAATTTTACCATCCGACCATTTTGCATTTGTACGTAAATGAAATATATATGTTTTATAATCATCTGATATATCCCAATTTTCTGCAACACCTGGTTTTATTTCTATATCTTTATACTTAGTTACAAGACCTTCAAATAGATGAGTAATATATGTAGAACCTTGTAATGTTATATTTAATGCTGGGTCTATTGATTTTGGTTCTGTACCTAAGTTTATATAAATAGAATTATTATTTTTTTCTTTACTACTGCTACAAGATATAATAGTTAATATTATAAATGTAGTAATTAATTTTTTTATCATATTTTGAATTCCTATATTTTATTTTTAAAAGAGTCTATTAGATGAGAAAAAGCTAAACTACTTTTTTCTTTATGCTTACTTACAGTATCAAATAGAGTTTCTGAGTATGTGTGAAATGATGAAGAGTTTTTATTTATATCTTTTATTATTTCTGAAATTTCTTTTCTCACTTCTTTTATGCTATCTAATTCATTTATTATATTTTCTGTTTCTTTATTTTGTAATTTAATTCTAGAGTTTAATGTTTTTTGTATTCCTGTAATAGAATTTATATTTTCCTTTATAAAGCTAATTATTGTATCTTGCTTATTTGCTAAAGAATAAATCATAGCATTATACTTTTCTAAAGTTTTATAATTACTTTTTTTATTATAATTATTTTCTATAGTTCTTTCTATATTTTTTATGAGATTATCTATTTCTTCAACCTGACTTTGAATATCTTTTTCCATATATTCACAGTTTTCTTTTATAAATAAAGAATATTTTTCTAATACTATAATACTAGAGAATATTTCATTTAATATTTTTTCTATAGAATCTGTAATTCTTGAAATTTCAAAAGCTAAAGCTCCTATTTCTTTTGCTACTACAGAAAAACTTTTACCAAACATACCAGCTTTAGAAGCTTGTATTCCTGCATTAATAGAAAGTAGATTAGTTCTTTCAGTTACATTTTTAATATATATAATTGTATTTTTTATTTCTGTAGTTATTTGATTAACATTTTCTAAATTCTTAGATGATTCTAATATATGATTTAATAATGATATAGTTGTATTTGAAAAAGAGTTTCTTATATTTTTTAGATTTTCATTTAAAGTAAAAATTTCTTCAGAAGAAGTATCTATTTCATTCATTTTTATTGTAGTTTGTTCTAATATCTTACAGTTTTCTTTAATTTGTGATTTATACTTATCAAAAAATATAAAGTATGTATTTACAAACTGCATAAATTCACTTAGAGGGAAAGCATTATTTTCTCTAGACTTTCTTAAAGCTTCTATATCATTATTAAGTTCTTCAGTTTGTTTAGTAATAATATTTAATGCATCCTTATATTCATTATCTATTTCAAGTACAAACTCAGAAGATTTCATAATATCTTTATCTATATTTTTTAATTCTTTTGATGTATTATCTATACTTTTTATAATTTTTAAGCTATGTTTTAACTTATCATTTAGAATATTTTGATTTTTAATAGTTTCTAATGCATTTCTTGTAAAGTTAAAAAATGTTACTATAGATCCTACTAAATATGCTAATATAATAGCAAAACCAGTTCTATCATAGCTAATATTCACAACCTTACTAAAAATTTGAATATCTTTTAATATTAAATATAATGCAAATATCATAATAAGTGCAAATATTATATTTGCTTTTATATTATAGTTTATAATCATATCTAATATTATTGATATAAGAGATGCTAATATAACAAAAAATATTATATACATTTTATATAAATAAAATTTACCAAAAGGTAAAATAGTATATGAAGAACTTGATAATATATTATAATAATTTATAGTAACATAAAATGAAGTTTTGAAATTAATTATACTATATATAATCAAAGTAGGTACAGTTATTATAGTTATAATTAAAATACTGTTGTTAAATATATTTATCGCTTTATTTTTTTTTATAAAGCTTTGAGTATTTATAGGAACTAATATTAGTATAATAAGTATTAATATATTATTATATACATATAATGTATTTGCAAGTCTTGATTTATCACCTTGTATCTCTAAAAATATGATAGTAAATAAAAATAAGTTGTATATAAATATTAATGCTAATGTTATAGTATAGAATATATATGTTTTATCTTTAGTTTTATTTGATAGAAGTATAAAGATTAGAACTAAAATAGGCATAATAGAAAGTCCTATAATAGGTACTAATAATTTAACAACAAGTATGTCAAAACTATATATGAAGTTATTAAGTATACTCATATTTTAAACCTTTATACTGTTCTATAGTATTCATTAATATTTTTCTGCAAATAGTTGGAATATTTAAGTAAATTGTCCTTATTATAATCTAATGTTTCTATAATATTTTCTAAATCATCAGATATAGCTAATAATTTATTTATATCTCTAATAAGACTTTTTACTTTATTATTATGCTTAAAAGTATTTTCAGATATATTATTTATATAGTTTATAAAGTCTTGTATTTTAGTTTTTATATTAATAAAATCATTTTTTTCATTTATAATAATATTTTCTACTAATGTTATAGTGCTACTAACTTTCTCTATATTTTTTAATAGAGTCATATTATAGTCATTTTGTTTTTCCATTCCTTTATTAAATATATTAAGTCTTTCGTATGTATTACTTAATTCTTTAAATACATTTGAAACATTAACCTTAATACTTTCATTAGAAGAATCAAACTTTTTAAAAATATCTTCTATTTGATAAAGCAAGCTTCTCATTTTATCTGTGATAGATATAGTTTCAAATACAAGCTCATTAACTTCTTTAGATATTACAGTAAAATTATCCATCCACTTAGCAGACTTTGATGCTTGTATACTTGAGTTTACAGATAGAGTTTTTGTTTTATCTGATATTGTTATCATCAAAGATAATATTTTATTAATTTGGAATGTTAATTGATTAGTATTTAATGTTCTATTTAATTCTTTATTTATAATTTCTCTTCTATCTTTAGAAAGATCTACGAACTTTTTAAAAGAAGATAGTATAGAAAAACTTTCAGACTGCAAACTATATATTTGAGAAATATTTTCTTCTAATACTTTTTTATTTTGATTTAGTAAATCTTTTTGCTTTTCTGTTTCTGATTCTAATAGAGGGTATAATTCTATAAATCCATCTATTTTTTCATTTGTAATACTTGCATCATTGACTTGGAAATTTTCTACAGCAACTATTTCATTTATAGATCTTATATTATTATTAATATACTCTTTTACTTTGTTTATAGTTTTATTAGAATGATCTATATTAGATATTAAATTATAAATTTGTTTAATTAAATCTTCTTTAATTTCTAATAGTTTATCAGTAGTGATAGTGGCTTTATTTATAATATAAGTATCTTCAGATTTTATATATGATAAATTATAATTATTATTTTTTTCTATGTATAAAGCAGATATAAACTCTTTTACAGAAAAATAAATCATAAATATATTAAATAAAGTATAAGCAGTAGTAGTTCTAGAAAAACCAAACTCTTTTAATACAATATATGTTACATTAGGAGCTACGCCATTAAAGTTATCAAAGAATGCTAATATAATAAAAACATTAATAATAAAATATATAATTTTACTCTTATCTTTATTAGTAAACACTTCATATCCAAGAGCATATATTATAACTAAGTTTACTATAGACAAGAATAAATTTCTAAATATGAAAAAAGGTCTAATACTACCTCTACTTTTAATACTATTAACCATAGTAATATTTTCATTAGACATAGCAATATTTTCAGATAAAAATAGTTGTGGATATAATAAACCAATAGCTACTATTATTATAACAATGAATATGATTAGTATATATGATTTTTCTAATACATATTTATATGTTCTGTTTAACACTAAATGATTTGTTATAAATTTATACCATGGAATAATTGTAATAGTTAAAATAAGTTCCTCTAATTTATAGAAAAATAAAGCTTCTTTAGTATTTTTCTGATTAATAGATATTAAAGTATTTGAGAACTCGCAAGCAGAAAATAATAAAGATAAAATACCAAGAGTTAGTATAATAGCCTGTATATCTTCATATAGTTTAAAATACATATACGCATATATAATAACCGATACAGTAGCAATAAGCATAGATACTGTAGGTACTCCAAGTTCCACTAATATATTAGTAAAATTATTCATTAAAAATACTAAACCTCACTATGACTATCTGTTAATTTTTGAACCCATCTTTCTTTTTTTAGCATAATAAAACCAATAGCTACTTTAGCAAAATCACTTAGTTTAGATATTCCAAACATAGCAACAGGCCCTACATTTGTATATTTATATAAAATCAAAGCTATAGGAGCAAATATAAATAATGAAACAGGAATATCAACAGCTACACCAAAAATAGCATCCCCACCAGCACGTGAAACAGCAAATTGAGCATTAATATAGCTCCAAAGAGGCATATAGCAAGATATAAGAATAACTAAATTCCTAGTTATAACTTGAGCTGAGTTTGTAAGCTGAGAGAATACCAAAGGAATCATAAATATAGAAGACATTTCTACAAAACATATAACACTTCCAGCAATAAAAGAACCATTTAATATCCACTTAGCTTTATCTTTAGCATCCTCAAGTTCTCCACGTCCTAAAGTACCACCAACAACTACCATAGTAGCTACAGCTATACCTTGAAACACTAAAAAGAAAATATTTGCAATAGTAAATCCAGCGGCCATACCAGCTACAGTTTCAGCTCCGCCACGACTATTATATAAAGCAGTCATAAACATTTCACTTAAAGCCCAGCTAATTTCGCTAAAAAATATTAAGCTTGATTTATTAATCATCTCATAAAATTTCTTTATTTTAATTTTTAGTATATCCCTAGTACGAACATAAAACTTTTCTTTATGCATTTTCATATATACGATAAATATTATCATTTCAGCGAGTCTTGCTATAAGAGTAGCAATAGCAGCTCCTTTTTCTTCTAATCTAGGTGCTCCTAAGTATCCGTATATAAGTATAATATTTCCAAATGTATTTATTAAAGTAGCTATTACTGATATTATTAATGTTATTTTAGGCTTTCCTATTTCTCTATATGATGATGCTATAGCTCCTGATATTGCAGTTGGTATAAAAGATAGGGCTAAAATAGTCATATATTTTGCACTTGCATCTAATATTTCAGCTTGAGATGAGTTTCCGTGAGTGAGTAGAGATATAAAAAACTTAGGATCTATAAATATAGCTATCATATATAAAGTAGATATGATAACAGGAAGTATAACTTTAAATCTAAAAGCCTCTTGCATTCCATTTTGATTATTAGCACCGCTATTTTGTGCCATATAAATACCACCAGCCCCATAACAAGTATTTAAAACTACAAGATACATAAAGTTAAGCTGATTCGATACATTTACAGCAGCCAATTTTACATCTCCAAGTCCAGCCACCATAAAATTATCTATTAATGAAACAAGCCCCATTATTAATTGTTGTAGCATTACAGGTACTGCTATATATATGCAAGACTTATAAAAATTCCAACTTCCAAATACGCGATTCGTCATAAATATTATAAACTTTAAACAAAAAATGTATTTTTTTAATATACTATAATATTATCATAAATTAGTCAACATAATTGACATTGAATAATATTTCTTATAACTTGATAATAAGAAAAAATTAAAGTATACTTAAGCAAATATTAGATTACTTAAGAGGGTTTAGTTAATAATGATGAAGAAAAGAGTTCTTTTAAAAATATCTGGAGAGGCATTGCTTGGAGAACAAGATTACGGTATTGATAATAAAGTTGTAGATAAAATAGCTCAAGAAATAAAAAATGTAGGTAATAATGTAGAAATAGCAATAGTAGTTGGTGGTGGTAATATTTTTAGAGGTATGGAATTATCTAACTCTACTGGTATGACAAGAGCTACAGCTGATTCTATGGGTATGCTTGCTACGATTATGAATGCAATAGCATTAAAAGATAGATTTATGTTATCTGGAATACAAACTCAGATATTATCTGCTTTTAGTATATATAGTATGATAGAAGGCTTTGAACGTGACAAGGCTATACGAATATTAAATAATGGAAATGTTTTGATAATAGCAGGCGGAACATCTCTTCCATATTTTACTACAGATAGTACAGCTGTTTTAAGGGCTTTAGAGGTTGGTGCTTCTGTTGTACTTAAGGCTACTAATGTTGATGGTATTTATGATAAGGATCCTCGTAAACATTCTGATGCAGTTATGTATGATAGTATATCTTTTACTGAAGCTATTAATAGAAATCTTCGTGTTATGGATATGACGGCTTTTGCTATGGCTAATGATAATAATATGCCTATTAAGGTATTTAATATGAATACTCAAGGTAATATTACAAAAGCTATATTAGGTGAGAATATAGGTACATTTGTTCATAATTAATTTTTATAAAAAAAATTTTGATTAGGAGACTAAATATAATGTTTGATTTCTTATTTTATGGTGGTTATATTCCATTTTTTATTTTTATAGTTATTGTACTTGCTTTAGTTTTATTATTTTTTCGTTTTTTCCCTATAGGTCTTTGGGTTACAGCATTATTTTCTGGTGTTAGAATAAGTATTATTACACTTTTGACTATGCGTCTTAGAAGAGTTAATCCTTCTTTGATAGTATTAAATCAAATAAAACTATGGAAAGCTGGTTTACAAATAACATCAAATGAGCTTGAGGCACATTATTTAGCTGGTGGCAATCCTACTGCTGTTGCTGATGCTTTAATTGCTGCTGATAAGGCTTCTTTGGATTTATCATTCGAGCGTGCTGCTGCTATAGACTTAGCTGGTCGTGATTTAGTAGATGCTATTAGAACTTCTGTGTCACCTCGTGTTATTGCTACTCCATTAATTGCTGCTGTTGCTAAGGATGGTATTCAGGTTAAGGCTACTGCACGTGTTACTGTTCGTACTAATATTAATAGGCTTGTTGGTGGTGCTGGAGAGGAGACTATTATTGCGAGAGTAGGTGAGGGTATTGTTACAACTATTGGTAGTGCTTCTTCGCATAAGGAAGTTTTAGAAAATCCTGATAGAATATCTCAGGTTGTACTTTCAAAGGGGCTTGATTCTGGTACTGCTTTTGAGATACTTTCTATTGATATTGCTGATGTTGATGTTGGTTCTAATATTGGGGCAGTATTACAGATTGATCAAGCTGAGGCTGATAAGAAAATTGCTCAGGCTAAGGCTGAAGAGAGACGTGTTATGGCTATTGCTCGTGAGCAGGAGATGAAGGCACAAGTTGAGGAGATGAAAGCTAAGGTTGTAGAAGCTGAGTCTAAATTGCCACTTGCTATTGCTAATGCTTTGGAGAAGGGTAATATCGGTGTACTTGACTATTATAATATGAAAAATATTATGGCAGATACTGAGATGCGTTATAGTATATCTGGACTTGATTCTACTTCTAAAGGTGATAATAGTATTACAGATAAATAGTTTTTATATATTTTTATAAAAGAGCAATGCTTTTTAAGTGTTGCTTTTTTATAAGAAAATAATATCTTCAATTTCTTTTTCTATTTTAATAGTTTTATTTATAATAGTAATAATTTTTTGAAAATGCTCAATATCAAGCTCTTCATCTTTATGCGACTTGATGTATTTATCTAAAACTTTATAACCCCCTATTTTATACTCCCAAACATCTTTATTTATATCTATAAAATGTAGAGTATCATTAACAAATATTTTATTTTCATTTTCTATGTATATAGGCTTTTTAATTTTATTGTTTTTTTCATTTAAGTATCTTCCATTGTCTATTTGTAGATTATCTTCTTTCATAAGATGTAGATTATAAAGCTCTTGTCCTAATTTGCTTAACATTTTAAACTTTTCTATATCGTCAGTAAAAGGAATACGAGGGAAGTCAATTTTTAAGAAGTCTATATATTTTTTTCTATATGTTTTTGAAAATAGTATAGCGTATATATATCCAAGAATCTCTTCTGGTGAAAAATGATGATTGTATTTCTTATCTATAAAGTTTCTAAAATTTTGTGTAAGGTTCTCTATTTTATTTTTATTCTCAAATGGGTTTTCTATAGTTTGTTTGAATAGAGGTTGTTCTTTATCATCATTTTGATTATTAATCATTTTCCTAACACTTGGCGTATCATATAGATATAGTGGAAATATGTAATTCCCTTCTCTTGTTTTATTTGAAATATAACACATCTCCATTAATTTATTAGTTATAAAACTGTGTTGGAAAGATGTACTTATAATTTGTCTTGATAAAACTAATCCTATATTCTTATCTTCTTGTATAAAGTGTTCCATTATGTCTTTTCTTGCTCTTTCTATTTTTGAAGTATCATAATAAATAAATCTATCATCAAATGGACGATAATTAAATAACTTTATATAACTTTCATCTATTTCATTATAATTTTTAAGTATATTTTCTTTTAATTTATTTATATCATAAGATGTAAATATATCATCTTTTCCTGTAACAATTCCAACATTAGAAACTAAAAAAATATCTTTTACACTATAATAGCTATCATATTCTTCTTTAATATTTTCGTTTTGATGTATAAATAAAAAGAAAGGGGCTGTAAAGTTTAATTCTTGCCAATCTATACTTTCTAAACTATTACTTAATAAAAAATTATATTTATAATCTCTTTTACCCCACAAGTCATAATAATAAGTTGTTGCTATCTCTGAGCCATATTTATGATTTTTTGGAGAGAGATTTAAGTTTACTAATCGCTTATCTTTATGTTTTTTATCATATTTAATAAATATATTAATGCTCACACCTTGCATTATATCAAAAACATTTTCATCTTTACTGCCATCAGGGCATATTTCTTTTTTTCTTGTATCACCGTGTAAGTTTATAATATAAATTTTATCAAAACTTTTTAAAAGGCTATAACGCATACCACGAAAAGTAGGGTTATCTAAAAAGCCATTATTAGAAATAAAAGCAAAAATACCACCATCATAATTATTATCTATTTTTTGTTGAGAAAATCGAATAAACTTTACATAATCATCAAGTAGCCACTTAGGATTTTTTTCTTTCTCTATTTTACCATTACGAGTAATAGCCAATGGCAAAATCTCTAAATTATCTTTATATTCTTTTTTTACTTCTTCTTCAAATATTCCCTTATTGGCACTTGCTCCACTATAAGGAGGATTACCTGTTATTACTAAGATATTTTTTTCTTTAGTTTGCTGTGCTAATTTAGTTTCATCTACTAATGCTGTAAAGTAATTATGACTTTCTTTATTTAGATGTATATCTTCTAATGTATTAGTTAAAAATATATTTAATCTTTCATCATCATCTAAAATATAATCAAACTCTTCTTTCAAAGTTTGCGATAATTTTAAGTGAGCTATTGTATAAGGAGCTATTAGAAACTCAAAGCCAAAAAATTTATTTATTAATTCTTTAGGATTAAATTTAGTAGAACTCTTGTCATAATAAGATAATGCCTTTCTAAAACTTTCATCTAAAAATGTACCAGTGCCTGTAGCAAAGTCTAAAAGTATGATATTAGAGTTCTTATTGATAGAATCTCCAAGTCCATTTGCTTTATCAAAATCTCTTTTTAACACTATATCTATAGAGTTAATAATGAAATTTACAACACTATTTGGAGTATAGTAAACCCCTCGTCTATCTCGAATATCAGGATTATACTTAGAAAGAAAAGTTTCATAAAAGTGTATATAAGGATCTTTTTCTAAAATATTGTTATTAGAATATTTGTTTAATTCTTCTATAATAGATTCTACATTGATATGTGATATAATATTTAAAATCTCTTCTAAAAGCCATTTTATTCCTATTAAATCTTCTTTATTCAAATCTTCTAAATTCGATAAAAATCTACTAATAGCACGAATAAGAGAAAATGATTTAGGTATAAATTTAGATACATTATAAAGATCTATTTTACTATCACTATTAAGTTTAGCCAAAAATAAGCTATAAGTAAGAGTCTGAGCAAAGTTATCACAAAACTCATCAAACTTTATTTGAGAGTAAATAGTATTCTTAAAAATATTATATAATTCATTAATCTGACTATTATCTTCTTTCTCTTCTAAATAATCTTTTAGAATTCTTGTTCTCATAGCTAAAGCTTTAGCAAATTCTAAACTATTATTAATATTCTTAGGTTCTCTCGAGAAAAATATATTAAAAAGTTCTAAAAATCTATCTTCATCAATATTGATTTTTTTTATTTGTTTTAATTCACTCAATTCACATAAGCGTACTTCTTGTATAATATTGGCATTTTTATCAATGAGGCAAAATTTTAAATAATCAGTTACAATAATATTATCACTTAAAGTTAAATACTTTATTATCTGTTCACTTTTGATAACATTATCAAGATTATCATTAACTCTTTTGTTTTCTATATAACCAACAATCAAATCATCAAAGCTAATTAGAAAATCAGGAGCTCCAGCACCATTTTTATCATTATTAGGTTCGTGTTTGATTCTTATATTTTTATTAATAAGATTTTTAGTATCATTTAGTAGTTTCTCTAAGGCACTTCTATATGTATGTTCTTTATCATCTGTAGAAATATTTTTAATAGATTCAATATATTCGTATAAAAAATTATTCATAATAGATATTATTAATCGCTAAACGAAATTACACCTTCAATAATAGCTTCAAATCTTTCAGGCTCTATTATCATTACAGTATCATCGAACTTTAAGTTTGGAGCAAAACCACCTATACTAATTAAGAAAGAGTGAGCACTTTTATATTGTCTTGCATAGTCCATAAATTGCTCTACTGTATCTTGTCTCATAGGATATCCTGAAGTATCCATTGCGAATGTACTTTTATATGATTGACCTTCTGAACCAAATTTTTTGATTGTTACAAAAAATACTAAGGTATCAGATTTTCTACTATGATCTGTTACAATATATCCATTTAAAGTTAATATTCTATAGAAATGCTTTTCTAAGTAGTCTATGATGTCCATCTCTAAAGCAGTTCTAAATGCATTATTAGCTATAATAGAACTATAAGTTTTTAATTTATGATCAACATCCAAATATATATGTCTTGTAGCTTTAATAATTTCCCACTGTCTTACAGCATCTTCAAACTGTTTATTTTTTACTAAAGTTTCAGCATATCTATATCTTTCATCAACTACTTTTTCATTAGGTATTCCATCTTTAGTTAGTATTTTCTGATAACAACTTCTTGCTTTCTCAAAATTACCAACCTCATAGTATGAATTAGCAAGTTCTAATCCTACATTATCTTTATTTTCTATTAAATTACTTTCATATGCTTTTTCTAATTCTATAATAGCATTAGGGAAATCTCTTGATGCTGCTAATATTTCACCATTAAGTAAATGATATTGTATATTTTCAGAATCTAATGCTAATGCTTTACCTATATTCTGTAATGCTGCATGATATGAACGCATTTTAAAAAATGCATCAGCAAGCATAAAGTATAATTCAGGATTACTATCATTAAAAGATACAGCCAAAGATAAATACTTTTGTACCAAACCCCATTCCTGATATTTATATGCAATAACACCTGCTTTAAACAAAGAGTCAAAGTCCTGTTCTTTAACTTTAGTTATTATATCATATTCATCTATAGCCTTTCTATAGTTTCCAGTCTCTTCATATACTTTAGCCAAAAACTCACGAACATTAAGTTCATTAACTTCTTTTGTGAAAGATCCAGAATCTATAATAGTTTGTAGTGCTGCCATAGCTAATATATATTGTTGTTGTTTATAGTATATATTTGCAGCTATCCATTGTATAAAAGTTTCTTTCTTATGTTTAGGGTCTAGCTCATTAATCTCTTTCATAGTTGCTTCTAAATTGCCTTCATTATAGAGATTAGATATCTTTTTTAACTTATTAGCATAAGAACCACTTTTTACTATAGAACTACCAGCTAAAAATAATGCTATCGCTAAAACTAATATAATAATTATTGAAAATTCCATGTTTATATTCCTTTTTGATAGAAAATAACAGGACTTTCTGTTTCTTCAGCTTCTATTAATGCATCTTTAATCTTTTCTAAGATAATATCTTTAATTACAGAAGAAGACATCTTATTAACCTTGTTATTAGAAAAATCAAAACCACTAACTGCAATAGATACTTCTATATTGACATTTTCATTATTATACTGAAATAAATAATTTTTTAATGCTTTGAAATATCTTCTTGTAGTTTTCCAAGCTTCATCTTCAGTAGCATATATAATAGTATATATAGTATTTTTATCTATCAAACAATCATTTTCACCAGTTCTTGCATTTTGCTTTATAAATTTAACTAGTTCTTCTTGTATTACTCTATATCCTAAATTACCACACTCTTCTAATAATCTTTTATGATTTGATATTTTAAATGCCATAACCCCTATAGCATATTTATGTCTTTGAGAAAATGCTATTGTATTTTTTAATGTATTTGAAAATACTTCATAGTCTGATGTATTAATTTTTACTATTTCATATTCACTATCATATTCATCTTCATTTTCAAAATTTATATTATAACCTAAATTGAATAGTATTAATTTATACATAAATATTGTTATATTTTTTATGTTTATAGATAATTGTAATGCTATAAAAAATATTATTACAGATAGTATAATATTATAAAATAAGTATTCTTCTCTATATAATAGCTGTTGTATTGCTGGTATATAGCTTAGAGTAAGTATTATGATAGAGAGAGTGACAATAAAAAAAAGTACTGTAGCTATTTTTTTTCTTAAAGCATTAGTTTGTGAATTTGGGGGATACATAAATATTATAATAAAAGCATATATTATAGAAATACTAATCCAAATCCATACCCAAACATCTAAAGTATGGAGTAAGTATACCAAGAAATTCTGAGAATTTAATGATATAATAAGAATATACAGAGGTATCAATACTGCACTATATAATAATGTGCTTATCATAGCAGCAAAAAAACCATATATATATGATGCAGATAAATTAATTTCTTTAGCTTCCATTTTACTTATTGCCTATTTTTTATTATCATATTTAAAATTTTCTAATCTAAATAAATTAGTCATCTTGTCTAATTTTTCTTTATTAGAAAATATTAAATACTCTAATCCTTTTATACCTTTACCTATAGTAGCAATAAAACTTTCATCTGTAATACTAACTAAATTAGCACCTAATACTAAGTATTTAAAAATATCAGTACCAAAGCAATTAGACTCAGCAATAATATTTATTTTATTATTATTTTTACTACTTAATAAAGTATCAACTATTATATCGGAAATGTTTTTCATATTTTTTAATTGATACTTATTATTGTTTGTAAAATAAACATTAGTTATATTATTTTTTATAATATCATTTTTATTAGATAGACCTTTTATTATAATAGGTATATCTATACTTTTTCTTATTTTATTAATTTCTTTTTCTGTTTTTATGTACATTTTTTCATTATTATTGTCTATACTACTATAATAATATGTTAAATCTATTCCAACAGCACAGGCATTATTTTTTTCAGCCTCTATTACTTTTTGTAGTAAAACTTCTTTAGACTTATTTCCATTTATCATCATAATGCCACGTTTATAATTTTTTATTGTGTTTATTGCTATATCAAATATTTCATCATTATTAAAATCATTTAATATACATAAAACTTCAGTATTAGAAGCACAGTCCATATTAATTTCATAATATTCTTTAATATCCATAATACCATCTATAAGTTGTGGTAGATTATGAATAGTGTCTATTATAATAGGTTGTGATAGATGATTATTAAATATGCTTATATTAGTTTTATATTCTTTTTCTTGATGTATTATAGATGGACTAAAACTATAATTATCAAATACATTAATATTTCTATTTAAATACTCTTCAATCTCAACCTTATCTATTTTTACAGATAATTTTTCTATAGCCTGTTTTTTTATCTCTTCTATATTAAGATTTTTTTCATTTGTAAGCTTAAAATGTACAAGATTCATAGCTTTGTTTACAATATTTAGTGCATCATCTAATGTATTTCCAACCACTATAATATTTCCTGCCTTTTCTAAATTATTAGTAGGGGCAACTAATATATCATCTTCTTTAACTTTTATAAATATTTCTTTTACTCCATTAATATTTTTAGCTTCTTCTACACCGCTAATTCCCTCTATAACACCAGTACCTGGTAGAAATGCTTTTTCTATAGCAACTTTACTCCACTTAGGTTTCAAATCACTTGGAGGATTTCCAAGAGCAATTTCTATAGCATTTTTTATTAAATTGACACCAGTAGCAAGAGGATATGTATATGCACTCATAAAGCCACCAGAAAGACGAGCAGCTATTTCACCCACCATAGCTCCATTTTTAGTTACTTTTATATCTCCCTTAGCAGCACCAATTTTTAAATTAAGTGCCTTAATTCCTTTTTTCATAACATCAATAGCATCATCAATCTGTTCCTTAGGTAGTTGAGAAGGAAGAATATGCCCAGTTTCTATAAAATATGGTGGAAACTCTATTATTCTATCAGCTATACCAGTAACAAATATTTCATTATTGTAAATAAGCATATCAATAGAAAGCTCATCTCCATCCATAAACTCTTCTATAATAACTTCACCCGAAGGTGATGAACTTTTAGCCCTATTAAAAGCCATAAGAACTTCATCTATATTAGAAACCTTCATAACTCCACGAGCACCCATATTGTCAGCAGGTTTAATAACAACAGGTTTATTCAAATTTTTAAATGCCTCATAAGCCTCATCAACAGTCCAAACAGGAAAAAAATTAGGTTGTGGAACATTGTGCGATTTGAATCTTTCTCTCATTCTTATCTTATTTGATGCAGCATAAGCATCTTCAAATTTATTACCAGGTAAAGATAAAGCATTAGCAACAGCAGCAACAGTAGTAGAAGCATCAGTTCCAACAGTTATAACTCCATGTATATCCATCTTATTAGCAAGTTCTCTTGCAACTCTAACAGATCCATCAACATCACGAGTAGAAACAACACAAGCTAAATCAGCTATTTTCATACCGTAAACGTCTTTATTATAATCAAATACTATAGTAAAAAGCCCCATTTCCTTTGCTATTTGTATTGCTGGAACTTGTAATAAACCACCACCTATAATAATTATACGTTTACCTTGCATAATAAATAACCTTTATAAATAAAAATTAATATTAACATAATAAATCTTTATTTATAAAAAGTAAAGAATTATGTTAATATTTTAATTTTTTATAATTATTTATATAATAAAAAAACGTATTTAATTTTGTAATTAATGTTTTTTATGTTAAAATGAGTTTTAATTATGAAAAATAAGATTGTAAAGTTAAAAGATTTCTTAAGTATTAACTTAGATAACAAGAGAAAAGTTTTTACAAATGGGTGCTTTGATATACTTCATCGAGGACATGTTGAGTACCTAGAAAAAGCACGTGAGCTTGGGGATATTTTAATACTTGGGCTTAATACAGATGCTTCTGTAAAACGCCTTAAAGGAGAAATGCGTCCTATTAACTCTGAAATAGATAGAGCTATAGTTCTTAGTGCTTTGTGGTGTATTGACTATATTATACTTTTTGATGAAGATACACCTTTTGAGCTTATAAAGAGTATTAGACCTGATATATTAGTTAAAGGTGGTGACTACAAAATAGAAGAAGTTGTAGGACGTGAATTTGCTAAAGAGGTTATTTTAATAGATTTTGTAGATGGATATTCTACTACAAATATTATTAATAAAATGAGTAATTAGGAGTTTTATTTATGATTATTGTAACTGGTGGTGCTGGATTTATTGGTTCTAATATTGTTAGAGGGCTTAATAATAAAGGTATAGACAAGATACTTATAGTTGATAATTTACTTAATATATCTAAGCATAAGAATTTAAATAAGATTAGATTTTTTGATTATGTAGATAAAGAAGATTTTACTGTAGATTTTTTAAGATATTTTATAAAACAACATAAAGTAGAAGTTATATTTCATCAAGGTGCTTGTTCTGATACTATGGCTACTGATGGAAAGTATATTATGAAAAATAATTATGAATATAGTAAGAATATACTTCATATATGTTTAGAGAATAATATAAGATTTTTTTATGCCTCATCAGCTTCTGTGTATGGTAATGGCGAAAATGGTTTTATTGAGGATGAAAAAAATGAATATCCTCTAAATGGGTATGCTTTTTCTAAGTATCAATTTGATAGATATGTTAATATATTAAAGAAAGATAATAAGATAAATACTCAAGTAGTTGGTCTTAGATATTTTAATGTTTATGGTCCTCAAGAGAATCATAAGGGAAAAATGTCTTCTGTTGCTTTTCATTTATTTAATCAGATTAAGGGTGGAGAGAATATGAAGATTTTTGAGGGTTCTGAGAATTTCCTACGAGATTTTATATATGTTGATGATGCTGTTAGTGTTAATATGTATTTTTATGATAATTCTCATATATCTGGTATATTTAATTGTGGTACGGGAAAAGCTGAGAGTTTTATTGAAATAGCTAAGGCATTAAATGAAGTTTATAGTGACGCAAAAATAGAGTATATACCTTTTCCAGAAACATTAAAAGGAAAGTATCAAAAGTTTACACAGGCAGACTTAACGAATTTAAGAAAAGCAGGATATGATAAAGAGTTTTTAAGTGTAAATGAAGGTACAAAAAAGTATGCATCAATTTTAGAAAAAAGCAATGGTTATTTTTTAGACTAATATTGTAAAAAATACTATTACTGTATATAATAATAAAACTTTAAAAAATATAATGGAGCATAATACTATGGATTATAGTAAAACAATAAATCTACCAAAAACAGATTTTCCAATGAAAGCAGGTCTTAAAGATAAAGAACCTAAAATCATAAAAAAATGGGAAGAAGAAAATCTATATAATAAGTTAAGAGAGGCAAGAAAGAATGCTCCAAAATATATTTTACACGATGGACCTCCTTATGCTAATGGAGATATTCATATAGGTACATCTTTGAATAAAATTATTAAAGATATTATAGTAAGATATAAATCGGCAAGAGGTTTTGACTCACCATTTGTACCTGGTTGGGATTGTCATGGTATGCCTATAGAGCTTAAGGTTCAGGAGAGTTTGGGAGATAAATATAAGGAAACTTCTAAGTTTATAATGCGTAAGAAGTGTAGAACTTATGCTGATAAGTATGTTAATATACAAAAGGGACAATTTAAGCGTTTGGGTGTAATGGCTGATTGGGATAAACCTTATTTAACAATGTCTTCTGAGTATGAAGCTGAGATTGTTAATGTTTTTGCTTCTTTAGTAGAGAAAGGATATATATATAAAGGACTTCGCACTATACATTGGTGTATAGATTGTGAGACTGCACTTGCTGCTGCTGAAATTGAGTATGATGAGAATCATATTTCTAATAGTATTTATGTTCATTTTCCTGTATTAAATAAGGTTAATGATAAGTTAGATGGAAATGTTGATGTTATGATATGGACTACTACACCTTGGACACTTCCTTCTAATATGGCTTGTGCTTTTAATCGTGATTTAGAGTATGTGGCAGTAAAAATTGATGATAGATTTGCTATTATGGCTGATGCTTTAGTTGAATCTGTTTTATCTCAAAAGGAGTTAAAGAGAGAGGATTTAGAGATTGTCTCTATTTCTATAGAAGAAATAGAGAAGTTAGAAATAGCTCATCCTTTTATAGAGAATAGAAAATCTGCTGTTGTTTTTGCTGATTATGTAGAGGCTACTTCTGGTACTGGTATAGTTCACACTGCACCTGGACATGGTATGGATGACTATCAAACAGGTATGAAGTATGGTCTTGATATTTATTGTCCTGTTGATAGAGAGGGTAAATATACAAGTGACTTTAAGGAGATGGAAGGAGTAAAAATTACAGAGGCTAATTCTAAAATTATAGATATATTACATAATAATGGTAGATTATTCTCTAAAAATGATATAAAGCATAGTTATCCTATTTGTTGGCGTTGTAAGAAACCTTTAATATTTAGAGCTACTTCACAGTGGTTTATGAATATGAAAAATGATAATATAGATAAAAAGACAGTAGAGGAATTAGATAAAATAAAGTGGTATCCAACTTGGGGACATGAGAGAATGAAGAAAATGCTTGAAAATCGTCCTGATTGGTGTTTATCTCGTCAACGTTCTTGGGGTGTTCCTATACCTGCTTTTTATTGCAAGAAGTGTGGAAAGACTTTACTTACTGCAGATACTACTAAGCATTTTGCTGAGGTTACAAAAGAAAAGGGTATGGATATTTGGTTTGAAAATGATGCTAAAGATTTTTTACCTGCTAATACAAAATGTGAATGTGGTTGTGATGATTTTGGAAAAGAAGAAGATATATTGGATGTTTGGTTTGATTCTGGTGTATCATCTTTTGCGGCACAAAAAACTAATGATACTATATTAGATAATTTCCCTGTTGATTTATATTTAGAGGGTGGCGATCAATATAGAGGATGGTTTCAGGCTTCTATTTGGCCTTCTATGGCTATTCGTGGTATTGCTCCTTATAAACAGCTTATTACTCATGGTTGGACACTTGATGAGAAGGGAAAAGCTATGCATAAGAGTGCTGGCAATGTAGTTTCTCCTCTTAAGGTTATTGATCAGTATGGGGCTGATATATTACGTCTTTGGTGTGTGAGTGAGGACTTTACTCATAATGCTCGTGTAGGGGACAATATGATGAAGGCTGTTGCTGATAATTATCGTAAGGTTAGAAATACTTTTAGGTATTTACTTGGTAATATATCTGATTTTAATATAGATAGTGATAGAATAGATATTAATAAGTTGCTTCCTGTTGATAGATATGCATTATCTAGGCTTTATACTTTCTTAAAGTCTATAACAGAGAGTTTTGAGAGTTTTGAGTTTCATCAGGCTTATCAAAAACTTATAAACTATTGTGTTGTTGAGCTTTCTGCTACTTATTTTGATATTATTAAAGATAGACTTTATTGTGATAAGATAGATTCTCTTGCAAGAAGAAGTTCACAGACTGTACTTGTAGAGATTTTAGATGTATTACTTAAAGTTACAGCTCCTATACTTCCATTTACTACAGATGAGGTTTGGGGTTATTATAAAAAAGATGATACTTCTTCTAATATACATTTAGAGTTGTGGCCTGAGGTTAAAGATTATATAGATGAGAATATTGAAAATGAGTGGTCTACTATATTAAAAGTACGTGATGATGTTTTACTTTCTTTAGAACGTGCTAGAGATAATGATACTATTGGTAAGTCTTTAGAGGCTACTATTACTATTAATACTAAAGATGATAGTACTAAGAGATTATTAGAAAAGTATACTGATTGTTTGAATGAGGTATTTATTGTAAGTAAAACTTTACTTTTAGATAGTAAAGATGATAGCTTTATAGAGGGTGGTATCTCTTTTGTTAAGACTGAGGCATCTCAAGGTGAAAAATGTGTTCGTTGTTGGGGGTATTATGATAGCGTTGGAAGGGACACTACTCATAAAGAGTTATGCTCTCGCTGTGTTGAGGCTGTAAAATAAAATTTATATACAATTAAGCTACTTTAATTATTTTTTTATTGTAGCTTAATTTTTTTTATTAATAATATTGTACCATTCTAACTTTTTACTGTTATATATGTAAATATCAAGCTTGTTATTAATAATAAATATTATTTAGTTATTATACTTAGAATAATTTTATATTTATTATTAAATTAGCACAAATTAAAAAATTATAAAGGATTTTATTATGATAAAAAAATTATTATTGTCATTATCTATTATTAGTTCTATTGCTTTTGCTGATGTTAATTTGTATGGTCCTGGTGGTCCACATACTGCTTTAATTGAGATTGCAAAGAAGTATACTGAGAAGACTGGTGTTAAGGTTAATGTAAATTTTGGTCCTCAGGCTACTTGGAATGATAAGGCTAAGAAAGATGCTGATATATTATTTGGTGCTTCAGAGCAGTCTGCTTTAGCTATTGCTGATGATCATAAAGAAAACTTTTCAGTTCTTAATATAGAGCCTTTATTTTTTAGAAGAGCAATAATTCTAACTAAAAAAGGTAATCCTAAAAATATTAAAGGTTTAAGAGATTTGGCAAATAAAGAGGTTAGAGTAGTTGTTGCTGATGGTATGGGTAAGAGCAATACTTCTGGTACTGGTGTTTGGGAAGATATGATAGGCAGAACTATGAATATTGGTATTATATCTAAGTTTAGAAAGAATATTGTATTATTCACTCCTAGTAGTGGTAGTGCTAGAAATGCTTTCTTGAAAGATGAGGCTGATGCTTGGATTACTTGGATTGATTGGGCTATGAGTAATCCTGATTTTGGTACTGTTGTTGAGATTGAAAAAGATTTAGTTATTTATAGAGATATGAATATTGTTCTTAAGAATAATGCTTCTAAAGAGGCTAAAGACTTTGCTGAATATTTAAAAACTCAAGAGGCTTATAATATAGCAAAGAAATTTGGTTGGACTAAGTAAATTATATAAGTAATTATATAATTAATTTTTATATACATAGCTATTAGATTAATTATCTAATAGCTATTATTTTATCATTGACAATTATATTTATTATTATATAATACTAACTTATGTTGCTCGGGTGGTGGAATGGTAGACACAATAGCTTGAGGTGCTATCGGGTAAAACCGTGCTGGTTCAAATCCAGTCTCGAGCATTTTCTTTAAAACTTACTATCAATAATTAATCATATAAATATGGAGTTTTATCTCTAAATCCTGCTTGTAAAAGCATATTTCTTATTCTTGTATTCCAGTATGCTAATGAAAATGCAGTCTCTCCATCATCATTTTTAATATTTATATCAGCATTAGCATAAATTAATGCTTCTACAATATCTACATATCCTCCATTTGCAGCAAGCATTAATGGAGTATTTCCATCAGCATCTTGATCATCTATATATGCTCCAGAAGATATTAAAATTTTTACTATATCAGTATATCCATTTCTACAAGCTTTAAGTAAAGCAGTATCATATTCTAAGTCCTTAGAATTAACATCCCCTTTAATTCTAACTAAAGTTCTTACTAATTCTGTATCTCCAAATTCTGTTGCATATAATAAAGCATTTTTACCTTTAGTGTCTTGTATATTAATATCAGCACCATAATTAAGTAATAATGCAATAATGTCTATATATCTTCTCATAGAAGCTATTAATAATGCAGTATCTCCATAGTTATTTTTATAATTGGCATTTGCTCCATATTGTAGTAAGAATTTAACAGCTTCAGTTTTTCCATTAACAGTAGCAAGTATTAAAGGTGTAGCACCATCACTATTTCTAGCATTAATATTTGCACCTCTACTAAGTAGTACCCCTATAGTCTCTACATTACCCTCAGCAGCAGCTACCATTAAAGCATTATTTCTAAATTTATTTAAAGTATTAACATCAGCACCATAATATAATAAAACCTTAGCAACATCAGTATATCCATATTCAGAAGCAAGCATTAATAGAGTATATCCATTTGCATATTCTTTATTAACATCTCCACCAGCCCTTATTTGTTTTACAAGGTTTATAATGTCATTATTTTCAACATATTCCCACAAGTCTATAGAGTTAGGATAAATACTAAACTTAATAATAAAAAATAAAATAAGTGCTATTCTAATAATCATTATAAAAGTGCCCATTCAAAATACTATGATTAATAATATCGGACACTTTATATTTAATTAAAAGTTTAGCTATAATTTTTTATTTTAATTAATACAAAAAATATTATCTTTATTTTAAATATGCTCTTTCTATTATAGCGATAATTTCTTTGTTTTTAAGATTTTTTGCTAATTGTAGAGCATCTATTCCATCGTCTGACTTTATTTTAAGATTTGCACCTTTTGATATTAGATAATTTATCATTTCTATATTTTCTACATATATAGCTGTCATCAATGCTGTGAAATTATCTATAGATTTAGCATTAATACTCGCTCCATTATCTATTAATAGTTTTGCAATTTTATTATACTTACAAAAAATAGATTCTATTAATGCACCATCTCCATATTGTCCTTTTACTGCAGCATTATTTCTTATTAAAAGTTCTACTATTTTGTAATTTCCAGACCCAGCAGCATAAAATAATACAGATGCTGTAGTATCATTCATATTAACATCAGCACCATGTCCTATTAAATATTCAGATATTTTATAATTTCCAACTATAGCTGATACCATTAGAGGTGTATATAAATTATTATCTCTAGCATTAACATTAGCATTATTTTCTACTAATAGTTTTACAATATCAAAATGTTCCCACTCTGTAGCAAGTATTAATGCGGTATTTCCCTCTTCATCTCTAACTTCTATATTAATATTTTCATTTAAATATTTTCTTACAGTATTTATTTTTCCATCTTTACTTGCTTTTAAAAAGGCTCTTTCTTGTCTACTTAGTTTTACCTCATTCGTTTCTTGTGTATATATTATTATATTTATAAAACAAATAAAAAATAATATTTTTTTTATCATTATTTTCTCCTCTAAGCTCTAATTATAACATAATAATTAAATTTTATATATACCGTATAAATATCTTTTTTGTTATTGACAACATATTTTTATATAGTATAATAAATCATAGTACATATTATTACATATAGCTATATCATAGGAGTAATATTAAAATGACAGAACTAACAGAAAAACAAAGAGAAATCTATAATTTTCTAACAAGATTTATGACTGAAAATGGATATCCTCCAACAGTAAAAGAAATAATGATTCATTTTAATTTTGCCTCACCTACAGCAGTAACTACTCATCTAACAGCTTTAGAAAAAAAAGGATATGTAAAGAAAACAGATAAAAGAGCAAGAGGTTCTGTACCTATTAGTGCTAATAATACTCTAAATAATGATTATGCTGATATTATTAATATTCCATTACTTGGAAATGAAGTAAAGGCAGGTCTTCTTATGGATGTTTCTGATGAGGTTGTTGAAGAAGTTTTTGCTTTACCTCTTTCTATTGCTAAGAGTGATGGGAATTTTCTTATGAAAGTTTCTGGGGATTCTATGATAGATGCTCATATTCAAGATGGGGATATGGTGTTGGTTAATCCTGCTAATATTACTCCTAATAATGGTGATATTGTGGTTGCTAAGATTGATGATAATGGTTCTGAAGAGATTACTATAAAGCGTTTTTTTAGAGATAAAGATAATGTTAGACTTGTATCTGAAAATAAAAACTATCCACCTATAATATTGGAAAGTGTTTCTATAGTTGGTAAAGTTATAGGGCTTATTAGATTAAATATTTAATTTTTATATTTCATTATTTTAACAAGCAAATGACAATTCTTTTATTAAAGCACTTGGGGCATATATAGAAGATTTATTATAGTCTATATCATTAGCAAGAGCTTCTATATTTAGAAGTAGATCTAATATATTTCCAGAAACTATAAATGGACTTGTAGTATATGTTAACTCTCCATTTTCTATTTTTATACCTTCAGATTGTAGAGAAAAATCTCCACTTATAGAGTTTACACCAGAATGTACTCCTGATAGAGAAGTTACAAGTATACCATTATCTATTTTTTTTATTAGTTCTTCTAAATTATAATTACCTTGTTCCAACATAAAATTATGGCAAGATATACCTATAGGAGTTTTAAAGCCTCTTGTTGCATGTGCTGTAGTTTGTTTTGAATCTTTTTTTGCTGTATAGTTATTATATAAAAAATTCTTTAGTATACCATTTTCTATTATAGTTAAATTTTTAGTAGTAGAGCCTTCTCCATCAAAGTTTGTATTTGCAAGACCATTCTCTAATAATGGAATATCTTTTATATTTATAATACTATTTGCTACTTGCTTATCTATTTTATCTTTAAAGAGTGATATTTGTTTTTGTACACTTTCAGCAGAAAATAATCCTAAGTATGCTCCGATTATTGTACGCATAGCTTTATTTGAAAATATAGTTTTATACTTGTCACTTTTAATAGGCTTAGCATTTAATTTATTTATGGCATTATCTACTATATTTCTACAGAAACTATCTTTATCAAATACTTCATTTGTAGAATTATAAATATCAAAGCCTGTCTTTACTATATCATTTTCTTTAGCAATAACCTCAGCAAAGTATGATATGCTATTTTTTATTTCTTCTTTGCATATACCATTGCTATTTATTATAGCTTTTTGAAATTTATATCTACCAATTCCTGCAGATGGTACATTATCTATTTTTTTGTCTAATGAGTATAATTTATCTTCTATATCTAGAGATAATTTTGTTAAGGTTTCAGAAGAAAGATTTATTATATTTTCATTTATCATATTAAAAGTATTTTCTTTTATATTATTATCTTCTTTTGTTAGAGTATTATACTCTTCTGGCATAGAGTGTTTCATAGAAATTTTAGCATTTTCTATTAATATTTCTAAATCTTTTTCATTATCTATCTTCTCAGTAAAACTTATACCAACACGTCCATCTTTTATAATTCTAATACCAATGCCAATAGACTCAGCAAAAGTATATTTATCCAAATCTCTTTCACGAACAATAAACTCTTCTTCGCTAGATTTAGACATATAAAGCTCAATATCATTAATATCATTTGCTTTTTCTTTTACTATATCATAAATATTTTTTATTTTTTCTCTTAAAGATTGATTATTCACACCCACTTATCTTCCCCCAACAGTTAATTCTTTTACTCTAATAGCAGGTTGTCCAACAGTAGTAGGTACAGATCCAGATACACTACCACACATACCATCAGCTAATTCCAAATTAGATGAAACAGCTTCTATATTCATCAAAGTCTCATAACCACGCCCAATAAGTGTAGCCCCACGTACAGGAGTAGTAATTTTTCCATTTTCTATTAAATAAGCCTCAGATACAGAAAAATTATAATCAGTAGTAGCAGGATTTACAGAACCACCACCCATTTTTTTAGCATAAAGTCCATATTCTATTGTAGAAATTAATTCATCAAATGAAGATGTACCATTATCTATAAAAGTGTTACGCATTCTTGAAGTAGGAGGATATTTATAATTTTCACGTCTTGCACTTCCAGTTATAGCATGATTCATTTTCATAGAACCAAGTTCATCTACTAAATAGCTTTTTAATATTCCATTTTCTATTAAAACAGTTCTCTGAGCTTCATTACCCTCATCATCAATATTATAGCTTCCCCAAGCATTTTCTATAGTTCCATCATCAATAGCAGTTAAACACTCATTAGCTATTTGTGTACCAAGTTTATTACAAAATACACTAGCATTATCAGCAACAGCAGTAGCCTCAAGAGCATGTCCACAAGCTTCGTGAAATATAACACCCCCAAAGGCATTGTCTATAACTACAGGGTATTTTCCAGACTTTGGGTATTTAGAGTCTAGCATCTTTATAGCAGACTTTGCAGTTTCAAAAGCCATTTCTTCTAAGTTTATATCATTTATTACTTTGTATCCATCTAATGCACCTTTAGTTCTGCTTGCAGTTTGTGTATTATTCCCATCATTAGCCATAGACATCATAACAAGTCGTACATAAGTTTGAGAATCTTCTTTTAATACTCCTTTACTTGTACATACTAATATATTTCTTTGTTTTTCTGCATATCTTGCTGATACTTGTTTTATTTTGTCTGATACTTCTCTTGCTTTTTTATCTAAAAATGAGAGTGTATTTATTTTTTCATCAAGTCGCACATCAAAAGGGTTAATATGTAGAGGATGATTATTTATTGTTTCACTATTTTCTACAAACATATTTGGTATATGTTTAGAATCTTTTATTACAGATGAAGCATTTTTTGCTAATTTAATTAAACTATCATTAGATGTATCATTTGAGTATAGATATATAGTCTTTTTATTTACTATAACTCTAAGCCCAACACCATAGCTTACACCTAAGTTTATATCATCAACTTTTTTATCTAAAAATGAAATGCTATTTGTCTTAGTATCTTCAAAGAATAGGTCAGCATACTCTCCACCATTTTTTAAAGCCTCTTCCAATACTGTATACAAAAATGCTTTATCAAAGTTGAAATGCTTCATCTTATATCCTTATATTTTAGTATTATAAAATTTTTATATATTAATTTCTAAAATTTCAAAAACTCTGTCCCCTGCAGGTACTTTGATTGTCACGACATCACCCACTTTTTTTGTAAGTAGTCCCTTAGCTACAGGAGTTACAATAGTAATTTCATTATTAGCCATATCAGCTTCCAATTCTCCAACTATTCTATATTCTAATGTAGCATTAGTATTTTTATCTTTTACTTTCACTCTCTTTCCAAAAGTAACAGTATCCTTATCTAAAGTAGCAGGATCAATAACCTCACTTCCAGCCAAGTCGCTTTCTAATTTAGCGATTTGTGCATTTAATAATCCCTGTCTCTCACGAGCAGCATGATACTCAGCATTTTCTTTTAAATCACCTTTTTCACGAGCCTCTGCAATAATAGCAGGTAAAGTTTCAAATTCTTCTTTCATTTCAGCTAACTTAGCTTTAGCCTTATCATACCCAGCCTTAGTAATTGGTTTTCCCATATTTTGTCCTTAAAAATTTTTATTATTTATAAATGATATATTTTTGCTTATTATAAACTATTAAATAACTTTTTCAACTTTTATGAGTATTTTTACTATTATTAATTACTATAAATTAACTTCTATAAACTTATATATTTAAAGAACAAAAAATATTTTACTTTATTTATCACTATGTTATAATATATTGATTTATTTTAAAGGGAATTATATTTATGGCTTCTAAAAAGAATAATGAGCAAAACAGTAATGAAGAGAGAAAATACTCAACAACAACAGAAGATATCTTAAAAAGAGTAAATCACATATCAATAGAAAGTGAATTAAAAGAGTCATATCTAACTTATGCTATGAGCGTTATAGTATCAAGAGCATTACCAGATGTTAGAGATGGACTTAAGCCCGTACATAGAAGAATATTATATGCTATGTATGATGCGAACCTTACACATGATAAACCATATAAAAAATCTGCAGCTACAGTAGGAGAGGTGTTAGCACGTTATCACCCACATGGGGACGCTGCTGTTTATGGAACTATGGTTAGAATGGCTCAAGATTTTTCTATGCGTTATATGCTTGTAGATGGTCAGGGTAATTTTGGTTCTATAGATGATGATCCACCTGCTGCTATGCGTTATACTGAAGCGAGAATGACTCGTTTTGCTGAAGAGATGCTTAATGATATAGAAAAAGAAACTGTACGTTTTGTTCCAAATTTTGATGATTCTCGTACGGAGCCTTCTGTTCTACCTGCTACAGTGCCACAACTACTTGTTAATGGTAGTATGGGTATTGCTATTGGTATGGCTACTAATATGCCTCCTCATAATTTAAAAGAAGTAATAAGTGCTACTATGTACTATATCGATAATCAAGATTGTGAGATTAAGGACTTGATGAAATATGTTAAAGGTCCTGATTTTCCTACTGCTGGTATCATATACGGACAAGAGGGCATAAAAGAAGCATATACTACAGGAAAAGGTAGAATTAAATTAAGAGCGAAATTAGAAATGGAAGAAACTCGCCGTGATAGAGAGGCTATTGTTGTAAAAGAGCTTCCTTATGGTGTTGTAAAAACTACTCTTCACGAGAAAATTGCTGATTTAGTTAAGCAAGGTAAGATAGAGGGTGTTGCTGATATTCGTGATGAGTCTTCTAATAGAGCTGGTATTCGCCTTATTATAGAATTAAAAAAAGGTGTTAATACTCAAATAGTTCTTAATCAATTATGGAAGCATACTGATTTAGAAACTACTTTTGGTATTATAAACTTAGCACTTGTTAATGGTGAACCTAAAGTATTGAACTTAAAAGAACTTATTAAGTATTTTGTAGAACATAGAGTTGAGGTTATTACTAAGCGTACTGAGTATGATCTTAATCAGGCTAAGGCTAAGGCACATATATTAGAAGGTTTATTAATAGCTCAGGCTAATATTGATGAAGTTATTAAAATTATACGTCAGAGTGAAAATACTGAGTCTGCTCGTAATACTTTAATGAGTAGATTTAGCTTGTCTGAAAAGCAAGCTCAAGCTATACTTGATATGCCATTAAAGCGTTTAACTGCTTTAGAAAAGTTAAAAATAGAACAAGAATTACAGCAATTAAGAGAGTTTATTGCTTATTGTGAAGATTTACTTGCTAATCCTCCTAAGATTTTAGCTGTTATTAAAGAAGAATTAGAAAAAATATCTGAGAAGTATGGTGATGATAGAAGAAGTGAGATAGTTGGTAAGTCTAATGATACTGAGATTGATGTTGAAGATTTAATACATGATGAAGATGTTGCTGTATCTATTACTACTCAGGGATTTATAAAAAGAGTACCTGCTTCTTCTTATAGAACTCAAGGTAGGGGAGGCGTTGGAGTACTTGGAGGTAAATCTTCTGGAGAGCATTATATACAACATTTATTTGTTGCTTCTACTAAGGATTATTTATTTATATTTACTGATAGAGGTAAGGCTTTCTGGATGAAAGTACATGAGATACCTGCTTTAAGTAAGATTTCTCAGGGTAAGAGTATTAAGTTTATATTAAACTTAGCTCCTGATGAGAAGATTACAAGCTATTTTACTGTATCTGAGTTTGATCCTAATAAGTCTATTATTATGGTTACAAAAATGGGTACTATCAAAAAGATGGAACTTAAACATCTTGAGAATGCTAAGAAGCGTGGTATACTTGCTTTAACTTTAGAAAATAATGATGAGCTTGTTGCTGTTTCTCCTGTTTCTAAGGGTGATGATTTTATTATGACTACTGCTACTGGGCAAGCTCTTAGAATTACTGAAGAGAAGGTACGTAATATGGGTAGAAGTGCTTCTGGTGTTAAGGGTATTACATTATCTGAGGGCGATGTTTGTGTATCTGGTAATGGTATTCATCAGGGAGAATCTTTAATAGTTATTACTGAAAATGGTATTGGTAAGCGTCTTTCTTCTAAGCAGTTTAATGTTAAGGGTCGTGGTGGACTTGGTCAGATTTATATTAAACTTGATAATAAGACTGGTTCTGTTGTTAGTGTTAAGACTGTTGGTGATAAAGATGATATTATGGTTGTAACTACTGATGATATGACTATTAAAGTAAAAGCTGATTCTATTCCAGAGTTAGGACGTAATGCTAAGGGCGTAAAAATAGTTAATATTCATGATGATGCTAAGGTTAGTGATTTAGCTGTTGTCCCTTTTAGTTCTGAAGATAAGAAATAATTTTACAGTTGACTTATAAATACTTATATATTATACTTAAAATATATATTACCGTGGGGCTTACTCTTATAGAGTAGCTCACTCTACGGTAGCTTCTTTAAATATTAATTTTTTTATGATAAATTATGATAAAAAATCTATGTCTGTATCAGAACAGATTGGATTATTGAAATCTAGAGGTCTGATAATCGATAATTTAGAGTTTGCTACTAAATTTTTAGAAAATATTAATTACTATCATTTTAGTGGTTATTTATATGTTTTTGAGAATAAATTAAGTACTAATGATAGAAGTCATATTTTTGAGAATACTTCTTTTGGAGATGTATATAAATTTTATAATACAGATATAAAGATTATACAATTATTATTTTCTTGTATTTCATACTTTGAAATATATATGAGAAATATTATGGCTCGTAAAGGATTAGATGTTTATAATAATGATCCATTTTTTAATTATTCATTAGATTGTTATAGTAGTATTAATAAATATTTAATAAAAGAGGCCAATAAATCTAAAGAAATATTTATTCTACATTATAAGAATAAATATAATAATAATTTAGATTATATTCCTATATGGATTAATGTAGAAATTATGAGTTTAGGTAATCTTTATAAATTTTATAATTATTCAGAGAATAAGTTGAAATCTCAAATATCTAATAGTATGAATATTTATCATCATAGTTTTATAAAATCTTGGTTATACACTATGACATTCATTAGAAATAAAGCAGCTCATCATTCTAGGGTTTTATATTTAAGTTTATCAAGTTGTAAAATGAAGATTCCTATGCAGAATAATATTATTTTAAATTCTAATTATTCTTGGAATGATTTAGAAAATGATAGTTTGTTTAATTTTATAGTTACTTTAGAATATATGGCTAAAGTATCAAATATACATATTACTTCAACCTTGTATTTTATAAACCAAATATATAAGCAATTATTTAAGCTAAAATCAACTGTAAGTTTTAAAGATAAAAAACATATTTTGGATAAAATAGGTATTCCAGATAATTGGAATGGAGATAATTTCTTTATTAAATAATAAAGACAAGCTCTTTTTAGAACTTGTCTTTTTTTTATTTGGAGATTTTTTATTAATACTTAAAGAAATTTATATCTTCATAAGATTTGTCTTCTGTTTCTTTTGTTAGAATAGTTTCTATTTTTATTCCTTTTTCTTTTGCTGATTTTGTATTTGTCTCTAATGTAGCTTTTCCTATCACTTTTGCTGGTGCATCTGTTATTACTATTACAACTTTATTTTTATTTATATATGTAAAGTCATCTAAAGCAACCTGTATAGCTTCATACATAGGTTCTGGTTTATCACCACCACCAGTAGCATATAAGTAGTTTATATCTCTACTTACTGATTTTATATTTGTATTAAAGTCTATTTTTTTAGTAAGATAAGTATCATTTACATCTCTATAAAGAACAAATCCAACTCTACCATCATTATCTATTACTTTCTTAGACATAGTTTTCATATATTCTTTTATTCCCTTTAAGTATGGTGCCATACTTGTAGTAGTATCTATTACAAAAACTAAATCCATATTTTCATTATATTTATCTACTATTTTATTTATAATATCTTTTAAATTATTAACATCATTAGCAAGATGATTTTCTGTTTGAAATGACTTACTTGCTCTATCTATAATATCTATAGCCTCACCATTATACTTAGCTGTTATATTTTTATTATCAACATCATTTATAGCAGACTTATTATTTTGCCCTATTATTATTATATTTGTATTTGGTGATAGAGGCTCATTTATTATTCTATTTGGTCTAATAGGAGTAGGTGTATTTTCTTCTATTATGTTTTCTTCTATGTTTGTTTCTATAGTTTCTTCTATTATATTTTGATTTTCTATAATATAGTCTATAGGATATGTAAAACTTTCACCTCTTCTATTAAATACATTAAAAGATAAATATCTATCTTCAGGTATTTCTTTAAAATATGCTTTTATATATAGTTTTTTTCCTACACCTTTTTGATATGTATCTTCTAATATAATAGCACTACCATCTACTTTTTCAAAGTTTCCAAACGATGTATTTATAATTTTATACTGACTGCTTTCTTTTCCTTCTCTAACATAAAAAGCATATCTACCATTATTTCCCCCAGAATAGTATAAGTAGAAAGCATAAAAATCGCCTTCTTTTTCTACATTTCTTAATGTTATTATAGGGTTTGTTGTATTTTTATCTGCTTCTAATGTTAATTGCTTTATATGTATTAGATTATTATTATTATCATAATATTCAAGTAGTAATTGAGAGTTTACCGCTACTCTAAAAGGTGTATTTTTATTTTCTGAGCTTAGATACAGATTATTTGGTATATATGAGTCAAAAGAATATCCTAATGTTTGATGTATTGTTGTATTTGTTATAGTTATTATAGAGTTATTATTTCCTGTTGTATCTCTATAAAGATATGAGTATCTATTATTATTTAACTTTACTTTAACTTTTATATAGCTATCATTATTTTCTTTTTTTATAAATATTTGATATCCATTTACTAATTTATTTATTTCTACCTTGTTTTTATCAAACTCTACAATATTTTGAGGAAATAAATTTTCTAAAGTAGATATAAATACTACCGATAAAATAAAAGCGAATTTCTTTAATTGTCTCATAAATTACACCCTCTAAAGCAAATTATCGGATGAGAATACTATAAATATGTATTGTTATGTTAAGTCAATTAAAAAATTATTAAAAGTTTCTAATTTTTTCCGATTGAAACTATAATATTATGGTACATTTATATTTGATAGAATATTTGTGATTAATGTATCTGTATTTATATTTTCAGCTTGTGCTTCATAAGTTATAGCAATTCTATGTCTTAATACTTCATAAGCTACAGCACGTATATCTTCAGGTATAACAAAAGCACGTCCTTGCATCATTGCATTTGCTTTTGCAGCTTTAGTGAGGTATATACCTGCTCTTGGTGAAGCTCCAAATTCTATTAAACTTTCATCTACATTATAAAGCTTTGGATTTCTTGTGGCATCTATTATATTTACTATATAGTCTAATAGTCTGTCTTCTATATGTATTTGATTTGATAGTTTTCTTAATTTTTCTATAGTTTCTATAGTAGTTATAGGCTTTATAGGTTCTACTTTAGAGTTTACTACACTTTTTATAATAGCTTTTTCTTCAGATTTAGTAGGATACTGTACCATTACTTTTAGCATAAATCTATCAACTTGTGCTTCTGGTAGAGGGTAAGTACCTTCTTGTTCTACTGGGTTTTGAGTTGCTAATACTAAAAATATATCTGGTAGTTTATATGTAGTATCCCCAATGGTAACCTGTCTCTCTTCCATAGCTTCTAATAGAGCCGATTGTACCTTTGCAGGAGAGCGATTAATTTCATCAGCTAATATAATATTTGAAAATATAGGTCCTTTTTTGGCAGAAAATTCAGAAGTTTTAATATTATAAATCTCAGTTCCTATAATATCTGCAGGAAGTAAATCTGGGGTAAACTGTATTCTTTTAAACCCAGCATCTATTGTACTTGCTAATGTTTTTACAGTTAGCGTTTTAGCAAGACCAGGTACACCTTCTAATAAAATATGACCATTACATATTATTCCAAGTAGTAGTTTATCAATCATATTGTCTTGACCTACTATCATCTTTTTTATTTCATTTTTGATAGTATTTACAACTTCAACAGCAGCATTTGTAGCTTCAGATATAGCTTGTAAGTCTTTTATATTGCTTTCCATTTTTACTTTTTAGCTCCCTTTTTGATAACTTTTAGAATAAATATGATTATAAGTATAATAATAACCCATTGTAGTATAAATATGATAGAAAACCAATTTTTAAATACTAATATATTATACTGATTTAATTTTTCTATTTTAGGTATTAATCTATTTCCACTTTCTATTTCATAGTATCTTGCTTCAAGTTCTGGTATATGTAGCTTTCCATTTCTTAATGGAGAGAGAGTATATGTTATTTTATATTTAGTAATAAGTTGTGTTCTTTCTCTATGCGTTGTCTCTATTTCTTCTTTTTTATTTATAATTTTAAAGTCATTTATTTCTTCTTCGTTTAGTCCTTGAACTTTAAATAATCCTGTATCTCCTATAAACTCTAATGTATATATTAGTTTTTGCGATTGTAGTATGTATTTTTTATTCACTTTACTTTCTATTAAAACTATTGGGTGAAGTGAGTTTGCGATTATAATAAATAATACAATAAAATACTTCATCGTGAAATATTATATGAAAAACAAAAAAAGTCAATCATCATTTATATAGTTGTGATTATATTTTATAACTTGAATTTTTATATAAAAAGAGTATATTTTAAATTATAATAGATAATTATGGAGTTTTATAAATGCCAAATATGAGAGTAATGATAACAGCATCTGAGGCTACTCCTTTTATTAAGACTGGTGGTCTTGCTGATGTAGTAGGTGCTTTACCATTTTATCTTAAAAAAGAAAATGTAGATGCTTTTGTAGTTTTACCTAAATATAGAGATATTAATTTTAAAGATTTTTATATAGAAAAAGTTTTTGACTCTATGTGTGTACATATGGGTCTTGGAGAAGAGTGGTGTGGAGTTTTTAAGACTACTTATAGGGGAGTTGATTATTATTTTATAGAGCATCATCATTTTTTCTCTCGTGAAGGTCTTTATCATGATTATAATTTTAATGATTATCAGGATAATGCTTGGAGATATGGTTTTTTTTCAAGGGCTTCTTTACAATTATGTATAGATTTAGGTATAAAAGTAGATGTTATTCATGCTAATGATTGGCAAACAGCAAGTGCTACTGCATACTTAAAAACTTGGCATTGGTATAATAAATTTCTTGGGAAAACAGCAAGTGTACTTACAATTCATAATTCTAAGTATCAGGGTATTTATAATTTTAATACTACTTATGACTATTTAGGATTGGGTATGAATAATTTTAGCTCTAATACTTTTGAGGATTCTGGTCGTATTAATTTACTTAAAGGTGGTATATTTTTTGCGGATGTTGTAACTACGGTTAGCCCTACTTATGCTAAGGAGATTTCTATGCCTTATGGAGGGTATGGTATGGCTCCTTATCTTAGAAATAAAACTACAAGTTTTACAGGTATTTTAAATGGAATAGATACTGAAGAGTGGAATCCTGAAACAGATAAACTTATTCCTGCTAATTATAGTCATAAAGACTTGAGTGGAAAAAAGATTTGTAAAAGAGAGCTTCAAAAAAGATTTCTATTAGAAGAAAATGATGATATTGCAATTATTGGTGCTGTTGGTAGATTTGTAGATCAAAAAGGCTATCATTTACTTGCTTCTATTATAGAACCTTTAATGGAAAATATGAAGTTTCAATTTGTTATACTTGGTACTGGAGATAAGTCTCTTGAAAGTTTTTTTGGAGATTTACCTAAGAGATATTCAACACGAATAGGGTCTTATATTGGTTATAATAATGAGCTTGCACATTTAATAGAGGCTGGTTGTGATATGTTTGTTATGCCTTCTATTTTTGAACCTTGTGGACTTAATCAAATGTATTCACTTGCTTATGGTACTTTGCCTATTGTTAGTGCTACTGGTGGGCTTGAGGATACTGTTCAAAATTATAATGAAGAGACTAAAAAAGGAACTGGTTTTAAATTTTATGATATTAATGCTCGTTCTCTTTATAATACAATAGGGTGGGGTATTAGTGTTTATTATGATAATAAGAGTGCTTTTCAAAAAATGCAGATTCGTGCTATGAAAATAGATAATTCTTGGGAAAAAAGCACTAAAGAATATATTAAGGCTTATAAGCTTGCGATTAAAAATAAAAAAAGTTATGATAAAAATTGTATGAGGTAACTGTATATGGAAAAAACTAATAATATATTATATGTTCTTGCAAATCAAAACTTTCAAGATGAAGAGTATTTTGAAACTAAGAAAATCTTTACTAATGCTGGATATAAAACTACTGTGTCTTCTACTTCTATTGGTACTGCTTATGGTAAATTAGGTGGTAGTACTGATATGGAGATTTTATTTAGTGAGGTTGATGCTTTAGACTATGATGCTATTGTTTTTATAGGTGGTGTTGGCTGTATTAGTTTGTGGGATGATTGGCGTACTCAGGGGCTTGCTAAACTTTTTCTTGATAATGGTAAGGTTGTTGCTGGAATTGGAAGTGGTGTTGTTATTATGGCTAATTCTGGAATATTAGAGAACATTGAGGCTACTTGTCTTGAAGCAGATGAGGGTCATATTCGTCATGGTTATGCTATTGTTGTTTCTGATGATGTTGTTGTTAGTGGTAATATTATCACGGCTAAGGGCCCTGAAGTAGCTAAGAATTTTGCTAAAACTATTTTAGATAATCTTTAATTTTTATATTTATCTTTTTTCTAATATAAATCTTTATATATTCTTATAATTCCTTAATATTTTTACATATATTGTGTATATTCTTTATTTTTATAAATAAATTTTAAAATACTGTATAAAAATATATTATATGGTATTGCAATTTTTTATTTATAGTGTATAAATATACTATAAATAAATACAGTTATATACTGTATATAAGGAGTGATATTAATGAAAAAGGTAAAATTATCAACTTTCAAAAGAGGTAGTAGTAATTATAGTTTAAGTTTGATAAAAGTTATATTAGACAATATTACGGATGATGACTTTTTCTATAATAAAAAATTCCACTGGGAGGATTGGGTTATAATGAGAGTAGATATAGAGAATGCTATTAGTAGGTTGGCTAGTATTGGTAGTATTAATATATCTGATTATTCTCCTTGTATTTTAGATGATATATATTATTTATTAAAGGAGTATCATAATGTGTAATTTATGTCCTAAGTATAATACTTGTAAAGTGTTATGTGATAAGGTTTTAAGTGAGTTACATATAAAGGATGCTGATTATAGCGATAGTAGGGAAGTTGTTTTAAGTAGTAATGATATAGATAATATTTTGTATTGTAGTTCTTTAAGCGAGTCTGAGTATAGTAGGGTTAATCATTTGATAATAGCTATATTGTCACCAAAGCAAAAGAAATTATTAAAATTATTTTCAGAAGGTAAGAGTCAACTTGAACTTGCAAAGATATTTAATGTTAGTCAACCATCTATATCACAGAGTATGCAAGCTATAAAGCGAGAGATATCATCACAGTTTAAGATGATTATAAATATTTAATATTTTATATAGAGTTATGATAAATAAAAAAGGAGACACTATAAAAGTATCTCCTTTTTTATGGTTATGCTACTAATTTAAGATTATTGTAATAATCTAAGAGCTCCCTGAGGTAACTGATTAGCTTGAGCAAGCATAGAAAGGTTAGCTTGGTTAAGAATCTGGTCTCTAGCAAGCTTAACTGAAGCTTCAGCCATATCAGTATCACGGATTCTGCTCTCAGAAGCAGTCATATTTTCATGACCTACTAATAATCCCTGAGCAGTCATTTCTAATCTGTTCTGATAAGCACCTAAATCAGATCTCTGCTTTAACACTTTTAATAAAGCCTCATCAACCATACCAATTACAGTATTAGCTTTAGCAGTGCTTGAAAGACTGATGAAAGTAGCTGTACCAGCAGGTCCTACTGGGTTTTTTAATCCTAAAGCTTGGCTGTTCATAGTACCAATATAAACACGCTTTCTTTCGTCCATATTAGCACCAATGTGTAACCACATAGAAGCTGTAGGAGTGTTCTCACCTGTAGAACGAGCAAATCTACCAGTTAACATATTTAACTTGTTGAACTGAGCTTGAGAAGCAACTCTGTCAATTTCATCTACTAACTGAGAAACTTCGATTTGTACATAAAGTCTGTCTTCATCTGTATAGATACCGTTTGAAGCTTGAATAGCTAATTCACGGATTCTCTGAAGGATGTTAGTAGTTTCTTCTAAGTAACCTTCTGTAGTTTGGATGAAAGAGATACCATCTTGAGTATTTCTTTCAGCTTGTCTTAAACCACGGATCTGAGATCTCATCTTTTCTGATACTGCTAAACCAGAAGCATCATCACCAGCATTATTGATTCTCATACCTGAAGAAAGTTGAGCTGCATCTTTTTTAAGATCTACTTGGCGAAATTTTAGTGTTCTTTGTGAATTAATAGCACTAATGTTATTATTGATAACCATTTATGGTTCCTCCATGAAAAATATTTTGTCCTTCCTTGGACTTACAATTATTATCGGGTATTTAAAAAAAAACGTTATAGAAAAAAATAAAAAATATTACTTTTTTTTCATAATCATTGTAATTTATTTGTATATAGTATAAAATCTAAAATAAGTTTATTTGTTGAAATATTTGGAAATACTATATTCTATGAAAACTCACCATAATAAAAATAAATTAAGAGTACAGAAAACTAAAAAACAATTAGAAGAAGCTTTGGGACTTCTATTAGAAGAAAAATCTTTTGAGGATATTAGAGTTATTGATATTTGTGAAAAGGCTAATATGCACAGAAGTACTTTTTATACTTATTATAATGATAAGTATGAGCTTTTGAAGTCTAAGCTTGATGAGTATGAGTCTAAGTTTTTAGAGTATTTAAATAAATATAAAATAGAAGATAAGTTAAAAGATTCGCATATAGATATTATGATTAAGATTTTACAATATTTTTATCATAATAGAAAATACTTAAAAATTATATTCGAAAATAATAAAGATGGTAGTATCATACATATACTACAGAAATATTTAGAAGCTTATGTTATCGCAGGTATTAAAGATATTAAGCAAGTTAGAACTGATAGACCTTATGCTGTTGAGATTATGGCTTCATTTTACTCGGGAGCTTTTATTTCTGTAATAGGCGAGTGGATATTAAAAGACTGTTATATTAGTGCTGAAGAGTTGGCTGAGTATATTTCTGATATTATTATGCAGAGAGTATTTTTATAATTGATATATTTAGAAATTATCATTAAAGAACTTTTCTACTTTTTGGTATGCACTTTTTTCTAATTCTTCATTAGCTCCTATAATAGAGATTTCCACTTTATCTGATATTTTAAGCTTTAATTGTATCATACTTATTATCTTAGTTAAGTCTTTAATTAAACTATCTTTTTCTATCATTATATCGCATTTACTTTGCTTCACTATCTCAGCTAATTCTGTCAGTGGTCTTGCGTGTATATTGTTTATATTTTTTATAGTGTATTCAAATGAAATCATATTATATCCTTATTATTAAATAATTTTATAAAATTATCAAAAGATGGATTTGATATTAAATCTTTAATTTTTGTTTCGTTTAGCAAAAAGTCTATAGTATCTTTATAAAATTCTTCTAAATTACTATTATGATATTTTGATATTGAAATTAGAAATATTAATTGTACATTATTTTTATACCATATTATAGGTTTATCTAATACTGCTATATATATAAATGTTTTATCTGTTATAAGTTCTATAGGATGTGGTATTGCTACTAAGTTTCCAAAATCTGTTTCTGCTAATAATTCTCTTTCTATAATAGAGTTATAAAAATTATCAGGTATATTTTCATATTTTGATATTTCACTACAAATATTTTTTATAATTTCTTCTCTATTATCACCTTTTATAGTAGTAGAGAATAATTCTTTTTTATAGTATTCATATAGAGTATTATTTTTTGATAATTTTAATACGCTTTTTACTTTTAGTATATCTTCATTTTCTAAGAAAAGTCCTATTTCTATAATTGGTACTGGAACTTTTATTGATATTGATACTGTTGATAGAATATAATGTACTTTAGAAAAATCGAAATCTTTTAGTCCTATTAAATCTGTTGTATATATATTGTCTATATAGTTTGAAAACTCTTTTTTATATTTAAACATTAATAGTTTAGAAGTAGTTTTACCGCTACCACATACTATTAGTATATTAATTTTATCCTTATTCTCACTTTTCTCTTCTAAGCTAATTTGAAATAATAATGCAAGAAAACCAATTTCATCTTCAGATATTTCTTTATCATAATACTTTTTTAATACAGTAGCACTTTCAGATGCTATTAGATATGCAAGCCCATAATTCTTCTTTATTTCTTTAAGCATAGTATTTTTTTGCATAATATTATACTTAATTCTAATATTCATAGGTGTTAGATGTTGTTTTAGAAGTAGTATTAAATTAAAATCATCTCTAAAATCTATTTTTAGATTATTATATACTACTTCAAGCATCTGCATTACTATATTATCTATATTATTTTTTATAATAAAGTTTTCTTGATTTTGTAATAAACTTTTTGATGTTAGATGTATTGCTATAAATATAACTTCTATATCATTAAACTTAATATTAAATTCTTGTTCTAAGCTATTTGTCAATACCTGAGCTAATTCTAATTCTTTGTTTGTTATATCTTTTAATATTTCATCATTATATTCTTTTATTATTTTATCTTTTTTTATTCTTATTATTGATATTGTAATATATTGTATAAAGTTTTCTAAGTTTATTTCTGAGAATTTTATTTTTTTATCTTTAATAAAATCTATAACTATATTTGCTGTTTTTGTTATAGTTTCTTTGCATACTTTTTTATCTAATATTTCTTGTTTTACATAATATTCTATAATAGAATTTCTTATATTAAACTCACTACCTTCTAACTTTATTCCATAATTTGGTCTTCTACTAATTTTAAGATTATGAAGTTTAATATTTTTTTCTATAATTTTAAGAGTATTTGTTAGAGTTGTTTTTGATATATCTAATGCTTCTGATAATATTTCAGACTTTATATATTTATCATTATTATTAATTAAGTATTCAAATATATATAAAGCTCTATATTCAAAATCATTAACTATATTAGTATCAAGATGTGGCAGATTATCATTCTGATGATTTAGCAATATATATCCATTTCTTGGCTTTGATACTATTTCTATATTTGTTTGTTTTAATTCTCTATTTATTTTATTAATTTTTAATCTTACAGTTTTTTCACTTACATTTAATTTTTTAGCTAAAGTTTCTGCCGTTATATATGAGTCGGTTGATAATAGAGATAGGATTTCTTTTGTATGTTTATTTTTCATAAATATGTATTTTATTATACATTCTTTTACAAAAAATAGAATATAAATTTACCAGATTAATGTAGTATTTTTCTTGTTTGAGTTATTTTCATTACATATTATTATTCTATTATCAAATACAGTAAGATTAAAGGAGTAATTTTATGACTAAAATATTATTATTATGTTCTGCTGGTATGTCTACAAGTATGGTAGTAAAAAAGATGCAAGAGGCTGCTACTAAAAAAGGGATAGAAGTAGAAATAGATGCTGTACCTACTGCTCGTTTTCACGAATTATTAGATAGTTATGATATATTCTTACTTGGACCACAAGTTAAATTCCAAAAAGCTGATTTTGAAGCTAAGGCTAAAGAGAAAAATAAGCCTTTAGATGTTATAGATTTTAAAGATTATGGAATGATGAATGGAGAAAAAATACTTGATTTTGCTTTAAGTTTAAAGTCTTAATATATTTAATTTTCTATAAGGGTTGATAATAGTTATGATTAGAGAACTTGGAATATCGGTTTATCCTTTTCATTCTAAAATGGAGGAGAATAAGGCTTATATAGATTTAGCTTCTAAGTATGGTTTTACTCGTTGTTTTATGTGCTTACTTTCTGTTGAGCATTCTAAGGAAGATGTAAAAAAAGAGTTTTCTGAGATAATCAATTATGCTAAGTCTAAAGGTATAAAAACTACATTAGATATTTCTCCAGATGTATTTAAGCATCTTGATATATCTTATAATGATTTAAAGTTTTTTTATGAGTTGGGTGCTTGGGGTATTAGGCTTGATTTGGGTTTTAGTGGTAATGAAGAGAGTCTTATGACTTATAACCCTTATGGTTTAAAAATAGAGCTTAATATGAGCAATGATACAACATATTTAGATACTATTATGTATTATAAACCTAATAGAGAAAATTTAATAGGTTGTTATAATTTCTATCCACATAAGTATAGTGGTCTTAAAAAAGAATATTTTATAAATAGTATGAATAGATTTAATAAATATTCTATCTCAACATCAGCTTTTGTAACAGCAAAGGAATCAACATTTGGACCTTGGCCTGTATGCGATGGTCTTCCTAGTGTAGAAGAACATAGATATTTACCTATAGAAATACAAGCTATGGAGTTGTTTTTCTTAGGTGTTGAGTGTGTATTTATTTCTGATTGTTATGCAAGTGAGGATACTTTTAAGAAATTAAGTAGTCTAAATAAGAGTCTTATAACTTTTAAAGCTAATTTAGATAAAGGCTTAGATAATACACAGAGAGATATAGTATTAAATACATTGCATCAAAATAGAATAGATGCTAGTGAGTATTTTATACGATCTTCAAAATCAAGAATAACAGATAAAAATAAAACTATCAAATTATTCAATGCAGTATCTACTATAAAGAGAGGAGATATATTAATAGATTCTTCTGAGTATGGTACTTATGTTGGAGAATTGCAAATAGCTTTAAGAGATTTGGAAAATACTGGTAGAACAAATGTTGTTGGTAGAATAGATGATGATTATTTATTTTTATTAGACTATATAAAACCAGCACATAGATTTTTAATTACAGAATAATATAAAATAGAGTGGGAGATTTTTTATTATGAATAATAATAGAGTTATGCAGTTTATAGAAAATAAAATTTTACCAATAGCATCAAAGATAGCACAAAATAGATATTTGAATGCTATAAAAGATGGTTTTATCTTTGCTATGCCATTTTTAATAGTAGGTTCTTTTATACTACTTGTATTAAATTTACCCTTTACAGATAAGAATAATTTTTTGTATATGCAATGGTATACAGATCTTATGGCAAAGTATAAGGCAGATTGGGTACAACCATTTTATGTTAGTATGGGAATAATGTCTCTTTTTGTAGCTTATGGAATAGGTAATTCTTTATCATCATATTATAGTCTTAACTCTATAACAGGTGGTTTTTTATCATTATTTAGTTTTTTATTAGTATCCGCAAAAGTAGAGTGGATACCTATAGTAGAAGTAGTTTCTAAAAGTTTTTTAGTAGAGGCTGATAGCTATATTCCTGTAATAGATGCAAGATATATGGATGCTAAGGGATTATTTGTTGCTATTATTTTTGGTATAATTTCTATTGAGATATTTAGATTTTTGGTTAAGAAAAATTTAACTATTAAGCTTCCAGAGTCTGTACCACCTGCTATAGCTAAATCTTTTGAGCTTTTAATACCTGTTGTAGTTGTTATAGTATTATTTCAGAGTTTAAATATTCTAATACAAAAGAAGTTATTATTAATGATTCCTGATGTAATAATGAAGATATTTTCTCCTCTTTTACATATATCAGATTCACTTCCTTCTATTATATTAATATTATTAGTTATACATATATTATGGTTTGCAGGACTACATGGAACTAATATAGTAGATGCTATAGTAAAAACCATAACATTATCTAATTTAGCTATAAATCAAGCAGCACTTCAAGCTGGAGAGCCTGTGACAAAAATTTTCTCAGGCGGTTTTTTTGATTCTTATGTATTTATGGGAGGTGTTGGTACTACTTTAGGTTTAGCTATAGCAATGGTTAGGAGTAAGAATGAACATATTAAATCTATAGGTAAACTATCTTTAGTTCCTGCTATTTTTAATATTAATGAACCCATCATGTTTGGAGCACCTGTTGTTATGAATCCTATATTATTTATTCCTTTTATATTTCTTCCTATTATAAATGCTACTATAGCTTGGATCTTTACAAAGTTAAATATTATAGGACATATTGTTAGCTTAGTACCTTGGACAACACCTGGTCCTGTAGCAGCATTTTTAGCTACTAATTTAAATGTTGGTTCTATGGTACTAAGTTTAGCATTAGTTGTTTTTTCATATTTGGTATATGTACCATTTCTAAAGACTTATGAATTATCTTTAGAAAAAGAAAATAATAAATAATTTAGGATATTAAAAATGAAAGAGTATAAGTTTGATAATAGTTTTTTATTTGGTAGTTCTACATCTGGTCCACAGTGTGAAGGATTTTATGGCAAAGTAAATAAGAGTATATGGGATTATTGGTTTGAGATAGCAGCTGATAAGTTTCATAATAAAGTAGGTCCAGAGTTTACATCACATTTTTTTAGAGATTATAAAGAAGATATTAAATTATTAAAAGAAACAGGGCACACTGCCTTTAGAACTTCTATTCAATGGAGTAGAATAGTTAAGAATTTTGATACTTTAGAGCTTGATGATGTTGCTGTTGAGTTTTATCATAATGTTATAGATGAGCTTATTAAAAATGATATAGAGCCTATTATTTGTTTATATCATTTTGATATGCCTTTAACGCTTCAAGAACGTGGCGGTTTTGAGAATAGAGAAGTTGTTAATTTATATGCTAAATATGCTTATAAGATGTTTGAGCTTTATGGGGATAAAGTAAAGAAGTGGTTTACTTTTAATGAACCTGTTGTTGTTGCTGAGGGTGGTTATTTATATGAGTTTCACTATCCTGCTGTTGTCGATTTCAAGCGTGCTGTTCAAATTGCATATAATATGAATATTGCTTCTGCTTTAGCTGTAAAAGCTTATAGAGAATTAAAGCAAGATGGGGATATTGGTATTATATTAAACTTAACTCCTTCGTATCCAAGAGATGAAAATAATAAAGAAGATTTAAAAGCTTCTCATATTTGTGATTTAATTTTTAATAGAAGTTTTTTAGATCCTGCGGTTAGAGGAGAGTTTCCTATAGATTTGATTAATCTATTAAAAGAATATGATCTTACTCCTAATTGTGAGGTATCTGATAAAGAATTATTAAAAGAGAATACTATATCTCTTCTTGGAATTAATTATTATCAACCACGTAGAGTTAAGGCAAGAGAATCTAAATTGTCTGTTGATTATTTAATGCCTGAAACTTTTTTTGAGCCTTATGAAATGCCTGGTAGAATGATGAATCCTCATCGTGGATGGGAGATATATTATAAAGGTATTTATGATATAGCTAAAAATATTCAGAATAATTATAACAATATTAAGTGGATTGTTATGGAAAATGGTATGGGTGTTGAGGGTGAAGAGAAGTTTATAGAAAATGGTTTTGTTCAGGATGATTATAGAATAGAGTTTATTTCAGAGCATTTAAAATATTTACATACAGCTATAGAAGAGGGAGCTAATTGTATTGGTTTTTTAATGTGGACATTTATAGATTGTTGGTCTTGGCTTAATTCTTATAAGAATAGATATGGATTTATTAGGCTTGATTTAGATAGTGAGAAGAAGACTATAAAAAAGTCTGGTTATTGGTTTAAAGAACTTAGCAAGAATAGAATATTAAAGTAATTATTATTTTATAAGGGGTATAATACAGTATGAGTAAATTAAAAATTGCTACTATTGGTGGAGCTTCGTCTTATACACCTGAAATTATAGAAGGATTTATTAAGAGATATGATAAGCTTCCTATTGATGAACTTTGGCTTGTAGATATTGAACCTTCTAAAGAGAGACTTGATATTGTTACTAATCTTTCTCGTAGAATGGTTGAAAAAGCAGGTCTTGCTGATAGATTTAAGATTTTTTCTACTTTAAATAGAAGAGAAGCTATAGAGGGTGCCAGTTTTGTTACTACACAGCTTAGAGTTGGTTTACTTGAGGCAAGAATTAGAGATGAGAGAATTCCTTTAAGTTATGGTATGATAGGTCAGGAAACTAATGGGGCTGGTGGTTTTGCTAAGGCTTTAAGAACTATTCCTGTTGTACTTGATATTTGTAAGGATATTGAAGAATTATCTCCTAATGCTTGGCTTATTAATTTTACTAATCCTACTGGTATTTTAACTGAGGCTTTATTAAAGTATGCACCTAAAGTTAAAACTATTGGTTTATGTAATGTTCCTATTAATATGAAGAAAAGTGTTGCTGAGATTCTTGGTACTACTGATGATGATATTAGTTTTATTGCTGGGGGGCTTAATCATTTTCTTTGGGGTAGAGAGGTTATATATAAAGGAAAGAATGTCACTCAAGAAGCTTTAGAAAAAATATTAGATGGTGCTGAAAAAGGCCCTGCTAATATTAATACAGAAATAGAGTGGGTACGTGAACAGGTTCTTGATACTAAGATGATACCTTGTCCTTATCATAGATATTATTATATTACTGATGAGATGCTTAGAGAAGAGCTTGCTGAGATTAGAGATGGTAAGGGTACTCGTGGTGAGCAGGTTAAGGCTATTGAAAATAGATTATTTGAGATATATAAAAATCCTAATCTTAATGAAAAGCCTGAAGAGCTTAATAATAGAGGTGGTAAGTATTATTCTGATTCTGCTTGTGAACTTATTAGTTCTTTATATAATAATTCTGGAACAGAGATGATAGTTTCTACTAAAAATAATGGTACTATAGATTGTCTTTCTAATGATAGTGCTGTTGAGATTACGGTTAATGTTTATAAAGATGAACTAAAACATATTAAACAAGAACCTTATCCTATAGAAGTTAGAGGATTATTGCAGCTTATGAAAAACTTTGAAGAACTTACAGTTGAGGCTGCTGTTCATGGTGATTATGGTAAGGCTTTGCAGGCTTTAACTATAAATCCACTTGTTGTAAGCGGTAGAGTTGCAAAGACTATACTTGATGAGATATTAGAAAAGAATAAAGAATACTTACCTCAATTCTTTAAAAAATAATATTTGTGTTTTTAGTAAATAGGAGTAGAAAATGACTAATGAAGAATATGAAAAGTTTATGGAGGAAAATGTTTTTCCTATTATTAGTTTAGCTGGCGAAAGTAAGAGTTTGGCTTATGAGGCTTTAAGAAATGCGAAAGCTGGTAATTTTGAAGAGGCTAATCATCTTATTGAAGAATCTGAAAAATTAGTTTTAGATTCTCATTCTTATCAAACTAATTTAATTTCTAAAGAAGCTTCGGGAGAGAAATTTCCTATTAATATGATATTTATACACGCACAAGATCATCTTATGACAGCTATGAGTGAGCGTAATCTTATTAAAGAGATGATTGATATATTGTATAATATTCAAAACCAATAATTATTATTAAAAAATGTTGACTTTTATTTGAAAATAAGTATTATTATAGCAAAATATTTATTATAAAAAGGAGCTTTTGGAGTATGTCAGTATTAGAATTAAATAAAGATAATTATGAAGCTACAATAGGTTCTGATAAGGTTACAGTATTAGATTGTTATGCTCAGTGGTGTAATCCTTGTAAGATGCTTTTACCTATCTTTCATAGATTGGCTGATGAATATGCTGATAAAATTAATTTTGTTTCTTGTGATGTTGATGAACAGCAAGAAATAGCTGCAAAGTGTGAAATACAAGGTGTTCCTACTTTAGTTGTTTTTAAGAATGGTGAAGAATTAAAAAGAAAATCTGGTTTTCAAAATGAAGCTCAACTAAGAGAGTGGTTACAAGAGTATTTATAATTTTTGTAATTTTGTTTTAAAAAGCCTAATTTATTTTGTAAATTAGGCTTTTTTTTATACGATACTTATAATAACAATTATTTTTTAGTGAGTTATATAAGATGTCTGGAAGTTTAAAATTAGTTGAAAATCTTGAAAATAAATTTGAAAAAACAAGAGAAGAAGTAAAGGCATTAATTAGAGATATTTTTGGTAGAATTACTATGTCTATATTGGATGCTAATATTTTTTATATACGAAATATTGGATCTATTTATATATCTGACAATTATAAGATAGTCTTTACTATGTCTGATATTAATTTTGATACTTCATTATATGCTATTGCAAATAATGATTTTGAGAATATTTCTTTTTTTGAAGCTATTTTTGATAATATTAAAGAAATTATTAATACTGGAGAAAAAGTATATATAGATGATTTTGGTACTTTTTTTATTGATAATGATTGTATTAAATTTGATCCTGATGAGATTTTACTCTTTTTAGTAGAAGAGAGAGTAGATATTATACAAAAAAAATCTTCTACTATATTAGTGAGAAAATTATCAAATAGATTTAATAAAACAAAAGAAGAAATTACATCATATATAAATGATTTATTTTATTATATTACATTAAATATAGCTAAAGGAAATACTGTATATTTAACAAATATAGGGTATTTATATTATAAAGATAATAATGTTCTTTTTCAAAGAGATGAGATGGATTTTGATATAGATATTGATTCTATAGTTCGGGGAGATAATACAAAGAAGTATATCTTTGAAATAGTTTTAGAGAATATTAAGGATTTGATTTATAATTCTTACAAAGTTTATATAGAAGCTTTTGGAAGATTTAGATATGAGAATGGAAGTATATATTTTGAATCTGATGAGGCACTTTTAGAAAGTATTAATAGGCTTAGAGATAAGGATAGGATTAATAGTATTGTTCAAAATGATGCTGAGAAGGTTATAAAAATAGATGAGATTATAGAATACATTAGTAATATAGATGAAGATAAGGCTATTTTTAATTTACAAAAAAAAGAAGAGGATACTATATTAGAAGAAGTTGTTGTTAATGATGTAAGTAGTATTACTAAGGCTATGGAAAAGGGAAATGAACTACTTGAGTCTGGAGAAATAGAAGATACAATAAAAAGCTTTGATGATGATAAGATAGAAAAAAATGTAGAAAAAGTAGAGGATGATAAAACTAATAATGAAAACACTACTTTAGAAAATGATAAAAACCTTGAAGAAAAAATGATACTTTCTCCTGTAGAGATTGATAAAAATGAAAATAATTATAATAATACTCTTATTTCTAATATAGATAAAATATCTAAAGAAAGTAAAAAAGAGAATACAAAATCAAATAAGAAGAAAAAAAAGAAAAAGTCTCATGCGTTCTCTAAACTGCTTTTATCCGCTATTTTACTTTGTTTAATAGTATTTACTATTTTTGTTATAAGAAGTGATTATTCAAGAAAAGAGATAGATACAAATCTAACAGCTACATCATTATATAACATAGTAAATAATTTCTTTATAGATGTAGGAGTTCAAGATTTTTCTTCATACACAGTAAATACTGATACATATTATTGGGATTTATCAAAAGCTATTTATGGAGACTCTACTTATTGGCCTCTTTTATATCCATATAATCATATAAAATCAGACACACAAATAAAAAGTGGCACTACTATTTTATATAGAAAACTGCCTAATAATCTTAAAATATCGGATGTTAAATATTTTTACAATATTTTAGCAAAATCGTTTTTAAAAATATATCCCGATTTAGTAATGGCAGAACAAACTAATCATTCTATATGGGCTTTGAAACTTTCTGCATATTATGACTATAATGTTTATGATGATAATAAAGACATTATTAGAAGTGATATTAATTTTGATAATGATAAATTAGCATTTGATGATTTATTTAATAGATACTCAAAATTAAGTTCAGATAAGTTTGGTGCATTTGTAGAGACAATAAGAGAAATAACAGGACTACAAAAGTGAAAATAGTAACTAAAGATGAAATTATTAATATAGATAGAAGAACAACAGAAAAAATACCTTCTATACTCTTAATGGAACATGTAGCTAGTGATATATTTTATTTACTTATAAAGAGACATAAAAATAGACTTTATAATAATACAGTTCATATTTTTTCTTCTGTTGGTGGCAATGGTGGAGATGGTCTTGCTCTTGCTCGATATTTAATAAAAAATGGATATAGTGTTAGAGTATATATTACAGGTAATCTTGATAGGGTAAATAAGGATACATATTCTAATTTTAGCATATTAAAATCTATGAATATTGATATTTTATATTTATCTGAAGAGCATAGAGTTTTAGATATTTTGTCTACTATAGAAGATGATGATATTGTTGTAGATGCATTATTTGGAGTTGGTGGAAGTAGAGCTTTATCTGGTGTTGAGAAGTTATTAATAGATAATGTCAATACTCTTAATGTTTTAAGAATTGCTATAGACTTACCTTCTGGAATATTTTCTAAAATTGATGATTATTCTAATGTTAATAGTTGTTTTAGAGCTACTGAAACTTATACTATTTGTTTTCCTAAGGATATTTTATTTTTATATAGAACTCGTGAATATGTTGGAGAATTATTTGTTATAAAATCTATTTTTCCTAATTCTATATTAGAAGAATCTCCATACAGAGCAAAATTAATAGATTATAATGAAAATATTGATATTATAAAAAATCCATTTTTCTCTAAAAGAGAGCAGGGTAAACTTGCTATTATAGCAGGAAGTTATGATTTTTTAGGTGCTTCTATACTTGCTACTATGGCAGCTTATAGAGCTGGAGTTGGATATATTAGACTTTATGTACCTAAGGGTATAGTAAATGATGTTAGAGTATCTATTATGTCTACTATGCCTGAAGTTGTTATAATAGGTGTTGGCAATGATGGACAGAAATACTTTACAGAGAATGATATATATATTTATAATGATATTAATAAAAGTGATGCTTGTTTAATAGGATCTGGTATAGGTAGAGAATTAAGCACTGATGTTTTTGTTAATGCTATTTTAAAACAAATTACAATTCCTACTGTTATTGATGCTGATGCTTTATATATGATGCTTCCTACTACATTGGATGAGCTTGGTGATAATTTTATATTAACACCTCATATATATGAGTTTGAGAAATTTATGAATATAGATAGTATAGAAGTATTAGAAAATCCTTATACTTCTTTACTTAGATTTAGAGAGTATACAAAGGCAAATATTATATTAAAAGATGCTATTAGCTTTATAATGAATAATAATGATATATATGTAAATTATAATCCTACTAATGGTATGGGCAAAGCTGGTATGGGAGATGTTTTAGCTGGGCTTGTTGCTTCTTATCTATCTCGCAAATTAAGTTCATTAGATGCTTGTAAGCTTGCACTTATAAAACAACATAATATTTTTAGAAAGCTTTTAAGAAAGTATAATAGTGACTATATTCAGCCTAGTGATTTAGTAAAAATGTTATAGGATAATGATATATGCCAAGAGAAATATATGATCCAAAAAATCCAGAGTTGGAGTTTTATAATGAAAACCCACCTAGGGTATTTAAACCAGCACCAAGACGCCCTAGAAGTATTATGGCCAATAGATGGTTTATGGTTATATATGGATTATTTATTACTATGATAGTTGCTGGAATATTTTTATATAGATATGGGCTTTTACCTAAATTTGATTTTCTTTCTAAGTATTCAAAACCTTTATTTGTGAAGATTAAAGAAGTAGAATATATCAATGATAATTTAATGTATGCTACAGTAGAAGTTCGCAATGTTAATTATACTAATTCTCAAACAATTCATTCTCTTAAAGTTAATTGGGATCTTTACTACTATAGAAAACATCTAGAATCTGGATATGACAGCTATTATAATATTATATTCCCAAAAGGACAACGAATAGGCTTTAAAATACCAATAGATTATAGTCATTGGAAAAAAAGCACAAAACTAAAAATAGCATTAACTTTGGACGAAGAAAATACTATAATCAATAATATATCAACTCAAACTATAGTAGCAAGAAGAACAAAGTAGTATTAGTTTGAAGTAGTAGTTGTTGTAATATCATTGTTAATAGGTGTATTAACTTGATTATTATTAGCTTCATTAGTAGTAACATTATCAAATACAGTTTTTTGCCCACTAATAGCTACAGATATTAATAAAGCACCAATAACAAATATAGTAGAAAGGAAACTAGTAGCCTTTGATAGAGCATTTGCCCTTTGACTACCAAGTACATTTGCCTGAGCGTTAGAGAATAAACCTTCAGCTTTACCACCTTGTATTATGATTATAAGTATTAATAATACACATACTATAGAGTAGATAATAATTCCAAGAGTAAGTAAAGCGTTCATATTTTATTTCCCTTACATTTTAATTTATAATTTTGCTTATATTATATAATATAGCCTTATATATTTCAACTATTTAAATTTTCATTATTTTCTATTTTAGTAAGCAATTCCAACCTTTTAGCATGTCTGCCAGCCTGATATTCAGCATCAAGCCATTCTCTAACAATCATTTTAGCCATATCAACCCCAACAACTCTAGCACCAAAAGCTATAATATTAGCATTATTATGTTCTTTAGAAAGTCTTGCCGAATAAGGTTCAGAGCAAACAGCAGCTCTAATTCCATCTACTTTATTTGCAGAAAGTGACATTCCAATACCAGTACCACATATTAAAACACCACAATCATTTTCTCTATTTTTAATAGATAGAGCAACTTTTTGTCCATACTTAGGATAGTCAACACTATCAGTAGAATTAGTACCATAGTCTACAACAGTATGCCCAAGTTCTTCTAAATACTTTTTTACTTCATTTTTTAATTCTACAGCAGAATGATCATTAGCTATTGCTATTTTCATAATATAAATCCTTCATTTATTATTTATAATTAATGATATAATTATTATAAAAAAAATCAAATTGTTTATTAAATTTGATTATATATTTTCATTTTTGATATTGCAATAAAATATTTATTATGGTATAAACTTAGTCATTGTAAGTATAAATAGGTATAAAATGTTTAAGATAAATAGGTTAAATAATTTTTGTTTTTTAGATTGATAGTTGACTATTGTTGATTATCAATCTTTTTTTATGTTTACTATTTTTTGGAGTTCAAAATTGAAAAGATATTTAATACTTGAAGATGGAAGCTACTTTGAAGGTACAGCTTTTGGTGGTGACAATTTTAGAGTTTCAGAGCTTGTATTTAATACTTCTATGACAGGATATCAGGAGATACTTTCAGATTTGTCATACTATGGTCAGACTATTGTAATGACATATCCTTTGATAGGGAACTATGGTATAAATGGAGATGATTTTGAGAGTTTAAATCCTTCAGCTTTTGGTATTATAGTAAAAGAGAGTTGTAGTCTACCTAATAACTTTAGAAATATGTTTAATTTAGATGAGTTTTTAAAGTCTAAGGGTATACCTGGTATTGAGAATATAGATACTAGAGCATTAACTAAGATGATAAGAGAAAAAGGTATTATAAAGGTTATAATGAGTGATAGTTTAGATAATAAGGATGAGTTAGTAGAGCTAATAAAATCTACATCTATTAATGATCATGTAAAACAAGTATCTACTCAAAAATCTTACCCTATTCCTAATAGAGGTAAAAAGGTAGTATTAATGGACTTTGGTGCTAAGCTTGGTATTATACGTGAGCTTAGTAAGAGAGATTGTAATTTAATAGTAGTTCCACATAATACAAGTGCAAAAACAATATTAAATTTAAAACCAGATGGTGTTATGCTATCAAATGGTCCAGGTGACCCTAAAGATGTACAAGAATCTATTGATACTATAAAAGAGCTTATTGGTAAAGTACCTATTTTTGGAATATGTTTAGGTCATCAACTTATAGGTCTTGCTTGCGGTGCTAATACTATTAAATTAAAGTTTGGTCATAGAGGTGGAAATCACCCTGTAAAAGACTTAGAAACTAATAAAGTAGATATAACTTCACAAAATCATAGTTATGCTATAGATATAGATAGTCTAAAAGATACAGATTTAGTACTAACGCATATTTCACTTAATGATGGAAGTTGTGAGGGGGTGCGTCATAAGAAGTATCCTGTATTTTCAGTACAATATCATCCAGAATCAAACCCTGGTCCTGATGATAGTAAGTATTTGTTTGATAAGTTTATAAATATTATGAATGAGCAAGGAGCAATGGTAGAAAATGCCTAAAAGAGAAGATATAAAGAAGATATTAGTAATAGGTTCTGGTCCTATCATTATAGGTCAGGCAGCTGAGTTTGATTATGCAGGTACACAGGCTTGTCAGTCTCTAAAGGAAGAGGGATATGAGGTAATACTTATTAATTCAAACCCTGCTACTATTATGACAGATACTACTATTGCAGATAAGGTTTATATAGAGCCTATTAACTTAGAGTTTACAAAAAAGATTATATATAAAGAACGTCCTGATGCTATACTTGGTTCTCTTGGTGGGCAGACTGGACTTAATTTGGTTGTAGAGCTTGCTAATAGTGGAATATTAGAAGAGTGTGGAGTTGAGATACTTGGTACTGATTTGGATGCTATAAATAAGGCTGAAGATAGAGATTTATTTAAAAAACTTATGCAGGAAATTAACGAACCTGTACCTGAGAGTGTTATTGTACGCAATGTTGAGGATGCTGTAAAATTTGCTAATGAGGTTGGCTATCATTTGGTTGTACGACCTGCTTATACACTTGGAGGTACTGGCGGTGGTTTTGCTCGTAATGAAGAAGAGCTTATTGAGATGTGTACTACTGGTCTTAAGGTTAGTCCTGTTGGAGAGTGTTTGATTGAAAAAAGCATTGCTGGGTATAAAGAAATAGAGTATGAAGTAATGCGAGATAATAATGACAATGCTATTGTTGTTTGTAATATGGAGAATGTTGATCCTGTTGGTATACATACGGGAGACAGTATTGTTGTTGCACCTTGTCAGACTTTGAGTGATGTTGAAAATCAGATGCTTAGAAATGTTAGTCTTAAGATTATTAGGGCTTTAAAGATTTGCGGTGGTTGTAATGTACAGCTTGCTTTAGACACTCATAGTTTTAAGTATTATATTATAGAAGTTAATCCTCGTGTATCACGTTCTAGTGCTTTGGCTAGTAAGGCTACTGGATATCCTATTGCTAAAATTAGTGCTAAAATAGCAGTTGGTATGACTTTGGATGAGATACTTAATCCTATTACAAAAAAAAGTTTTGCTTGTTTTGAACCTTCTATAGACTATATTGTTACAAAGTTTCCTCGTCTTCCTTTTGATAAGTTTCCAACTGCTGATAGACAGCTTGGCACTCAAATGAAAGCTACTGGTGAAGTTATGAGTATTGGTAGAAGTTTTGAGGAGTCTTTCTTAAAAGCTATACGTTCTCTTGAAACTAAAACTGATCATATTATACATAATGATATAATAGCTTATACTACAGAAGAGCTTTGGAATAGACTTGAACTTCGTGATGATTTAAGAATATTTATAATAGCAGAGCTTTTAAGACGTGGAGAAGATTTAGATAGAATAATTTATATTACTCATATAGATAGATTCTTTTTAGATAAGATAAAAAATATTACTCTTTTAGAAAAAAAGTTAGAAAAAAATAATATGAATATAGATGTTCTAAGAGAGTGTAAGGTTAAGGGCTTTTCTGATAGTTATATTGCTAAGATTTGGAATGAGAAAGCTATTGATATTTATAAATTAAGACATAAAAATAATATAGTACCTGTATATAAAATGGTAGATACTTGTGCTTGTGAATTTGATAGTGAAACACCTTATTTTTATTCTACTTATGAATCTATTAATGAATCTATTAAAACAGATAAGGAATCTATTATAGTTCTTGGTTCTGGTCCTATTAGAATAGGGCAGGGTATAGAGTTTGATTATTCTACTGTACATTCTGTTATGAGTATTCGTGAGGCTGGATATGAGGCTATAGTTATTAATAATAATCCAGAAACTGTTTCTACTGATTTTTCTATATCTGATAAGCTTTATTTTGAACCTCTTACTATAGAAGATGTTATGCATATTGTAGAGTTAGAAAAACCTAAGGGCGTTATAGTTCAATTTGGTGGACAGACTGCTATTAATTTAGCTGATAAATTGGTTGAGTATGGTGTTAATATACTTGGTACTTCTTTGGAAAATATTAATAGAGCTGAAGATAGGTATGAGTTTGAAAAGACTTTAAGAGAATTAAATATTCCACAGCCTAATGGTAAAACTGCATTAACTGTTGAGGAGTCTATTAATATTGCTAAGGAAATTGGTTATCCTGTATTAGTACGTCCGAGTTATGTACTTGGGGGGCGTGCTATGGAGATAGTGTCTTCTGATGATTCTTTAAGAAAGTATATGTCTAATGTTGTTAAGGAATTTAGTAATAATCCTATTTTGATAGATAAGTATATTGTAGGAAAAGAACTTGAGGTTGATGCTATTTCTGATTCTTATGGTAATATATTTATACCTGGAATAATGGAGCATATAGAGAGAGCTGGGGTTCACTCTGGAGATTCTATTAGTGTTTATCCTACTCAAACTGTTAGTCAAAAGGTAAAGGATACTATTATTGATTATACTAAGAGAATAGGTGAGGGTTTTCATTTTATTGGTCTTTATAATATACAGTTTATAGTTGATGATAATGAAAATGTATATGTTTTAGAGGTTAATCCTCGCAGTAGTAGAACTGTACCATTTTTGAGCAAGATTACTAATATTGCTATGGCTAATGTTGCTACTTTGGCTATTTTAGGTAAAAGTTTAAAAGAGCAAGGTTTTAATGAACTTTATAAGGCTGAGGGTAATAAAGTATTTGTTAAGGCGCCTGTATTTTCTTTTGCTAAGCTTAGAAAGGTTGATACTTTACTTGGTCCTGAGATGAAGAGTACTGGTGAGGCACTTGGTTTTGACAGTAGTTTTGAGAAGGCTTTATATAAGGCACTTGTGGCTAGTGGTGTAAAAATACCTCTTCAAGGAAATATTTTATTTACTATTGATGATTCTCATAAGGATGAGGCTTTAGATTTGGCTAAGAGATTTTCTGATATTGGTTATGGTATATATGCTACTGGTGGTACTGCTAAGTTTTTGAGAGATAATAATCTTTTTGTACGTGAAGTTGCTAAGATTAATGAAACTGGAAATGAGGGTATAATAGATACTATTCGTCTTGGTAAGGTTGATTATGTTATTAATATTATAGAAAATAGTAGCAGAACACATAATGATAGTGTTGATATAAGACGAGCTTCTGCAGAGAATAATATTTCTTGTATTACTTCTCTTGATACTGCTTATGCTTTACTTAAAGTTATAGAGTCTATGGGGTTTGCTGTAACTGCTATATCTGATATTTAATTTTTTATATAAAATATATCTTTTATTATATAGATAAAATCATCTTTGGGGAAGCTATGAATATATTTTATATGTTCTACTGCTTCTGCAAAGATTAGCTTTTTTTCTTTTATTATATATGATACTGTAAATATATGAGAGTTTATATTTAGAAGTTTATTTTCTATATATCCATTTTTAGACATTTCTATTAATCTACTTGGAATATTTTCTCCTACAAATATAAATACGGAGTGATTATTAATATGTGCTTTTAGTATAGTCTCTTTATTTTCATCATCGCTATTGGAGTTAATTTTAAATTTTTTCTTGTTATCATCTATATATAAATCAAATATCTCATCATACTCATTTTTTATAGTGTTTAGTATAGCTTCTGTATCTCTATCTACATCTATTACAAAAATAGAGTAGGCATCTATTTTTATAGACTTATTTTTTTTTATAACATTAGTATCAATAAAAACTCTCGAGTTATTAATACTATACATACTATATCCATACTGTTTTATTTTTTCTATTATATGGTCTTTATCTATATCGTTATCTATTATATGTTCTAATTCTGAGTTATCTTTTATAAATTGTAATTTTCTTTTATTAATAGTTGCAATGTGAGTATATGTAAAGTATAAAGTAATAATTTCTAATATTATTAAAACTATTATATTAATTTTGTTTTGTGGATAATAATAAATAGAGAAAAAAATTAAATTGGCAAACGCTATAGCAATTATACTATAAACGCTTGCCTTAAATAACTCTTTTTTGAAGGAGAACAGTTTAGTCATTATTGCGTTTTATAAAAAATTGTCTAAAATTATCTAATAGATAAAATTATTATCTATAAGAAGTAACCTCTTGATATGCTCTAACAGCTCTATCAACTACAGCCTTTGTAAAGCTAAGAGAAAGCTCAGCCTCAGCAATGGCATTCATCACATCAGAAACATCAACCTGATCAGGTCGAATACCAGCTTGTATAATAATATTATCCTTAGCAACTTGTTTTGCATTAACAGATTCTATAGCATCGCTAAGCATACTACCAAAATTACTAATCAAATCATTAGGTGATTCTCTTCTCACCTTTTGAGGCTCACCATAATGTCTTGGATTTGTAGTTTTTAATACAAAGTTATAATTAGAAGCTACATTATTCATAAATTATATTCCTATCAATTTTAATATCTTGTTATACTTAAGGCACTATTAAACATAGTTTTAGCAGATTGTATCATAGTAGCATTAGCCTCATAAGCACGAGAAGCTTCCATCATATCAACCATCTCTGTTACAGGATTTACATTAGGCATTTCTACATATCCCTTTTTATCACCATACTTAATAGCATCAGGGTGTGATGGATCATATACCCATCTTGTTGCAGTTTCAGTATCTTTTTCTATCTTAAATACTCTAACTCCAGTACCAACATTAGGTTGTAGAGCATCAGGAAGAAATGGAGTTTTATATTTATGACCATCATCACGAGGTTTGAAAACAACTCTACTTCTTCTAAAAGCACCACCCTCAGTAGTACGTGTAGTATTAACGTTTGCTATATTATTTGCTATAACATCTAATCTTGTTCTTTGAGCAGTAAGTCCGCTACCAGAAGTATTAATAATTGAAAATATTCCCATTATTCTTTCTCCTTCTTAAAATATATTAAGCATTACCAATCATTCTTCTAATATCTCTATATTGAGCATTTACTATTTGAGAGAACATCTGATAACGTAATGTATTTTTTGCTTCTTCAGCTATTTCTTTATCTATATCAACATTGTTTTTATCATTTCTATAACTTGTATCATAATCTACTGTTATATTAGGTGATACATCTTGATAGTTCATAGGCATATTAAAAGGAAAATGACGAGGATCTGTTCTCTTTGCCTCTAATCCATCATATTTTTCACTATCTAATGCACGAGCTAATTGATATTCAAATGTAACATCGCTTCTTTTAAAATTTGGAGTAGATACATTGGCAATATTATCAGCAATTACCTCAGCACGCATACCATAAACATTAAGTAGTTTTTTAGCAACATGCATTGTTTTAGCATAAGTAGTATCAGCAAACATAGACATAATTTAATACTCCAAAAATAATAAAATAGTTATGTTTATTTACGGCATAAATAAAAAGTGCTTTAATAGAATTTTTATTTATTTTTATATAGTTAACATAATAAATTTATAAGAATAAGTCAAGATATTTTATTTTTTATAATACTCACAGTCTGTATTGTGGTCGTTTATTATACCTATAGCTTGAAGATAGCTATACACTATAATACTTCCTACAAACTTAAAACATCTTTTTTGTAGGTCTTTGCTTATAATGTCCGATAGCTCATTTTTTATAGGTAGTGCTTTATTTGCTGCTAATTTATTGTCTATTTGTTTATAGTTCGTAAAGCTCCATATGTATTTATTAAAATTTCCAAACTCTTTTTGAATTTCTATAAATCTACAGGCATTATTTATTAGTGCATTTATTTTTAATTTATTTCTTATAATACCTTTATTTTGTAGTAGCTCATTTTTTTTATTTTCATCATACTTAGATATTTTACTATAATCAAAATTATCAAAAGCTTCACGCATATTCTCTCTTTTATTAAGTACACACTTCCAACTAAGCCCAGCTTGCATATTTTCAAGTATAAGCATTTCAAATAAATATCTATCATCATGAGAAGGTATGCACCACTCTTCATTATGATATTTTATTTCAATTTTACTTGCATTTTCTACCCATTTACATAATGCCATATATTTTATAATCCTTATATATTTTTATATAGTATTTATATGCTTTTTGCAATAAAAATTATTTATTAATTATTTTATTTATTGTATAATTAAATTATGAAAAAAATATTTTTAATTATATTATCTTATTCTCTAATTGTTTATTCTCTTACTACAATAGAGGAAAGATTTTTAAAAGCTTCTGAGAGTGGGGACTATAATTCTGTTACAAACTTAATAGGAAAAGTTGATATTAATATAGCTACTGAAGATGGAGTTACAGCATTAATGCTTGCTTCTCATAATGGACATTTAAGTGTTGTTAGAGCATTACTACAAAATAATGCTAATATTAATCTTGCAGATGAGGTTGGGTATACACCTTTACTTTTTGCTTCTAGTGCTGGGCATAGTAATCTTGTTAATTTATTAATAAAAAATAATGCTGATATTAATGCTACTAATATTTATGGTGAAAATGCACTTCATTTAGCTTCATACAAGCTCAATAAGGAGATAGTAGAGATTTTAGTTTCTACAAATATTAATATTAATGCTACTAATAATGATGGTTATAATGCACTTTATTTGAGTTTTATGTCTGCGGGTAAGAGTGAAAATATTATTCCTGTAGCTGAAATACTTGCTACTAATGGTGCTGATATAAATATTAAAGGCAAAAATGGAAAGTATTTACTTACTTATGTAAAAGAGGTTTATAAGCAAGGGGATGTATTAATAGAGTTTTTAGAGAAAAATGGTGCTATAGAATAATATATAATAAAAATTAAATAATTAAAATATATTTAGGAGTTTAATAGTTATGATAGAGGATTTAATAAATAGAGTTCCAGAATTGGCTTTTATGAAAGATAGTATAGAGCTTGCTATTAATGATATTATCAAAGCTTATGAGAATGGAAATAAGATTTTAATAGCTGGAAATGGGGGGAGTGCTTGTGATAGCGAGCATATTGCTGGAGAGATGCTTAAGAGTTTTTTAAAGAAACGCCCTATAAAAAAAGAAATTAGAGATGGACTTTTAGAATTTGAAGATGGGGAGTATATTGCAGATAATTTAGAGCATCCATTAAGAGCAGTAGCATTAACATCACATCTTGGACTTTCTACTGCATATCTTAATGATAAAGAACCATATTTAATGTTTGCTCAGCAATTATTAGGTTTTGGAGACAAGGGTGATATTTTTATTGCAATTAGTACATCTGGAAATGCAAAAAATATTATATATGCTGCTAAGGTTGCTAAAGCTATGGGTATAAAGGTTGTATCTCTTACAAATAATGATGGAGGTAAGTTAGCTAATATGGCGGATATTGCTATTAAGGCTCCTGTTAGAGAAACTCATTTAACTCAAGAATATCATATAAAAATATATCATGAAATTTGTATAAAAGTAGAAGAGCATTTTTTTAAGGAAAATAGATAGTAAAATAATAAAAAAGTAGATAATAAAAAATAATACCTATATAAGTGAATCTTATATAGGTATTTATTTTATTTATTTAATTTTATTATATAAGCCCTTAGCAGTTAATCCATACTTCTCCATAAGCTCTTCAACAGTACCAGATTCTCCAAAAGTATCATTAACTCCCACTTTAATAAGTTGTGCAGGATATTCTTCAGTTAATACTTCAGATATAGCAGAACCAAGTCCTCCAATAATAGAATGTTCTTCAAAGCTTATTAATTTTTTATGTTTTTTAGCCATAGCAACAATAGTTTCTCTATCTATTGGTTTAATAGTATGAATATTTACTACAGTAGTAGAAATACCATCTTTTTCAAGCATTTCAGCAGTTTCTAAAGCTTCAGGTACTAATATTCCAGTAGCAAATATACAAACTTCATTACCTTCTTTTAATATATTAGCTTTTCCTATTTGAAAAGGAGTAGAGTCTGTAGTAATAATTCTTGTAGCAGGACGAGCCATTCTTAAATAACAAGGTCCATTATACTCAGCTGCGGCAAATATAGCTTTTTCTGTTTCTAAAGCATCAGATGGAACAATAACTGTCATATTTGGTATAGAACGCATAATTGCAATATCTTCTATAGCCTGATGACTTCCTCCATCTTCTCCAACAGAAATACCAGCATGTGTTACTGCTATTTTTACATTTAGTTTAGGATAGCAAATAGAGTTTCTAACAATCTCAAAAGCTCGTCCAGCACCAAATATAGCAAATGTAGAAGCAAAAGGAATTTTACCAGCAATAGCAAAACCAGCAGCAGCACCCATCATATTTTGCTCAGCAATACCCATATTAAAGAATCTATCAGCAAAAGAAGCCTTAAAAGTTTTAGTCATAGTAGAACCAGATAAATCAGCATCAAGAACTACAACATTTTTATTTATTTCACCAAGTTTTTTTAATGCATCGCCATAAGCATTTCTTGTAGCTTTTTTTTCCATAATTATTATTCCTTATTATTCAAAATATTTAATTTAGAGTTTTATTATTTAGCATCTAATTCAAGCATAGCTTTTTCAAACTCTTCTTTACTTGGAGCTTTACCGTGCCATCCAACAGAGTTTTCCATAAAAGATACTCCCTTACCTTTTACAGTTTTTGCTATAATAGCTTTAGGTTTATCTTTTACTTCTGTTTTGAAAACTTTTTCCAATTCTTCTTCATTATGTCCATCTACAGTAAATACCTCAAAGCCAAATGCCTTTAATTTAGACTCTAAATCTCCAAGAGACATAACTTCTTCATTCTTACCATCTATTTGAAGACCATTATAGTCTACTATTAAAGTATAATTATCAAGCTTATAATTGCTTGCAGCCATAGCAGATTCCCAGAAAGTTCCTTCTTGAGCTTCTCCATCACCAGCTATTGCAAATACTTTATTACTTTTTTTATCTAATTTATATGCAAGTGCCACTCCTATAGCTATGCTAACTCCTTGTCCAAGTGAGCCAGTAGAAGCTTCTACACCAAGTAGATATTTTTTATCTGGATGTCCTTGAAGTCTTGAACCTAACTTTCTGTATGTAAGTAGTTCATCTGTAGAGAAAAAACCTCTATGAGCTAATGTAGAATATAATACAGCAGAGCCATGTCCTTTTGATAGTATTAAAATATCTCTATTTTCTTTTTTTGGATTTTGAGGATCTATATCCATAATTTTAAAGTATAGAGTATGCATTATTTCTACTAATGATAAAGCACCACCTATATGTCCTGAGTTGGCATTATATACCATACTAATAATATCTTTTCTGATTTGAGTAGTTAGAGAACTCATTTTACTTTCCTTAATTATTTGTTATTATAATTAGTATATAAAAAATACTTTTATTGTCAAATATAATATATAATCTTTGACAAAAATATTCTTAATTATATAATTTCTTAATAGTTTGGAGTATGATTTTTAATATGATAAAAAAAATTATAGTTTTTATTTTTTATGCAAAAGTTTTATTCTCTCTAACATATACAGAAAAAGAATTATTCCATCTAATAGAAAATAATTCATCAGAAAGTGAATTAAGAGAGATTTTTAAGTATAAGTTAAACTTTAATTCTACAAATGATGATGGACTTACACCTCTTTTTTATGCTATAAAATATACAAATGAAATAGCTGTGAGAGTTTTATTAAATTATAAAGAAGTTAATATTGATTATACATTAGAAAATGACTATAAAGAAAATTATAAAAACATTACTATAAATCTTAAAGGTGCTACTCCTATAGAATATGCTATATTTAAAAATAACTCATCTATAACAAGACTTTTATTAAATAAAAATGCCAACCTAAAACATAGAGATATAAATGACTTAAATAGTTTTTTATATGCCTCAGCATTTGCAAGCCCAAATATTATAAGAATGCTACTTTATAAAGATAGAACGCTTGCTACTGATAGGCTTAGTAATGGACTTAATGCTCTTCATATTGCTACTATTTTTGATAATACGGATAATATTAATTTTCTTGTTAGAAATGTTGCTTTTAATATTAATGATGTTGATTATGAAAATAAAACAGCTCTTTTTTATGCTTCTACATATCAAAACAAAGCTTCTTATGACTTTCTTTTGTCACTTGGTGCTAATAAGGATACTGAGTATATAAGTAATAATTCTGATACTAATAATATATTTAATTTTTCCCAAAGCTCATTTAATGATAGAATAGTTTATGACTATATTTATAATTCTGATATAGATTTATTAAAAAATACTCTATTATATTCTAATGTTAATATTAATAATTATACTCGTTTTGATATAACACCTTTACTTTATGCTATTAATATTTCTAATAATATAGCTATAAAGACATTATTAGATTTTTCTAAGGATATTGATATTAATAAGTCTTTTAATACAAATATTATAGAAGATTTTGATAGTTTTAAATTAAATATCAATGGTATAAGCCCAATAAATTATTCTGTGCTCAAAAATAACTTTTATGCTTTTAAATTATTGATAGATAATGGTGCTGATTATAGAAAGAAAGATACAAACTATTATAATACATTTTTATATGCTTCTTTATCTTCTAATTATGAAATAATAAAATTTCTTTTAGATAAAGATAAAAACTCATATAGAGTAGTTGATAATTTAGGAAATAATCCTATGCATTTATTAGCACAGTTTGGAGATATTGACACTTTTATGCTAATTCATAAAAATACTCCTATTAATATAAACTCTCAAAATGTAAATGGGGATACTCCACTTCATTTATCTGTTATAAGAAATAATAAAGAAGTATTTAGATATTTACTTATTAATGGTGCTAATTATAATATAAAAAACTATGATGGTAAAAGTGTTAAAGATATTATAAAAAACAAAAAAGAATTTGAAAGTATAGTAATAGAATTAGAAGAGCTAAACTTATACACAAATGAAAATTAATTTTTTAATATTTTAATATTTCTCTAACAACTTCTCTATCATCAAAGTTTATAGTTTTATCTGCAAAAATCTGATATGTTTCATGTCCTTTACCTGCTATAATAACTATATCATTTTCTTTTGCTTCTTCTATAGCAAATTTAATAGCTTCCTTTCTATTTAATATAGTATTAAAACACTCTTTTGATTGAAATCCAGACTCTATATCATTTATTATTTGCTCTATATTTTCTGTTCTAGGATTATCTAATGTTACTACAACTTTATCTGCATATTTCTCTGCAATTTCAGCCATTATAGTACGCTTTTTTCTGTCTCTATCTCCACCACATCCAAATACTACTATAATCCTATTTGGATTTAGCTTTCTTGACTCTATTAATATATTTTCTAAACTATCAGGTGTATGAGAATAATCTACAGTAACAATGAATGGATCTTTCTCTTCAGTGACTATTTCAAATCTACCATCTACTTTTACTTTTGAAATAGATTTAATAGTTTTATTCATATCAAGTTTATTTTCATAAGCATAAGCTAAAACAGATAAAGCATTAAGTACATTAAATCTTCCAAGAAGAGAAAGTTTAATATTTGCAATATATTTGCCTTTGGCATAAAATTCAAACTCAGTTTTTTTAGCATTTAATGATATAATCTTTCCATAATAATCAGCTTTATCAGTTAAGCCATAAGTTACTATAGGTAGAGATAATTTATCTATATAGTTCTTAATAGTTTTGAACTTATCTGTTTCTATATTTAAAATAACAAGTTTTTTCTTCTTTGAACTTAATTTTAATAAGTTAAATAGTTTTAATTTTGCATTAAGATATTTTTTCATATCTATATGATAGTCTAAATGATCTTCTGTAATATTAGTAAATATAGCAGTATCAAAGTCTAAATAATCACATCTATTCATATCAAGTGCCTGAGAAGATGCCTCCATTACTATATGACTTACTTGTTTTTTTATAGATTTATCAAAAATAGATTCTAAGTCTATAGATTCTGGTGTTGTTAGATTTGTTTTTATAATGGTTTTACCTATCATATTCTTTATAGTGCCTATTAAAGTTGTTTTATTCTTATTTGCTTCTAAAATACTTTTTAATAAATATGATATAGTTGTTTTTCCATTAGTTCCTGTTATTACTATAGTATTTATTTTTTTTGTAGGCTCATCGTATAACTTTTTTGATATATATGCCAATATTTCTCTTGTATTTTTTACCTCAACAAAGTGTATTTTATTATATTTATTTTGTAATTCTTTTATATATTTCTTATCAGCTTTTAAGTCGTATATAATAATACTTGCTTTATTTTCTATAGCAGATTCTATATATTTATGCCCATCATCTTTTATACCTTTAATTGCTATAAAGATATATTCTTTTTTTATTAGTTTTGAATTATATGATATATTTTTTATATTGGTATTTAGACATTCTTTTGATATTTTACTTATATCTATATTATCATAGTTTTTGATGAGTTCTTTAAAAGTTTTCATAAATATACCTACTACAAATCTAATTTTATAGTATTAAAACATAAAATTAGATTATAGTAAATAATTATTTATCAAAATATAACTATTATATTAATTAATTTTCTTCTATCTTTATATACATTATATCATCATTATTTTTTGTAGAACTAAATCCATTTAAAATAGCAGTTTCTATAAATCTATTAGGTGATGAAAGTTCTGCTTCTTCTGCACTTAGAACTTTAATTTCTTTTTCTAAAGTTTTAATTTTCTTATCAAGCTCAGATATTTTAATAATAATATCATTAGACTTTATATTCCCAATAAAAGTTAATACACTAATTACTATAATAAAAATAATAAAAACTAAAAATAAATGTCCAATAGGGTATGTTTTTGGCATTTTTTCTTTTTTTTCCATTAATCTTGATTCCTTTTTTTATTTTTTTATAATAATTGTGCAACTCTCATTTTTGCACTTCTACTTGCTGGATTTTTTTTTATTTCTTCATTTGTCGGAGTTAAAACTTTATTATTTAGTATCCTAAGCATTCCTTCTTTATTTTTTGTATTTTCATTATCTTTAAAAAATCTTTTTATAATTCTATCTTCAAGAGAGTGATAACTTATAATACAAATAATAGCATTTTGTTTTAGTATTGTTTTTAAGTTTTCTATAGATTTTTTAATAATATTAAGCTCATCATTTACTTCGATTCTAATAGCTTGAAATATCAATGTTGCAGGGTGTATTTTTGAATGTCTTTGATTTTTTGGTGTATTATGAAATATAATGTTTTCTAATTCTTTTGTACTTTCTATTTTTTTATTTTTTCTCTCTTCAATAATTATACTTGCTATTTTTTTTGCATTTTTTATTTCACCATATTCAAATAACACTCTTTCAAGTTCTTCTTTAGAATATTCATTTACAACTTCATATGCACTTTTTTTATTAATACCAAGTCTCATATCAAGTTTCACATCATCATTAAAAGAAAAACCTCTATTAGCCTTTTTAAAATGAAATAATGAAACTCCTAAATCATATAATACAAAATCTATATTCCCTATTAATTCTTTTGGTAGTACATTAATCATATTATCATAAGTTGTATTATAGTAGTAGAAATTTGTATATTTTTTTAGCCTTTCTTTTGCTATATCTAATATAATGCTATCTCTCTCAAAGCTATGAACATTTAAGTTTTTATCAAGCATAGCCTTAGTATGCCCACCTTCCCCTAAAGTTGCATCTATTACATTTACTGCACTATTAGGTATAAAGCTTAAAACTTCTTCAAGCATAACAGGTGTATGTATAATCTCTAATTTTTGACACATATTTTTAATTATCGTATAATTTATATAAATATTTTTAATACTATTTAATTTTTTTTATTATATTTAATCTTGAGTAAAAAAATTAGTATAATACTTGACAATTAGTTTATAAGATACATAATAAATATTATATAGTAAAAAGTTATAAAAAATAAAAAAGGTTACAATAGTGCAAGAAAAAGACATAATTTTAGAACTTCAAGAAGATAATAGATTACTTTCTACAAAAATAGAAGTTTATAAAGAAGAGATAGCATCATTAAAGTCAAAAATAGACTATGCTAATAAACTTTTTGCTTTATATGAAAATATAATGGATGAATCTCGAAAAGAAATCAAAACTCTCAATGATAGAATTAGAGAATTAGAAGATAAATTAGATAAAAAAAATAATGAGTAATATATTCTTTCCAAATAAGTCTAATAATAACTTATATATAGCAACTCTTTCTAAAGGTAAAGATATAATAGCTTCTGATGTTAGTGTAGATTATAGAAAATCTTCAGAAGATAGATTTTTTACAGAAATAGGCTTAGATATAGATAAAGCTATCTTTATGAATCAGGTGCATAAGGATAATGTTGTAAAAATAGATAGTAGCAATGTTTCATTATATAATAGAAACAACCCAGTTCCAGATACAGATGCTACTATTACAAACTTAAAAAATATTCCTTTAGTAGTTCAAACAGCCGATTGTTTGCCTATAGTTTTATATTGTAGTTCTACTAAGTCTATTGGAGTTATTCATAGTGGCTGGAGAAGTACTGTATTAAATATTGTGTCAAATACTTTAAGTATGATGAAAAAAGAATATAGTGTAGATATTTCTAATATGTATGCTTATATAGGGGCTCATATATTTAAAGAAAATTATGAAGTAGGGGATGAGGTTGCTAATCTATTTCGTAGTAAGGAGTTTATTAATAATAAATGGTATGTAGATAATGCTAATGAGGCTAAACTTCAGATGATAGATTTTGGTTTGAGAGAAGATAATATTGAAGTATCAAATTTAAATAGCTTTGATGAAGAGTTTTATTCCTATAGAAGAGATGGTTCACAGATTGGTCGTATTCTTACTGTTGCTGTTATTAAATAATAAACTATAATTTTTTTTGACAATTAATATTCTATCTTATATAATACTGTGTGATTTATATTATAGGTTTTTAGTATTATGAAAAATTATGAAATGAAAACAAGAATAAGAACTAGTCAAATAGATAAGAATGGTTTTTTAAAGCCTTCATCTATTTTTGACCTTATGCAGGATTGTTCTTTTTTTCAGCTTGATAGTGATGAGCATTTGAATAAATTTTTCTCAGAGAATAATGTTACATTATTTTTAGCCTCAAGACAAGTTGATATTTATAATCTCCCAAGATATAGTGAAGATGTAATAGTAAAGACTTATGTTTATGAGTGTAATGAGTATTATGGCTTTAGAAATACGGTGATTTATGATTCTAATTATAATGAACTTGTTATTTCAAATGCTACTGGAGCTTTTGTAGACTTTAATACTGGTTCACTTATTAGAATGCCTAAGGATTTAATAGAGTATTATAATAGTGGAGAAAAACAGAATATGAATTATCTTCCTCGTAAAATATCTTTTGATAAGGATGGTTTTACAGAGATATATAGATTTAAAGTAAAAAAATATTTTATAGATGATAATCATCATGTTAATAATGCAAGGTATATAGATATGGCTATTGATTATGTTGATGATGATTTTGATAGAGTTAGAATAGAGTATAAAACACCTGCTAAATTAGATGATGTGATTATTGTACATAGAATGAGTTTAGATAATAAATATATATTAAAATTAGATGGAGAAAACAATATTACATATTCTGTATTAGAGTTTTCTTATAATTCTTTTTAAGTAAAAAAGTGGTTTATGGATATAGCTATATTAATATCTTCTATTATCATTATAATATGTATATTGGCAAATAAGCTTTCAGTTAGAATAGGTGTACCTTCTTTATTATTATTTCTACTACTTGGTATGCTTTTTGGTTCTGATGGGATTTTAAAAATACCTTTTGAGGATTATTTATTTGCAGAGAAAGTATGTACTATTACATTAATTTTTATAATGTTTTATGGAGGTTTTGGTACTAATTGGAAATGTGCAAAACCTATAGCTACAAAAGCTTTTTTATTATCATTTATAGGTACTTTTATTACTTCTGCTATTACAGGTATTTTATGTTATTATGTATTAAAAATAGATCTTGTTCAAAGTTTATTAATAGGTGCTGTTATAGGTTCTACTGATGCTGCTTCTGTATTTTCTATACTTCGTTCTAAAAAGTTAAATTTAAAAAATGGATTATCATCTCTTTTAGAACTTGAAAGTGGTAGTAATGACCCTATGTCTTATATGCTTACTGTTATTTTTTTAGGACTTATAAATAAAACTTTAAGTAGTCCTTTATCTATAGTATATATGATATTTTCTCAGATATTTTTTGCTTTAATTGTATCTTTGGTTGTATCTTTTTTAGCATCTTTTATGCTTAGAAAGTTTAAATTTCCAATAGATGGGCTTGATACTATTTTTGTTCTTGCAGTGGCATTACTTTCATACTCTCTTTCTTCTGTTATAGGTGGAAATGGATATTTAAGCACTTATATTGTTGGTATAGTTCTTGGAAATTCTAATATTAATAATAAGGTTTCTCTTGTTCATTTTTTTGATGGAATAACAGGACTTATGCAGATGATATTGTTTTTTCTATTAGGTTTATTATCTTTTCCTTCTCGATTACCAGATGTTGTGGGTACTGCTATTTATGTAGCTTTTGTTATTACTTTTATATCAAGACCTATAGCTGTTTTTAGTGTTCTTATGCCTTTTAAGGTACCTATAAAAGAGCAAGTATTAGTTATGTTCTCTGGGCTTAGAGGGGCTGCTTCTATTGTTTTTGCTATATTTACTATTGTTAATAGTAGTTCATTAAGTTATGATATATTTCATATAGTATTTTTTCTTGCTATAATTTCAGTTCTTTTCCAAGGTACACTGCTTCCTATAATAGCAAAGAAATTAGATTTGGTAGATGAATCATCTAATGTTCTTAAAACTTTTAATGATTATGTAGATAATTCTGATACTCATCTTATACAAATAACAATATCAGAATATCACTATTGGGTTGGAAAGGCTATAAAAGATATTCATTTTCCAGAAAATTCTATAGTTGTGGGTATAGAGCGTGGTAATATTACAATTATTCCAAAGGGTGATACTGTCATAGAGGCTTTTGATATTATTATATTGAATGCTAAAAAAACTAAATATTATGATTTGAACTTAAAAGAGGTACATATTGGTTTTATTCATCCTTGGAAGGATAAAGAATTAAAAGATATAAAGCTTGAAACAAATAATTTAATAGTAATGATAAAAAGAGATAATACAACTATCATACCTAAAGGAAATACTATTATTAAGTATGGAGATACTGTATTACTCAGAGAGATCTAAAATTATATTTAATATTCTTTTTCTTAATTCATCTATATTAATATTATTTTTTGCACTTATAAGTATAACATCATCAAAAGAAGTTTTTATTTTATTTATTTCTACTTTATCTAAACTATCTGACTTATTAAATACTATAATTCTTTTTATATTATGAGCTTCTATTTCTTTTATAGTGCTTTCTACATTTATAATTTTATCATTTAAATGTTCATCACTAGCATCTACCAAATGTATAAGTAAATCAGCTTCTATAACTTCTGATAGTGTAGATTTAAAAGATGCTATAAGTGTATGTGGTAGTCTATCTATAAATCCAACAGTATCAGATATTATAGCCTCTACCGGTGCATCATTTGATAAATATAACTTCCTTGTATGTGTGTCTAATGTAGCAAAAAGTTTATCTTCTACATATACTTTTTCTTTGCATAATAAATTAAATAAAGTGCTTTTTCCTGCATTGGTATATCCTACTATAGCAACTCTAAATACAGAACTTCTTCCTTTTCTTGCTGTTGAGGCAGAGTTTTCTTGTTTTTTTAATTGCATCTTTAATTTATGAATACGCTCCCTTGCACGTCTTCTATCATATTCAAGTTGTTTTTCTCCAGCACCACCTCTAAGACCAATCCCCCCTTTTATCTGACTTAAATTTGTTCTTTTTCCCTTTAATCTTGGATATTGAAACTCTAAAAATGCTAATTCTACTTGCATTTTAGCAATATTAGTTTTAGCACGCATAGCAAATATTTCTAATATTATTTCTGTTCTTGTTAATGCTTTTATATTTGAATCGGTCTCTATAGAGCTTACTTGAGAACCACTTAATTCATTATCAAATATCAAATACTCTACATTATCATTTATAGCCATCAATTTAATTTCTTCTAATTTTCCTTTTCCTATATAAGTAGAGGCATCTATTTTTTGTTGTATATATGAAAATCTATTTATAACTTTATAATTAGCAGTGTCGCATAACATAGAAAGCTCATCTAATATTTTGTCTATATTAGGTTTTGAATACCTATTTTGTTTACTATCTACTACAAATATAATATATGCTTTTTTTATATTGTTATTCATATCTTTTATATTATTTATTTTGTAACAAGTGAATTATAAAGTTCTATAGTTTTTTCAGATAAATAATGCTTTTTATATAAAACAAAACTAATAGACTCATATATTACATCTAAAAAAGCTCTATCAAAATCTTCAAATACATACTCTCTTACTTTATCAGCACTATCTAATTTTCTAGTAGGCTCTAAAAAGTCTGCTGTATAAATAATTTTTTCAAGCATAGTCATATTAGCATGCCCTACAGTATGACTTTCTATTGCATTTATTATTTCACTATCTGTTATATTAAACTCTTCTTCTGTTATAATACTACTTACTCTTGCGTGTAATAATGCACCTGTTATATATTTTGGATAGTCTTTATTGTCTTTTCTTTTTATTATTTCTCTCATCTCTTCATCATTATATCTCTTTCCTAAGTCGTGACATAATGCTGCTATTGATGCTTTTTCTACATCTACAGAATAATGTTTAGCAAGTTCTACCGATAACTCTCTTGTTGATAATATATGTTTTTCTCTAAATGGTAAATGCTCTTTTATATATGAAATTATTTTTAATTCTATATCACTATACACTATACTATCCTATTTTTATAATTACATAGAGTATAATATATATTCAAATAAAATAATAGTAGTTTACTTGAAGTTTATATTAAAACTTTTTATAATATATTTTGGTATATAAAAAATTTAATATAGAGTTTACATAATACCGAAAATTATGTAAACAATGAAAGGATAATGCTAAACTATGAAAGGAAATATAGCAGACGTAGCAAGAGTTCTTCTTAAAAGAAAAAAATATCAAAAAGCGAAAGATTATTTATTATCACATTTAGATATATTAGATAGAGATGCTGAGGCTTTATCTATGCTTTCTTTTGCAAATATTTTTTTAAAAGATTTTTATGCAGCAGAAGAAGTTTCAAGAAAGGCTTTAAGGAGAGATAGTTTTTCTACTAATGCTATGCTTGCTAAGGGGTATATTAGTTTACAAAATGGACATAGAGAGAATGCCTTAAGAGAATATTTTAGAATTATAGATATAGATCCTAAAAATAAAATAGCAAAAGATAATATAGAGAGAATTAGATTTTTAACTAATAATGCTAAAGGAAATGAAATAAATCCAAGAGCATATTTACTTGGAAAAATAAATATTCCATCATATAAATTCTTTATAGCAATACCAATTCTATTAATAATAGCTTTAATATTTTATATTTCTATAGATAGAATATATCCAAAAATTAGATATATTTTATTAGATAAAGAGCAAAAAGAATTAAGAAAAAAACTTGAAGATGTTTATTTATTTGAAGGTTTAGAGAAGGGTGATGTACCTGATAGTGCTAAAAGTCCTACATACTCACCACGTCAGGTTGCTGATTTATTTAATAAGGCTAAGAGAGATTTAAGAGGTGCTAATGTTAATGAGGCTATACTTATTGTTAATGGTGCTTTATATAGTGATATTAATGAGTATTTAAAGGAGCGTTTTAGAGTTTTAAAAGATTTTGTTATAGCTCCTGATTATAATATTTTTAAGGAAAGTCCAGATTATTTAACTATTGCTGAAAATTATAAACTTTATGATGGTGGTTATGTTAAGTGGAAAGCTGATGTTAGCAGAATAAGTCAAACTAATGTAGATGGTATTCCTAAAAAATTAGCTCGTATATTAGTATATGATTCTAATAATAAGGATATTATAGGTATTGCAGATCTTTTACTTAATGTAAATATAGACTTAAAACCAAATAGTTATATAGAGGCTTATGCTAAAGTAATAGGCTATAATGATAGACAAAAATCTATATTATTAGATACTCAAATTATTAAACATCTTCCAAAAAAGAAAAACTAATAAGTATAATATTTATTTATATATAGATTTATTATTATAAATAGGCTTATATCTTTTTTGTTTATCTAAGAATGATTTTTGATACCATTCATAAAGAGTAATACTTCCATCATCATTTACAAATCCAATAGGGTCGTATTTATAAAATGGCATAAATGTTTTTTGAGTATTAGTGTCTGAAGCTCCCCATTCTAAAGGAACATCAACTCCAAATATGATTTTTTCTTTAATTGGAAATCCATATATATAAACATATTTAGAGTGTGTATCTATTGCTATTAAAGAGTTATCTAAATTTATAAATCCAGCACCTTTTCCAGTAAATCTATAGAAATAGAATCTTTTTATCATCTCTTTATCATTGTTATTTTGTTTTTTTGTATATAGTGGATTATAACCTCTATAGTTATAATATTTCATATTGTATATATTAAAAAAACCAGCCTTTGTGTTATATCCATCGTATATATATTCATTTTTATTTTTATCATTTATCACCCAGTATTTTTCTTCTGTATTTTGAATAAATTTAAATGTAGGTACATTATCTTTATCAAAACTAGCTACGAACAACCAATTATCAAATTTATTATGAGATTTTTTTTCTTTAGTTGTATCTATATTATTAACAGGATATGTATTTTTATATAATATTAGGATTATTATTAATATAGTCATTTTTTTAAAATTGTACATTTTCTGTATTATATATTATATGCGACATAATGTAAATATTGTCTTTTGTTTTTAATAGAAAAAATATAATTATTTATTATGATTTTTAATTTTTTGATATAAAGATACGCATAAAAGTAAGTATATTATATATATAATTACAAATGATGATGTATATGGTATTAATGCCATTTTTGTATTATATGCTGTGTTTAATATATAATTATAGAAATATGGTATAGCTATATATATGATTGCAAATAATGGAAATAGTATTATTAAATATAGTTTAGTTTTATAAATTAAGTCTATAAATGAGTATGATACTATTAGAGTTATTATTGATATTGCAGTTATATATGAAATAGTAGCTCTATCAATCTTTGCATTTATATAGTCTAATCCTGATATTTTAATTATTATAATGCTTGATATTATAGTGAGCAATACACCTATAATTGTTATTATTGACGATAGTAGAAGCTTTGAAAAAAATACTTTATTTGAAAAGTATGCTTCTTTATTTTTAGTGATATTTTCTACTATTGATATTATGATTGAAAAAGATAATGTTTGTAGAAGAATTTCTGGTAAGTTAATGAGATGAAAGCTCATAGGTAGTTTTGTATATATTATTCCCTCTATAGAGGAAGGGGCATAAGATGGAGTTGCAATAATACCTATTGATACAAATATCATCCATACATATAGCCATCCTATTTTAGAGTGCATAATATTTCTAATAGGGTATAGAGCTATTGCTATGAATAATGCTCTTATAATCTCTAGAAGCGGTGATATTATTATAGCTGTAGATTCTAAGTCTTGAATAAAATTTGCTACTAATAGATTACTATATACTGTAGAATAGTCTATTATATTTGAAAATAATGTTGCAAATATTATGTATGTAAATATATGTATAATTGCAACTTTTATATAGAAGATAATAAAGTTTTTAAAATTATTCATAATATAATAATTCTCTTTTATTTATCTTGTCTTTCTACAATATCATCTTGATATATTTCATTTATCCTTTTAATGCTAACAGCTCTACCAGTTTCAGCTTCTACTTGTACTATTATTCCATTAATCATAGGAGATGTAGTTTCTACTTCAAATCTATGAGGCATTTTTGTTACAAACTTTGCAATAGCAGCTTCTTTTTTCATTCCAATAACAGAATTAGAGCTACCACACATACCCAAGTCAGATATATATGCAGTATGAGAAGATAGTATTTTTTCATCAGCAGTCTGTACATGAGTATGAGTTCCAAATATACAAGATACTTGACCTTCTAAATAGAATGAAAAAGCTATTTTCTCAGCAGTAGCCTCAGCATGAAAATCAATAAAAATAATATTAGTTTTTTCTTTTATATGTTTAATAGCAAGATTCGACTTTTTAAAAGGGCAATCTAATGGGTCCATAAATGTTCTACCCATTAAATTAATAACACCTATTTTATAGTCTATGATGTCATAAATATAATATCCAAGTCCAGGTGCTTCAGTAGGAAAATTATAAGGACGTAATAATCTATTTTCATTTCCAATAAGAGCAAAAACATCTCTATTATTCCAAATATGATTTCCAGAAGTAAGTACGTCTATTCCACTATTAAAAAGTTCAGCAGCAGTATCTCTTGTAATACCTATACCATTAGCAGAGTTTTCACCATTAGCAATAACAAAGTCTATATTGTGCTTCTTTTTTATTTCTTCTAAATGCTTTCTTATTGCAAATCTACCAGTAATGCCAACTATATCACCTAAGCATAAAATATTTTTTATAGTCACTTTCGAATCCTTTATCTTGCAACTTCAACTGCTCTAGTCTCTCGAATAACAGTGACCTTAATGACACCAGGATATTTTAAATTATCTTCAATATTTTTAGCAATATCACGAGCTATTTGCTTAGCCTGAGCATCATCTACAACATCACTCTTAGCCATAACTCTAAGTTCACGTCCAGCCTGTATAGCAAAAGATTTTTCAACACCCTCAGTACTATCTGCAATTTTCTCTAAATCCTCTAATCTCTTAACATAATTTTCAAAAGATTCTAATCTCGCACCAGGTCTTGCAGCACTAATAGCATCAGCAGCCTTAACAATAACAGCCTCAACAGTATTAGTTTCAACATCATTATGATGAGCTCTTATAGCATTAACAATTTCTTCTTTTTCACCATATCTCTTAGCCAAATCAGCACCACTAAGAGCGTGAGAGCCAGCACCCTCACTTTCTATAGCCTTACCAATATCATGTAAAAATGCACCACGTTTAGCAAGGTTAGGGTTAGCTCCTACAGCATTTGCTATCATTTCAGCTATATTTGCTACTTCTTTACTATGTAGTAGCATATTCTGTCCATAGCTTGTTCTATAATGAAGTCTACCCATATGTCTTATAAGCTCATTATGCATATGTCCAAGATTAAGATCAGAAACAGCAGCCTCTCCTGCTTCCATAATAGTTTGATCTACTTCTTTTCTTGTTTTTTCAACAACTTCTTCTATTCTTGCAGGATGTATTCTACCATCTAAAATTAATCTCTCTAAAGATACTTTAGCAATATGTTTTCTCACAGGGTCAAAACAAGATATAACAACAGCTTCAGGAGTATCATCTATTATAATATCTACACCAGTTAATGTTTCAAGCATTCTAATATTTCTACCTTCACGCCCAATAATTCTACCTTTCATTTCTTCAGAAGGTAAAGAAACACTTGTAACAGAAGTTTCTTGTGCTACACTGCTTGAAATACGCTGAATAGTTTGTACTAATATTTCTCTTGCTTTTTTCTCACCAGTTTCTATAGCTGTTTTTTCTATATGATCAACAATCTTAGCAGCTGACTTTTTAGCATCATCTTCAATTTCTTTCATAAGAGTTTTTTTAGCTTCCTCTCTTGAAAGTTCTGCTATTTTTTCTAATTCTTGTTTTTCTTTTTCGATTATAGAGTCTAATTCTTCTTCTCTTTCTCGAATCTTTTTCATTTTATTCTCAATAGCATTTTCTTTATTTTCTAAGTATTGAGATTTTTTATCGATATTTGCCTCTCGTTGTAGTACTCTATTTTCTAATTTTTGAAGTTCATTTCTTCTATCTCTATTTTCATTCTCTAATCTATTACGCTCTTTTTGTATAGCAGAATTAGCTTCAGAAATTATATTATTTCTTTCTGTTTCTGCCTTTACTTTTGCTTCTTGAATCATTTTATTAGTAGCAATTTCAGTAGAATTATGCTTAATTTTAGCTATAATTAAACGGCTTGCATATCCAAGAACAAACGCAACTACAACAGAGGTGATTAAAGCTATTGTATTCATATATTCACCTCTTCTTATATAATAGCTATAAAAATAACATATATTAAATAAAAGTCAATCACTTATTTTTTTATTAAGTTAAGGTATATTATTAGTTATCACAACCACAACTGCATTTTAGTATATCTATATTTTTTATATTAGTGTCTAACTCCTTATCAGCTATATTGTATAGTATTCTTAAAGCGTTTAGAACTACTATAACTGTTACTCCAGTATCTGCAAAAATAGCAAGCCAAATGTTTGCAATACCAAAAGCTCCAAGTATGATGGTAGCAAATTTTATTAAAAAAGATAATAATAGATTTTCTAATACTATAATATGATTTTTTTTAGCAAGTTTTATGATAGTAGATACTTTAGAAGGTTTATCATCCATTATTATAACATCAGCACTTTCTATAGCAGCATCAGAACCCAATCCTCCCATAGCAATACCAATATCAGCACGTGCCAAAGAAGGAGCATCATTTATACCATCACCCACAAATACAGAAGACTTAGAACCATCCATAAGCTCCTCTAGTCTTTCTACTTTCTCTTCAGGTAAACACTCACCCTTAAAATTTTTTATTCCTATTTCATTAGCAAATACAGATACTCTATCATTATTATCACCACTTATTAAAGATGTTTTTATATTCATAGAGTTTAGTGTATTAATAGCTTCTTTAGTATCATCTTTTATACTATCATCTATTAAAAGTGAAGCACTATACTCACCGTCTATTGAAATATGAACATTTGCAAGTTTGTTTAAATTTGTTGGTATTTTTATATTGTTTTCTTTTAATAACTCTATATTTCCTATAATAATATTTTTATCTTCTATAATACTAATAGAACCCTTTCCACTAATATCTTTATGTGAACTAATAATACTATCATCTATATTTTTAGAATACTTATTTTTATAGTGTTCTACTATAGATATAGCTATTGGGTGAGAAGATCCTGTTTCTGCGTATGCAGAGTATTTTAATAAAGTTTCATCATCATAAACACTATTATTAAACACCTCTTTTATGCTAAACTCTCCTTTAGTTAAAGTTCCTGTTTTATCAAAAATAACATTATCTACTTTTGCTAATAAATCTAAAAATACACCACCCTTAACCATAATACCAAACTTAGAAGCCCTTCCAATAGATGCAAAATATGTTAAAGGAATTCCTATCATAAAAGCACAAGGACAAGATACTACTAATAATGTTAAAGATCTCTCAAACCAAATATTAAGTGTATCTTTTCCATATATAATAGTAGGTATTATAGTAAGAAAAATAGCCCCAAATACCACAATAGGAGTATATATACCAGCAAACTTACTTATCACTTTTTCTATTTTAGATTTTCTATTTTGAGACTCTTGAACTAATTTTAGTATTTTTGAAATAGAAGATTCAGCATACTCTCTTATTACTGTAGCTTTTAATGTTGTATTTCCATTTATAGTTCCTGCAAGTATTTCATCATCTACCTTTACATCTCTTGGCATACTTTCACCAGTTAGAGCTTTAGTATCTAAATAGCTTTCTCCTTCATATATAATAGAGTCCATAGGTACTTTTTCATAAGGATTTATTAATATTTTATCTCCTATATTAACTTTAGATATATCTACTTTTTCTATACTTCCATTTTCTCTTATTATATTAGCATAATCAGCACGTATAGCCATAAGTGAAGCTATTGTTCTTTTAGATTTATCAATAGCCATATCCTCAAAATATCCACCAATTCTATAAAATATAAGTATAGCAAGTGCTTCTGTAAACTCGTGAAGTATTATAGCTCCGATTGTCGCAACACTCATAAGAAAACTTTCTCGCATAAATTTACCGCTAATAAAGTCGTTAAATGCATTCTTAAATACATTGCGTCCTAATATAATATATGGTATAGAAAATAGTAAATACTCCTTTATACCATGTATTTTAGTATGAAATTTCCATATTATAGTTAGTATAATAAAACCTAATAATAGTTCTAATAATAGTAGATTTCTTTCTTTATTATTCTTTAACATGTTGATACCCCCAAGAGTATATTTTATATATATGCTTATCATCTAATTTATAAAAAACATGTAGTCCCACTTTTCTTTTTTTTACAATTCTATTTTGCCATAGCGTTTTTAGATGTTGTGATACTGATGGTTGTTTCATATTTAATAATGATGAAAGTTCATGAACACATAATTCTTTTTCTGTTAATGCGAATATTATTTTTAATCTTGTAGGATCAGAAAATGATGAGAAAAAGTTTGCCAATAGTGAAAAATCTTCATCATCTGGTAGAGTTTTTATTAATGATGATATATTTTCATTTGTAGTATTTACTTCACATTTTTCTTCATCTATAGATAAATCATTATTATTCATATTTATAAAGCCTTTTTTGTATTACTATATTATAATATAATGATATAGTAATATATTTATAATTGCAATAGTATAATAAAATATATTTGATTTTAATAGTTTTTTTATTTATAATTAAGCGAATGTATATTTAGGAGTTTGTGTTTTATGGAGAATAATAATACTTATATTTATTTAGAGAATTCAGAAATATCAGACAGAAGCTGGATAGTAACTTTATTACTTGCAATTTTTCTTCCAGTTCATAGATTTTATGTAGGTAGAATATGGACTGGAATTTTTTATTGGCTTACAGGGGGCTTATTTGGTCTTTGGTATATTTTTGATATAGTTTTAATTTTATTAGATAAGTTTACTGATAAGTATGGAAGAAAATTAAAAAAATAATGCTATATTTTAATGAAGAAAATCTTTTTATGTTTTTTTATCTTAAATTTGACTCTATTTTCTCAAACAATATCTGATAGGTATGTAAAGGAGAATGTTGCTGTTTATCCATTTGAAGATGAAACTTCAAAAGATTTATCTTCAAAACTTACTATTCTTGTAGAAAACTCATTAACAAGATTAAATAGATTCAACTTAGTAGACAGAAGAAATTTAGATAAATATTTAAAAGAATTAGAACTACAATTAGCAGGAATTACAGATAAAGAAGTAATAGAAGTAGGTAAAATATACGGATATAATAAAGCAATAACAGGTACTATAACCTACGCTGATACCACTTTCGACTATGATAATTATGATGGGACTGGAACTATATATGGTAAAGTGGATCTGGTATTACATATAGTTGATGTTTCTACTACTAAAATATTATACTCATCTAAGATAACTGGTCTTAGCTATTATAGTGTAAATAGATATCCTAATAAAACATTAAGAGATGCTGCTTTGAGTGCTGCTTTAGAGGATTTAGCTAAGAAAGTTAGTATGAAGATGAGAGATATATTTAAGATAGAGATAAAGATATCGTCTATCAATGATGGAAATATTGTACTTCTTGCTGGGTTTGATCATGGAATCAGTAAAAATACAAGATTTAAGGTATACTCTAAGGGTAGTGATATTACTTTAGATAATGGTGTTGTTATAAAGGGAGGATATAAAGAGAAGGGTAGTCTTAAAGTTAAGGAAATAGGAAATGAGTATACTTTGGCTAGTGTTTCTAGGGGTAAAAATATATCTGTTGGTGATATTGCTCGGGAGTTTTATGTTGGAAATTTTGTATTGGGGTTAAATTTATACTATTCTTCTTATAATTTAAAGGAAACAAAACAAACTTATAAAAGCTCTGTATCTACTGGTACATTTAATGTAGATGTATCTAAAAATGATTTTAGTTTGGGAATACACTTTAAGACTGGATATAATATAGGTATGTTTACACCTAATTTTAGTTTTGGTATATTATTTGGAGACTTTTTTAAGAGTAGTTATGGTTTTGAGAATAGATTTAATGTTGATATTAATTTTGATATATATCAAGAAATAGTTCAGGCTACTATAATACCATATATTGCTATAGCATTTACACAGACTCAAGTTGGTTATATTAGTGGGGGAGATTATTATTTTGATAATAATTATTATATATCAAATGGTTCTAAGATTTATTCTACAGATTTACTACTTGGTATTGGAATTTTAGCTGATATTAAGTATAATATTACTGATGTTTTTGGAGTTGATTTTGCTATAGGGTATAGACTATATACTGATAATATTAATATAGAGTATTCTCATAATGGTAATAGCTTACAACTAAAAGACAGTATTAAATTTCTTAATCTTACAGGATTTGAATTTTCTCTTGGAGTATATAGGGTTATATAAAATGAAGTATTATTTTTTATTAATTTTTGTACTTTTTCAGTCTTTTCTTTATTGTGACTTTTATTTTTCTGATGTAGAGAAAGAACGTGGCAATAAAAAAGCAAAGCCAGATATTGTAGAAAAGAATTATCAATTAAGATCTACATATGAAGTAAATACAAATGATAATCATTTATATTTTGATTTACAAGGTACTAATATTCTTAGAAGTAGAGGAGTATTACCTTCTCAGGTAGCAGAGCCTACTCAAGTTAAGAGTGATCCTTTTAGATATACTGAGGTTAGTTTTTTTATTACAGCACTTTTATCATATAGTTATGTATCTCTTTTGGTATTTGGTGTTAATACCTTAGAAAATTCTACAATACAACCATCACCAACAGGTAGTGGACGATATAAAACACTCTGGGCATCTTCTACTTTTTTTGAAATAACAGCAGGAGTTATGACTGGTATTGCTGTTGCTTATGATTCTTATCAGCGTGTATTTGGAAATAAGTCAGAAGATAGTTTAAGCTTTAATGTTCTTCCTTATTATGATCCTTTTACTAAAGATGGTGGAGCTTTATTTAGTTTAAGCTATAGTTATTAAGAATGTTTTATTAATTGATGTTTTCTTGTTATTAAAATATAGAAAGCAAAACATATAGTTATTAGTATTGCTATTGCTATTAGAGCTTTTACATTTATATAGTTTTCAGAACTACTTTTATCAGTATATTCAACATCTTCTTTTTTGTTGTTATATATGTTTATATCACTTTTTTCATCTCTGATTATTTTAATAATTTTTTCATTTTTACTTGTATCTAAGTATCCAAATGTTTTTGCATATGATAATATGTATTCTCTATCATTTTTTAATCTATCTATTTTTGTAGTAAGTTGCATTTTTCTTCTATTAAGTTCTTCTATTTTTTCTTTTTTTAATTCTAATGCTTTTTCTTTTTCTTTAAGAGAGATTAAACTTTTTTGAGTAAAAAATACTACAGTAGCTATTATAGTTGCTATCACTATAATATAGAAGATACTAGCTTTTAGTCTATAATTAAAATACATAATTACGCCTTATTTATTATAGACATTATTATCGTAATAAGAATTTTAAAATTAAATATTAGTTGTTTTTTAATATCTTTATGCTAAAGATAGGGCTATTTCCATCATATTTGTAAAAGTTTGCTCTCTTTCTTTTGTAGTAGAGTTTTCTCCTGTCACTAAAGAATCAGAAATAGTAGAAATACAAAGAGCATTTGCATTTAGAAATGAAGCATTCATATATAAAGCAGCAGCTTCCATTTCAACAGCAATAACATTCATTTTAGCCCATTTTAAAGTATCATTGCTTGCTGTATAAAAAGTATCAGAAGATAGAATATTTCCAACACTATATTTTATATTCATATTTTTAGCTTTTTCTACTGCTTTTGTTAATAATTCATAACTTGCAATAGGAGCAAATGTTCCTGGTAGTTCATATTGTGATGCATAATTAGAATTTGTACAAGCTCCCATAGCAATAACAACATCTCCAATATTTAAATAGTCTACCAAAGCACCAGCAGTACCAACTCTAATTATATTCTTACAATCAAAAAACTTTATAAGCTCATAAGAATATATTCCACAAGAAGGCATACCCATACCACTACCTTGCACAGAAACTCTTTTTCCCTTATATGTTCCAGTAAATCCAAGCATATTACGTACAGAATTATACTGAACTACATTTTCTAAAAAAGTATCAGCTATAAATTTAGCCCTTAGAGGATCTCCAGGTAATAATACAGTTTCAGCAATATCACCTTTATTAGAATTAATATGTGCAGTAGCCATATTGATAGCCCCCTAATATTAATTTATTTTTTCTAATCTTTCTAAATCTATATCTGCAACAGAATTAAATACAAAATTAGGTCTATAAGGAAACTCTTTTAGCATTTCTTGAGTTGTTACTCCAGAAAGTACAAGGCAAGTTTTCATACCAGCTCCAAGCCCCCCAAGAATATCAGTATCCATTCTGTCTCCTATCATAACAGTATCAGCACTATGAGCAGATATTTTATTTTTTGCAATAGACATCATAACAGGATTAGGTTTTCCTACAATATAAGGTTTCTTTCCAGTAGCAGTCTCTATAGCAGAAAGTATAGGTCCTACAGCAGGTATAAGCTCTCCATTAGGAGCAGGATCTGTAATATCAGGATTAGCCCCTATAAATCTCGCCCCTTTATTTATCAAAGATACTGCTTTTTTTAGCATATCATAATTAAAAGCAGCAGTTTTACCAACAACCACATAATCAGGGTTATTTTCATCTATACTATATCCAACATTATATAATTCGCTAACAAGCCCACCAGTACCAATAACATAAGCAGTACCTTTTTCTTTTTGTGTATGTAAAAATATTGCTGTAGCTTGTGCTGCTGTGAAAAAATGTTCTGGTTTTAATCCATCTACACCTAAACTTTGTAGTTTTCTTTGTAGATCTATAGGAGTTTGTTCTGCATTATTTGTTAAAAATATAAATGGAATATTATTTTCTAATAAATTGTATATAAACTCTTTGGCACCTGGTATTAAATTATTACCTCTATATATAACGCCGTCCATATCTGATATTATATTAATCATATTTTCTACCCTCATTATTAAATTATAGGATAATATATATATTTTTTATTATCAAAAAAGTATTCCTTATATTTGTATAGGGTTACTTCACTGATGATTTTATAATTATATAGAAAAAAGTCAATTATTAAATTTTAATAAAAGTTATTTATAAATATTTGTTTTTATTTAGATGTTTATGAATATTTAAAATATTTTTTAGTTGTTAAAATATTTTAAATTTATGATTGACAAAATTAATTATGTAAACTAATATAAAAAATTATGTAAACTATCTAAATATTTATTTTTTTTGATAAAGTAAACATAACAATAGCCGATAAACTATAAAGACAACTTTTAAGTAGGTGGTATTCTAACTATGCAAGACTTTATGAATAAATTAATAAGTCAAGTAAAAAATATATTTTCTAAAACATCAAAGTTGCAGAAAGGGATAATAATAGGTATAGTCGTTTTAGGACTTGGAGCTATTATAGCTACTATTGTATTATCATCAAGAAAGACAGGTTCTTTATTATTCCAAAGAGCATTAAGTCAAGAAGATGCAAGAAATGTAATAGCTGTTTTAGATGCTAATAATATAAAATATCAATATAGAAATGGTTTTATAACATTAAACAATGATGCAGACAAAGCAAGAGCAGAGTTAGAATTAGTAAAAGAAGGAAGAGTACCTACAGCTGTAGATGGTTGGGAACTATTTGATGCACCACGTATTGGTATTACAGATGCCGAGCTTGATGTAAATAAGAGACGTTCTTTAACTAAAGCAATAACTCAATTACTTATGAAATTAGAGTTTGTACAAGATGCTACAGTAGATTTAGCATTTCCAAAGAAAGAGTATTTAACAGATGTAGATGCTCCGGTAACAGCTTCTGTTGTAATTAAGGCACAGCCTTTTAAGGAAGAAGTATTGAGAGATCCTAAAACAGTAAGAGGATTACAACAATTAATAGCAATGGGAGTTGATAAATTAAAGCCAGAGTTTGTCACTATTACAGATAGTACAGGCTTAGTTTTAACAGACTTTACAGATGAGGCAGCAAATTTAAAACTTAAAGTAGCACAAGAAGAATTAAAAATAGTAGATAGAGAAAGAAAGAAAATAGAAAATAAAATAAGACAAACACTCGGTAGAATATATACAAATAGAGTAGAGACAACAATAGCATTAGAACTTATTTGGGATGAGGTTACAATAACAAATAATTTAGTATTACCAATAATATTAAAAGAAGATAATCCAGCAACACCATTTGATGATAGTGAAACAACAAATAAGATTCAAGTATCATCACGTAATGTAACAGAAGAATGGAAAGGACAGCAATTTATACCACAAGGAGCAGCTGGAGCAGAAGAGAATGTACCTCCTGGATATAAAGATAAAAGCGATAGATGGCAAACTTATGTTAAGACAGAAGCACAGGAGAATTATGAATTAAGTAAGAGATATGAGGCTATTAAGAAGGGTAGCTATCAGATAGGTAAGATTTCGGCTGCTGTAGCTTTAGATGGTAGATGGGCTAAGGTTTATGATGCTAAGGGGGAGCCTATTGTAACTAATGGTACTAGTTATTTAAGAGAGTATTTCCCAGTATCTGCTGATGAAATAAAAAATGTTACAGCTTTAGTACAAGCTGCTATTGGATATGATGTTAAGAGGGGAGACCAAGTAAGTGTAACTCATATTCAGTTTGATCATTATGAAAGATTTGCAAGAGAAGATGCTGCATTACTTAGAAATAATTTTATAAAGAAAGCATTAATAATAGCAATGATTTCATTACTTGTATTATTTATATTAGTATTGATAATTCGTTCTATTCAGAAAGAGGTTGCACGCAGACGTAGACTTAGAGAGGAAGAGCTTGAGCGTAAACAGATGGAGATGCGTCGTCAGGCTATGATGAATGCGAGTGAAGAACCTATTAATGAGATGAATATAGAAGATGCTGCTCGTAGAAAACTTATGGATGAGGTTGTAAGATTATCTCATGAGCGACCTGAGGATGTAGCACAGTTGCTTCGTACTTGGATGGCGGATGATAAATAAGTTAAGTAAGGAATTAATATTAGAAAATTGTATATTTGGTATAAAGTTATAAATAAAAATTAGGGGAGTACAATTATGGCTGCAGCAAAACAGCAAGAAGAAAAAAAACAAAGAGTATTAAGTGGTCGTCAGAAGGTTGCTATATTCTTAGTTTCACTTGGGATGGAGGCTTCTAGCGAAATATTTAAACACTTAAGAGAAGAGGAAATAGAGCAAATTACTTTTGATATTGCAAGACTTGAGAATATAGATTCATCAGATAAAGACTCTGTATTTAGAGAGTTTCAGGATATGATGATAGCTCAAGACTTTATAACTCAGGGTGGTATAGATTATGCTCGTGACTTGCTTGAAAGATCACTCGGTAGTCAAAAGGCAAGTGATATTATTAATAGATTAACTTCTTCTCTACAAGTGCGTCCATTTGATTTTATTCGCCGTACAGACCCTGCACACTTACTTAACTTTATACAAGGAGAACATCCTCAAACTATAGCACTTATTTTAGCCTACTTAGAGCCAAATAAAGCAGCAAGTATATTAGGAGCTTTACCTGTAGAAGTTCAGCCTGATGTAGCTAAGCGTATTGCTGTTATGGATAGAACTTCTCCTGAAGTTTTACGTGAGGTTGAGCGTGTACTTGAGAGAAAATTATCTACTCTTGCTAGTGAAGACTTTACTTCTGCTGGTGGTATAGATTCTATTGTAGAGATTATTAACAGTGTTGATAGATCTACAGAAAAGAGTATCATAGAAAGTCTTGAAGAGGATGATCCAGAATTAGCAGAAGAGATTAAGAAGCGTATGTTTGTATTTGAAGATATTGTACTTCTTGATGATAGAGCTATTCAGAAGGTATTACGTGAAGTTGATACTGCTGACTTGGCTAAGGCGTTAAAGAGTGTTGACTCTGATGCACAAGATAAGGTTTATAGAAATATGTCTAAGCGTGCTGCTGCTTTACTTAAAGAGGATATGGACTTTATGGGACCTGTTCGTCTTAAGGATGTTGAAGAAGCTCAGCAGAAGATTGTTAATATTATACGTAAATTAGAAGAGCAAGGTGATATTGTTGTTGCACGTGCTGGTGAAGATGAGATGGTTGTGTGATATTTTGTTTATAATTTATTAGGGAGTTATTAATTATGCCAGAAAAAGTTTTTAAAGCTGCAAGTATTGTAGAACTTACTCAAAAAGTAAATATAGCAGTACCACATCATACTTCTAAAGAGGAATTAGATTATATAGATGAGGAAGAAGAGTATAAAGGTCCTTCTATTGAAGAGATAGAACAGGAAATAGCTGTTATTAGAGCACAGTGGGAAGAAGAATTAAGAGAAATGCGTAAAAAAGCAGCTGATGAGGCTGATCGTATTATTGAAGATGCTAAAACACAGGCTTTTGAGATATTCAAAGCTAAACAAAATGAAGCACATATTATATCAGAACAAGCTAAAGTAGATGCTTCTATGATTATTCAAGATGCTAACTCTCAGAAGGCTAAATTGGAAGCTGAATCTGAAAATGTTAAAGATGCTGCTTATAAAGAAGGATATGCTCGTGGATATGATGAGGGTTTTGAGAAGGCATTTGCTGATTCTAATAATGACTTAGCTAAATTAGCTGAAAAATTAAAAAAAATATTAGCTGAGACTATTAATAAAAGAAATGAAATTATAGATGTAGCAGAGGCACAGGTTATAGATGTTGCTATACTTATTGCTAAGCGTGTAGTAAAAATGCTTACAGAGAGAGATAAGGGTATAGTTATACGTAATATTCAAGAGGCTTTAAGACGTATTAAGGGTAGAACTAAAATTACTATTAGAGTAAATATAGATGATTTAGAGGTTTCTGCTCGTCATAAGGATGAGTTTTATCAGATGCTTGATAAGATAGAGGGTGTAACTGTATTAGAAGACCCTAATGTTGATGTTGGTGGATGTATGATTGAAACTGATTTTGGTGATATAGATGCTCGTATCAATACTCAGCTTAATGAGATAGAAACTGCTATTAAAGAAGTTGAACCTATTAAAGGTTTTTAATATTTTTATTATTTATATAATAGGGCTTTTTGTATATGGATATAAAGAAACAGAGTATGGAGTCTATTGCTCAAATACGTGGTACTTTTGATAAGTATAAAAAAGTTATTTCTGATGTATCTTTATTAAAATTTTGTGGTAAAGTGAAAGAGGTAATCGGGTCTATGATTATTAGTGAAGGTCCTTTTGCCAAACTTGGAGATGTTTGCCGTATTTATAAAAATGATGATACTTATATAGATGGTGAAGTTATTGGTTTTAGAAATCAAGATGTTTTATTATCTGTGTATGGTACTGTTAATGGTATTACTTTTGGAAATATGGTTTATTCTTTTGATAAACCTTTATCTGTAGTATGTTCTGATGATTTGCTTGGTTGTGTATTAGATGGTCTTGGTAAACCTTTATCTGGAGGGGGACATAAGTTTTATGAAACTCCTGTTTCTACTGAGCATACTGCGGTTAATCCATTATCTCGTCCTCGTATAAAGGAGCATATACAAACTGGTGTACGTGCTATTGATGGAATTTTAACTGTTGGTAAAGGTCAACGTATAGGTATAATGAGTGGTACTGGTGTTGGTAAGTCTACTCTTTTATCTATGATAGCTCGTAATACTGATGCTGATGTTAATGTTATTGCATTAATTGGTGAGAGAAGAAGAGAGGTTCGCGATTTTATAGAGCGTGACTTAGGAGAAGAAGGTCTTAAAAAGAGTATTATTATAGTTGCAACTTCTGATGATGCACCACTTTTGAGAGTACGTGCTGCTTATGTTGCTACTACTATTGCTGAGTACTTTAGAGATAAAGGAAAGGATGTTATGTTTATGATGGACTCTGTCACTCGTTTTGCTTTAGCTCAGCGTGAAATAGGTCTTTCTAGAGGAGAGCCTCCTACTACAAGAGGTTTTACACCGAGTGTATTTTCTGAACTTGCTAGACTTTTAGAGAGAACTGGTACTTCTAATAAGGGTAGTATTACAGCTTTTTATAATGTATTAGTTGAGGGTGATGATTTGGATGAGCCTATTACTGATACTGTTCGTGGTATATTAGATGGTCATATTGTTTTGTCTCGTTATTTAGCTGATAGAGGTCATTTCCCTGCTATTGATATTAATAAGAGTATTTCTCGTATTATGAATGAGATTGTTTCTGATATGCATAAACTTTCTGCTCGTGAGTTTACTAAGATGAGTGCTGATTATAATGAAGCTAAAGAACTTATTATGATTGGTGGTTATGCTCGTGGTAGTATGCCTGATGTTGACAGGGCTATTGATTATAAACCTATGATGGATAGATTTTTACAACAGGATGCTAATGAGTTTTCTTCTTATGCTGATACTAAAGAACAGCTTATGTCTATGTTTTATGATCAGTCTGAGATTGCTAAGGATTTAGTTGATAGTGGGGATGTAAAACTTGCCTCTGGAAATAATACTATGTCTGAGAATGTTGTTTATGATAATAATGAAGTTGTTATATTATAGGGCTATTTAATTTATGAAGAAGTTTGATTTTAAATTAGAGCCTTTATATAAGTATAGAAAGAATATTGAAAAAGAAAAACAAGCTTTAGTAGCTGAGGTTTCTGCCGAGTATAATAAGGAGCAGATGGGTATTGATAATTGTATTGCTAAGATAAATGATAGTATTCATATTGTTGATAGTATTGAAGAGAGTAGTGATGATTATATGAATATGGCTTTATATTTGGGTGATTATATATCTGCTTTAAGCTCGCAGATTATTATTCATCAAGATAATATGGCTACTATTGAAGTTGAGCTTAAAAAAAGACAAGAAGTTTTAAGTGAAGCTACTCGTGCAAGACGTGCTGTTGAAATATTAAAAGAGAAAAAGCTTTTAGAACATAAAAAAGAAAATCAAAAATTAGAACAAGCTAATTTGGATGATTGGAAAAGAGAGTATATTAATAAATATTAGGGTGTTTAATTATGATAGAATCTATACAAAGAATACATAGTAGAATAGGTGAAATACAAAACAGATTTAATAAATTAGGATTTAATACTCCTACTATTAATAATAAATCATTTGCAGAGCATTTAAATGAAGCTATGAGTGATATAGATACTACTAATAATAGCGAAAATAAAAAAGTAGAGGCTACTAATAATAAAGCATTAGATATGGATGCTTTTAAAGGTAAAATATCTCTTGGTGTTTATGAAGATTCTAGTTCAAATAATACAAACTTTGATAAAGCTATTAATGCATATCAAAAAAGAGAAGTGAAACATCCTGATACTTATAATAATATCATTAAAGAAGCTTCTGAAAAATTTTCTGTTCCAGAAGATTTAATTAAAGCTGTTATTAAACAAGAATCTAATTATATGCCAACAGCTATAAGTAATAAAGGTGCTATCGGACTTATGCAGATAATGCCTGCTACTGGTGAAGAACTTGGAATTAATGATAAAGAGCAATTAAAAGATCCTTATACTAATATTATGGCAGGTACTAAGTATTTATCACAAATGCTTAATAGATATGATGGAAGACTTGATTTGTCTTTATCTGCTTATAACGCAGGTCCTACTTTAGTAGATAGACTTCAGAGAATACCAAACATAGAAGAAACTCAAAATTATGTAAGAAATATTATTAAGAATATTAAGTAAACATAATTATAATACTTATCTTTTACTGTTGACTTTTTTTATTGTAGTTTTATAATATAATAGAGACTACTTTACATAATATATTAATATGTTAAGTATCCCAAAAATAATTAAAAATATAGGAAAAAAGAAAATACTATGAAGATAAAATTAATAGCAATCATATATACTTTTCTAATTATAAATACAACAATTTTATACTCATTTGATAAAACTCCATATTATGTTAATACTGAAACTTATGATTCATATAAAGAATTATTAAGAGGAGTTCATTATTTTAATCAGGAAAGATATGATGCTGCTATTGCTAGTTTTAGAACTTCATTAAATACAAATCCTACTGATAAATTTATTCGTTATTGGTATAGTAAGGCTTTATATAAAGTTGGGAATATGTCTCTTGCTATTAATGAATGGCTTAATATAGATAGAATGGGTTATAGAGATCCTATTATTATATCTAAAATTAATAAGTATTATGCTGCAAATGTGATAGAAGATAAAATAGATACTTTTAGTAATTTTATATATTTGAAAAACTTTTCTACTAATGCAAATTTTTTAAGAAACATAAATCAACCTATACAAGTTGAGGTATTACAAGATGGTACTATTTATGTTTTAGATTATAGTGATTCTGCACTTAAACAGTTTGATGTTAATGGAAACTTAATAAAAAAAATATCTAATGGTAAAAGATTAGAAGAGACTAAGACTGGTTTTTTTAGAAAGGCTTGGCAGTTTATAACTAAGGCTTATCCTTATGAGAGATTAGAAAATCCAAGAGGTTTTACTCGTGATGGTGTTGGTAATATATATATAGCTAATACTAAAAAGGATATTATTTATAAGTATGATTCTAATGGTATATATATAACAAATATTGGGGTTTCTGGTATTAGTAATGGGCAATTGCTTGGACCTGCTGCACTATATGCTGACAATAATGGACGACTTTATGTATCTGATACTGGTAATAATAGAGTTGTAGTTTTTGATGTTAATGGTAAGTATTTAGACAGTTTTGGAAGACTTGGTGAGAATGATGGAGAGTTTTATTCTCCTGCTGGTATAGTTGTTAATAATAATTATATATTTGTTGCAGATTTAGGTAATAGACGTATACAGAAATTTGATTTGAATGGTAATCATTTATTGAGTATCACTAATGAACTTTTTAAAGAACCTAGGGGATTATCTTTTTCTGAAGAGGGAAATTTGTATATAGCAGATGGTCGTAAGGTTTATTATTATGACATTAACAATGATGAGTTTACTGTTTTTAATAATTCAGAGAGATATACATATACCCCTACATCAGTATCTGAAGGACCTAATAAAGTTATTTATTTAACAGATTTTTTATCTGGTAGAATAGATGTATATACAAGAAAAGAAGAGTATTATGCTAACTTGGATGTATTTGTTGATAGAGAATATTTGAATAAGTTTCCTTTGGTTGTAGCTTCTGTTACTGTTAGAGATAGGCTTACAAATCCTGTTGTTGGACTTACTGCTGAGAATTTTTTTGTATTAGAGAATGGTGAATATGAACCTAAGGTTGGATTTTATGATGCACCTGAACTTAATGAGTATAGATTTATATATTTAATAGAAGATAGTGCTAATGCTCGTGAGTATGAGGGTAGAATAAAAGAAGAGATTAGTAATTTTACTTATGCTTTAGAGGGTAATGATGAAGTTCTTGTTATACATTATAATGATCAGGTTTATAAGAATGGTAATTATGATAATGCTAATTTAAGAATATTGGATAAGGCTTATAAGTTTAATTTTAGTGGTGGAGTATCTGCTTTGGATGAGGCTTATAGAGAGGCTATTAGATTATCATTAAATAGTTTTAAGAAAACTGCTATTATACATTTTTCGGTTAGTGATATTGATGCTTCTGTATTTAATATGATTAATTATAATGACTTAGCAAGTTTTGCAAAAAATAATGCTATATCTATAAATCAGGTTTATATTGGAAATAATACAAGTAATTATTATTTAGATTTAATATCAAAAACTACTTATGGTTCTTTAATAGATGCTTCTAAATCACTTAATTATTCTGATGAACTTAATAAGATTAAGAGTATAGATTTTGGTAGATATTTTATATACTATAATAGCTTTAAAACTTCAAGACATGTTGGTGAGTTTAGAGCTTTGAATATTAGAGTTCAGTATAGAGATATGTATGGTGAGGAAGAATCTGGATATATTATTCCATAATAAAATAAATATTAATTTTATTTTCCCTTACTAAAGAAAGATTGAACCATAAAGAAAGTTCCTATAATAGCAAGTACAATATTAGGAAACCACATAGCCAAAAATGCAGGTACTCTTCTACTACCAGCTAATAATTCAGCACCAGTAATTAAGAAATAATATACAACAACTACTATAACAGATATACCAAATCCAAATCCACGTCCAGAACGCTTACCAACAATTCCAAGTGGAGCTCCAATAATTACCATAAATATACATGCAGCAGGTATAGAGATAAACTTATGAAATTCTACAAAATAATAATATGGTACAGCCTCTCTCTCACTTTTTCTTTTTGTCTCTTCTATACGTTGTATATTTGTCATAATATAAGAGTTTGAAAAGCTATTAATATCTATAACTTGACTATTATTAAAATTAGATGAATTATTACTCTCTAAGCTTGAAGCATAATTATTTGTGAATGCAAAGTATCTTTCTTCCACTTCATTACTTATAGATAACAAAGTGTTATTGCTTGCCTTAACTCTCATATCTTCCATTTTTTCATATATTTTCCAGGCAGGCAACTCTCTAAGTCCTCTATCATGAGAACTTAAAACACTAACCTTTCTTACTATATTAATATCCATACTATCAAATATACTAAAATCATTACTAACAAAACCATAATTATGCATCTCTTGAACAACACCATCTGTAAGCCTTAGAGTTACAACTCTTGTATTTGCTTTATTATCTATCCAAGTTCCAGACTTTGCACTAATTACTCTTTTTGTAGAGTTTATATTATCATATATAACTATATTAGAAAGCCCATTTTTATCAGAATACTCAGCACCAATAGAAAGATTCATATCAGGAATACGAGTAAACTCCAACTTACCAACAGCAATAGAAGGACGAATATTAATAATATAAGAAATTAAAGCTCTATATCTAAAATTAGATTCTGTCATCACTACATTATTAAAAAATAAAGCAAATATAAAAGTAAATACCCCAAGTAATATTATAGGTTTATATATAAGCATATGTTTAAGCCCTAAAGCACGCATAACAATAATTTCATTATCCGATGAAAGACGCCCATATCCCATAATACTTGCCATTAATATAGACATAGGTATAGTAATAGCAACATTGAATGGAAGCATATATACAAATATTTCTAAAGATAATAAAAGAGGTGCCCCATTATTAATAATAAGTCTAAAAAGTTCAGGCATTAATTGTATTACAAAAATAAAGGTAAAAAATAGTATGCCTGCTAAAAATGGGGCTATAGTTTCAAGTATTATATATATATTTAATTTTTTCATATTTTATATTAACTTTGTAATTGCTCCTAATATTAATAAAAATAAAGCAATATAGCTAATAAAATCCAATATAATTGGAGAAAGTAAAATGACAAATGCTTTTAATGAATTATCGATTTTAAAAGAATATTTTATATTTTGAAATATTAAAATTAAATAATATATTTGTAAAATAAAAGCTATAATAGCTTGTATTAGTCCAAGATTACTAGATAAACTAAATAGCAATGTTATTGGTAATAATAAAATATATATGCTGTATAGTGCAAAATAGTTTTTTGTAAAAATTTGGAAGTTTTGTTCTCTATGATTAGAGAGCATTGAAGCTATTAGGCTTGTAATAGATATTTTTATAAAATTTGAAGCTATTATATACACTGATAGTAGTATAGTAAGTAGTAAAATACTTACTATAGATTTACTACTATTATATGAGTATAATGCTGATATAGAAATAGAAAATATAGAAATTAAATATATTATAATTGTATATTTAAAATCAAAATTTCTTTTTATTGCTTTTTTAGGATCTATTAAATACAAATATAATGCTTCCATAAGAGTATTTATTTTCATATTTATTCTCCAATATAGTTTGGAATATAAAGATACATAGGAACTCCTATATATTGTCCATTAATAATTTCTTCATATGGATATTTGAAACTTGTATTTATCATAGGTGCTTTAGCAAGTAAATAATTTAGTATATTAGATTTATTTACAGGTTTTGTAATAATATTAGGCTCTTCAGCATTTAAATTAACCATTTCAGCAGCATCTTTAATGGCATCTCTTAATGTACCAATATTATCAACAAGTCCATACTTCTGAGCACTTTTACCACTAAATACTCTACCATCGAAAAGTTCAGAATAATTACCCTTAATTCTATCACCGCGAGATGTTAGAACAACATTTGTAAATTGAGCTACAAACTCATCAGTCATACTCTGCCAATAAGCAATTTCATCCTCGCGAGGTGCTCTAAAAGGAGAGAATGAATCTTTATTCTTACCACTTTTTATAGTATAGTTTTTTATTCCAATAGCCTGAATAAGCTCAGATACATTTATAAACTGAGAAATAACACCAATGCTTCCAGTTAAAGTAGTTTCATTAGCATATATCTTATCTGCAATCATAGCCAAGTAATATCCACCAGAAGCAGCAACTCCTCTAAAAGAAGCTATAATAGGTTTATTATATTTCTCTTTTAGTTCTTTTAAATAAGAAAAAGCCTCCTCACAAGAAACAACAGATCCTCCAGGACTATCAACTTGAAGTACTATAGCTTTTACTTTATTATTTTTCATATAATATTCAAAATCTTCCATTAACTGTGCTGTTACAGAAGGTGTTTCTATACCAATGGCAGATGTTTTATCTTGATGAGTTATAATTCCTGTTAAATTAATAACAGCTATACCATCTTTATTTTGATTATTATTCTTTGATAATGATATTGAACTTTCTTTAGGTTTTACAAAAATAGATACTATTCCTATTATAATAGCTAAAAGTATTAATGAAGAAACTACAATGTATTTTTTACTTGTTTTTTGCTCTTTTTTATTTTCATAATTGGAATATTTGTTATTTTCTTCCTTAAAGTTTTTATCTGTTTCATTTGTTTGATTGTTTTCTTTTTGTTCCTCTTGAAATTCCATATATTTTTCTCCTCTTTTTTATTGTTTTGAGTATCTGATATTTTATTGCTATCATCAGATAATTCTATAGTAGAAACATTTTCTAAATTTGTAATATTATTTTGATTATCTATATAAAGACAAGCAAAAATAACAGGTTCTCTACCCAAAGTTTGCATAAACTTTTTCTTTAAAGCTTCTCTAATTTCATACTTCATAGTAGAAGGAGTTTTCTTATTTCTATTTAGAAGTTTCATTATAGCATTTTTAGCTGCTTCTTTTGCTTCACTCATTATCTGTTCATTTTTAGAAGCAACATTTTCATTAACAGCTCCGTTATAAGTAAATCCTTTACTTTCAATATCTATTTTTATATCATACCCATTAATATCATTTTTCTTAATAACAGCATTAACAACAACAACACCATTTAGTGATAATTGTTCTCTATCGTAGAATATACTATCTTCTAAATCTCCAACACCTTTTCCATCAACATATATATTTCTTATTTCTATAGGTTCAGCAATACTTGCATTTAAATTTGAATCTATTTCAAGAACATCACCATTAAATAGTAAAAAACCTTTAGCATTTAATCCATTTAAATTTTCTACTAATTTTAGATGAGTTCTTAAATGTCTTTTTTCTCCATGTACAGGCATAAAGTATTTAGGTTTTACAAGTCTATACATTAATTTTAAGTCTTCACTTGAAGCATGACCAGATACATGTAGTAATCTTTTATCATCTGTAATTTTAGCTCCCAAGTCGGATAAATTATTAATAACTCTTGTTACAGCCATTTCATTACCAGGTATAACGCTAGAAGAGAATATAACCATATCTCCTTCTTCTACTTTTATATATTTATGCGATTGAAATGCTATTAAAGAAAGAGAAGCATAAGGTTCTCCCTGAGTACCAGTAGTAATACATACAACTTTTTCTCTAGGGTATCTACTAATTTTATCTACAGGTATAACAACATCATATAGATTTAAATACCCCAAAGATTCAGCTATCTTAGTATATTTATCCAAACTTCTACCAGAAAAAGCAACATATTTTCCATTAGTTTTAGCGGCAGTAACCAAATCCTGTATACGCTCTATACTACTTGCAAATACAGCAACAATAATCATTCCCTCATCATAATTAAATAGAGAAGTCATATTTTCTTGTATAACACTTTCAGATACAGAAAAACCATCTTTTTGACAATTTGTAGAGTCTGCAAGCATTAATAATACACCTTTTTCTCCATACTCAGCAAACTTATAAAGATCTATAAATCTATCTGTAGTAGGATTTAAATCTACTTTAAAGTCTCCAGTATGTATAATAACACCAAGAGGAGTAGTGATAGCAAGTCCAACACCATCAGGAATACTATGATTAACTCTTATAAACTCTATTTCAAAATTTATTCCTATTTTTATTTTATGTCTGTCTTCTAATTCATATATTGTAACATTAGAGTAGTTATTTGGTTTATCATTAAGCTTTGATTGTAGGAATGCTACTGTAAGTTTTGAGCCGTATATTTTTGTATTTGGGAATTTATCCAAAAAATAAGGTACAGCTCCTATATGATCTTCATGTCCATGAGTAATAATAAGCCCTATAATATTTTTATCTTCCAAATATGAAGTATCAGGTATTACATAGTCTATACCAAGCATATGACAACGAGGAAACATAAAACCACAGTCTACAACTAATACCTCATCATTATACTCTATTACAGTCATATTCATTCCAATTTCTTGAACACCGCCAAGAGGTATTACTCTTATTTTATTATTATCTATTTTCATCATTTTATTCTACTTTTGAATTATATTATTAAAGTCTTCTTATATATATTAAAAAAGATTATATATAGCAAGAGATTTTAACTATAAAAATATATTAAGTCAAGCTATCATTTTTATTAGTTTATGCATAAAAGTTGGTATTTCTCTTTCCGATAATTTTTTTTATATTAATTCTTAATTAAAGATAACAAAAATATAAAAAATTATAAAGCGTTTATTTAATTTTACGAAATTTCTACTGAAGTATTATATTTTTATTAGGAGACCAAAGTATGAGAGTAACAGAACAGGCACAATTTAATAGAGCAGTAAGTACTATTAAAAGAAATTATAATGAACTAGAGTCTTCTCAAACAAGATTATCAACAGGACAGAGAGTTCAAGCCCCACATCAAAATGTAACATCGACAGTAAATTCTATCTACTATAGAACAAGAATGTCTTCAGTTAATAGATTTCAAGAAAATATAGTAGACGGACAAGAAAGGCTTAATGTTGCTCATGATTCTATGAGTTCTATTACTCAAGCTTTAGCAAGAGCTCGTGACTTAGCAGTTCAGGCCGCTAATAGCACTTATAATGCTTCAGACAGAGCTGTTATGGCTATGGAAGTAGAGGAAATGCTTGAAAGAGTTGTTGATATTTCTAAGACACAAAGTAAGGGAGAGTATATTTTCTCTGGCACTAGTGTTAAGACAGAACCTTTTAGAGCTTTTTATTCTCATGATGAAAAAGCTGGTCGTTCTATTATTAAGTCTGTATCTTATGAGGGTGATGCTAATGCTCAAAATAGAGAAGTAGAAAATGGTCAATATTTAGATGTTGCTACTCCTGGTAATTATACTTTTTGGAGTACTAATATGGAAATAATTTCTACTAAGGATTCTTCTAATTATACTGTAGCTAATAATCAAGATATTATGATAGATGATATGATTATTAATATTAAGCAAGGTGATAATATTGAAACTATAGTTCAGAGAATTAATGATGCTAATGGTAATGTAAAAGCATCTATCGGTGAACTTCAAGGCGGTGCTAAAGTTATAGAGCTTAAAACTTCTACACCACATAAGATATTATTACAAGATTTAGCAGGTGGCACAGTGTTACAAGATATTGGTTTGATTAGAGAGGGTTCTGCTAATATTCCTGAAAATAATTATGAGCCTTCAGCTTTAGTTACTGGAAAGAGTGTATTTGAATCTTTAATATACTTAAGAGATGCTATGCTTAATGATGATGTTGCTTCTATTGGTTATGATGCTTTAGGGTATATTGATAGTGCTATAGATAATGTTACTAGTGTACAGGCTAATGCTTCTTCTAAGGTTAGTAGACTTGATATGGGATATAATGCTTTTGAGGATCAAAAATTAGCTATATCAGAGGCTTTAGCTAAAAATGAAAATATTGACTATGCAGAAGAGATTGTAAACTTTAATTTATGGCAATATGCTCATAATGCTTCTTTACAGACTACAGGTAAAATGCTTGGTAGAACACTTTTAGATTTTTTAAGATAAAATTTTAATTTAATAAAATAAGGATAATAAATTTTATGCCAGAAATAGAATCTCGTATACTTGGTAGAATAGAGGTTTCTGATGATTCTCTTTATAATTTAGAAGGTAGTATTCTTGCTTTTGAAGATTATAATGAGTTTTATCTTGTTAATATGAATGAAGATGGTACTTTTAAAATACTCCAATCTAAAGATGATAAGAATGTTTGTTTTATTTTAATAGATCCTTTCTTAGTATTTACTGACTATGAACCTGATATTCACGATGATGATATTAAGAAACTTGGTATTAAAAAGCCTGAGGATATATATTTACTTACAATAGTTAGCATTCAAAATGGTGACTTAAAAACTATGACAGCAAACTTAATAGCTCCAATAGTTTTTAATATGGATAATCATAAAGCAAGACAATGTACTGCTTGTGGGGATAAGTATACAACAAGGCATCCTATATTATCAGAAAGTAATAATGGTTAGTATGGAGGTTTTATGCTTGTACTTTCTCGTAAAATAAATCAAAGCATAATTATCGGTGATGATATAGAGATAATGCTTGTTGATATTAGAGGCGATCAAATAAAGCTTGGTATTAATGCTCCTAAGAATGTTAAAATCTTTAGAAAAGAAGTTTATGAGGATATAGAAAATCAAAATTTAGAAGCTTCTAAGTATACATCTAAAGAAATAGATGTTCTTGCTTCTTTTATTAAAAATAAATTAGGCAAGAAATAATTTTTTATTATTTTTCAATAATTAGAATTAATAATTTTCTCTTAAAGTATTATAAAATATTAAAAAAGTGTAAATTATAGAAATTTATACTAAAACAATAATATAAAAAAGCCTATATTCATAGTTTATACTACTATACAGGCTTTATTATTATAATATTTATATTAATTTTTTTATTATCTCTTTAGCAAAATAAGGCAAATCATCAGGACATCTTGAAGTTATTATATTTCCACATACTACTACTTTTTCATCTTTATAATTAGCTTTTGCATTTAGTAAATCATCTTTTATACCTATATAGCAAGTAGCATCTTTTCCTTCTAATACTTTTGCTGATATCAAAGTCTGTTGACCATGACAAATAGCACCTATAGTAAGATTATTATCAACAAAATATTTTATTATTTTTTGTACATTTTCATTTCCCCTTATTGCTTCAGGAGCTCTTCCACCAGGTATTATTAATGCTTTATAATTTGAAGGTACTACTTCTGAAAAATCTAATTTTGCATCTATTTTGAAAAAGTATTCCCCTTTTATCTCTCCCTTATTTAAAGCTGCTATATCAACTTCAATACCTTCTTCTAATAATCTAAAATATGGGTAAAATAATTCAGAATCTTCAAAGAAATTGTCTGTAATAATTAATGCTTTCATTTTGTATAACTTCCTTTATATTTTTTATTATTTATGACAACATAATGTGTTTTTTTATTACTATAACAATAAATTCTATTTTAATTTATTTCAATATAGTAATTATCAAATTTAAATCTTAGTATATACTGTACTGTAAAAATGATTTTTTTATATAATTTTATCATTTTTTTTGAAATTTTATTGAATAGTTTTAATTAATTACTATACTACATACCATAAATTATTTAATTGGAGTTGTATAGAAATGTCAGATAATAGAAAAACATTAGGTTCATTTGCATTACTTATGATGACTTTTACAGCTATTTTTAGTTTTAATCAAGTTATCAATAATAGTGTAAGCATAGGGCTTGCAAGTATTCCTTCATTTATTTTTGCAACTATTGCATATTTTATTCCATTTTCTTTAATGATAGGGGAGTTTGCTTCTGCAAATCCTGATAGTGAATCTGGATACACAAGTTGGATAAAAAGTGCATTGGGAGATAAATGGGCTTTTGTAGCTTCTTGGACTTATTTTTTTGTTAATTTATTTTTCTTTTCTTCTATTTTACCATCTATGATTATTGCATTATCATATACTTTTTTAGGTAAGAATATATTTCCTTCTGATGGTTCTTTTACTGTATCTATTATATCTATAATAATATTTTGGATAGGAACATTTATTACTACAAAGGGGGCTAAGGGTATATCTATAGTTACAAATATTTCAGGCACTGCTCGTCTACTTATGGGTGTTGTTTTTATAGTTTTGGCTATTGTTCTTGTTGTATTTTTGGGTAAGGCTCCAGCTCAGGAGTTTACTTCTGAAAACATTATGCCTAAATTTGACTTTAATTATTTTGCTACTTTTGCTTGGATTTTACAGGCTGTTGGTGGTGCTGAGAGTATTGGAGTTTATATAAAAGATTTAAAGGGTGGAAATAGAGCTTTTATACGTACTATTATATTTTCTGCTTTATTTGTAGGTATTGTTTATGCTTTAGGTTGTCTTGCTGTTGGACTTGTTATACCTAAGGAGCTTTTAGAAAATAATTATAGTAATGTTATGTATGATGCTTTTAATTTACTTGCTAATGACTTTGGAATTAAAAAGGGAGTTACTAATATTGTAGGATTAATATTATTTTTAGCTTCTGCAGGTTCTTTAGTTTTATGGGCTTCTGCTCCTGTAAAAATATTTTTCTCTGAAACACCTAAGGGTATTTTACCAGAAAAAATCACAAAACTTACCGATGATGGTACTCCTGTAAATGCATTATATTTACAAGCTATAGTTGTTACTATACTTTTAATTATACCAGGTCTTGGTATTGGTGAGGTTGATAGTTTATTAAAGTTTTTAATAAATATGACTGCAGCTACTTCATTACTTCCTGTACTATTTTTCTTAATAGCATATATAGTGTTTAGAGTAAAATATGACAATACAGAAAGATCATTTAAATTATCTAAAAATCCTATGATAGGTGTTCTTTTTGGTGTTTTATTATTAATATTGTTTGCTATTACTTTTGTTACTTCTATTATTCCTCTAGAGTCAATATTTACTTTAATGAGAGGTGAAGCATTACCAAAAGGAACTACTCATCCTGTATTTGCTATACTTTATCAGATAGGTGGTGTTGTAATATTTTTAGGTTTTGCATTTTTCTTATGGCATAGATATGAGAAAAATAAAAAATAAATAAAAGTGGAGATAATAGTTTATGAAAAGAGAATATAAAGATTTTGAAAATATAAACTTAATGCATAGAAATAGATTAGATGCTCGTACATCATTTATTGCTTATAAGAATGAAGAGGATTTACTTTATGGAGATAGTATAAAGGCTTATAAGTACTCACTTCTTAATGGAACTTGGGATTTTAAATTTTTAGAGTCACCAGACTATTCTCCTAAGGGTTTTGAAACAGAAGATTATAATATTGATGATAGTTGGGATAAAGTTTCTGTTCCACATAATTGGCAATTAGATGGTTATGGTAAGATGCATTATTCTGACCTTTGGTATAACTTTGCTATTCGTCCTCCTTATGTTCCATCTTACAATCCTACAGGTTTATATAGAAGATATTTTAATATTTCTAAGGATGATTTAAAAAATAGAGTAATATTAAGATTTCACGGAGTTGATTCTGGTTTTCATTTATGGGTTAATGGTTGTGAGGTAGGTTTTTCTAAGGGTGCAAGACATACTGCTGAGTTTGATATTACTAATAATGTAAAAGAGGGTGATAATCTTTTAGTACTTAAAGTTTATCAATGGACTGATGGTACATATTTAGAAGATCAAGATATGTGGTGGCTTAGTGGAATATTTAGAGATGTTGAGCTTTTAGTTGATCCTATTAATGGTATATTTGATTTTACTATTACTACTCCTTTAAAGGATAATAATTATAAGAAGTGGGATGTTAATGTAGATTTGACTGCTTATACTGATTGTAGTGGTAGAATTGCTGAGTTGAAATTTTTTGATAATAATATGAATAGCATTTTTGAAGAAAAAATAGATTTTTCTAAAAAAGATACTACTTTCGTAAAAGAGGTTTCTGATGTACTACTTTGGAATGCTGAGGAACCTAATTTGTATATTCTTGTTATAAATGTAATAGAAAATGGAAATATTATAGAGAGTATTAAACATAATGTTGGGTTTAGACATATTGATGTTAAGGATATGCAGTTTAGAGTTAATGGAACTCCTTTATTAATAAAGGGTGTTAATAGACATGATTATCATCCACATTATGGTAGAGTTGTTTCTGAGGAAGATATATTAAAAGATATGATTCTAATGAAACAGCATAATATTAATTCTATTAGAACAGCACATTATCCAAACTCTCCATATTTGTATGACTTAGCTGATAGAATGGGTTTTTATGTTATGGATGAGGCAGATTTGGAGTGTCATGGTTTTGAGCTTTCTACTCATTATGCTTGGATTACTGATGATCCTAATTGGAAAACTGCTTATATTGATAGAATGGAGAGAACTATAAAGAGAGATAAGAATCATCCTTCTATTATATGGTGGTCTTTGGGTAATGAATCTGCTTTTGGATGCAATTTTGTTAGTATGGCTGAGTATTGTAAAAAGACTGATCCTACAAGACTTGTTCATTATGAAGGCGATATGAAAGTAGAAGTAGCTGATGTTAATAGCACTATGTATACTTGGATTAAGGAGAGATATAATCCTGGTAGACTTATGAAAGATATTATTGAAACTACTAAAAAACCTCATATATTATGCGAATATTGTCATGCTATGGGTAATGGTCCTGGTGGACTTTTAGAGTATCAGGAATTATTCTATAAATATCCATTCTTACAGGGTGGTTTTATTTGGGAATGGTATGATCATGGTATTTTTCAAAAAGATGAAAATGGTGTTGATTACTATGCTTATGGTGGTGATTTTGGGGATGATCCTACTAATGGTAATTTCTGTATAGATGGATTATTGATGCCTGATAGAGTACCTTCTCCTGCTTTGGCTGAAGTTAAGAAAATATATGAACCTGTATTAGTTGAGCTTGTAGATAATAAAAATTATAAGATTAAGATTACTAATAGATATGACTTCTTATCTTTAGAACATTTAGAATTAAGCTATAATATATCAAACTCTGAAAATGAAATTATATATTCTAATAGTTTATTTGAAGAATTAAAAGATATTAAGCCTTATACTTCTAAAGAGATTATTCTTAATGTAGATAATTTTTATGTTAAAAGCGGTGTTGATTATTATTTGAATATAACTTTTAAACTTAGAAAATCTTATAAATGGGCTAATACTCAGCATATAGTTGCCACTGCTCAATTTTTACTTCCTATAAAAAAAGAAGTAGAAGTTTTACGTCTTACTAATAAACCAAAACTTATAGAGAGAGATTTTGAGTATGAAATACACACTGGTAAATCTATAGTTGTATTTGATAAAGTTTTAGGTTTTATGAAGAGTTGGAGCTATGACAGTGAGAATATTATTAAGAAAGGACCTCAATTAGGTTTTTGGAGGGCTCCTATTGATAATGATATGTATATAGTTGAGGAGTGGAAAAAACAGTTCTTTGTACATTTGATGAGAGAATCTACTGAGTCTGTTAATATTAGAGAGACTGATAACTCTATTATTATAGAAGTTGATGTTATTAATTCTGCTCCTAATGCTGCTTGGTATTTTGAATCTAAATATATTTATGAAGTATTAGATGATAGTAATATTTTATTATCTGTAAAAGGTATCGCTTCTGGAATGAAAGAACCTCATCCTTCATTATTATCATCTGAAGGATCCGCCTCTGAGGCTATGAGAGGTCTTTCTGTTATACCTAAAATGCTTCCGAGAATAGGTTTAGATTTTGAAGTTTATAAGGATTATGATTTAATTAGATGGTATGGTCGTGGTCCTGGTGAGTGTTATAGCGATTCTAAACAGGCTAATCTTTTTGGTGTTTATGATACGGATGTTGAATCTACTCATACTAATTATGTTAAACCTCAGGAAAATGGTAATAGAACAGATGTTAAGTGGGTTCGTCTTCAGAATATGAGACAGATTGGACTAATGGCTGTTACTGATAACTTTATGGATTTTTCTGCTCATTTCTATACTATAGAAGATTTAGAAAAAGCTAAACATAGACATGAGATTAAAAAGAGTGATTTTATTTCTTTTAGATTAGATTATAAGCAAAATGGTTTAGGTAGTCATTCTTGTGGTCAGGATCAACTTGAGCCTTATAGATGTAAATTTGAGGACTTTGAGTTTAATTTGAGATTATCTCTATATTCTGCAAAAGAAACTTCTGACTATATTAAAGCAAAAAGAAAGTACAAATAATCCCTTAATCTTCTTTGTATATATATAATATTAAGTCTCTAATTATATTTTTTATAATTAGAGACTTAGCTTTTTATTTATAAAACTTATTTATTTCATCTAACACTTCTTGAGGCTTTGTAGCACATTTAAATAAATCTAAATCTTCTTTATTTATATATTTTTCATCTACCATTTCTTCTCTAAGCCATTTTAATAATTTATCATAATAATCTGTACCCATAACAAGTAGTGGCATTCTTTTTATAACTTTAGTTTGTATTAAAGTTAAAGTTTCAAACATCTCATCCATAGTACCAAATCCACCAGGGAAAATAATTACAGCCTTAGAATATTTAATAAACATTACTTTACGAGCAAAAAAGTATCTAAACTTAATTTCTTCTTTTACATAAGGGTTAGTAGATTGTTCAAAAGGTAATTCTATACAAAGTCCTATAGAATCGCCACCAGCATCATAAGCTCCTTTATTTCCAGCTTCCATAATACCAGGACCACCACCTGTTATAATTTCATATTTATTTTCTGAAAGCAATTTAGCTGTTTCATAAGCAAGTTTATAGTCTTTATGATCTGAAGAAGTTCTTGCACTACCAAATAATGATACTGCATTTTTATAATTAGACATAGTTTCAAAACCTTCTACAAATTCTCCCATTATTCTAAATATACGCCAAGATTCATCTCTCATATCTACATTCTGTAATTCAAATTCTTCTCTTCTTTTAGCCATAGATTTTTCTCCTTATATTATTTTTATATTTTACTAACACTATAATTAACCATATTATGTAAACTATCGGAAAATAAATATCGACTTTTATATAAAAATATAATTATATCTATTTCAAAAAACTAAAAACTAATATATTATTTTTTTGTTATTATACTAAACTTATAAAAGTTGTGTGTATTAATTATTTTAACAAGGGAGATACCTTAAATACTATGGATAATATCTTTATTAATATTTTATTTTCTGTGCTTGGTGTTTTTTTATTATATTTGGGTGGTAATTTTATAGTTGATGGTTCTGTTGCTATTGCCAATAGATTAAAAATAGCTCCTATAGTTATAGGACTTACAGTTGTTGCTATGGGTACATCTATGCCTGAATTATTTGTTAGTTTATTTGGAGCTATTCGAGGAAATAGTGATATTGCTGTTGGTAATGTTATTGGTAGTAATATTTTTAATATTATTTTTGTATTGGGTGTATCTGCTTTATTTATGAATATGTGTGCTGGGACTAAGTCTTATTATATATCTATGTATTCTATGTTTTTTATTTATATTGTTTTGTTTGTGATGCTTCTCAATTTTGATAATATGACTTTAATTGGAGATAAAATATCTGTTTTAGAAGGAGTTATTTTATTTCTATTATTATGTGTTTATGTTTTTTATTTATATAAGTTTATGTCTAAAGATAAAAATGAGCTTGCTAATTTTGAAAAAGAGGTTTCACATATTAAGAAGAGCTCTATTTTTATTGCTATTATAAAGATTATTATTGCTATACTTGCACTTGCTTTTGGATCTGATATTTTTATTAATGGGGTGACAGAAATATTTGATGATTTTATTTCTGAGCATATTATTGGTTTTATTGTAGTTGCTGTTGGTACATCTATACCTGAGCTTGTAACTAGTGTTGTTGCTGCTATAAAAAAGGAGGCTGATATTTCTGTTGGGAATATAGTTGGTAGTAATATTTTTAATGTAGCTGGGGTGCTTGGTATTTCTTCTATAGCTTCTTATAAGTTTGGGGGTATTATATTAAGTGAAACACAAAACTATCTTATAGATTTTAATTTAATGTTTGCATCTGGAATTTTATTATATTTATTTACATTAAGAGGTAGTAGTATAGGAAAGGTTAAGGGTATAATATTTTTATTTATTTATATTGCTTATGTTGTATTCTTATTAAAGACTACTGTTGTAGGATAATCATTTTATAGGAAGATAAATAGTATTAGGTGATTAAATATTGATATTTAATCACCTATTTTTGTTGTATATTATTTTTCTTCTTTTACTTGAGATACAAAGATTTTAAAAGAAGAATTAGATGCTTTTAATGAATGAGGAGCATTTGCTGGCATAAGTAGTGACTCAGAAGTTTTTAAGTTGTAAACTTTATCTTCTAAAGTAATCTCAGCTTCTCCTTCTATCACAGTTACAAGTACATCACCTATACCACTATGTGTAGGTATTTCAGCTCCTTTTGCTACTGCTAATATTTTCATAAATAGACTATCTCTATCTACTAAAGATATAGCATTAACTCCACCATCTTTATAATCTATTAAGTCTTTTATAGAAAACACTTTATGAGGTTCTGCATTTTTTATATATTTAGTCATATATTAACTCCAAAATAAAATTTATTTATATAATATTTCCATCAATAGAAATAGTATATTCTTTAGTAAAAATATTTGTATTAGTTAATTTCATAGCTTCTCTTACAATCATTTCTACACCATTACAATAAGGTACTTCCATTTTTACTATATTAATACTATTTATATTTTTTGTTTTAAATATAATAGATAATTTTTCTATATATAAATCTATATCAGAATCTAATTTTGGACATAACATCATTAAAACTCTGTCTTTTAAAAATCTTTTATGAAAATTAGGATATGTAAATGGTACACAGTCAGCACATATTAATAAATCAGCATTTTCTAAATATGGTGCATTAATATTCATTAGTTTTAACTGTATAGGCCAATTTGTTAATTCTGAAGTAAATGATATATTTGAATTATTATTATTTTCTATATTTTCTCTTAATATAGTTTTTTGTATACTTCCAGGACATCCATTATGATGTAATTTGTTTTCTTCTAGAGTAGGTATTTCTATATTATTTTGCTTTAAGAACTCTATAGCTTGAGATAAAAATAAATGTTCTTCATGTTCTTTTAAGTGTTCAAGATGTGCTTTTATAGTATTGTATCCAGATTTTATAATGTTTTCCATAACTTTATATTCATTATATTCTTCTGCTTCTCTCTCTTCAATACTCATAGCATCAAAAGGACAAGCTTTTATACAAGCCCCAATACCATCACAGAATAAATCGCTAATAAGTCTTGCCTTTCCATCTATAATCTGTAATGCCCCCTCAGGACAATCAGGTATACACTCACCACAGCCATTACATTTATCTTCATCTATTTTTACTATTTTTCTAAGCATAATAATAGAATATCCTTACATAAAATTAACTAATAAACTTATTATATAAGCTATAAATAAAAAAGTCCGTTGCCATAGCAACAGACTATAATAATTGTTAATATAATCTAACAAAAAATAGTTAATTATATAGAAAAATTAAGCCAATGAGCTAATTCTATAAATAATTCTTTTTCATTATCATTAAAAGATATTTCTTCATTTTTATATTTTATTAAAATATTATAAAATATATTTTCGTATGTATTTCTATCTATAGGCATATCATTTTTTGTAAGAAACTTTATATCTAATATCATATTATAAAGTTCTTCACTAGCACAATTTTGATATAGATCTAATAGAGATTTTTTTATATTATCTCCAACCAAATTTGATATACCACTATTTGATACAAATACCCCAATATTTCTTGCACTATTTAATTTTTTTGAAACATCATCATAAGCCTCTCTTCCTTTCTCTACTATCAATTCTCTAAGTATTGGAGAAAGTATAGCACCCATTACTCTTCTATAGTCATAATCTGGAGTTATATTATTTGCTATATAGTAGTGTAATAATTTTTCATATTCTGGATATATTTTATGATTTAGATCATCTAAGTTTTTTATATCATCTTTAAATATAATATCAGATATTTCATCTCTAATATGACAAGGTAGATCTTTAAAACTTAGAGTATAATATGTTGTATCATATAATTCATTTCTACTATATGCTAATTTTATTTTATTTTTTAGCTCATAATTATCTCTTATACTCTCAACTATAAAATATAAATCATCATCCACATCATCTACTATAGTTCCTTCTATAATATTGTTTTTTATAATAATATCTTTAATTAAAGTATTATCTATTTTATACTCTTTATATTCTTTTTTTTCTTTTTCTAATAGAGTAAATGCTATATTGTTTACTATATACGCCTTATAATAAAACTCATCTTTAGCTTCTAATTCTAAGAAATATCTTGCATTATGATGCTCTTCTTTATTACTTATAGACTTTTCTAATTTTTCTAAGAAAGATTTATAAGTATTTTCTATAATACTTGCAAAGTTAGAATCTTTTTTATACTTTGTTAGAAGTTTTGCATAGTTAAATGATTGTTTTGCATATAGCATATTTTTTATAGGCTCTAATCTCGATACATCTTCAAAAAACCAGCCACAAGATGTATATGCGAATAATGAGTATTTATACGACTCCATTAGAAAAATAAAGTCTCTATATGAAATTTGTTTTTGTACTATTTCGTATAGATTTTTAGCATCAGTTTCATTATATATAGCTTTTATATATTCTTCTCTAATAGAATTTCTACTATCTATATTAATATCTAATACATTACTAAATATTTCATCTTGCATATTACGAAGAATATCAAAAGCTTCACGTAAAGGTGTACGCCAAGATAAGTCTTCACCATTCCATCCCCCGCATCCACAATTACTACGCCATCTCTCAACACCATGAGAACAACTCCAAGAAGTACCACGACCACCTTCTCCTAAATGTAGTATTACTTCTTCTTGAGGAGGACATATACTTAAATAATGTTCATAGTTTGTTGGTATTATATGATCTCTATGAATATTATCACTAAAATATTTTGCTAAACACATATCAGCAAAAGGTTCATGATGTCCATAGCTTTCACCATCTGTAGCTATATTTATAAGTTGTCTATCATTATATGAGTTTCTAATTCTCTCTGCAAATCTATCTGCTGAAGTAAGTAAATGTTCAAAGGCAATAGCTCTTGATATAAAAGGTTCATAGAAAAATACTGCTATTTTTTTACCAGTTCTACCATAAAGCCAATATGGTTTTGATGTATCTATTTTAGCATCTGAAATATCTACAGTACCATGATGACCTACTATATATTGTGCTTGATATGGAGAAAGTATAGTAAATTTAACTCCACAATCAACTAAACAATCTACAACATCAGCATTAATAGCTGTTTCAGCAAGCCATATACCAGAAGATTTTCTATTAAAATATTTTTCAAAATTATAAAGTCCCCATTTGATCTGAGTTTTCATATCTTCTTTTTTGGCAAGAGGAAGTATTATATGATTATAAACTTGTGCTATAGCATTTCCAAATCCTAGTCTTTCTATACTATCTTTATCAGCTTCTATAATTCTCTCTAATAAGTCTTCTCTTGTTTTTGCTATATAGTCGAGTAGTGTAGGGCCAAAATTAAAACTTAAATATTTATAGTTATTAGACATATCAATAATACGACCACCATCAGCTAATATTCTTGAATATGCATTCGGGCTATAGCATTCTTTTGTTATTCTTTCATTCCAGTTTCTACTTGGCGAAGCACTTAATTCTCTTGGTATCTCATTTGTAAAAGGGCTTTCTCTTGGTGGTTGATAAAAATGACCGTGTATTATTAAATATCTCATAATATATTTTTTCCTTAAAAGTGTATATATACATTATATACTTTTATTACAAAATTACATTATTTTTTATTTATTTTGTTTTATTACTATAATATGAATATATCTTGACAATAGTTATTCATTGAATTATAATTCACATTAGAATATTATTTATATTTAAAAGGAAATGATTAATGTCAAAAGAATCTCTTAAAGAAAGAATGGATAAAGCAATTAATAGCTTACAGCACGATTTAGCAGGTATTAGAACAGGTAGAGCTAATGCTTCTATACTTGATAGTGTTAAAGTAGATGCTTATGGTAGTCATATGCCATTAAAACAGGTTGCTAATGTATCTACACCAGATTCTAAAACTATTATGGTGCAACCTTTTGATAAAGCTTTATCTGCTGATATAGAAAAAGCTATTTTAAAGGCAGATTTAGGTTTTAATCCTTATAATGATGCTGGTAATATTAGAATTACTGTTCCTGAACTTACTAAAGAAAGAAGAGAAGAATTAAAAAAGGGTGTAAAGCATAGAGGAGAAGAAGCTAAAGTAGCTATTCGTAATATTAGAAGAGATGAAAATGATAAGATAAAAAAAGAATTAAAAGAAAAACTTATTACTGAAGATGAGGCTAAGGGTCAAGAAAAAAAGATTCAAAATGAAACTGATTCTTATATTAAAAAAGTAGATGATATGATTTCTCATAAAGAAAAAGAGTTAGATACAATATAAAATATAATGAGTTCTAAAGAAAATATCCCATCTCACATTGCTATTATTATGGATGGAAATGGTAGATGGGCTAAATTAAATAATAAAAATAGAAGTTTTGGTCATAGAAAGGGTAGTGAAACTGTTATTAAGATAGTAGAGGCTAGTAGCGAGTTTAATATTAAATATTTAACTCTTTATGCTTTTTCTACTGAAAATTGGAAGCGTCCTGAGGAAGAGAAAAAGTATTTATTCAAACTTCTAAAAGATTTCTATAAAAAAGAAATAAAAAGATTAACAGAAAATAATGTACTAATAAAACATATAGGAGATATAACAGCATTCCCTAAAGATGTTTATGATACTATCATTGATACTGAGAGAGAAACTTTAGAGAAATGTCATAATCCTAAACTTACTGTTATTATAGCATTAAATTATGGTTTTAGAGATGAGCTAAAGAATGCTATTAGAAATATAGTTTTGGATTATAAAGATAAGGATTTAAGTTTAGATAGTATAGATGATACATTTATATCGAATTATTTATATACTAAAGATATACCAGATCCTGATTTAATAATAAGAACATCAGGAGAGCATAGACTTAGTAATTTTTTGATGTATCAAGCTTCATATAGTGAGTTTTATTTTACAGATGTTTTATGGCCAGATTTTTCTAAGGAAGAGTATAAAAAAGCTATAGATGAGTATGCTAATAGAAATAGAAGATATGGGGGATTATAATATATAATGAAAAAGAGATTAATATCTGTAGGTCTTACTTTACCATTTTATCTTATTGCTATGTTTAATGATAGGGTTATATATTTATTTCATTTATGTATAGTATCTACTTCTATTATTAGCTCTTTAGAGATTTTTAATATGGCACAAATATCAAAAAAGAGTAGTAGAACTGTTATTGCTACTATAATTGCTATTGTGTTTACATATATATACATTATTACAGGAAATGATTTATTTACTGGAGATATATCGAAGTTATTTAAGATTATAAGTTATGATGATATTAATTTAGATTTTTCATTAAAAGTTGTATTTGCACTTATTACTATTTTATTCTCACTTAATATGTTTAAAGTTAATGTATCTTTTGAAGAGAAGGGTAGAGCTATTATTACTGCTATTTTTTGCTTTATGTATGTTGGTGTTGGAGTGTGGCATATTACATTACTTAGATTTTTTCCTGCTGGAGAATATTTAATTATTTTTGTTTTACTTTGTGCTTGGATTAGCGATACTGGTGGATATGTTATAGGTCGTAAAATAGGCAAGCATAAACTTATAAATTCTGCTTCTCCAAATAAAAGTGTAGAAGGATTATTTGGTATGTTTATATTTACTATACCTTTTACTATTCTTTATTATTACTTATATAGTAATGGATACTTAAAATATTTATTAGGTGAACAAACTCCACATTATTCTTTTACTACTCTTTTAATCCTATCTATAATACTCACAATCACAAGTTTTATAGGAGATATGGGAGAGAGTTTAATAAAGAGAATGTATAATACAAAAGATTCAAGCTCTATGTTTCCAGGTCATGGTGGAGTATTTGATATGTTTGATAGTATTATTTTAACTGCTCCTATAGCATATTATATATTTCTTTATCTTTTATAGTTTTTAATAATTTTACTTAAGTTTTTCTTTAATAGAGTCTATTTCTTCTTGTATAGAAAGCCACTCTTCTTCTATACTTTCTATTTTATTTTTTATTTCTGATAATCTCATACTTTTAGTATTATCATATTCTGTTGCAGTTTCAAAGAAATTTAGTATTTCTTTTTCTTCTAATTTTAATTTTTCTAATTCACTATCAAGTTTCTTTATTTTAGATTCACATTTTGATAATTTATTTTTAATTTTTTTTCTCTCTTCATAATTATTTTCTTTACTATTATTATTAGACTCTTTTATTTTATTATTTTCATTTTGATATTCTAATTCTTTTTCTTTTTGTTCTAATGCTTCTATACGAACTTTATATACATAAGCATCATAATCATTAGGGTATAGAGATATTTTTTTATTTTTTACTTCTATAATAGTATTAGCCAAAAGACTTACAAATGTTCTATCGTGAGAAGTGAAAAATATAGTTCCTTTATATTCTCTTAATGAGCTGGCAAGTGCTTCTACAGTTTCAAAATCTAAGTGATTTGTAGGTTCATCTAGTATAAGTACATCAGCACATTGACTAATTGTAGCAAGTAGAGAAAGTCTAGCCATCTCACCACCACTTAATACTTTGACACTTTTTTGTATATCATCACCAGAAAACAGAAAACTACCTAATAGGTTTAGAATATCTTGTTGTAATAATCCTTCTTTTGCATTATTCTTAAAATATGTATATACATTGTCATTTGAACTTATATCTTTATAACTATCTTCACCAAAGTATGCTATTTTTATTCCATAAGAATAATTATAATTTCCAGAAACTGGTTTTAATCTATTAGATATAGTTCTTAAAAATGTAGTTTTACCCTCTCCATTTTGTCCGAGTATAGCTACTTTAGAACCTCTACTAATTTCTATTCTATCACTACTTGCTATAACTTTATCATTATATCCTATATTTAAGTTGTCTGTTATAATTGTAAAGCCTTTTTTATCTTCAACTTCAGGTAATTTAATTCTTACACTTTTTGCAGGATTATTTATCTTGATAGTTTGAAGTTTTTCTAATTGCTTCATACGTGACTGAGCTTGAGTTGCTTTACTTGCTTTTGCTCTAAATTTTTCTATAAACTTTTCTAAATGAGCTTTTTTATCTTCTATATTTTTGTTATGTTTTCTAATAGTCTCTTCTACATCAGATTTATACTCAAAATAATCCTCAACATTTCCAGGAAAGTATGTTATTTTTCCTCTATCTACTTCAACAGTTTTGTCGCAAGTAGTTTTTAAAAACTCTCTATCGTGAGATACTATTAAAAATCCACCATTATAATCAACTAAAAAATTTTCTAAATCTATCAAAGTATTCAAATCTAAAAAGTTAGAAGGTTCATCAAGTATTAAAAAATTAGGTTCTTCAAGCATCATCTCAGATAGCTTAACTCTCATTCTATATCCACTTGAGAGATTATCAACATCATAATTAATTTTAATATGATCAATACCAAATCTATTTGCAATCTTTGCACATTGCCAAGATTCCTTTCCACTAACTCTTGTTAAATAATCTATTGCTTTTTCATTTTTAGCAAAAATATTATGCTGTTTTAAATATCCTATTTTTACATCATCAGATAATACTATCTCTCCATCATCTGCCTCTTCAAGTCCCATAAGTATTTTTAAAAGTGTAGTTTTTCCAGCTCCATTTCTACCTATCATACCTATTTTTGATTTTTCTTCTATTAGTAGATTCGCATTATCAAGTAAAGTTTTATGCATAAATCTTTTAGATAAATTTACTATATTTATAATACTTTTAGCCATATAATTTTAAAACCATTTTGATTATATAATAAGATATGCAATTTTATATTAATTTATACAATTATTCAAATATTATAATATTGAAAAAATTATAATTATATGATATTTTTTCTGTTATATATATAATTTTATTAGGATTTTAATGTTTAGTTTTTTTAAGAAAAAAAAGATAGAAATATCAGATGAAGAAGCAAAATTAAGAGCTGAAAAGTTCTTTAAATATGATAAAGAAAATCCTTCAGAGATACGCGCTGTTAATTTAGTAAAATATTATGGAAAGAGAAGAATTATAGAAGGTATTTCTTATAGTGTGAAACAGGGAGAGGTTGTAGGTCTTTTAGGGCAAAATGGTGCTGGTAAGACTACAAGCTTTTATATTACTGTTGGTTTTGTAAAAGCTACAAGTGGTAATGTTTATTTAGATAGCACAGAGATAACAAATCTTCAAATGCATCAGAGAGCAGAACTTGGAATAGGATATCTTCCTCAAGAAGCTTCTATATTTAGAAAAATGTCTGTAGAGGATAATTTACTTTCTATATTAGAATATAATAAAACTCTCACAAATAAAGAGAGATGGTATATAGCTGATAGACTTTTATCAGAGTTTAATATTCAGCATGTACGTAAACAGAAAGGGTATACTCTTTCTGGTGGTGAGCGTAGAAGATGTGAAATAGCACGTGCTTTAACAGTAAACCCTAAGTTTATATTGCTTGATGAACCTTTTGCAGGTGTAGACCCAATAGCAGTTATAGATATTCAAAATATTATAGCAAGTTTAAAAGAAAAAGGACTAGGAATACTAATAACAGATCACAATGTGCGTGAAACATTAAGAATTACAGATAGAGCTTATATTATGGGTGGTGGACAAATTTTAGTTCAAGGTACTCCAGATGAAATAGTTAATAATGAATTAGCTCGTAAGAACTATTTAGGAGAATCTTTTACTATGTAATAACAAATGATATTAATTTATTATTACATAGTATTGTTTATTTTTTATTATTATTTATCCTAAAGATACATCTAATATCATCATTATAGTAAAGCCTATAATAAAGCCAAATACTCCAGCATGATTGTCTTGTTTATCTACAGCTTCAGGTACTAATTCTTCTACAACAACATATATCATAGCTCCAGCAGCAAAAGCTAATGCTAATGGAAGTATTATTTGCATTTTTGTAACAGCAATAGCTCCTATAACTGCAGATATAGGCTCTACAATAGCAGATAAAGAACCTAATAAAAATGATTTCCATTTTGACACACCAGTAGATACAAGAGGAAGTGATAAAGCAGCACCTTCAGGAAAATTTTGTATTCCAATACCAATAGTTAATGCCATAGCCGAAGCTAATGTAAAGTTAGGGTCGCCTATAAAATAAGCACCAAAAGCAACACCTACAGCAAGCCCTTCTGGTATATTATGTACTGTTATAGCTAAAAACAATAAAGTTAATTGAGATAATTTTGTATTTGGTCCTTCTTTTAGAGCTTCTCCATTAAAAAAGTGCATGTGAGGAAGAATTTTATCTAAAATCCATATAAATAGTGTTCCAAGTAAAAATCCAAGAGTAGGTATTAACCATTTAGTTATCTCATTTTTAGATGATAAATCTATAGCAGGTAGAAGTAATGACCAAAAAGAAGCAGCAACCATTACTCCAGCAGCAAATCCATACATTATAGATAATATTCTTTTTTTTATTCCGCCTAAAAATAAAAAAACTAATGCTGAGCCTAAAGTTGTAAGCCCCCAAGTAATTAAGCCACCTGTTAAAGATGCTAATATTGCATTTTTAAACATTATAATTTTCTCCAAATAATCAAACTGTAAATAATAATTATATTAGATAAGTATTAAGTTGTCAATATAATGCTTTTTGTGCAAAAAAACACCCCACATAAATATGTAGGGTGTGAAAGTAATGGGTTTGTATATATATCTTTAAGAGTGCGACAAATGAATTTTTTTGTAGCTATATATATAAACCATTAATCTAAAGAGAGAGTAAAATATTTATAGTTTTTCTATAAAAAAATAATGAGCTCACCCTTCTCAAGGTGAACCCATCATAATAGTGTTAGGAGTCTGATAATAATGAATAATTATTTATATTATAATACAATTATACATCCATTGGTAAAATAGATATATAAAATATTACAAATATAAAAATTATCATTTATGTTTAAATAATAACATTTAATTTAAAAAAAGCAAGCATTCTTTTTTTTATAAAAAGATAAGATTATTTATAATATTTTTATTGCAAAAAAATATTATTAGTTTATGATATTTTGTGTTTACATAACATCGATATTTTCTATGATCTATATTAAAAAATATTAATTTCTTTTTTGTCTAAAAATTAGTTAACATAATACTTGACTTTTTACCGTAATATGATAACTTTTATATAAGTATCGTTAAAGTAAAAAATAATTTAAGTAAAAAAATAATTTAAGAAAAAATTAAGGAATAATTAGTGATGAAAAAGTTGTGTATTATGCTCGTGGTATTGATGCTTATAATACCATCATCAGTTTATGCACAAAATAATATACCTATACCTACAATAGGGCTTAATATACAACAAGCACAAACACCACAGCAAGTGAGTTTAGGGCTTCAAATACTGTTCTTATTAACTATATTGTCTTTGTCTCCTTCAATAATAATAATGACAACTAGTTTTATAAGAGTTTCTATAGTTTTAGGTTTTGTACAGAGAGCTTTATCACTTCAAGAAACTCCTCCAAGAGCTTTAGTGATGGGGCTATCTCTGTTCTTAACATTTTTTATTATGATGCCAACATTGACTCGTATTAATCAAGAGGCATTACAACCATATTTGAATGGTAGTATAGGGGTTAATGATTTATATTCTAGAGGTATAGGACCTCTTAGATTTTTTATGTTTAACTCGCTTAGGGGTGAGAATGGTATTAAGAGTTTGGATTTATTTTTAAGTATTAGTAACTCTGATATTAGGCTTAGAGACATACAATCAGCTTCTGATTTAGATAAAATACCTACTATGATTGTAATACCAGCTTTTATAATAAATGAACTTACAATAGCATTTAAGATGGGTATATATTTATTTATTCCTTTTATAGTTATAGATTTGGTGGTGGCATCAATACTTATGGCTATGGGTATGATAATGTTGCCTCCTATTATGATATCATTACCATTAAAGATAATTTTATTTGTTGCAGTAGATGGATGGAAATTATTGATACTGCAACTAGTTGAGAGTTTTAAGTAATATTAATTTTGGAGTTGTGTTATGTCGGATATTTCTATTATTGTTTTAGTTCAAGAGACTTTATGGATATTTGCTGTTTTGTCGGCTCCTATATTAATAGTGTCTATAGTTGTTGGTTTGATAATTTCTATTTTGCAGGCTACAACATCTATACAGGAACAGACGCTTACTTTTGTTCCTAAGATGATTGCTATGCTTGTTATGATATATTTTTTAGCAGGGTGGATGCTTAATTATACTAGTGCTTTTACTGTGAGGCTTTTTAGTTTGCTTCCAAGTATAGCACATTGATAGTTTGTGTATTTTAAGTTTTTAGGGTTGTTTATAGTTTTATGGATAATTTTGTGAACTTCTTTCAGATTTATCTAATAATCATGGTTAGATTTGTAGGGATATTGATGATAGCGCCAATGTTCTCTTCTAATATTATTCCAAACTCTATAAAACTTTCTTTAGCATTTGTAGCTACAGCTATTATATTTCCATTAGTAGCAAATACTAGTGTTAAGGTTGCCTCTACTTTTGTTGAGTATTTTTTATCATTAGTGAATGAGGCTTTAATTGGAATTTTAATAGGTTTTTTAATGTCTGTACTTTTTGCAGCATTTCAAGTTATGGCAAACTTTTTTGAAGTTCAAATGGGTTTTGGTATATCAGAAACAATAGACCCTATTAATCAGGTTTCATTGCCTTTATTAGGACAACTTCAAGCATTAGTAGTTATATTAATATTTATAGCTATAGATGGACATAGTTTAGTAATAAGAACATTACATTATAGTTATAAAGCGATACCAGTATTGAGTGAAGCTTCTAAGGAAGTGTTTTTATCATCATTTCAAGGTGTTATAGACAGAATGATATATTATATGAGTTCTTTATTTTCTATAGCATTATCATTAGCATTACCTATAATGCTAACTTTATTTTTACTTGGAGTAAGCTTAGGGCTATTAGCTAAAACAGCTCCACAGATGAATATATTAATGCTTGGTTTCCCACTACAAATAGCATTAGGTTTAACTGCTTATTATGTTCTTGTATCAGTTTTAATAAAAAACTTTATGAAGATACTTCAAGTTAGTATATCTGATGTTCAGAGTTTAATAACTTTTTTATCTGGGGGCACTGTATGATAATTAAGTTATTAGAATTATTTATAAAAATAAAAGCAAAGCTTTATAGAAAATACTTACGCCTTACAGGACAAGGATTCAACCTAACATTATTTGCTTCACCAGAAGATGAAGGTAGAACAGAACTTCCTACTGAACGTAAAAAGAGAAGAGCTAGAGAAGAAGAAGGGCGTGTTGTAAACTCTAATGAAATTAATCAAACACTTGTACTTGCTGTTACTACTGCTGTTATTGCACTTCTTACTGGCTATTTGAGTCATTTACTTGGTCAATATGTTAAGGATGTATTTAGTAGAATTTCTAATGCTGATAATCTTATGACTATGGAGATGATTCCAGATTTATTTTTAGATATAGTATTAATGGTAGCAAAGAGTTCTGGTATAGTTTTACTTGTGGCTTTATTTGTTGGAGTAGGTTCTAATGTTGCACAGACACAATTTTTATTCACTACTAAAAAATTAAAGCCAAACTTTAAACGTATAGCTCCTACTTGGAAAAACTTTAAAGAGAGGGCTTTTATATCTTCTCAGAATGTGATGAATCTTGTTAAGATTTTATTTAAGACTATAGTAATATCTATATTAACATTTTCTACTATATATTTTAAACGTAGCGACTTGTTTAATATGGTACATATGGAATTAGCACAGTCTATGCACGTTTTTTTCTTTATAGTATTAGAGATGGTAGCAAAGGTATTATTATTTATGATAGTTATTTCTGTAATAGATTATTATTTTCAAAAGAGAGAATATATTAATAGCTTAAAAATGACTAAGCATGAACAGAAAGAAGAGTTTAAAGAAATGGAAGGAGATCCATTAGTAAAGAGTCAACTTCAAGATATGGCACGTAGAATAGTAAGTAGAACTATGCTTAAAAGTGTACCAGAAGCTGATGTTATAATTACAAATCCTACTCACTTTGCAGTAGCTCTAAAATATGAAAGTGGTGATTATGCACCTATTGTTACTGCTAAGGGGCTTGATCATATAGCATTAAAAATAAGAGAAATAGCTAAAGACAATGATATAGAAATAGTTGAAAATAAACCTTTAGCAAGAGAGCTTTATTATAATGTTGAGATAGGGCAGTATATACCAGAAAAGTTGTTTCACGTAGTATCACGTATATTAGGTGAAGTTTATAGAATACGTAATGAAAAGATGGCTAAGGCTATATAAGGAAAATGGGGAGATAATAAACTGTGGCTACAATGAATGCTAAAAATATTTTAGATTCGATAAAGTTACCATCTAATGTAACTCGTCATACTGATGTACTTTTTGCAATAGGTGCAGTAATGGTTATAATGATGCTCATTATACCATTACCTAATATCATATTAGACTTTTTACTTATTACTAATATAATAATTTCTCTTTTAATTTTACTTATGGTTCTTAGTGTTAAGAGTGCTAATGAGTTTAGTGTATTTCCTTCTGTGTTACTTGTAATGACTGCTTTTAGACTTGCACTTAATGTTTCTACTACAAGAGCTATTTTAACACAAGGAGCAAATTTTAATGGTAAGATAATAACTTCATTTGCGGACTTTGTAGTATCTGGAAATATAGTAGTAGGAGTTGTTGTATTTATTATTCTTATAATAGTTCAGTTTGTAGTTATCACTAAGGGTGCTACAAGAGTTGCTGAGGTTTCTGCTCGTTTTGCATTAGATAGTATGCCTTCTAAGATGATGGCAGTAGAATCAGAACTTCAGGCTGGAGCTATTACAGATAAAGAGGCTGAAGAGAAGAGAAAGAAGATACGTGGTGAGAGTGATTTTTATGGTACTATGGACGGTGCTTCTAAGTTTGTACAGGGTGATGTTATAGCTGGTATTATTATTACTGTTATAAATATTATAGGTGGACTTATAATAGGTATGACTTTACGTGGTGAACCTTTTACACAGGCACTTAATGCTTATACTCGTTTTACTGTTGGTGATGGACTTGTGAGTCAGATACCTTCTTTCTTTATGAGTTTTGCTACTGGTTTGCTTGTTACTCGTAGTAGTAGTGAGGATAATTTGTCTACTCAAGTTGCTGTTCAAGTATTTGCAAAACCTAAGAATTTATTTATAGGAGCTGCTTTTGCATTTTTCTTGATGCTTCTACCTGGTTTCCCTAAGATAGCGTTATTTGTTATATCTCTTGCTTTATTTTTAGCTGGATATGCTTTAAGAAAAGAGCAAAAAGAACTTGGACTTAATGAAGATGGTAGTAGAACTGATGCTGAAGAACAAGCTCCACAAGGACCACTTGATGTTACCCCTTTCTTGAAAGTTGAAAAGATTGAATTATCTGTGGGTGCTTCTTTGATACCACTTGCTTTAGAATCTGAAGGTGGGGATTTAATTAACAGAATAAGTCAGGTGCGTCGTGAACTTGCTTTGGAAGTTGGACTTGTTGTACCACCTGTTCGTGTTGTAGATAATACTGTTATAGAACCTGATGAGTATACTATTAGTATTAATGGTACAGAAATATCAAAAGGTTTTGTACGTCCAACTATGCTTTTAGCTTTGAATGCTAATTCACCTAAAGGACCTACTCCAGAGTGTGAGCAAGTAAAAGAACCTGCTTTTGGTCTTCCTGCATATTGGATTAAAGTTGATGAAAAGACTACTGCTGAAGAGAAAGGATTTATGTTATTTCAACCTTCTTCTGTTATTGCCACACATTTTAGTGAAACTATTAAGAGAAATGCTAATCTTCTTATTGGTCGTGAAGAAGTTCAGAATATACTTGATCTTATTAAAGATGATCATAAGGCACTTGTTTCTGAAGTACTTGCTGCAAAACCTCGTAATGAAAGTCCACTTGGATATATTCAAAAAGTATTACAGAACTTATTACAAGAAGAAGTACCTATTAGAAATAGTGTTGCTATATTAGAAGGTGTTGCTGATGCTATTTCTATTATGGGTAGTGAACAGGCTACGGAGCTTGTTCGTACAAGACTTGCAGCTCAAATTTCTCAAATGGTTGCTGATCCTGAGAGAAATATTAGAGTTATAACTTTAAGTCAGCAATTACAAAATAATATAGCACAAAACTTAGCTGATACTGGAAACTTACAAGGTTCTCAAATGATTGCTATGAGTTTTGAGAGTATGCAGGCTTTAATTAAGAATATAAAAGATGCAGTTAAATTGGTACAAGATTCTGGTGTTGCTGATATAGTATTTTTAACTTCTCCATTAATTAGAAGACCATTATATCAGTTTATTGCTAAGAATATTGGAAAATATAAAGTTATTGCTACAACAGAAATAGCACAAGGGTATAATGTACAAGGTGTTGCTAGTATTAAATAATATTTATAATTATTAATTTAAGAGGATGCTTACTTATGAAAACTATAAAAATATTTGGTAGAAACAGAGAAGAAATAGAACGTCAGGCTAGAAATAAATATGGTGAAAATTATTTTATTATTAGCATTAAAGAATTACATAAAAGATGTTTATTTGGTAGTATAAAAAGGCATTTTGAAGTTTCTATTGGTGTTTTAGAAAATTTTTAATTAAGGTTATTTATTATTATGAAAACATTTCGGATTATTGGTAGAGATAAAAGAGAGGCTTTAAAAAAGGCACATAATATTTATGGAAAGGATGGTTTTTTTATTATTAGTGCTGAAGATAAAGAATGTAAGTTTTTTTTGGGTTTCATTAAGAGACAAGTTTTTGAATTAAAAGTTGTTCGTGTTTAATATATATATTATTTTTGGGGAGTAAAACAAATGTCTGCTGTTGATATACGATATTTTAGGGGGCGAAATAAAAAAGAAGCTATTGCTAAGGCTACTATAGAACATGGTAGCAACTTTATCTATTTAAGTGATAGAGAAGTTAAAGTTGGTGGCTTTTTAGGACTTGGTCAGAAGACTGAGTGTGAAATTAAGATTATGCTTAATAAATCTAAATTGGATAGAAAACCTTTAAAAGATGAGTCTTTAGCAGAACCTATTAGACCTTATAAAAGTGAAGATAGTGATATAGATGATAATTATGAGAATAAATTAATTAGTGATAGAATAGAAATAAAAAAGCATACAACAGAAACTATAGATGCTTCTGAGATGGCTGATAGAATAGTAGCGGTAACTAAAGCATTAAAGCAAGCTCAAAAAGAAAAACATAATGAAGCTCTTAAGCAGCAACAAGAACTTGATAATAGAATTGATAGTAGAAAGACAGAAATACTTGCAGAAGCTCGTGAAGAGATTATGTCTGATACTTTACTTAATGATACGCATGATATAAAAGAAGAAAAAGATTTTATACCTATTAGCAATAATAATTTACATCTAAATAATGATATACATTATAATAATTCATATAGAGATTATGATGATTATTCTAATTTTAATAAGAATGATGATAATCCATATTTAAATATTAAATCATCCTTAATGGAACATCAAAGAAGTGTGAGAAATTATAATAATAATCAAGCTTCATTAGATGATAGTGTAAAGAGAATAGTACAGGATCAATTAAAAGATATAGTAAAAGAATACTTAGAAAATAATATTCCAAACTTAAATAAGAATAATGACTTAGAACAGTATCATACTAATTATTCTTCTTTTGATAATCATTATACAAATAGCAGACAAAGTAATATTTATAGAGATAGTTATAGAGACAATTCAAGAAGATATTATAGTGGATTTGATAATAATAATCAGTATGAAGATGATGGGTATAGAAGTAGTTTAAATGAGATTAAGGAACTTAGAGAAAATAGATTAAGAAATAATAATAGTGAACGCACATCTAAATTGTCTAATAATAGAAGAAACTACTTTGATAGACATTATGAAAGTAAGAGTCATAATACTCAAAATGATAGCGTAGAGTATAATGATGCTATGGAAGATGTGTTTCAGTTTTTAAGAAGTAGAGAGTTTCCTGAAGAGGTATTAATAGAGCTTAGAGACTATTTATTAAAGTCGAGTAATGCAAGATTTGTACAGTCTCGTGAGATAATAAAAGAGGAAATTGATAAGTATTTTGCTAATAGACTTATTTTTGCTGATGGTATAGAGATTGGCAATAAGAAAAAAATAATAGTATTTGTAGGACCTACAGGGGTTGGTAAAACTACAACTATACCAAAAATAGCATCACAGTATATGAAGTCTGGTAAGAAAGTTTCTTTTGTTACTATAGACAATTATAGAATAGGAGCAGTAGATCAACTTCAGAAATATGCTAATATAATGAAAGTGCCTTTTAGTAGTGCAAGTACTCCAGAAGCATTGAGAGCAGAGATTAGAAAAATGGATTCTTCTTCTCTACTTTTTATAGATACTATGGGACGTTCTCCAAAGGCTACTGATGAAATACTTTCAGTTGCTCGATATTTTACTACTGTAGGTAGATTTGATTTAGATATTCAGCTTGTTATGAGTGCTACGGCTAAGTATAAGGATGCTGTAAAAATAATGAATTCATTTAAACCTACAAATTATAAAGGTGTTATTTTAACTAAATTAGATGAAACAGATTATTTAGCTTCATCTATATGTGCTATTAGTAAGTTTAAGCTTCCTATTACTTATGTTACTCATGGTCAGGGAGTGCCTAAGGATATATCTACAGCAAGGAAGTATGGTGTTAATATAGTGCAAGGGTTGTATGGTAATTTAAAATAAATTAGGAAAGTAATGATATTATGAAAGATCAAGCAGATGAATTAAGAAAAATGATGGGGTCTAAAGATAAGCGTCCTCAACGTGTTATTAGTATATCTAGTGGTAAGGGTGGTGTTGGAAAAACTAATATTGCTATTAATTTATCTATAGCTTTACAACAGCTTGGACAAAATGTTATTTTGATAGATGCTGACTTGGGGCTTGGAAATGTTAATGTAATATTAGGTCAAATTCCTGAATATAACTTATACCATGTAGTTAAGGGTACTAAAAAAATACATGAAGTTATGATAGAAACTGAGTATGGTATTAGGTATATACCAGGTGCTAGTGGTTTTTCTTCTTTGGCAAATCTTTCGGGGCGTGGACTTACTAAACTTATTAGTAGTATGGAGTCATTGAATGATTCTGATATTATTATTATAGATACTGGTGCTGGTATTTCGGATAATGTACTTTATTTTCTTCTTTCTGCTGATGAAAATATTGTTGTTACTACTCCAGAACTTACTGCTATACTTGATGCTTATGCGGTTGTTAAGTCTATATATCCTGAGAATTCAGAGGCTGATATAAAGATATTGGTAAACAGAGTAACAAAGCCATCAGAAGGAAAAGATGTAGGTCAAAAGATTATAACTACATCAAAAAAGCATTTAGGTATGGATGTTAAGTATTTAGGATATGTTTTTGAAGATAAAACAGTACCATATTCTGTAGCAGAGCGTTTACCTTTTTATCAATATGATAATAAGTGTCAGGCTTCTCTTTCTCTTACTACTATTGCTAAGAGAATTATAGATATGGAATATGATGAGACTAAAGAAGCTAAGGGTATTAGCGGTTTTATGGAAGCTTTATTTGCTTTTGTAAATAAAAAAATAGAGATTATTAAGTGATTGGAAATATTAGTGTATAGGTGATAGTTATGAATAGTTTGATAGAAAAGATAAAACGATATTACTCTAGTATTTTTGGTAAATTTGCCATTATGATAATGGGTTTAGCTTTTATTATAACATTTATAGTCTCATTTTTATTTAGAAATAGAATAGATGTTACTTTTTTTAAGTCTATAGTTTCTATGATTATAGTAGGTATTATTTTATACTTGCTTAGTTTTGTATTAAAGAAATATTTAGGAGATATTATTGATACTAGTAGTGTAGATAATACTTTAACTCCTTCTTTTCCTGTTGATATTAATAATAATACTGAAACTAATACAGAGAATAAAGAGTCTGAAGATACTATTGAAACTGTATTAGAGAATAATGATAATAATGTAGAAGTAAATGATAAAGATATAAAAGTAGCAAGTTTTATAGATAAAGATGACGCTACTTCTAATATGAGAGGAGATATAGGAGATATTATTATGAGTGCTCCTTCTTATAATGATTTTGTAAGTGGGAATTATTCTAGCACATCATCATTATCTTCTATTCCTAATACAACAACAAGTAGTAGTAGTTTTGATTCTATGTATACTTCTACAGATAAGAAAGTAAATGAGATGAATGTAGAGAGAGCAGCATTAGAAGATCCAGATAAAACAGCTAAGGCTTTAAGGACTATGATGTCTAAGGATGATAAAAAAGAAAATTAGATTATAAACAAAGAAAGTTAATTATTAAAAATAAAATGTTTGAAAAAAGAGTGGTTGTACAATGAGAAAAAATAAAAAAGACAAGATACCAAATATTACTAATGAAAATGAGCAAGAATATTGGTTGGAGTTTAAAAAGTCGCTTTCACCACATATTCGAGAAGCTTTAGTAATAAAGTATTCTCCTTTAGTTAAATATGTAGCTAATAAGGTACATGTTAATATGAAGTCTATCAGAGATATTGAATTTGATGATTTAGTAGGATTTGGTTCATTTGGACTTATGGATGCTATTGATAGATATGATCCAGATAGAAATATTAAGTTTAAAACTTATGCTATGACAAGAATTATGGGTTCTATTTATGATGAACTTAGAAAGATAGATAATTTACCTCGTTCTATTAGAAAGGAAATAAAAGAAATAGAAAGAGCTAGAGAAATATTAGAAAATAAATTAAGTAGAAATGCACAACCACAAGAAATAGCAGATATGCTTGGAATACCTTTAAGTAAATATAATGAGACTATGCGTTATAATATAGAGTCTTCTCATGCTTCTCTTAGTGAAGTTTGGTATTTGGGAGATGATTCTGATGAAATATCAATAATTGATACTTTAAAAAGTAATGATAAAACAAATCCAGAATATTTAGCAGAAAGAGAAGATGTAAAAAAGAAGATAGTAGAAGCTCTAAAAAAGTTGCCAGAAAAAGAACAACAAGTACTGATATTATACTACTATGATAATCTAACATTAAAAGAAATAGGAAAGGTTTTAGATGTATCTGAAAGTAGAGTATCACAGTTACATACTAAAGCTATACAACAATTAAGATATAGTTTATCAGAGATAAAGAAGCAATTATTATAAATTATTTTTTTAGTGAGTGTAGTACTTATGAATGAATTAAGAAAAAAAATATTAGAAAGTGATTTTTATAAAGAAGTTTATGATACACAAGATGTTATGTCTATAGAGTTAGAAGTTTCTTCTATAGAGGCAGGTATTGAAGAGGCTACTGCAATATTTCAGTGTCCTGTAGATGAACTTTCTTATAAGGTTATTAGAGATGCTAAAAAGGGTATTTTTAATATTGGTTCTACTAAATATTTAGTAAAGTACACTCATACACAACATTCTAAGTCTAATCTTTTATTTACTGGTTCTGAGTGCAAAGTAGATAATAAGCCATCTTTTTCTAAAAATGATATTATTAATAAAGATACAGATATTATAGTAAGGGTAAAAAGAGATGGTGTATATTTAAAGATATTACCGCCTCAAGGTACTGGAAAGAGAATTAATGATATTACAGTTTTAGAAGGAAAGTTGCTTGCTTATGGTGTAGTAGAATATGATTCTTCTTTAGCTAAGGAATTATTAGAATCTCAAACTGGAGAGCTTGTTCGTATAGGTGATTGGGATGAGATGAAGTCTAAGTATAATGCTAAGCTTACATATTCTGTATCTGAAGATAAGATGCAGGCTTTTATTACTGCCACTTCTCCTAAAGATGGTGGTCGTGAAGTTGATATTGAAGATGCACTTGAACTACTTAAAAATAGTGGTATTACTTATGGTGTATTAGAAGATGATATTAAAAAATCTTTAGATGATGGTAATTTTAATGTTCCTATACTTGCTGCTGAGGGAAAGCAACCTATTCATGGTAGAAATGCTAAACTTGAATATTTAATAGATATAGATGGTAAGACTATGCTTGAAGAAACTGAGGATGAAGATAGCATAGATTATAAGAGTTTTAGTAAGATAATAAATATAGAAGAAGGGGAGAGACTTGCTGAGAAATTACCTGCTACTGTGGGTGAATCGGGCATTGATGTTTTTGGAAACTCTGTTGATGCTAAGGATGGTAAGTCTATTGAGTTTAAGGATATACTTGGTAATAATGTTAAGATGGATGATGAGGATAGGTATATTATTGCTTCTATTTCTGGTCAGGTTATAGTTAAGAATAAAATTATTAGTGTTGAGCCTATATTTGAGGTTGCTGGAGATGTTGGTCCTGGCACTGGAAATATTACTTTTGTTGGGTCTGTTATTGTTAAGGGTAATGTTGAGGATAATTATTCTATTAAGGCTGAGGGACATATAGAAGTTAATGGTACTGTTGGTAAGGCTGATTTAGAGGCTGATGGAGATATTGTTGTTAAGCTTGGTATACAGGGTAATGATAATAGTTATGTTAAGGCTGGTGGAAATGTTATTGCTAAGTTTATACAGTTTTCTAATATAGAAGCGGGAAATAATGTTATTGTTACTGAGGCTATATTAAATTCTAATATAGATGCTGATAATAAAATTATTGTTAATGGTAAAAGAGCATCTGCTTCTGGTGGTAGATTAAGAGCATTATACGAGGTAAATTGTAAGACTATAGGTTCTACTTCTGGAGCTAAGACTATTATAGAAACTGGTTATAGTCCTGCTAAGAGAAGAATGATAGATTCTATGAGTAAGGAAAAAGAAGAACTTGAAGTTGCTATTGAAGATTTTCAAAATAATATAAAAGGCTTAGAACAGCTTGCTAAGAAGAGTAAGTTAGATGATGAGAAAAAAGAACAATTAAGAAGCTTTAAAGAACAGCTTGAACAGTCTATTAGTAGACGTGATGAGATTGTTATAGATAGAGAGAATATGTTGCAACAGATGGAGATTGAGAAGGTTAAGTCTTATATTAGTGCTGGTAAGGAGATATTTTCTGGGGTTGAGCTTATTATTGGGGCTGCTGAGTTTAATATTAGACAAGAATATAAGGCTATTACTTTTTTTGAGGCTGATGGAATTATTCAAAGTGAAAAGTATAGAGGTGAAGCTGTGATAGATACTAAGTATGATAATAAGCCTGTTGCTGAGTTTAAGGGGTATGAAAGTTAATGAGTAATTTTTTTAAGATAGATGAGTTTTATAAATGTGCTATTTCTTGTGCTATAGAGAATGATCCTCGAGGGATTGATATAGTAAATAGAGAACTTGATTATGTAAATAAAGAATATAATTCTATTTCTTCTGATAAAGAATTATTTGATAGAGATAGATTATTTAATCCTTATTCTGATAGTAGAATACTTAATATTGCAGAAGATAAAGAAATAAAAAAGATTTTCTGTGGTATTGATATGCAAACTCCTGAGCTTTTACTTGCTGATAGGCTTAATGAGCGTGGAGCTAATATAGATTTGGTTATTACTCATCATCCTAATGGTTATGCTTATGCTAAATTTTATGAAGTAATATCTATGCAAGCAGACAAGAATGCTATAAATGGTGTTGCTATAAATGTTTCTGAGAGTTTAACTAATAAGAGACTTGCTGAAGTTGAGCGTTCTGTTTCATCATCAAATCATCATCGTGATGTAATGACGGCATCTTTGCTTAATATTAATTATATGTGTATGCATACTTTAGCTGATAATTGTGTTGAAACTTTTTTGACTAATGAAATAAGAAAATTAAATCCTTATAGAGTTTCTGATATTGTAGATTTTCTTAATACTCTTGAGGAGTATAAACTTTCTGCTAAGGGTGGTAATCCTGTAAAGTTATTTAATGGTTCTTTAAAAAATAGAGCGGGTAAGGTTGTTGTTGATATGACTGGTGGGGCTTGTTTTGATTTGGCTTTTATTTCTGCTTTAGCTAATAGTGGGGTATCTACTCTTGTTGTTATGCATTTGAAGGACAATTTTATTGATGAGTGTAGGAAGTATAATATTAATGTTGTAGTTGCAGGGCATATGTCTTCTGATAGTTTGGGGCTTAATTTACTTTTTAAATATATTAAAGAGAAGAGTAATAAGAGTTTTGATATTATACCTGCTTCTGGGTATATATTTGTAGATAGATAATATATAGCTTTTTTATATTATACTGTTAATAATATTTCTTCTAATACTTTTAGACTTTTTATTTCTTTATGTATATGATTATTAATAGACTTTATCATAATATCTCTTACATTGTAAATTGAATTATTGTAGTATGATATTAAGTCTTTATTTTTTACTATATCTATTAATGGATTATATTTTATTATACGCATAAATTGTATGTCATCATTTGTTATTTTTATAAAGTATTTAGACATAACTTTGCATCTTTCACAAATTAATCCCCCATCTATTATAGAATAATAATTTTCTTTTATATCTTGTTTTTCACACATTATACATCTATTAACCTCAGGCGATATACCTGCTATATGTAGAACTTTCATTTCAAAAGCTCTTAGTATAATGCTTATATATTTTATTGATAAATTCTGATTTTCTTTTTCATTTTCTATTAATGCATTTAATACCTTTTCCATTAGAATGAAGTATCTATTATCAAAATCTTTTGCATTATGCATTAGCACTTCTCTTATATAAAATACCGCTAATGATGAGTATATAGACTTTTCTAATATTTTATAATTATCTATAATAGATGTTTCTTTTAGTATTGATAGAGTATTTTCTTTTTTTTCATATATATTTATATTTAGCTTTGATATAGTTTCTAAGTCATATCCAAATGCTTTGCTATTTTTCTTTGATTGATGTGATATTGCTTGTATTATTGATTTATCTGTTAGAAGTGTGACTATTTGAGATGAAGTTTTATATTGATTTAATGCTAATACATAAGCTTGATAATTTTTTATCAAAATAAAATCCTTAAAATAAAAAAGGGTAGGCTACAATAATATAACCCACCCATTAATGCCAAACAGCTATTATTAAGCTGGATGTATAGAGTTTGTAGGACAAACTGGCTCACAAGCTCCACAATCAGTACATTTTGCAGGATCTATCACATAGATATCTCCCTCACTAATAGCATCGAATGCACATTCAGGTAGACATGAACCGCAAGCTATACAAGTATCTTCTATTACACGTGGCATATTTTCCCTCCATAAAAAATTAAACTGTTGTCTATATTATAACATAATAGAATATGAATTCAATAGTCTTTTTTTATTAAAATATAATATCAATTTATGTGTTAATATTTTGTTTTTATTGTATTGTATTATTTATATTTTTTTATATAATTATTGTATGTTTTATATTTTAGAATTTACAGAAATAGAAAAAGAAGTTATATGGGGAGGTAATTCTTTAGCTTCTTTATATTCAAAACCATTTTCTAAAGATAAGGCAATAGGTGAAAGTTGGGAAGTTGCCGATTTAAAAGTAGAAAAAAGTATAATAAAAAATGGGGAATATAAAGATAGAAGTTTATCATCTCTAATAGAAGAATTTGGTTTAGATTTGTTAGGGTCTAATTGTGAAACGTTTGTTCAAGAAAAGTATTTTCCTCTTCTCATTAAGCTTATAGATGCTAAAGATAAGCTTTCTATTCAGGTTCATCCAGATGAAGAGTATGCTCAAAAGAGACATAACAAACATGGTAAAAGTGAAATGTGGTATGTTATGGAGGCTTCTGAGAAATCTAAGCTTCTTATTGGAATGAAGGAAGATGTTAGCAAATCTACTTTAGAAAAAGCTATATCAAATAAAGAAAATATAGAGAATATGTTTAATTATTTTGATGTAAAAAAAGGAGATGCTTTTTATATACCTACTGGGTGTATACATGCTATTTTAGGTGATGTTGTTATAGCTGAAATTCAAACTCCAAGTGATGTTACTTATCGTCTTTATGATTGGAATAGAGTAGATAAAAATGGGAACTCTAGAGAGCTTCATTTAGAAGATTCTTTTAATGTTATAAGAGATATTAATGCTTTTGATCTTAGAAGTAAGAGAGTAGAAAAAATAAAAGATAATAATATAACTGTAACAGAGATATTTAGTAATGAGTTTTTTACTACAGAAGAGTATAATATTATAAATAATTATTCTTCTACTACTAATTGTGATTCATTTGAAATTATTATGGTTATGGATGGTAATGGAAGTATTAAATCATCTGTAGAAAATAATATTATAGATTTATATAAAGGTAAAACTGTGTTCATACCTGCTAAACTTGGTAAGTATGATATAGAAGGTGATATTAAATATTTAAGAGTTACTGTATAAGGTATTATAATGCATATAATAGAATTACAGGATGTATATAAGACTTTTGGTACACAAAAAGTTTTGAATGGAGTTAATTTAAAAGTTAACAAAGGAGAGACTTTATCTGTTATCGGTAATTCTGGTTGTGGAAAAAGTGTACTTATTAAGCATTTAATAGGTTTATTGCAACCTGATTCTGGTTCTATTGTTGTTGATGGTAAAGATATTAATAGAATAAGTTCTGACGAGCTTGCCGATGTTCGTAAAAAATTTGCTATGGTTTTTCAGGGCGCTGCTTTATTTGACTCTTTGAATGTTTATGAGAATGTTAGTTTTGGTCTTAGACGTATTAATAAAGATATGCCTGAGAGTAGAATTAAAGAAAAAGTTGCTGAAGTTTTGGATATGGTTGGTATGCCAAATACAGAACATAAGATGCCTTCAGATATTTCTGGTGGTATGAAAAAAAGAGTTGGACTTGCAAGGGCTATTGCTATGGATCCTGAAATACTGCTTTATGATGAACCTACTACTGGGCTTGATCCTGTTATGTCGAGGGTCATTGATGATTTGATAGTAAAGATGCAAGAATTACTTAATGTTACTAGTATTGTTATTACTCATGATATGACTAGCGTTTTTAGAATGTCTGATAGGGTTGTTATGCTTTATAATGGTAAGATAATAGAGGGTGGTTCTCCTGAAAATTTACATGAAGTGGATGAACCTCATTTGAAATTTTTCTTTACTAGTAGTATTGCTAAAAAAGGAGAAGATATAGAAAAACTTAGACCTGTTGATTAATAAGTATTTTTATAAAAGGGATGTAAAATTATGAAAAATAGAATAAAACTTGGGGTATTTTTTATTTTAACTTTAGTGCTATTTGTATTTGCTGTTACTGTTTTTGGGAAGTTCAAAGTTAAAGGTAATGGATATAGAATATTTGTTGATTACTCTTTTATTGGAGATTTAAATATTAATGGTAAGGTAGCTTATAGAGGTGGTGGTATAAAGATAGGTTTTGTAGATGCTATTACTATTAATCCTGATGGAACTATAAGAGTTTCTTTATTTATTACAGATAAAAATGTTATTCTTCCTGAAGGAACTCGTTTTTCTATAGCTACTGTTGGTTTGGGTCTTGGTGAAAAATATATTTTAGCATCTCCTCCTAATAATATAGCTTCTGGAGCTCCAAATATTACACCTAATAGTATTGTTAAGGGTGTTGAGCCTTTTACTTTAGAGAGTACTTTAGGATCTATTGGGAATGTTGGAAAGGATTTGAATCTATCTGATATAGGTGGGGCTATTACAAACTTTTCTGGAATTGTTTCTGTTATTAATGATATTATAAGTGATAATGAACTTGATATTAATGATGTTATAGATGATCTTCATAGTACAGCTTCTAATATTAGCATTATAAGTACACATTTAGCAAATATAGTTCAAGATATAGATAATGGTAATGGTACTATTGGAGTTGCACTTAGAGATGAAAGTGTAAAAACTAATATAGTGAGTATTATCTCTAACTTAACTATATTCAGTGCTAAGGTTAAGGATAATCCTTCTGTTTTATTATTTAGAGAGAGTAGAAATAGGAGATAATTTATTTTTTAGAGGTTTTTATTTATGTTTTTTGAGAGTAAAATTAATTATAGTGATGAATATAAAAAAACTCTACAGGAAATTAAGGGTTTTAGTAAATCTAAGCTAGATAAATGTCTTAAGAAAGTTGAGACTATTGCAATTAAGGCTGGTAAATACTCTCTAAAATATTTTGGATGTCCTAAACAGATTTCTAAGAAGGGGAAGAATGATCTTTTTACTGAAGTAGATGTAAAAAATGAAAAGATTATAAGAGAATACTTAACTAAGCATTATCCTAACTTCGCCTTTTTTGGAGAAGAGACTAATACAATAGATAATACTAAAGATTTTACTTGGATAGTAGATCCTATAGATGGTACTAGTAATTTTATTAATGGTTATCCATTTTATTGTGTAGCTATAGGATTAGCTTATAAGGGTGTACCTATACTTGGTGTAGTTTATGCTCCTATTACAGATAGTCTTTATAAGGCACATTGTAAATCTAAGACTTATAAGAATAATAAGGTTATTAGAGTTAATTCTACAGATAAGCTTATAGATTCTATTATTATCACAGGTTTTTATTACAATGCTACTACTGATGATGATTTTCTTAATGATAGAATGATTGATTTTGCTAATATGACTAAAAATGCACTTGCCATTAGACGTGATGGTGCTGCTGCTTTGGATATATGTTTAATAGCAGAAGGTATAGGTTCTGGTTTTTTTGAGTATGGTTTATCTCCTTGGGATATATGTGCTTCTACTATTATTTTACAGCAGGCTGGTGGTTTGGTTTCTAATATTAATATGAGAGAATATAATATTTTTTCTAAAAGACAATACATAGCAAGTAACGCAAAAATACATAAAGAGATACTTGCTGTATTAAAATAATTTTTGAGGATTTTTTTATGCTAGAAGGTAAAAAAGGACGAGTTGTTCAGGTTGTTGGCTCTACATTAGATGCAGAATTTGAAGAAGGACATTTACCTGAAATATTAAATGCCCTTTATATTGAAAAAGATATTGAAGGTACTAAAAAGCGTATAGTATTAGAAGTTCAACAACATTTAGGTGGTAGTAGAGTTAGAGCTATTTCTTTAGAATCTACTGATGGTATATCTCGAGGTGATGAAATTATTGATACTGGTAATCATATAATGGTTCCTGTAGGTGAAGAGACTATAGGGCGTATATTTAATGTATTGGGAAATACTGTTGATAATGGAGATCCTATTAATGCTAAGGAGCATCGTTCTATACATGCTTCCGCACCTAAATTTGAGTCATTAGAACCTAAATTAGAAATGTTTGAGACTGGTATTAAAGTTATTGATTTACTTGCTCCTTATATTAAAGGTGGAAAGACTGGACTTTTTGGCGGTGCTGGAGTTGGTAAGACAGTACTTATAATGGAGCTTATACATAATATTGCTTCTGAGCATGGTGGTTATTCTGTATTTGCTGGTGTTGGTGAACGTACTCGTGAGGGTAATGATTTATGGTCTGAGATGAAAGAATCTGGAGTTATTAATAAAACTTGTCTTGTTTATGGACAAATGAACGAACCTCCTGGGGCAAGATTAAGAATTGCTCTTACTGCTCTTACTATGGCTGAGTATTTTAGAGATTCTGGTGGACTTGATGTATTATTATTTATAGATAATATTTTTAGATTTACTCAAGCTGGTTCTGAAGTATCTGCTTTACTTGGACGTATGCCTTCTGCTGTTGGATATCAGCCTACGCTTGCTACAGAAATGGGAGCATTACAGGAGAGAATTACATCTACAAAGCATGGTTCTATTACTTCTATACAAGCGGTATATGTACCAGCAGATGACTTAACAGATCCAGCTCCTGCTACAGCATTTACTCACCTTGATGCTACTACTGTATTATCTAGAGAAGTATCTGAAAAAGGTATTTATCCTGCTGTAGATCCTCTCGCTTCTTCAAGTAGAATATTAGATCCTACTATTATAGGAAAAGAGCATTATGAGGTGGCTCGTAGTGTACAGCATATTTTGCAGAGATATAAAGATTTACAAGATATTATTGCAATACTTGGGGCTGATGAACTTTCTGAGGATGATAAGTTAATAGTGTCTCGTGCTAGAAAAATAGAACAGTTCTTAAGTCAACCTTTCTTTGTAGCAGAACAGTTTACAGGGCTTCAAGGTAGATATGTAAAAATAGAAGATACTGTTAGAAGTTTTAAAGGTATATGTAATGGTGATTATGATGATTTACCAGATCAAGCTTTTAGACTTGTGGGTTCTATTGAAGAGGTGATAGAAAAAGCAAAAACTATATCTGTTTAAATTTTAAGCATAATATAGCCGAAATATAATATGTTATAATATATTATATATAGGTTTGTATATGTTATTTAGAATGAATGAGAGCTTGCTTAAAAAGAGTTTGAAGTATTATCTTTCTTTTAGCTTTTTATTAGTTTTTATTATTCCTGCTTTAGTATACACGGTATTGCTTAGAACTATATATCAGCAAGCCTCTTCTCTAACTATATACTCATATATTATAGTAGCTGTTATTACTATTATAGGAGCTATTAGTGTATTTATAGACTGTGTCAAAGTAGAAAATGGGAAGTCTATTAGACTTGGTGTTATTTTCGTTCTTAAAGCTCTTTCTGCTTCTATACTTGTAACCATTGTGGCATATCCTATTTATATTTTTGAAGGAACTATGACTGTTTTTGAAATCTTAAATATAAGATTGATAATGGTTATATTTCTTATGGCTATGACTTCTTCTATGGCTGCTATGGTTTTTAATTTCTTTACCTATCCTCTTTATAAGAAATATGGTACTAGAGAATATAGTCTTCCTATGATATATAGTTTTTTACCTATATCTTTGTCTACTGTTGTTTTTATTATAACTTTGATTAGTGGTATATATTATAGATCTGAACTTAAATTTTATGAAAGATATAGTATATCATATCAAAAAGATACAACTGCTGATTTTTCTAATCTTTTAAGAGATAAAATAGATTATTATGTAAATATAGTTGAAAACTTATCTGAGTTCTTACCTATTATAAGACAAAGTTCTACTACTTTTGATAATTATTTAGAGAGTTTATCTAGCTATTTATTAAGTAGATATTCTAATGATAGAAATATTAAATCTTTTTCTATATATGTAAATGATACAAAAAATAGATATATAGATATTGGAGATAAAACTATTAATAATATATATTTTGATTTACTTAGAGATGATAATGAATATTTCCTAACAGTATCTACAAATTATAATATAGCACCTTTTAGAGATAAAATTACAAGATTAAACTCTGCTACTAACTCTATTGTATATTTAGAAAGAAATGCTTCATCATTTTTTATTTATTATCCATTAATATATAATAACGTTAATGTTGGTTTTGTTTCTATGGAAGCTAACTCTGATATATATAATGAACTTCTTCAAAATGATAAGTATGGAAGAGATTTAAACATATTTTTAATAGATGATTCATATACTATTAATGCTTATAATAATCCTTCAGCATTAAGAAATATGCAGAGATTATTATCTGATTATGGTGTTTCTGATATTATTAGAAATAATAATAACACTACTTATATTAATAATATTAATGATACTAAGATTATTAGAAATGATAGTGAGAATTTATTGTTTATTAAATATTTTATTTATGAAAACTTATATGTACTTACTTCTTGGAGTTATGTAGATCCATTAAATACTAATCAGTCTTTTAGAAGTACAGTAATAGGAACTTCTTTAACTATATACCTTGGACTTGCTATTTATTTAATAGTATTATTATTATTAATATTTACAAATAGAAAAACTATAGTTTCTATCAAAAATGTTGCCGAGTCGCTAAGTGAAAAAGATGGAGATCTTACTATTAGACTTCCTATTTCAAGTAATAGTGAGGCTGGAGAACTTGCTTGTTCTTTTAATATATTTTTAGATAAACTTCAAGATATTATTTTAAGTATTAAGAATAATGCTTATACATTGACAGGTAATATTAAAAACTTACGTTCATCTATTAATACAAGTATTTCTGATTTTGAAACTATGAATATAGAGTTTAAAAACGAAATAGATTATTCTAATAAAATAGCAGATTCTTCATCAAATGCAGCTAGAGTAAGTTTTATGCAGAGAACAAGAATAGCATCTGTTAATGAGATAATACTTTCTCTTTTGGATAATATTAATAATATTACAGACAAGATGAAAGATCAGTCGGAAGCTGTAAACAAAACTACAAGCTCTGTTCAGGAAATGATGGCAAATATTGTAACAGTAAGTCATGGTTCTTCTAAGGCTAATAATTATGCTAAAACATTAAATGAAGAAGCTCGTGAAGGTTCTGATATTGGAGAGATGGTTGTAGATTCTATTCAAAGCATTAAAGAATATTCTAAACAGATTATTAATATAACTCAGGTTATTCAAAATATTGCAGAGCAAACTAACTTACTTGCTATGAATGCTGCTATTGAGGCTGCTCATGCTGGTATACATGGTAAGGGATTTGCTGTTGTTGCTGATAAGATTAGAAAACTTGCTGAAGATACTGGTGAAAACTCTAAGATTATTAATGATATTATCGAAGAAACTACTCAGGCTATAGATAATACTGTAGCACTTGCTTTTAGAAGTGCTTCTTCTTTGGATAAGATATTAGATGGTTCTAATACTTTAGCTGAGCTTATTTCTACAATATCTGATGCTAATGATGAGCTTGATGTTGGTAGAAGAGAAATTTTAAATAATATCTCTAACTTAAATAGTATTACTGAATATGTACAAGAACTTTCTATTAAACAAAAACAGATGAGTTCTACTGTTAGCAATAATATATATGGTGTAGATAAATTGGCTGAGGATGTTGTGGAGGTTGTTAATAATACTGAAAGTAAGATTAAAACTCTTGTAGACTCTATAGAGAATGTTACTTCTTTATCAAATACAAATATTAATAATATGGAGACTATGGATACTCGTATTAAAGAGTTGCAATATATATTCTTACAACTATATAAATTAGTAGTTTCTTTTAAAACAGAAAAAGTAATAGAAGATATTGATTCACCTACTGTTATTAAAAAAGAAAAAACTCCTTCTGTTAAAAAGAATAAATTTAAGTTTAAGTTTGGAAATAAAAAGAGTAATCAATAAATGAAAAATATTTTACTTTTATTATTAAGTTGTAATATATTATTTTCTATTACTACTCATAATTTTTATTGGAACCTTAAGCAGGGTCAAAGAATAGAGTCTGTAAAAACTGCAGATGTTGAGTATTATGAGAATGGTATTAGAAAAAAAGTATATCAAGAGAGAAATATTGTTGACTTAACTGTTATTGGTATTACTTCTAAAGGTGGGTATAGAGTTTATGGCGTTTTTAAAATATTTAGAAAGGAAAACAGAGATTCTGTATTTAATTTAATTGAAGAGTATACTACTGATTTTATTATACACACTAACGGTAAGTATGAAGTTCCATCACATTATTTTATGCCTAATGTTCGTCATATACCTACTTTTTTAGGTTCTGAAGTAAAAGTATCTGATACTTGGAACTCTGAATCTTTAGAGATTATTAAAGTTAATAATGCTCCTAATATTGTTATGTCACTTTTAGTTAATTATTCTTTTGTTGGAGTTGTTACTAATAGTTTAGGAGTAAGTAATGCTATTATACAGTATACTACTATTACTGATAAAGACTTAGTTCAAGCAGGACTTACAAAACAAACATTATATCCAGAAAGAATATATGGTTTTAATTATGGTACTTTGCTATGGGATATGGAAAAAAATATTCCAACAGCACAAGAAGAAAAATACCAAATATTATTTGGATATGGAAAATCTTTAGCTTATAGTAGTTTACAATATAAAATGAATATATTAAGTTCATATAAAATATATGATAATATAAGTAAAGAAGAAGAAGAAAAAAATAAGGTATTATTAGCTAATGAATTGTCATTAGAAAATAATATAACAATAGATACAGTAGATGAAGGTATAGTTTTACGTCTTGGTGAAATATTATTTGATACAGATTCATATCAATTAAAAAGTGATTCTAAGGATACTATAGATACTATCATTGAATCTATAAAAAAAATATATCCAGATAGAGAGTTAATTATTAAAGGTCATACAGATAATACAGGAAGTTCAGAATATAATCAAAAATTATCACAGTCGAGAGCAAAAACAGTAGCTGATTATATACTACCACAACTAAATCATGACAAAGTTTCATATATAGGTTTAGGCGATAAAGAACCAATAGATTCAAACTCTACATCTTTAGGTCGTCAAAGAAATAGAAGGGTAGATATAATCATTAAGCTTAGATAAATAGTTTTAATAATAAAGCTATTACTCCAGCACTCAATCCTATACAAGTTAATATTCTTAAAGTCATATAAAGTGGAATAGGGAACAATATATTTTTAGCCACCAAATATCCATTTACAATAACACCAGTGAAACCTCCACCAGGAAAGCCCCAAGCTCCACAGAAATATAAATTCTTTATAGTTTTTGATTTTAAATCTGCTCTATCACCTTTTAGAAAACCATTTTGTTTAAATCCATAAAGAGTTCCTTCAGGAGTTTTTACATATCTTTTCATAGTTTTTGCTGTTGCTACTTCATAATATTCTATATTATCTCTTACATTAGGAAAATATTGCTCTAACCTATCTATCATTTTTTGAGCAAATATTTCCTTTTTTTCTTTGTATTCTTCAGGAGATAAATTTTCCCACTCATCTAAATATGCAGAACCACATAATACTCCAACAGAACGATTATCTCCTTCTTCTACAAGACCACTATCCAATGCATCATAGTTAGTAAATGACATATCTCTATCATATATATTAACACTTTTTAAGCCTTTAGACTTTTCAGAGAATTTTTCATTATATGTAGTTGTAAAAAAAGTACTATACTTACTATCAGGGTAAACTTCTGTAAATTTATTTTTAAATATTAAATAAATACTAAATAATGATAAAGAATTTTCTAGTTTATCATACTTTTCTTCTTTTAGGTTTGTTTTATCTGATAAAAACTCATTATATGTTACAGTAGGTGATGCATTAGAAATAATTTTATTTGCATATGCTACTACATCTTGTTTAGCTCTTTTATCATGGTAAACAACTCCAGTAGCTTTATTTCCCTCTGTAGTTATTTGTTTTACATTACATAATGTTTTTACTTCGCCACCATTTTCTAATATAATATCTCTTAATGCATTTGATAACTCTTGACTTCCACCTTTTACAAATACAGTTCCATTATAATAAGCAGCTTGTCCAACAGAATGATACCACCAAGAAAATTCATAAGGATTATCATGATAATAGCTAAGGTTTACATCTAATATTCTTTTTAGTTTATCATTTTTTATTAATGAATCTAGTATAGGTCCTACTTTATCTTGTCTTTTTTTAGCTTTTATTTTTGAAGGTATTACTTTTACAAGAGAAGCAAAAAATTGTAATAGATTCATATTATATGGAAGTCTAGATGAACTAGATAGGTATTCATCTATCATAGCAAAATATTTTTTTATTCCTTCCTTGTCTTCTGGGAATTTTTCTGATAATACATTTATAACATTTTCATATCCATAAGGAATTGTTATATCAAGTCCATCAGCTTTTATACTCCATAAAGAGTCTGCATGTACAAATTTTACTCTATCATAAATACCTAAGTGCTTAAAAATAGGGTGCTTAATACTTTTATGCTCAGGCGGCCAATCCATTTTATGTAATCCAACTTCTATTTTTAATCCTTTTCTCTTAAAAATAGTAGCACATCCACCAACTATATTATGCTGTTCTAAAACGAGAACTTTTTTTCCAGCTTTTGCTAAAGTAGCACCAGCTGTTAATCCTGCAAGACCAGCTCCTATAATAATAATATCAAACTTGTTATTCATGATTGAAATCCTTTTATAATTTATTATTTTGTAAATAGTTATATAATGATTTGTACTATCTAATGTTATTTATACTACCTTATAAGTATAAATAACATAGATTGTACAGTTTTTATTAAAGTATTTTTAGTTTTTTAAGATTAGTTTATATAATAATATATAATTATTATTGTATTGTATAACTCACTATTTAATAAATAGTTTTGTTATTAAAGGTAGCCAACTATGGGCAGTACCAAATATTGTTCCTACGATAGAACATAATATAATTCTATAAATAGTATACGCTTTAATATTAAATAGAATATGTTTAGCTACAAAATATCCATTAATTATAGCTCCACTGAAACCACCACCAGGAAAGCCCCATACTCCTACAAAATACAAGTTTTTTACAGTAGAAGATTCAAATCCAGCACGACCCTTATTAGCATAATCATTTTGTTTGAATCCATAAGCAGTTCCACCAGGTGCTCTTGTATATCTTTTTATTGTTTTTGGAGTTGATACTTCATAATATTCTATATTATCTTTAAATCCTGGATAGTGTTTTTCAAATCTATCAAAAACATCTTGTGCTAACTTTTCTTTCTTTTGTTTATATTCTTCTTTAGTTAAATTTTCCCATTCATCTAAGTATGATACTCCAAGTAATGCAGCAAATGATCTATCATCACCTTCTTTTACTAATCCACTATCTATAGCAGAATAATCAACAAGTAATGCACCTCTATCTACTATATCTACAACTTTATAAGTTTTAGATTTATCTGAATATGGTGCATCTATAGCTGAATCTGGACCTACAAATGTTGAGTATGCATTACCTTTATATATAGATGAAAAGTTCTTTTTAAATATTAAATATATACTATATAATGATGAAGAGTTTTCTAATGAAGTTATTTTTTTATCTTCAAACTCAGATGGTAGCATATTCTTATATACATTGTAAGGAGCAGAGTTAGAAATTATTTTCTTTCCCTCTACAGTTATTTCATTTTTTGTTTTTCTATCTATGTATGTAACACCTTTTGCTTTATTACCATCTAAATTAATTTTTACAACATCAGTTAAAGTCTTTACTTCTCCACCATTTTTTATTATTATATCAGCTAAAGAGTTGGATAATTCTTGACTACCACCCTTGATAAAATATGCATTATTATAATATCCAGATTGACCAAATGCATGAAAAAACCAACAAAACTCATAAGGATTATCATGATAATATCCTAAGTTTACATCTAATAATCTTTTTAATCTATTATTCTTAAAAGTTTTGTCTAAGACATCTCCAACTTTATGCTGTTTTATTATATGATAAATATTAAGAGGTAGAGTAGTTATAGGGTAGAAAAAGAAATCCCAAAATTTTAAATCATATGGAAGTCTTCTACTCATATATGCTATTCTGTTCATAGAGGCGAAATACTTCTTTAAGTTCTTTCTCTCCTCAGGAAAGTATTTAGATAGTTCATTTATAACATTTTTATGACCATGAGGTATAGTTATATCAAAACTATCTGTTTTTACTCTCCAAGTTTCCTTAGACTTTACAAACTGAATTTTATCATAAATGCCAAGTTTCTTAAATATAGGATATTTAGTATCTTTAGATTTAGGTTGCCCTTCCATTTCATGAAGACCTACCTCAAACTTAACACCTTTTCTTTCAAAAGTAGTAGCACATCCACCTACTATATTATGCTGTTCTAAAACCAAAACTTTCTTTCCAGCTTTAGCTAAAGTAGCTCCTGCAGTTAATCCTCCTAAACCTGCACCTATTATTATTATATCATATTTATTTTCCATATTATTTCCTTTATATATATTTATTAATAAAACTTCCACTCTAAACCAGTATCTATCTGTATAGCAAATTTATACTGTATATGTCTTTCTATTAACCATGTACCAACTTTTAAGTTTATAAAAGGAGCTAAAGAAGTAAGTGAGTCTAAATTTTTCTTATAAGAGAATACACCGAATAAACCAACTCTATACAAATCTTTTTGAGAAAGCATATGTTCTATTGTAGAGTTAATACCAAAAGACATACCAAGACTTGGTAAAGCATATCCTAATTTTAAATCATGATTAAACCATATATCTTGCCCTTTTACTACAATAGCTTCTCTTGTAAGATAGTAATAATCATTTTTATCTACTCCAATTATATTTATATATGTTATAAATGGTTGATATATTAATGCTATTAAACCTGGTCCTGCTCGAGCACCTATAGTTAATGTTGGAGCAACTTGTAATTGTACAGAATCATTTCCTACGTACATTGGTTTTTTATTTTGTGGATTTAATCCTGTAAAAGGAGGTAGAGCAAAGTCAAATCTTCTAGTATCATCTGTTAATACGGGTTTTGCTGATTCTGCAAATGCTGTTTCGTATGTAGCTTTAAATAAGAAACTTAATGCTATTAGAGGTTGAAATATCAAATATCCAGAAGTTCTTGAGAAAGTACTAAACTCTTGTTCTAATCCAAATGTTATATGAGATTGAGCAAAGAAAAAATTATTCTTTTCTCTAAATAAAGCTTTTTTATAAAATAATTGTCCTTGATATAAGGCCCCAAAATGATTCCATCTTGCTAATATGTGATTAGAAAAATAGAATCCTTCATCTTCTGTAGAAGTATAGTCTTTTTGTGGTTTTTGATTGTTAGTTTCTTGAGCAAAAATATTAATGCTAGTAAATACCATTATCATAATTATAGAGAATATCTTTTTCATAACATAATCCTTAAAAGTATAATAGAGGTATAATAAAATAGTGCATAGAATCATTATAACTCTATACACTACATTCACAACTTAATAGAAAATTAATTTAATTTTCTTAATTCATTTTTTGGAAGTGGAGTATATTTAGATGCTTCTGAAGCAGGAATCTTTGTATACTCTAATGTTTTTCCTATTCCAACAACACTAGCTCTTATCATCAACTTATTTCCTTTTAATGTAGCTTTAGCATCAAATGTTTTTCCATTATCAGGATTATATATTTTACCACCAGTCCACTCATTCTTACTGAACTTTAATCCCCATAAGTATACAAGACCTTTTAAAGGTTTATTTCTTTCACTTGCTTTAGGGTTATTAACATCATTAACAGTAGCAGGACCTTCTTTATAGTTGAAAGCATAAGCATTGTATGCAGAACCATCTTTGTATATTTCTACAATAGGTGTTCTACCTTGCTCATCTTTTTCACCATACCATAAACCTGTAATGTCATCAGCAGATTGAGCAAAAACAGTAACCTGCATTAAAGCAATAAGCATAGATAATAAAATTATTTTGTTTCTCATTTTTTTCTCCTTATTTTATATTTTTTTTATATTTTATTATTTATTTGTAATTTAATTTATTTTTTAGTGTCCACCGCTACCAATACCAATTAGTTCTAATACACTTGGAAGCCAGAGATGTGCAGTACCTATTGAAGTACCAACTATAGTACATAATAATGTTTTTAGTGGTACATACCAATTAATAGGGAATAATATATTCTTTCCTGCTAAATAACCACCTAATAATGCACCAGTAAATCCACCACCAGGGAAAGTCCAAGCTCCAGTAAAGTGTAGATTTTTTACTGTGTTAGACATTCTTGGAGCACGAGTACCCATTAGGTATCCATTTTGCTTATAGCCATAAGCAACACCAGAAGGTGTTTTAATATATCTCTTAATAGTTTTAGGAGTAGCTACTTCATAATAATCTATATGTTCTCTAATACCAGGATAGTATTTTTCTGCTCTATCAATTAAATCTTCTGCTAATTTTGTCTTTTTAGCTTTATATTCTTCTGTAGTTAAATTTTCCCAATCAGACATAAAAGAAGCACCTGTAAATACACCGAATGAACGAGGATCATCTTCTTCTGTTAGACCACTATCTATAGTAGAATAGTCAACTAATACAAATCCTCTTTCTTCTATAGGAATATTTTTATATCCTTTAGACATTTCTGAGAATGGAGCATTGAATTCTTTTTCTGTAAACATAAATGTAGAATAAGCATTACCTGGATATAGCTTAGATAATTTTTCTTTAAATATTATATAAACTGTATATAGTGAAACAGAATCTTCTACTTCTTTATTTAATTTTACAGTTCTCTTATCTTCAAAACCTTTAGGTAATAATTCATTATATACATTATAAGGTGAAGCATTAGATACTATATACTTACCATCTACAGATATTTCTTCTTTAGTTTTTCTATCTACATAAGTAACCCCTGTAGCTTTGTTTCCTTTAAGATTAATCTTTTTAACATCAGCTAAAGTTTTTACTTCTCCACCATTTTCTTTAATAATATCAGCTAAAGCGTTAGATAACTCTTGGCTACCACCTCTAACAAATTTTGCAGAGTTATAATAAGCTCCTTGAGCACAAGCATGATAATACCAACCAAATTCATAAGGGTTGTCATGGTAGTAAACAATATTTGCATTTAAAACTCTCTTTAACTTATCATTTTTGAAAAGAGAATTCATTACATCAGATGTTTTCTTTTGAGTAAACATCTGATAAAGATGCATAGGGAAAGTAGTTATAGGATAAAACATAAAGTCTAAGAATTTTAATTCATAAGGAACTCTTCTTATCATATATCCCATTCTCTTAAGACCAGCAAAATATTTTCTTATACCAGCTTTTTCACTAGGGAATTGTTTTTCTAAAGCTTTCATAGCTTCTTTATGACCTTCTGGTATTTCTAAATCCATACCTTTTGATTTTATTCTAACAAATTGAGGTGTTGATATTAATTTAATTTTTTTATATAAACCAAGCTTTTTAAAAATGACATGTTTCATTTCTACAGAATTATCAGCCCAATCCATTTCATGTAAACCAACTTCAAATTTTACAAATTTATCAGGACTAGAACCTCTTCTTTTATATACAGTAGCACATCCTCCTACTATATTATGTTGCTCTAATACTAAAACTTTTTTACCTGCTTTAGCAAGAGTAGCACCAGTAGTAAGACCACCTATACCAGCTCCTATAATAATAGCATCGTATTTTATATTGTTCATTTGAATCTCCTTCATTACAATTCTTGTTTATATTTATATACTAAAAATAAAAAATATCAAGTATTGTCAAAATCATATTTTTTATTAAAAAGTAAATAATATTTATTTTGATAGTAAAAAATATTTGTTCGTAATCATTTTTTTTATATAATAAATATATTATATTTTTTTACTTTTTATATTAAAAAAATATAATAATGGTAGATAATTGTGAAGTTTTTATAAATTATATTTCTAATAACGAACTTTTTATTTTTATACTATTTTATTTTAAGATTTTAATTATAAATTTTATTTTATTATTATTTAGAGTTCAATATTTTATAATTTTATTTATTACTACTTATATATTTACTTTTATATTATAGGTGTAAATATACTTTACTTTTAACTTATATTTGATTGTAGTAATATTTACTTAAAAAAATTTAAAAAAAATTTAAAAAAATTTAAAAAAAATTAAAAAAATTAATATTTTACTTTTAAAATAAAAATCGATTATTATATATGATAGGATTTTGTTATGATTAGAAGTATTATTATTTTTCTTTTTTCACTTCAAATATTGTATTCTCAAAATATAAGTTTGGATAGTGATTATTCTAAAAATTGGTTAAACCATATTAATAGAAAAACTATAGATATGAAAGGTGCTTTATATGAGGCTATACCTGGTGGTAATTGGGCTTTGATACAAGGTAGTTCTCCATTTTTTTTAATAAGGCAATATAAGTTTTTAGGTGCAAGATCGGACTTTCAAGCTTATTACTCACATCAAAGACCTATTAGTGAATTTTATGATAATGCTCCAAGTGCTGGAATAGTACTTGTAGAAGGTTATTCTATTAAAGGAAGTACTATTACTCGTTATTCTAAGTATGTAGCTAGGTATAATGATAGAGTTGATGATTGGAATAGTAAAAATACTGTAGAAAAAGATGGACGTTTAATAGCTAAGTCTAATGCTAGTTGGGGAACTTATCCTGTACCACAACCTGAGGATATTAACTGGGCTGAGGGTGATTATGCGGGAGAATTATATTAAAGATTTATAATGTATATTTTATTTTTTATTATTATAATTATTATTTTAGTATTATTTTTTATAACAAATAATACTAGTAATGATAGTAGAGTTGTTTTTGATAATAATGATTGGATGAAGCTTATAAAAAATAAAAAAATTAATACTTATGATGGTAGAAAATATAGCTTTATAGATAAATGTGATATATTAATAGATAATGAAAAGAAAATATCTTTCATATCATATTCTGGAAATAATAAGGCTATATATAGTAATACAGATTATATTAATAAGTTTATGCTTGTATTTTCAAATTATCCTAATATAAAAACTACTTTTATGGAAGGATATATTATAGAAGATTCTAAATTATATTATACATACGCATTTAGGGATAAGTATTATAAGAGATTAAATGATTGGTTAATTACAAATGGTAGTTTTCAGGCTGATGAAGTTTGGATAGCGAAAAAAGATATTAATTGGAAAACTTTTCCTGCACCTACTTCTAAGGATATTAATTGGGAGAAAAAAGCTTTTATAGGTGATATTGTTAATTAATATATATACTAATTATTGATTTATGATTTTTATTTAGTATAATATAGTAGCTTATATAATTTTGGGTATTTATAATGATTATTTCTGATTTTAAGTATGTATTTTTATATTTACTTTTGCCTGTTTTAATATTTCTTTTTATTTTGTCTAAGAAAAAGGTAAAAAAGATTCTATTATTATTTGCTAAGGATTTTAGTATAGATAAGAGTTATAAAAGATTATCTCTTATTAGAAATCTTTCTATTATATTTTTATTTGTTTCATTATCTTTTTTAATATTTTCTATGATGCAACCTAGATGGGGATTATCAGAACAAGAGCTTAAAACAGAAAATTATATGATAACTATAATGTTGGATTTATCTCGTTCTATGGATGCTACAGATGTTTTTCCTTCAAGATTAGAAAGAGCAAAACTTGAAATAGAGAAGTTTATTAAAAGTGCAGATAATATTTCTGTATCATTAGTAGGATTTGCAGGAACTAGTTTTATAGCTTCTCCATTTACAGAAGACTTTGATACTCTAACATATATACTTCAAACATTATCTACAAAATCTGTATCATTACAAGGAACAAGAATAGCAGATGCTCTTATAACAGCTAGAAATACTTTTAATATTAATAATGATGATAAAAAGTCTATTATACTTATTACAGATGGAGAGGATCATTTTGGATCTTTTGATAGTATATTAAAAGAATTAAAAAAAATGAAAATTAGTATATATACTATAGGCGTTGGTAGTGAGAAAGGAAGTACTGTTATTTCTCATGTAAATCCTGATAGTAGAACTATTATTTCTAAGAGAGATGATAAAACATTAGAATATCTTGCTAATGAGACTGGTGGTAAGAGTTATATATCAGCTAATATATCACTTAATAATGTATTTGAAGATATTAAGAAAAATATGAAATCTGTTAGTAGTATTAGAAATACAAAGGATTATAAGGATAGGTATCAAATATTTTTATCTATATCTATAATTTTTATTATTATTTCTATAGTATTAAATCTTTGTACACAAATTAGTTTTTCAAATAAAAATCGTAAACTGGATGTTGCTAATGAATAGAGTATTATTTTATATATTTTGTAACTTATTTATTATATTTAGTGTTTCTTATACATTTTCTTTTGATGAGTTTACTGCAAAAATCGATGTAGATAAGGCTAATAGATTATTTAAAAAAGGGGATTATAATAATGCTATATCTTTATACGAAAAGGCTTTAAGTAAAGTTACAAACTCTTCTGAAATATACTATAATATAGCAACTACTATGTCGCAAGTTGGAGAAGTAGATAATGCTATACAGCTTTTTGATATAGCAAAAAAGAATTTTAATTCAAAAACAAAGTCATATTTTAAAAATGCAACATATTATAATTCTGGTTTATTAAAAATAGAAAAAGAAGATTATGAAGGTGCAATTAATGATCTTATAAATGCTTTAGTAGAATCTCCAAATGATACAAACTCTAAAACAGCATTAGAATATGCATTAAAAAAATTAAAAAATCAGCCAAAGAACTCTGGAGATAATAAAGAAAACAATAAAGATAATAGTAAGGATAATAATCAAGATAATAATAATCAATCTGATGACAATCAAAAATCAGATGATAATAGTCAAGATAATAATGAAAATAAACAAGATAATCAAGATAATAATAATAACAACAATAATAGTGGAAATGAAGAAGAGGAAGAAGTAAAAACAGATGTAGATAGAATTTTAGAGTCTCTAAGACAGTATAGAGATGATAAAAATAAAGATAATCAGTATTATGGTGGAGGTAGAATTGATAAGGATTGGTAATATATTTTTATATTTGTTATTTTCTTATTCTTTATTATTTTCTCAAACTAATATAGTTGCTGAATTATCTCATACTAAAGTTAGGGTTGGGGAAGTATTTACACTATCTGTTTCTGTAGATGGTGGAGCTGAGGTTAGAGTTGGTGATGTTGATGGTCTTCTTTCTAGGGGTAGTGGTAAGAGTGTGAGTGTTGTATTTTCATCTGGTGTACTACAGCGTATGGAGACTTATAGTTTTAATTATGTTGCTTTAGATAAGGGTGTATATACTATAGATGATATAGAAGTAAAAATAAAAAATAAGAAATATAAAGCTAATTCTGTAAGTATAGAAGTTGTAGAAGATAGTAGTGATATTGATAATTCTGATTCATTAGACAATTTTTTAGATTATAAAGATGATGTTATAGCTACAAATATAATAAGTAAAAAAGAAGTATATGTATATGAGCCTATATATATAGAGCAGAAATTATATACTCATATATATGTTAATGTATTAGGTAGTATTCAAGCTCCTGATAGGAATGATTTTATTTCTTATTCTGATACTTCTAAAAGAGCATATACTGAAATTATTAATGGTAAAAGAATTAGCATTGTACCTTTAAAAAGAGAAGTATTATACCCTATAAAAAAAGGAAAAAAGAAAATAGAGACTACAGAGTTTGTTATAGAAAAAGATAATATGTTCTTTGATAGAGTTCAAATAGGTAGAGAGGTTTTTGATATTAATGTTTTACCACTTCCTAAGAATGATACTGGTAAAAAGTTTTCTGGTGCTGTTGGGGATTTTGATTTTAGAGTGAGTGCTAATAATACAAATATAAATACTGGAGATGAAGTTATTGTTACACTTGAAGTATTTGGGGAGGGTAATGTTTCTGTTATAGACATACCAAATTTAGATAGTAGTATTAGTAATTATTTTTCTGTATATCAACCTAAAACTTTTGAAACTAATTGGTTTGAAAATGGCAAAATATTTGGACGTAAAACTAAAGAGTATATATTAATAGCTACTAATAGTGGAAATTATTCTATTTCTAATATTTCATTTTTGTATTTTTCTCCAAATATAAAAAGATATACTAATACTTATTCTACTCAATTGAACTTTAATATTTCTGGAGAAGCTATTTCTCATTTTGACAATAATAGTAGAGAAGATTCTATTAGTAGTGAAGATAGTAATGACGTTATAAAATATAATATATCTAATAGAGTAATAAAAAATGAAGATAAAGATTTTATTTTACTAAATATTAAGTATGTATATTATATATCACTTCTGTTTTTATTAATATATATTACTATTTTTGTTTTTGCTAAAATAAAGAAAAAAGATAAAGTTATTGTTATTAATGATACAGTTCAGTATGATAAAATATTAGAATATTATAACTCTAATAATAGAGTAGAGTATTGTAAGAGTATTTTGGATTATTTGACTTTTAATACTAATTCTAATCTTAATACTATTTATAGTGAATTAAAAAAGTATAATATTGATGAAGAGATAATTAAAAATATAAAGTCTATTATAGATTCTTGTCAGTTTGAGTTATACTCTGGAAATAATTTTAATAATCAAAATTATCATAGTGACTTACCATCTATAATAGAAACTATTAAAAAGAGTAGGAAATAGTAGGTTTTATGTTTAGACAATTTTTATTATTAATTTTTATTGTTCAAAGCTCTATTTTATTTTCTGAAGTAGATTATGAAAATATAAATAAAAAAAATCAATATGCTAATAATCTTTATAATGAGGATAAGTTTTTAGAAGCTAATGATATTTATAAAGAACTAGCTAAAGATATTAAATCAAGAGATTTATATTATAATCTTGCAACTTCTTATAAAGCTATTGGTAGTAATTCTTATGCTGTTGCTTGGTATGAGAGGGCTATAAAGATTAATCCTTTTGATTTTGAATCTATAAAAAATATTAAAGAAATAAATGCCTCTTATAATTATAACTTTATATTTGTTATAATTTATTATGTATCTATATTTTTATTTATATTATCATTTATTTTATTTATTATAAAAAGAAAATTATTTATAACTATTTTTTTGATTATATTTTTTATATCTTCTTTTATTTCTTATAACTTGTTTAATAGAGACTATGTAGTAGTTATTAATAATTCTCCTCTTTATAATGGTATGAGTGTTCGCTCTGATAAGGTTATAGATTTAAAAGATGGTAGCAAACTAAGAATATTAGAAGAGAGAGAATCTTGGTATTATATAAAGTTTAATCAATATAAGGGATGGATTAATATAGAAAATACTGTAAAAATATAAATTAAATTTTATATATAGATTCAAGTATATTTTTCATTTTATTCATAGCAATAGCTCTATGACTTATTTTATTTTTTTCTTCTAATGACATTTCAGCATAAGTTATATTATAATTATCAGGTATGAAAATAGGATCATATCCAAATCCTTCAACACCCCTCTCACATTCTATAATTCTACCATTTACTATACCCTCAACAGCAATAAAATAATTATCATTAATCATACAAACAGCAGAAGTTATAAAATAAGCACTTCTATCAGATTTATTTTTTAACTTCTCTAAAATTAACTTCATTTTTTCTTTATATGATAATTCTTCACCACCATATCTAGCAGAATATATACCAGGCTCCCCACCTAAAGCATTAATACAAAGTCCAGAATCATCAGCAAGCGAAGGTAATTTAGTATGATAATAAACAGCTTTAGCTTTAATTAAAGCATTATCAAAGAAAGTATTCCCATTTTCTATAATATCATCAATATCATTAGGCATTTTTAAAACTTCTTTTATAGAGTTATCAAAAATATTTTCAATCTCTTTTACTTTATGATTATTTGTTGTTGCTATAATAAGTTTTTCAATCATAGAACTTTATTCCTTATAATATTATTTTATAAATTTTCTATCTTAAAAAAGAGATAAAAATCTTTAGAGTTTGGTATATAGTACTCCATAACATTTCCTATAACTGTATAACCATTTTTAGGAATATAGTCATTTATAATTTTTTTAAATATTTCATTATAGTTTTGTATATTACATTTTACTTTTAAAAACTTGCCACCATCAATATACCACTTAATCCATCCATTTGGAGTATTAGCTCCTTCAATAACCTCAACTCCAGCCATATATTTACCCATATCAGACCAAGGTGAAAAAGTTTCGTCTATATCATTCATTATTCCCCAAAGTCCAGCTAATATACCATTATCATCAATTTTTATAACATTAACTATTTCTTTAATATTCTCATTAAAAGTTTTCCAAAGTGGAAGCACCCACTTAGAATGATCATCACTTTTCCCCATAGCAACTTTTCCTACTACTTCAAAATCTTTTTTTTCTACAATTTCTATTTTCATTTTATTTACTTTCCTTTTTTATTTGCCAAAACCATTAGTTATACCTTTTATTAAAAAACTTCTAAAAATAAGAGCTAATATTACAGGAGGTATTATAGCAAGTAGTCCTGCTGTAGTTGTAAGTCCATATCGAATAGTATCTCTAGCTACAAACTCTGATGTAACTACAGATATTGGTTTTGTATATGCAGAACTTGATAAAATTAAAGGTACTTGAAATTGTCCCCAAGACATCAAAAACACTATTAAAAATGTAGATACTATAATAGGTATAGATATAGGAATCATTATTTTATATATAACACTTATTTTATTACAACCGTCTATATATGCAGCTTCTTCTATTTCTGTTGGTATAGTATCAAAATAATTCGATATTATCCATACACTTATAGGTAGAAATGAAGATATATATACTAATGATAGTGCTAAAAAATTATCAAGCAAAGAAAGAATAGAGTATATTCTATATATTGGAATTATAGTTGTAAATACTGGTATAGACATTGTTATTAGTATAAATATTTTTATTTGTTTTTTTAGTTTAAAGTTCATTCTTGATATAGAATATGCACACATAATAGAAAATGGTATTATTATTAATATTGTAATTAATGCTATTTTTATAGAGTTAATTATTCCTGTAAAAAATATTTTAGAGTTTCTTTTTGATAAAGTTAGTATTTCTATATAGTTTGCTATTGTAGGATCTTTTGGTATTAATGAACTGTTATTTTTAAACATCTCATATTCTGGAGTTATACTTATAATTATAGCCCATACTATAGGCAAAAGAACTATTATGAGAAAAAATATTACACTACTATAATATATTAATTTTTTCATATTATATATACTCAATCCTTTTAGACATAGCTTTTATGTATAAAATTCCAAATATCCCAGAAATTATCATAATTAAATATGTTAAAGCACTTCCATATCCAAAATTTAAAAATGAAAAAGTATTAATATAGTTTTCAACTAATAATGTTTTTCCTAAATTACTATACTCTATAAGTGCAATAACCTCATCAAATACATTTATTGCAGATATAGAAGTAAATGTAAATATAATAGAAAAAGCAGGTATTAATAATGGTATTGTGATTTTTGTTAGAGTTTGTATCTTATTTGCTCCATCTATATTAGCTACATCATATATAACATTTGGTATTGCTCTTATAGCTGATAGTAGAACTATAGAGCAGAAAGGTATATTTCGCCAAGCTACTATTATACCTATAATTATCATTATATAATATCTATTAGAAAAAAATTGAATAGGTTCTTCTATTAAGTTTAGAGAATATAGTATTTTATTAATAAATCCAAATCCTGGATAGAATATCCATTTCCATAGAATACCATTTATATAAGGTGGTAATGCCCAAGGAATAATCGAAATAGCCATTAGTATATTCTTCATTTTACTTTCTACATTAAGCATCATAGCAAAAATAAAACTAATTATAGCACATAGTATAATAACAACTATCATAATTATCATTGTATTTTGAAATGAATACCAAAAGTCATATTTATTTATAATATCTATATAATTTTTGAATCCTAAGAAATAATAATTATTAGGTTCTGTTAATTTCATTTTTCTTAGAGAATAATAAAATGTAACTATTATTGGGTATAAAACTAAACTTATTAAAATAATCATTACTGGAGTAATTAATAAATATGGTAGTAAAGATTTTTTTTTCATATTTTAATAATATAGTTTTATACCACTTAGTATATTATAATAATTCTTTTATTTTTGTATCCATATCATCAAATGCTTGCTGTGGAGTTAATACACCTAAAGCCATTTGATTTACAGCATTAAATATAATAGTAGTCATTTGAGAGTAGTAAGTAGGTACTCCATTTACAAATGGACTTGCTATTAGTTTAGATTCTTCTATAAGAGGTTGTGCATTTTTTAGTTTTCCTTCATCTATAAGCTCTTGCATAACATCTATTCTTGTTGGCATTGTATTTTGTATATAGTTTAATTCTTTTTGTATTTTAGCTGAATTATACCATTTAACAAATTTTAAAGCTGCTTCTTTGTTTTTAGATAATTTTAATACACCAAGCCCTTCAGGTAGAGCAAAAGTTTTATCAGATGTAGAAGTGCTTCCAGGTAATAAAGTAGGTAAAACTTCACCAACAACAGTAGATTCATTAGGATCCTGTACTCTACTAACAAAAGATGTAGGTCCTACAATAAAGCTTGCCTCACCATTATTTATTTTTCTATAAGAGTCTAATCCATTTGCAGTATTATTAGCAGGATCTATTAATTTATCCACATTTAATAATTGATTTATAAACTCTAATGAGCCTAATACAGCTTCTTTATTTAAAGATCCATCATCATTAAATACTCTACCATACTTAGAATATGCAAGCCATATTAATGAAGTAGTAGTATTTTCACTAGCACTTAAAGATATAGAAAATGGATATTGAGTTATACCAGCTTCTTTAATCTTTTTTATACTCTCATAAACTTCATCCCAAGTTTGAGGTGCTTTTTCAATACCTGCTTTGTAGAAATGATTTGTATTATAAAATGCAATTCTAAAATCATTAGCATAAGGTAATGCTAATACTTTATTGTCTACAGTAAAAGGAATAATAGAAGGCATAGACTTTTTGTCTTCTTCACTAATTTCTATAGGCTCTAAAAAATCAGCACTATAAAACTCGCCAACCCAAGACCAATCAACTTCAACAACATCAGCAGCAGCCAATCCACCAGCAGCAGCTATTGCTATTTTATCTTTAATGTCATCCCAAGATAATATATTCATATTAACTTTTATTCCATTTTCTTCCTCAAAAGCATTGAGCATTTCTTCACTTGGTACCGCCCAATCTGGAACCATTACTGTTATAGTATTTTTATTTGTCTCTTTTGAAGAACAAGATAATATCAAAATAGATAATATAAAAGAAATAATTTTTTTCATTATAATTTACCATCCAAAGTATAAAATATTTTTATAAATATTATAATTACTATAAATAAAAGTCAAATTTATGAATTTATATTAAAATATCTATATTATTTTATCTATTGAAAATAATATTATATTTTTATATAATAAGTGGAATATATATGTATTAGGAAATTATTATGGTAAAAAAGATAAAAGAGTTCTTTAAAAAAAGTGATAAGCCTTTTAATTATGGTGCAGTTACAGAAGAACATAGAAATAAATATTATGGAAAATTAGAAAAACACCCGTATAGAAGAATGATATCTTATGCTATGCGTCATAAAAAATTATTTATACCTTCTTTTATACTAAGTGTTGGCTTTACTATTATAAATATAATACCGCCATTTTTTGGTCAAATGGCAATTGCTGTTACCGGTGGAAAAAGAGTTGCTATTTTAGATAAAATAAATAATTTGCCAATATTAAAGCAAATATCAAGTTTTAGTACTAGGAGATTTTTTGAAAGTATTGCTTCAAATACTGATTCTTTAGTTGATCCTATTATAATTCTACAATTTAGTGTTGTTATAATTATTGGATTTATTTATGTTATTTTAAGGGTTAGTTTTGATTATATAAAAACATTTTTATTTCAATTTACTGCTCAAGAGATAGGTAAAGATGTACGCGCTGATATGATGAGAGGACTTCTTAATACAGATATAGCATATTTTAAACAAGAGAAAGAAGGAGATATTATGAGTAGAGTAATTAATGAGTCTTCTTCTATTGAGAATTTTATATCTAACACTTTACCTAATATGATAACAGTACCTCTTACATTAATTCTTACTTTAACAATGCTGTTAATATTAAATGTAAAATTAACACTTGCTTGTTTTGTAGCGGCTCCATTAATTGCTATTGGTATAGATAAGATTTCTAAGCTTGTAAAAACAAGAGTATCTGCACAACAAAATATGCTTGGTTCAGCTGTTTCTATAGTTCAAGAAGATATTCGTGGAATTGAAGTTATAAAAATATTTTCTAAGGAAGATGAAGAAGTTAATAGATATAAAGAGTCTTATAATAATCTTCTAACTTTAATGCGTAAGATATCTCTTCTAACATCTTTAAATAGACCTATGACAGAATTAGTGATGATAGTAGCTATGCTTATAATACTTTCATATGGTGGTTTTTTAATTTTTAAAGGTGAAATGCCTTTTGAGTATTTATGGGGATTTTTACTTTATATGCTTAATATATCAACTCCTGTACGTGATTTATCTGGTATATTTATAGGGCTACAATTTACTAAAGGTATAGCACAAAGAGTTTTTCAAATTATAGATTTACCATCTGAAAATGTAGATGATAAAACTAAGAAACCTATGAAAAAAATAGAACATTCTATTACATTTGAAGATGTTAATTTTGAATATCCTAAAAGAGCCGATACTCAATCATTTCATTTAGGGCCGATTAATTTAAAAGTAAAAAAGGGTGATGTTGTTGCTTTTGTAGGTAATTCTGGAGGAGGAAAAACTACCCTTATAAGTTTGATTCCAAAATTATTTTCTCCAACTTCTGGAACTATAAGGTTTGACGGCATAGATTTGCAGGAACTAAATACAAGAAGTGTTCGTAATGAAATAGGAGTTGTATCTCAAGAGAATATTTTATTTTATGGTACTGTAAAAGAAAATATTTTATATGCTAATAAGAATGCATCTGAGGCTGATCTTATGAGAGCAGCTCAAATAGCTCATTCTGATGAGTTTATTAAAAAACTTCCGCACGGATATGACACTCATATAGGTCCGCGTGGTGTTATGTTATCTGGTGGACAAAGACAGAGATTAGCATTAGCTCGTGCGGTTCTGCAAAAACCTTCTATTTTAATACTTGATGAGGCTACTTCTGCACTTGATACTGAATCTGAAATGTATGTACAAAAAGCTCTTAATGATATTATACATTTTCAAACTACGTTTGTAATTGCTCATAGACTTTCTACTATAAAAAATGCTACTCTTATTTGTGTAGTTGAAAATGGACAAATTATAGAATCTGGTACTCATGAGGAGCTTATTAAGAAGGGTGGTAAATATCAATATCTTTATTCGCTTCAGTTTAGAGAATAAAAATTTTTTGGTTAAAATATTTTGTTAGTATATGAATGAGCTTAATAAGTATTTAGATAGTATTAATAAATATATATATGAAAAAGAATATAAGTATGCTATTAGTATTTGTGAGTATGTAATTAAAGATATTGGATCTACTGATATTATTTTTATATATAAAAAAGCTTATTGTTATTATAAATTAGAAAAGTATAATATTGCTTTAATTAATTTCTTTAAAGTTGATAGTATAGATAATAATAATGCTATGTGTAAATATTATATTGGTAAATGCTACTATAAGCTTAATTCGGTGCGTAAATCTATAGAATATTTTAAAGATGCATTAAAGTTGGATGCTAGTAATGAATATTTTTTTCTTTGGGTTGGTATATCATATATACAAATAGCGAAGAATAATAATGACTATAATATAGCTTTAGATTATCTTTTTAAAGCATTAGCTTTTAGAAATTATTTGGCTTATGAGTATATTAGTTATTGTTATATTAAGCTTGAAAATTATAAAGATGCTTTGATATATTTAGAAAAATCTATAGAGTATAATGGAAATGATTATTCTACTCGCTATTATCTTTTTTATGTTTATTTTATATTAAGAAATTATGATGAGGCATTATATCATTTAAAGATTTCTATAGAGTTAAAAAAAGATGAGTTTGATAGTTGGTTTATGCTTGGGATTTTATACAAGATAAGAGGGGAGGATAAAAAGCTTTATCGGAGGGCTTTTAGTAATGCTCGTAAAATAGCTATTCATTGTAATGATGATAGTCTTACAGTTGTTTATTTAGAGAAGTTGATGAAAGCTGATGTTAATAATTATTTTAATTATTTATATCTTGGTATATTTACTTGTAGAGCTTCTAAAAATATTAGTGATTTAAAATATTCTTTATTTTTATTAAATAAGGCTTTGAAACTTAATAAAAAGCATAGAAAAACATATTTAGTATATTATACTATTGGACATATTAATTATGAGTTTGAAGAGTATAAGAAGGCTATTTATTATTTACTTAAGTCTATAAAGTTTAATAAGAATAAAGATAATTATTTTAAGAGATTTTATATTGGTATGTCTTATTTTAAACTTGGAAAATATAAAAAAGCATTAATACATCTATTAAAAGCATCTAAATTTAATTCTACTATTGAGGTTTATAATCTTATTAAAGATATATATAAAATAATTGGTAATAATGATAATTATGATAAGTATTTAAAAAAGATTCAAAATCTAAAAAGTATGAAAAAAGAAAAAAAATCTTATATTAATAATAAGTATTTAGAACATTTTAATTCTATTAATTCTGATAGTATTTTTTATGATAAGGCTTTTTATAATAGAGTTGATGTTAAGAGACTTTTTTCAAATTTTGATAATAGTATTATTAATATAAATAATTTTGTTAATTTTTTATTTGAAGATATTGAGTCTAGTAAAATATATAATAGCAGAAAGGCTGATAGTTTTGTTAATTTTGATAATTTAAAACTTAATGAGTTTATTAAATTGAGTATCAGAGTAAAAAATACTACTTTTAATAGTTTTATAAAAAATGATTATAATATGAGTATTATATCTATTATAGATGATAGTACTGATGTATCTTATATAGAAAATATGATAAAGAATATAGATTCATTCTTTGAATATGCCTCTATTGCAGTACTTAATAATATGCATCTTTATTATGGCAAGTATGATATAAAGTTGTATTATATTTTAATGCGACTTATGATAAAGAATATTTAATTATTATAAAGGCTTTTTATTTATGAAAAATATTATATTTTTAATTTGTATTATTGTTATGCTATCATGTTATAATAAAAATAATGATAGTTCTTTTATAGCATTAGATTCTCCATTATCATTTCAAAATATAGGTATAAAACAATATATACCAAATGAGGTTAATAATAAAAAATATTATATTGTAAATACAAATATTGCTAAATTAGATTTTATATATCAGAATATCGAATATATATATGTTGCCTCTACAAATAGTAATAGTTTATTTGTATATTTAGGTACAAATAGTATTTATTTTTATAATGATACTTTTTATTCTTTTTTATCTAAAAAGAATAAATTATCAGATGAAGTACTCAATAAATTGAATATTATTTTTAATATTACTAATAAGTGAAAATGAATTCAAAGTACGAGTATATTTATAATTTAATCTTAGATAAAATTAGAAATGGATTTTTTAAAGAGGGAGATACTTTACCAAGTGAGTATACACTTATGAAAGAGTATAATGCCTCAAGAGATACTATTAGAAAATCTCTTCAACTTTTATCTAATAATGGGTATATACAAAAAAGTAAAGGTAAGGGTTCTATAATTATAAACTCTGATATATATAATTTTGAGTTTAATGGTATTTATAGTTTTAAAGAAGTTGCATCAAAGATATATGGTAAAAAAGTAGAGACTATAGTACATAAGTGTGAATATATAAAAGCAGATAATTTTATAAAGAAAGTATTAAAACTTAATGATAATAATGATATGATATGGTATATAGAGAGGGTTAGAAATATTGATAATGAAAAAATTATCTTAGATATAGATTTTATTAATTCGTATATAATAAAAACTCTTGATAAAAAAATAGTTTCTAATTCTCTATATGAGTATATAGAAAATGAATTAAATCTTAAAATATCGTATGCAGAGCGAAATATTTTTTGCACATTTCCTACAGACTATGAGAGAAGTTTATTAGATATTAATAATTATAATATGCTTATAACTGTAGAGTCTAAAACATTTTTATCAGATACAAGATTATTTCAATATACGCTTTCTAATCATAGACCTGATAAGTTTAGGTTTAAAGATTTCGCAAGAAGAAGATAGAATTATATTTTTTTTATAGTAGTATTTTTTACTATATTAATAATCATATTTATAAAGTAAACTATTGTGATAATTATTAATATTATAAAAAGTATATTTGATAGAGGTTTATTTGGATATTTTATTATAGCTAAATAAATACCTACAATACCACCAAAAGCACCATATATTTTTAATCTATTTAAATATTTTTTTGCAAATGAATTAAATAAATCTTCTATATTTTTAGGATCCATATTATTTATTTCTTCTTTTGCTATATTTGAAAAATTAATATCATCTATTATTAAGTTAATATTTTCTTTGCAAGATGATAATACAGTGTTAAATAAATAATTTTTTGTTTCATCATCTATAATATTAGCTATATTAGAAGAGAAGTTTATAAATATATTATTTAATTCAGTATTAGCTATTTTTATAAATATTTCATCATTATTAAGTTTATTTATTAAATTATTTATAGAAGTTTTGAACTTATTTATATCTATTATATTTTTATCTTGTAAGCTTAGTAGAAAATTATCAATATCTTTTTTATAGTTACTTATAAATATATTATTTACTATACTGTCTATGTTTTCTAATATAAAGTTTATTATATTTAATTTTTCTAAATGAGCTAATATACTATTATAACTTTTTATATTTGTAATTTCTATAATAGAATTTTTTACATATATAGATACATACTCTAATAAATTATTTATATACTTTTTTATTATCTTATTATCTACACTATTAAACAATAATATCATAGATTCTGATATATATTTTTTGTTTCCATAAAAAATATCTTCAATATAATTTATCATTATCTCTTTTTTATAAATAGAGTTTCCATTTGTAAACTCAGATACATTTTTTTCTAAAATATTTTCATTAATAAAGCTTGATATTATTGATGTTAAGTTGTTTTTTATTTCTATTATAAATTTAGGTAGTTTTTTATTTATTATATTATAAACTATATTATGCACTAAATTTCTTGCCATATTAGCAGATGGGAACTCTCTAATTATAGAATTAACAATATTTTCTATATCATTATTTAGAATCTCTAATAATTTATTTTGTAAGCTACTTACTATATATTCACTATTATGCTTAAAAATATATATTAGCTCACCATTAAATAATTCTTTTACTTTCTTATTATTTGATTTTATAATAGAATTGTCTAATAATCTATATATAGCAAATCTAAAATCTTTAGAGTTTGTAAATTTTAGAATAAAGTATAATATATAGTGTCTCACTTTACTAATGTTATTATCAACATAATCTATAAATAATTTATAAATATTATCACTATTTTCTTTTATATATAAAAATAAATACTCTAATATTGATTCAATAATTTCTTTTCTATATTTAATTATTTCATCTTTGCTTATTATATTTTTAGTATTTTCTAAGTAGTTTATATTTATAATATAATTAATAATATTTTCATTAGATAGAATATTATTTATATTATTTTTTATATATACTATAATTTTATTAATATCTATTTCATCATAATTAGCTATATACTTTAAGAATATTTTATAATTATCCTTTATTATATTATTTTCTATTTCTTCTTTATTACTTATTATTTCTAATATTCCATCACGCTCCATCAATTTATCATTTACAAAGTCTGCCATAGAGTTAGCAAATCTCTCTTTTTCTGAAGCAACAGCACCCCAAAATACTTTTTTCTTTATTCCAAATAAAGGTTTATATGGCTTAAAAATAGAGTATATAGCAAGTACGTTTGTTATAACTCCAATAGATGCGTATAGTATAGGCTCTATTATATAATTAAAAATACCAAAGTTTGTGTTGACATAATTTAGTGGAATAATATAAACAGATATAATGCCAAATATAGCACCTAAAAAAGCACCAACTATATTTATAGGTTCTAATTCCTTTCCCATAAAATCATTAGCCATGTTTGCTATTTTTTCATTACTAAGTTTATACATATTTTTCTTTATTGTATTTACAACTATAGATTCTAATATTTTAGATATTATGCTTTTTTCTTTTTCTATAAAGTTAATAATAGATTTATAAGACTGATTATTTATAAACTTATTTATATTATTTTCTTCTTTTATTATTAATTGATTTAAATAGTTCTCAGAGACTTTTTCTATTAGATTATCTAATAGCTTAAATATAGAGTTTAGTATGTTATCTATATCATTATATATATCATACAAATATTTGCTTTTATTATTATCATATATTTTATTTATTATATTTATAATATATTCTTTACTATTTTCCAAAATAGAATATAAATTATTTATGTGTATACTTTCTAAGTTATCAATTTTATTTAATATCTTTATTTTTAGTGTATTATTTTTGTATATTATGTTTATAGCTTCTTTATATAAAAAGTTGTATATATTATCAATTATTTCTTCATTTATAATATTTTTTAATTTTATAGAAAGAATATTATTTATACAATTATCTGGTATATCATTAAGATTAAATATTATAATGTTATATATTGAGTTTTTTGCTTTTTCTATATTTACACTATCAAACTTATTTATAATATCAGCTATATTATTTTCTTTTAAATATTGAATTATATTATTTGTTATAATAATGCTACTATTTTTATTATTTTTATATTCATCTATATATGATATTATTTTTTTTATAATATCATACTTAGAAGATATATTTTGTAAAAAACTATTTCTTATAGCATAAGCAATACCTTTAATCAAAATATTATCAATATTTTCAATTTCTTCATCTATAGCATTTTCAATTAAAGAATCAATTTTATTTTTATTTTCTTCTATAAGAGTTATTATAGTATCTATAAGTTTTGGAAAATTATTTTTTAATATTTCTTGTAATTTTATAGATATATTATCATCTAATATTTCATATATTGTTTTATTTGTGTTTTTTAATTTATCAATAGCTATATCTAATAAATTATTAATTATATAATGTAGATTTTGATTTTCTGCTATATTTTTTATTATATTTTTTACTTCTATTTTATTTTCTATTTTTAGAATACTATATAAATCATTTTCTATTATATTATTGCAGAGATTATAAAATATTTTTTTAAGTTCAATTTCTTCAGAGATATTTATTATTAATTTATTTATATCTTTATTAAATAAAAATTTATTTAAAAATTCCTTTATAATTTTATCATATTCTTTTTTATTGCTTGAGTATGATTTATTTATTATATTGCTTATTAATTTATAATCTTTTTCATAATTTATTATTTCAGAGTATAGTTTATTAATAGAGTAGTAAAAATTTTCTTTATCTATTAAGTCTTCCAATTTTATATTTCTTAAAACATAGCTTAGTATATTATCAAGATTATTACTTGTATTATCTTTTATATATTTTCTAAAATTATTTTTAGTATTTATAAATCCATTAATATTTTTAATTTTTATAGAAGTATTTGATATTATAGATTTTAATGTATTTTGAAAAAAACTTATAAGAGCATTTTCAAATATATATTTTTTTATTTCTTTTAGAACAGTATGATAATTAATAATTTTTTCAGATATCATTATAGATACTGCGTCTATAAAATTATTTTTCTCACGTGCTATAATTCCATTTTTAGAAAATAATTTTTTTAAAGCTATAACATTAGTATAATACCCAGCAACAGCACCGAGAACTCCTGCAAATATTATCTGAAAAAGAAAAGAGTTTATCATAAGATATTTTTATTATATTCTATAACTAAAAATTGTCAAAAAGATTGTTTATATATTTGTTATATTTCTTGACAAAGTTGTACGTACATGTTGTAATATATTTTAGTATTGTAAGTAGAGGGTATTTCTATGGGAAAATTTACTAAAGATGTTAATTTATTAATTGAGTATTTGGGTGGTAAGGATAATATAAAGGCAGTAACGCATTGTATGACAAGAATGCGTTTTGTACTTATAGACGAAAAAAAAGCAAATATAAAATCTATAGAGAACTTACAATATACAAAAGGCACTTTTACACAGTCGGGTCAGTTTCAAGTTATTATAGGAAATGATGTTTTAGAATATTATAATGAGTTTATACAAATTTCGGGTATAGAGGGTGTTAGTAAAGAGAAAATAAAAGAAGATGCTAAAGGCAATCAAACTTTATTACAGCGTTTAATGTCAAATCTTGCTGAGATATTTTCACCTCTTATTCCTGCTATTATTTGTGGTGGATTTATTTTAGGTTTTAGAAATATTATATCTGATATAAAGTTTTTAGAAGATGGTACAAAGTCATTAGTAGAGATTTCACAGTTTTGGTCTGGAGTTAATTCTTTTTTATGGCTTATAGGTGAGGCTATATTTCATTTTTTACCAGTTGGTATAACTTGGTCTATAACAAGAAAAATGGGTACCACTCAGATTTTAGGTATTGTACTTGGTATTACACTTGTATCCCCTCAGCTTGTTAATGCATATTTAGTTGGTAGTGTAGAGGCTAAGTTTTATGATTTTGGATTTTTTTTAATGCCTATGGTTGGCTATCAGGCACAGGTTATACCTGCTATAATGACTGGTTTTATATTAGTTTATCTTGAGAAATTTTTTAGAAAAATTACTCCTGAGTATATATCTATGGTTGTAGTTCCTTTTGCTACTTTAATCCCTACGGTTTTTATAGCACATGCTGTAGTAGGTCCTATAGGTTGGAAGATAGGCGACTTTATTTCTTCTATTGTATATGCAGGACTTAATTCTAATTTTAGAGTAGTGTTTGCAGGTATATTTGGTTTTTTATATGCTCCACTTGTTATTACAGGTTTGCACCATTTATCAAATGCTATAGACTTACAATTAATGAGTCAGTTTGGAGGCACTATACTTTGGCCTATGATTGCATTGTCAAATATAGCACAAGGTTCATCTGTTTTAGCTATGTCTTTATTACAAAAGAAAAATAATAAAGCGAAACAAGTTAATATACCAGCTTTAATATCTTGTTATCTTGGAGTTACAGAGCCTGCTTTATTTGGTGTAAACTTAAAATATGGTTTTCCATTTGTTTGTGCTTTAATAGGTTCATCACTTGCTGCTATTACTTCAGTTGGATTTAAGGTTATGGCTACATCTATAGGTATTGGTGGTATACCTGGTATTTTATCTATTAAACCACAGTTTATATTACAGTTTTTTATAGCTATGATGGTTTCTATTTGTGTTCCTTTTATACTTACACTTATAGTTGGAAAAAAGAAATTATCATTAGAGGATTTAGTTTCTGTAGATATAGATTCTGATTGTTTTAATATTGATAATGATGATTTTGTATCTCCTATGAGTGGTAAATTATATAAGCTATCTGATATATCTGATGAAGGTTTTGCTTCTGGTGCTTTAGGAGAAGGTTTTGCTATTGAGATTGATGATAATAAAATAATATCTCCTTGTGATGGTGTTATAGTATCTACATTTCCTACTAATCATGCTTATGGTATAGAAAATACAAATGGTAAAGAGATTTTAATACATATTGGTATGGATACTGTTGAACTTAAAGGGGAGGGATTTACTTCTTTTGTAAGTATTGGGGATAAAGTAAGAAAGGGCGATATTATAGCGAGAGTAGATTTAGATTTTGTTAGAAATAATAATAAGTCTTTAGTATCTCCTGTTGTATTTACAGATGGTAGCAAAATAGAGTTGTTAAAGAGTGATTGTAGTGTACGACATGGTGAAGGTAATATTATAAAAATAAATTAATAAGGTATTTTATTATGAGCTTTAAAGATAAAGTTGTTTATCAAATATATCCTAAGTCTTTTATGGATAGTAATAATGATGGTATTGGTGATATTAGAGGTATTATATCTAAGTTGGATTATTTAAAAGATTTAGGTGTTGATATTATTTGGACTACACCATTTTTTGTATCCCCTCAAAATGATAATGGTTATGATGTTGCTGACTATTATAATGTTGATCCTATATATGGTAGTATGTCTGATGTTGAGGAGCTTATAAGAGAAGCTAAGAATAGAAATATAGATATTATGTTTGATATGGTTTTTAATCATACATCTACTTATCATCATTGGTTTCAAAAAGCTTTATCTGGAGATGAAAAATATAAGAGTTTTTATATATTTAAAAAGGGTAGGGTTGTTAATGGAAAATTAGAAGCTCCTACTAATTGGAAGTCTAAGTTTGGTGGTAGTGCTTGGGAGTATGTAGAGAAATTTAATGAGTATTATTTACATTTATTTGATGTTACTCAGGCTGATTTAAATTGGGATAATGAAGAAGTTCGAAATGAGATATACAAAATAGTTAATTTTTGGATAGAAAAGGGAGTTTATGGTTTTAGATTTGATGTTGTAAATCTTATTTCTAAACCTCAAGTTTTTGAGGATGATTTACTTGGAGGATTTGAGGGAGATGGTAGAAGATTTTATACTGATGGAGTTAATATACATAAATACTTAAAAGAGCTTAATAGAAATACTTTTGGTAGGTATGATAATTCTATAACTGTTGGTGAGATGTCATCTACTACTATTGATAATTGTATAAAATATGCTGGTGAAGATGAGAATGAACTTAGTATGGTATTTAATTTTCATCATTTAAAAGTAGACTATAAAGATAAAGATAAGTGGCAATTAATGGATTTTGATTTTTTAGCCCTTAAAGATATTCTTTTCTCTTGGCAGGAGGGTATGCAAGATGGCAATGCTTGGTCTGCTTTATTTTGGTGTAATCATGATCAACCTCGTATAGTTTCAAGGTTTGGAGATGATAAGAGATATCATAAAGAATCTGCTAAGATGCTTGCTACTGTTGTTCATACTTTAAGAGGAACTCCTTATATTTATCAGGGTGAAGAGATTGGTATGACTAATGCTTATTTTGATAGTATTGATAAGTATAGAGATGTTGAATCTATTAATTATTTTAATATTTTAAAAGAAAAAAATATTAAAGAAGAAGATATATATAAAATACTAAGTGAACGTTCAAGAGATAATTCTCGAACACCTATGCAGTGGAATAGTGGTAATAAGAATGCAGGATTTTCTAATGCTTCTTCTACTTGGATAGATGTTACTCATAATTATAAATATATAAATGTAGAGGATTCTTTAAAGGATGAAAACTCTATATTAAATCATTATAAAAAGCTAATTAAACTTCGTAAGGAATATAAATCTATTTCTGAAGGTAGAATAGTACCTTTATTAAAGTCTGATAAGAATGTTTTAGCATTTATGAGAAGATATGATGAGTTGAATGAAAAAATATTAGTTATTAATAATTTTTATGGGAGAGAAGTTAATATCTATCTATACTTTAATATTGAAAATTATAAGTGTATATTATCTAATTATAGTATAGATAGAGATATAACTAATAATATGACATTAAAACCTTATGAGTCTTTGGTATTTTATAAGAATCAATAAAGTTTTAATTATTTTTTAGCATAATAAAGTATACTTGTTTCATAGTCACGTTTTGATATTGGGCTGTTGCTATATACTATATTCTTATATTTATTGTGATAAGTATTTTTATTTCTAACACCACCATTCATTCTTATAGCATATAGTATATTTCCTATTGTAATTAATTCTGCTCTACAAGCTAATGTATATGATACAGTATTTGATGAGTCTGTTATTTTTATAATATACTTTGCCTTTTCAAGACTTTCAGCTATTTCCATTATTATTGTAGGGGCAGTTTTTAATTCTTGTGCTAGATTGTATATTGTTATAGCTTTTTCTTTATTTAGAAATCTATATGTTATAATATGCATAAGTTCTAATGCTATTAATTCTTTTTCTGCAAATGATAGTTTTATATTTGTTTTATCTACACCGTATGCTCTATAATATTGTAGGGCGTATGTTAGTTCTGCACCAAATAGTATAATTATCCATATAATATATACTAAAAGAAGAATTACAGGTATTTGAGCGAATGCAGATGCTGAAGAAAATTCTTCTGGACTTATACTTGTAAGAAGAGTGTTTTCATTACTAATTATAACACTATCTTCTAATTGAAAATTATACTTATATAGCTGTTCTAATACATTAGGAGAGAATTCATTAAATGTTAGTACAGTTGTAGATAATATAGATTTTTCATACGTAGGTGCATTTAAAACATTTTCTGTACTTTCTATTATTTGATAGCTAATTCTCTCTATTACTATTTCTTTTATATTTTTATTATCCTCTGAATCTTCATCATATTTTATGTCTTTAATGATGTATTCTATTTTATATGTATCACTATCAAATATTTGTTTATAGTTTTTCACATTTATATTCATTTTAAAATATACACTACAAAGAGTAATTATAGTTATACCTATAATTACTGAAGATATTAAAGCATTAGACCAATTTACTTTTGTTTGTGGTGTTAGCATATACGAGAACAATATTAGTATTGATATTGATATTGTTGGCATTACCCAAGATAGTAGTATTGAAAATGCTGGAGGCAGTATACGTAAAGTAACATTTGTGTATGCTACTAATGATAATGCAACACCCATTAGAATTGGAATTAAAAATATCATAGCAGTGTAATTTACTATAGCTCTTGATATAGAAGTTTTTACTTTAACACGCCATATTTTTTTTAATGCTACTTGAATGCTATGAAGAATTAATGCTGTACTCACTATTGTAGATATTACTCCTACTATTCCAAAACTTGCTAAGTTTGTATTGTCTGCTATGTTTAGAATTTGCCTTACCATAGGCTCATAAAAAGGAGCATTTTTTTCCATCCATTCAAATATGATACTAAATATATTATTGTATACATTAAATATTCTAAGTACAAAAAGACCAAATATTAATGCAGGGATAAAAGAAAGCATAACTAAGTATGTTAAAGAAGCTGCTCTTATAGGGCAGTCATCTTTAAAAAAGTCTGTAATTGCAAATGATATTACTCTAAAAATATTAATAAGAAATCTGTTAAACTTATTATATTTCTTAATATCTGCAGTATATATATCTTCTGTAAAAAAAAGTATAATTTTATCTAATTTTTTTCTCATTTTCTTCATAATATTCATACTCAACTTCTTGCAATAAAATTTTTTATATAGTATAATTAAAGCACTTGCGAGGGTGGCGGAATTGGCAGACGCGCTAGACTTAGGATCTAGTGCCCTAGGCGTGAGGGTTCGACCCCCTCCTCTCGTAAATACTTATCTTTCTTTCCATAATCCTATAAATCCTTATCCTCAACTTCTACAGAAAACTTACATCTACTACATACTTTTTTATATCCATTTCTACTTTGAATCATACGCATAGAATTCTTAGCTTTACAAAAAGGACAACTCTCTGTATTTCTAAATATGATATTAACAATAAAATCTTTAATTTTTGTAATACCAGATACAAAAAATAGTAGTCCAAACATTAAAATGATAACAAAAAAAATAAGGATAATAAAAATAACAACTAATAAATTAAACACTTTTCAATAATTCCAAGCTATAATATAATTTCGTGTATTATATATTATTTTACTAATAAATTAAAGTAAATAAATTATATTTTTATAGGTTTTTATATTGTGGATATTGATAACTTTATATTTGAGTTTGATAAACTTAAAGATGAGAATAGAGCTAAGCAAATGAAAGCTTATATGAGGGGTAAGTTTGAATTTTTGGGTATTGGTGCGGTAGATAGAAAAAATATAGAAAATATATTATTTAAAAATGAAGATAAAGCATATATAGATTTTAACTTTGTAGATGATTGTTATGATAATGAGTATAGAGAATTACAACTTGTGGCTTTGAATTATTTAAAATTAAAAAAGAAATATCTAAAATATGATGATATTGATAAGCTTAAAAGATATATATTAACAAAATCTTGGTGGTATAGTATAGATGTTCTTGATAAGATAGTTGGTGATATTGCTTTAAGAGATAGTAGAGTTAATGATATATTATTAGAATGGTCTTTGGATGATAATATTTGGCTTAGGAGAGTTGCTATAGATCATCAAATACTTAGAAAAAATAAAACTAATACAGAGCTTTTAGAAAAAATTATAGTAAATAATTTATATCAAAAAGAATTTTTTATTAACAAAGCTATAGGTTGGAGCTTAAGAGACTATAGTAAAACAAATAAAAAATGGGTTTCAGATTTTATAGAAAAATATAAAAATGCAGGTCTTTCTAATTTAAGTATTAGAGAAGCTAGTAAGTATTTATAATTTATTTTTTTGATAATAGTATTTACAAAAAAAGTAAAAAAATATATATTATTAGCATCTTTTTTGGAGAAAATACTATATATGATAATATTAGGTATAGATACTTCTTGTGATGATACATCTGTATCAATAGTAGAGAATGGCAATAAAGTTTTATCTTCTTTATTAACATCATCAATCAATGCACATAAAGATTTTCAAGGAGTGGTACCTGAAATAGCAGCGAGAAAACATTTAGAATCTATAATGTATGTATTAGATAGTGCATTAAAAGAGGCTAATTGTTCTTTAGATGATATAGATATGATTGCGGTAACTAATAGACCTGGTCTTTTAGGTTCATTACTTGTTGGAGTATCTACAGCTAAAGCTCTTTCTTTTTCATTATTAAAACCATTAATAGCTATAGATCATATAGCAGCTCATATATATTCTCCTCATCTTAGTCAGGATATAGAGTTTCCATATATAGCATTAGTAGTGTCTGGAGGGCATACTATTTTAACTGAAGTTGAGGATTATGGAGTATATAAATTAATAGGCACTACTTTAGATGATGCTGTTGGTGAAGCTTATGATAAAGTTGCAAAGTCATTAAATCTTGGCTATCCTGGTGGTCCTATTATAGATAAACTTGCAAAGGAAGGTCAATTAGGTGCTATTGAATATCCTATAATATCATTAAATGGGGTTGATAAGTATAACTTTTCATATAGTGGGCTTAAAACTGCTTGTATTCATTCTACAGAGAAATATTTAAAGGATGGATATGAAATTAATAATGAAAATATATCTTTAGCATTTCAAGTTAGTGCTATAGAACCACTTTATCTTAAAACTTTAGAGTATGTTAAAGAAAGTGGTATTAATAGAGTAACACTTTCTGGAGGTGTTGCTTGTAATAGTTATTTAAGAGAGAGATTTTCTAATTCTAATGATTTTGAGTGTTATTTACCAGAATTAAAATATACTACAGATAATGCAGCTATGGTAGCAGGGCTTGCATATCATCTTAGAGAAGAGGTTTCGGATTTTAGTTTAGATTGTTTTTCTCGAGTTTTAAGTAAAAAGTATAATAGAAAATAGTATATATACTTTATAATAGGGGGATATATTATGAATATAAAAGATGAGGTAGAAAAAGCTATAAGTAGTATAAAAACTGTAAATCCATTAGTACATAATATTACTAATTCTGTTGTTATGGAAATTAGTGCTAATGTATTATTAGCTTTGGGGGCTTCACCTGTTATGAGTGTTGAGGGTGATGAATTTGAAGATATGTTATCTATTGCTTCATCACTTGTTATTAATATAGGGACATTAGATAGAATATCTATATATAATATGTTTAAGGCTATTGAAATTGCAAATAAAAATAATGTTCCTTTTGTTTTAGATCCTGTTGGGGTTGGTGCTACTAAATTAAGAACTGATACTGCTCTTAGAATTATTAGAGAGGGTAAACCTAAAGTTGTTCGTGGTAATGCTTCTGAGATTATGGCTTTGGCTGGTGCTAGTGTTAAGACTAAGGGTGTTGATAGTACGGCTACTGTGAATATGGCTTTAGAGGCTGCTAAGAATTTGGCTATTAATTATAATATGATAGTTTCTGTTAGTGGGGAGACTGATATGATTACAGATGGTAAAAGTATTTATTATGTTAGTGGTGGTTCTGAGCTTATGACTTATGTTACTGGTTGTGGTTGTAGTGCTACTGCTATTACTGGTGCTATGCTTGCTGTTACTACTCCTTTGATTGCTGCTGTTTCTGCTATGGCTATAATGGCTGATGTTGGATTTAATGCTTCTAAAATAGCTAATGCTCCTGGTAGTTTTAAGGTTGCTCTTATTGATGAACTTTATAGACTTAATATTTCTGATATTGTTAATAGAATTAGTGAGTAGTTTTATATTATAGGACAATAAATTACAAAAAAATGATAAAAAAGTTTGACATATTAAGTAATTTATAATATATTAAAAATATCCTAAATAACGTTTAAAGGTGTATATTATGAAAAAAAAGATTATAGCTTTATTAGCAATTATAAGTGTAGTAGCATTTTCTCAAACTTCAATTGATGTATCAAAAATTAAAGATGGTACATATACAGGATCGTATAAAGCTTCTTTTGGACTTTTAAAGGGTGACTATCAAGCTAGAGTAAATGTTAGAGGTGGAAAAATTGAATCTATAACAGTTATTAAATCTGCTCATAGCAGTGGTACTACTAGAGCTAAAAAAGCTTATGAAAAAGTAATAGGTAGCAGTATAGTAGATATAGACTCTATAACAGGTGCTACTTGGAAAGCTTTAGTTGTGGATGCTCTTAAAACAAAATAATTTATAAAAGTTATAAGGTGCATATTTATATGCACCTTTTTTTATTTTCTATAATAATTCTAAAAATAAATCCTAATATCACTATTAATACTATAATTAATAATGTAGTATATAAGTTAATCTCTATTTTATATCTAAAATAATCAATATTAGAAAAGTATTTAGAGATATTAATTAATAAATTAGTAAAGTACTCTGATGTTTTTAGTGTGTAATATGATATTGGTCTATAAAAAAAAGCAAAAAATATAGTTATAAAAGATGAAAATATTATAATGAAAGTAAGTGGTATTGCAAAAATATTTGTTATTAATGATGTTAGATTTATAATAGAAAAGTGATATATATTAAATGGTGTTATAAATATGAGTGTTATTATATTTATAAAAATAAAGCTTAGTATTGTATATAATATTTTTTTTATATAGAAATTATTAATATTTTTTATTTTGTTTAAAACTAAATATTCAAATATAGGATAGTATAATACTATTGATAGTGTTGCTAAAAATGAAAATTGAAAGCTCACTTCTCTAATAGCATTTGGTGATATTATTAATATAATAAGGCATGCTAAAAATAAAGCATTTAGAGTATTTTTATTTCTATCATAATAGTATGAAATTAGTATACAAAGTGCCATTATACTTGCACGAATTACTGATATACTAAATAGAGTAATTGAGGTATAAAATATTATTGTTGTTATTGTTGCTATAGTAATTTTAGTATAAAAGTTAATATTAAAAAAAGATAAAATAAATGATACTATTAGAATAATCATTGATATATGAAGTCCTGATATTGATAGAATATGTGCTATACCTGAATCTACAAAATTTTGATGAATATCTTTTGGAATTATATTATCATCTCCTGTTATAAGGGCTTGTATTATTGAGTATGTTATTGTATTGCTTTGATTGAATAAATATTTTTTTATTTTATTTCTTATTGGTAGGAATATTTTATTTATATAGTTTATTATAGAAAATGATGTATATTCTATATTAAAATTTATATATGGATAAATATTAGAAACTCCATATAACATTTTATTTTCTAATACATTAATAATTTTATCACTATCACTAAAGTTTGTTAGTATATTTTTGTATAAGTTTATTTTAGACTGAACCACTATTTTATCACCAATATAAATAGGTTTTGTATGTGTATAATAGAGTCTAATATATCCCGAATAATTATACCAGTCATATCCATCATATACCAAATCTACATAAGCTATATATCTATCTTTAAAATTAACAACACCATCATAAAATATAATCTTAGCACTATAAGCTTCTATATCTCTATTAAACTTATTAAGTGGATTTAGAAATATATCATAATACTTCATTGTTGTATAAGAAAATGAGATAAAAATAAAGGATAAATAAAAAAGAAAAATATAGTTTTTGTTTTTTATAATAAAAAATAGTATAAATATTGTAAGTAGAATAAATGCTATTATTGTAGATATAATAGCCATAAATATATTTTTAAAATAAAAAGATAATGATATTCCAATTATAAAAGCAGTAGTTATATATATAATATAAGTAAATGGGTATTTATGAAATTTATTCATTATAAAAAATTATTGTCTTTTTAATATACCATAAAATATAATATGTATTATTACATCTAAATCTTTTTCATTATTATAAGGATCTTCATAGTTTTTAGCCCATTGAAGTTCAAAGCCCTTAATAATAGCAAGAATAGACTCTGTAGCAAGACGTACATCAATATTTAAAATACCTTTTTTTACACCACTTCTAAGTATCATTTTTATAGTATCAAACTCTTCTTTATGATATTTAGCTCTCATATGTTCTATTAATGTAAAGTCTTCAAATATTTCACTATGAAGTGCTTCATAGAGATTTGCTAATTTTATATATCCTTTTTGTCTTGTTAGAATATATGCTCTTAATTTTGATTCTGGAGTATCTTCTTTTTTTATAGCTTCATATATATCTGTTTTTAAATCTTCTGCTTCTTTTTCTGCTATGGCAAAAAATACTTCTTCTTTACTTTTGAAATAATGATATATACTACTTTTAGATTTATGAACCATTAATGCTATATCATTCATTGAAGCTTTTTTATAACCATATTTTTTAAAAAGTTCTTTTCCTGAATTTATAATTTGTTCTCTTGTAGTATTCATAATTTAGTATACATAAATAAAAAATAAACTTTATTAAAGTATAAATAATATTTCTTTATTTGTCAAAAATATATATGTAAAGTTGACTTTAAATCTTTTTTTTATAGACTTTTAAATATTAGTACTATTTCGGAGTAATATATGTTAAGTTTAATAGATGTGAAAAATAATAGTGAGTATATAGATAAGAGTAGAGTTGTATATAATGAGGCTTTTCTTCCTGAAGAAAGATGGAACTTTGATTTGACTATAGAAAACAGAGAAAATTTTAATTATACATTTTACTCTATAGTAGATGATGAAAATAATAATTTTGTTGGTATAGTTATGATTTGGACTTTTGATGAGTTTTATTATATAGAATATATTGCTATAGATAAGAATTTAAGAGGTAATAATTATGGTTCTAAGGCTATTAGTAATGTTTTAGATATGTTGAATGATAAGTTTACTGTATTAGAAGTGGAGCCTTATGATTTAAATGAAATAGCAAAAAAAAGAATAGAGTGGTATAAGCGTTTTGATTTTATATTATCAGATTATGAATATAATATGCCTTCTATTGATAAAGAAAATAAAGCTTCTACTATAAAAATGCAGATTATGACTAACAAAGAAATAAAATCAAAAGATGAGTTTGATAATATTACAAAAATATTAATAGACAATGTTTATAAACCAAGATTGGATAATATTGCAAAGTGGAGCAAAATAGATTAATAATTAACTTTACAAAAATAAATTCTTAATATAAAATTAATTATGTTACTTTTTATATATTAGGAATTATAATAAATGAAAAAAATAAATTTAATATTAGGAAATCATAATCATCAGCCAGTAGGTAATTTTGATTTTGTTTTTGAAAATACATATAATAAATCATATAAACCCTTTTTAGATATATTAGATAAATATAAAGATATTAAATTTAATTTTCATTATACAGGTCCTCTTTTGCTTTGGATAGAACAAAATAGGCCAGAACATTTTGAACTTATAAAAAAATTAGTAAAAGAAAAAAGAATAGAGCTTCAAAGTGGTGGATTTTATGAACCTATACTTCCATCTATAAAAGATTCTGATAAAGATATGCAGATTCAAAAACTTAATAAGTATATTAAAGATAAGTTTAATTATAGTGTTAATGGTGCTTGGATTGCTGAGAGAGTATGGGAGCCTACACTTGTTAAGAATTTAGCTAAGAATGGAATAAAGTATATTATGCTTGATGATTCTCAGTTTTTAACATCAGGTATAGATACAAAGAATATGTATGGATATTTTATTACAGATAGTGAAAACTATACATTAAATATTTTTCCAATATCACAAGAACTTAGATATTTAATACCTTTTAGAAATGTTGAAGAGTCTATAGAGTATTTGAAATCTATAGCTACAGAAGAAGGTGATAGAGTTGTAGTATTACATGATGATGGTGAAAAATATGGAGATTGGCCTGGTACTTATAAATGGGTTTATGAAGATAAGTGGCTTGAAAAGTTTTTTGAAGCTCTAACAAAAGAAAAAGATATTATTAACACTACTACTTATAGTGAGTATATGAGTAAATATGCTCCTATATCTCGTATTTATATTCCAACAGCTTCTTATGAAGAAATGCTTACTTGGGTTTTACCTTCTAAAATACAAGAAGAGTTTCATAGAAAACAAGAAGAGTTAAAAAAATATTCTCCAAACTCTATTAATACAAGATTTATGCGTGGTGGTTTTTGGAGAAATTATTTTTATAAATATTCTGAAAGCAATAGAATGAATAAAAGAATGATGTATGCTTCTAATATGTTGGATGAGGTTTCTGATTCTAAAAAGGATAAAAAAGAAGCTATAGACTATTTAATGCAAGGTCAATGTAACTGTCCTTATTGGCACGGTACATTTGGGGGGCTATATCTTAATAATTTAAGACATTCTACATATTCAAATCTAATTAAGTCTACTATTATATCTGAGAAAAATATATATGGAAAAAGTTATTTTTATAATAAAAATATAGATTTTGATTTAGATGGAAGAGATGAAGTTATAGTATCTTCACCTAAAGAGACTTTTTATTTTCATTCATTAAGTGGTTCTATTATAGAGTGGGATTTAAAAAATAAAAATCCTATAAACTTAATAGATTGTTTTAAAAGAATAGAAGAGGCTTATCATATACCAGCACTTAATAATTCTAATAAAAATACTGTTCAAGAAGAAAATGCTGAGCATGTATCTATTCACGAAATTACTAAGAATGTTTCTGAAGATATTCTTAAGTATTTGGTATTTGACAAAAATGAGAAAGTTTTTGCTGTTGATCATTTTTTAAGTAAGGTTCCTACTGCTGAAGAGTTTCAATTGTTAAAGTATGATGAAAAGTATGATTTTTCTAATTTATATTATGATATTATAGAAAATAAAATAGATGATAATAATGCTACTATTTCTTTTAGAAAGGATTGTAGTGGGCTTATATTATATAAAAGGTATATTATAAATAAAAAAGGTGTTTTTAGTTTAGATATAGAAATTGAAAATAATACAGACTCTGATATTGATTTTGTTTATGCATTAGAAAATAATATTACTTTACTTGCTGGAAATGAGAATGATAGATATTATACTGATGGAAAAAATAGAATATCTAATAATTTAGTAGAGAGTGGCTCTTATGTTGGTAAATCTATTGGTATGATTGATGAAAGCTATATTAAAGTAAAAGTTATGATAGAAGCAAATGAAAAATCTATGTTTTTATATATGCCTAATTTTACTATATCTGATGCTGTAGATAGGTTAGAAATGAATTATCAAAACTCTACTTTGGTGTATTTAAAAGAAGTAAGTTTAAAAAGAAAAGAAAAAGCTAATTTTAGTATAAAAGTATATACAAAGGATATTTAATAGTGAATATTACTTGTATTATATCAAATAAGAAATATGCGGGAAAAACATTTCTTGCTTCTCATATTATATCATCCTTTCAGATACTTAATATGAGTGTATGCTATTATAAACCTTTTATTATGGGTGTTAAAGATTCTAAACTTTATGATATAGATTGTATAAAGACAAGAACTTATTTGAATGCTTCTGATATTTTTGTTTCGTATGCTTCAAGTGGAATAATTTCTCCTATGCATTCTATTAATATACAAATAGATGAAAGAGATATTACTGATACTATATATGAAAATAGTCTTAATTATGATAATATGATATTAGAGTCTCTACCTCTTTATGAACCTATTAAATCTAATTATAATTTTTATGATATGATATTAGATATAAAATTAGAAAATAAATTAAATATTATACCTGTAATAGAATATGATGAAAATATTATACATTCTATAATAGAGCAGGTTGAGTTATTTTTTAATAAGAAATTAAAAATACCATTTATAGTTATAAATGTTAAAAGAAATCTTTTTATATCTAATGATATAATAGAATATATTAAAAGAGAGATATCTCCTATAAAGATTTATATAATTGAGTTTAGTAGTGAAAATAATCAAAAGATAGAAGATATAAAATATAGCGATTTAATAAAGCATTTAGTATCTTTATATTAATTTTTTATATCTAAAAATAAATTTTTTTTCTCTACACAAGCACTTACTCTGTAGTATCTATTATCTACATATTTTTCTTCTAATACTTTGAAGTTGGAATTAATAATTTCTTTTATCTCTTTTATTTTATTTTCATCTATATTTTTTACTTCTTTTAATAATGCTGTTTCTATTTTTATTTTTGCAAGTGTAATAGCAGCATTATATGCACTTTCTTTATTATTTTTATTTTCTACATTACTATTTGGGTATCCTATTGCTGATGTTATATATTTATCTTCTGATACCCATCCTTCAGATAAGGTTATATTTTTTGCTTCTTCTTTCTTTACTGTATTTTCTATATTTTTGCAGGATATAGAGCATATAATAGCTATTATTAATAGTATATGATATTTCACTTTTTTCCTCATAAATAATATTTAAAGTACTATTTTTTAATAGTCGTCAATATTTATTTTTGTTTAATCAATTAATTATAAAGTATTAGTTTTCCGATTAATATTAAGAAGTAATAAATAATTTTTTGGTGAGAATATACTTTTATGAAAAAATATGTATTATTTTTGTTTTTGTTTATATGTTCAATATCATTTGCTCAAATATATACATTAAATAATAATGAAAAAATAGTAAATTCATATATAAATCAATATACTAATTATGCAATTATTTTAGAAAAAAATAGTTCTATTTATGGAAAAAGTTTTGATATACTATATCAAGGCAAACGATTAGAGGGGTATAAAGATTCTGGTGTAGTAAGAGTATTACCAAATAATACATTAGTTGCTACTATGTTAAAGCCTTCACTTGTTAAAGATATGTGGGTTGTTATTTATGGAAATAAGGAACAGGAGTTTGACTCTATAGAAAAAACTATATTTTCATCTAATAACTCTATAATATTTACTAGGTATATGAATTATGGTATAGCTGTTATTAATGGAGAATCTACTGTACAATATGATACATTATTTGATGCTATTATTAATGATTCTCAGTATGCTTTTTCTTATTCGAGAAATGGTGAATATTTTGTAAATATTAATGGTGAAGAGAAAAGTGTTTCTGGATTTGTTGATAGATTAAGATTTTCTTTAGATGGTAGATCTTTAATCTATGTTATAAATGGTGAAGATTCTGCTATAATATATAATGGTAAAGAAGATACAGAAAGTTTTAAGGTTGTTGAGGATTTGTTTGCTTATAATAAAGATCTTTTAGCATATAGTGTGAAGCCTCTTCCGGAGATAACTGAGGTAATAGAAGAGGGAGTAGAAGAAGAATTAGTAGATACTAATGAAATTACAAATACTTCTATTATTACAAATTATGATTTATCAAATATTAGTGTTCTTACTAATGAAGAGGGAGTTACGGTAAAAGGCATTTCTAATACTATAGCTCTTGTTATGGTTACAAATGTTATTACAAATATAGTTTCTCATAATTTAGATATTCCTTTTGATGAGAGTAGTTCTAATATTAATATAACTAATGAGTTTGTTAGCAGTAGTATTATAGTTAATAATATAAATTATGGAAATTTTGATTTTATTACTAATATTTCATTTTCTCCAAATGGTAGAACATTATTATTTGTAAGTATTGATACTAATAATACTCAGAGATTATTTGTTGGTGGAAACTCTACTACTAATTATGATAATATTTTATTGTATAAATATTCTGATGATTCTAAGAATTTAGCTTATGCTGTTTTAGATAATGATGAGGCTTTTATAGTATTAAATGGTAGACGATTATCTGATGTTTATGAAAATATTAATGATTTATACTTTTCTAAAAATAATGATTTAGTTTATAATATTAGCAAAAATAATAGAGAATATTTAATAGCACCAAATTTTGAAAGTCCGCATTATAATTCTATAAATTCATTTAAGTTTATAGATGATAATTCTTTTGTCTTTACAGCAGAAAGACTTGGCAAGCATTATTATTTTTTATTAGATGCTAATAGAGGTATTAGAAAAGAGTTAGGTGGATATAGTTATATTTCTCATTTTGATGATGATAATAACTCTTCACTTTCTTTAGCTTCTGATGGTAGAAGTGTATTTATAATTGATAGGGGTAATATATTAAAATAATATTTTTTAATTTATTATTTTTTCGGAGTAAAGTTATGAAAAAGATTATACTATTATTTTTATTATTTACTATAATTTCTTGTAGTTCTAAAAAGAATAATATTTTGGAGTTTATAGAAAATGGTTTTGAAGAAAATACATATCTTAGTATTTCTATAAACACTAAAGATTACTTAAAATCAAGTATTAAGATTATAAATCATAAAATAAAAGCTAATACAGAGTATATATTTGCTATAGGTAGAAATGAAGGACCTATTAGATTTACATATCAAGCTACAAATGATGGTGAGTTTTTTGTTAATGCTAATGAGTTAAGTTTGGGTGATGATTCTTTTATCGATACATTGAAAAAAGCTAATTATATGTCTATAGGTATATATCAATCTGAGCATTATACTGATTATTATGAGTTAAAAGGTTTACAAGATTTTTTAAGTAAGAATAGTTTATAATTTTGAATATATTATGAAAAAAGTATTAATATTCTTTTTATTTTTTATTTCATTATATGCAAATACAACAAATAAGTCATCTACAGAAACAAAAACTAATACTATAAATAATAATAAAGATAGTTCTATTGTTTCTGGTAAGGTTGGTAATTGGTCTTATAAGCAATTTTCTACTAAGATAGGAATAAAGTCAGAATTTGTTTTTTTAGATAATATAAATCAATCTAAAATAGAGATAGTTTTTGGAGAAAAAGTTAATGAAATATATATTGCAATTAATAGTAAAAAAATAAAAGCAAAGAATAAATACTTTTTTCTTATATCAAATAATGTTTATAATCCTCAGAATATAATAGACTATCTTAAGGATAAAAATATCAATATACTTAATGGTGGTATACGTATAACTGATAAAACAGCACATGACTTGATATTATATAAATTTCTTGATTATGATAGCATTATTTTATATGATAATACATCAGAAGTTCCAGTTGAGATTATTAGATTTAATTTAAAAGGTTTAGAGAATGTATTTATAAAATTAGGTATTATTCCTAATAGTTAGATATTTTTCTTATAAGCTCTTTTAAATCCTTAGTCAATGGAGCTTTTACTTTTATTTTTTCTTTTGTTATGGGATGATTAAATTCTAAGCTATAAGAATGTAGAGCTTGTCTATTAAAAAAATTATCTGGTATTTTATCTTTTTTAATAAAATCTTGAAATACAGCAGGTCCATATTTTCCATATACTTTATCTCCTATCATATAATATCCAAGAGAGTGTAAGTGAACTCTTATCTGATGCATACGTCCTGTATATAAACGACATAAAACAATTGCATACTCATTTCCAATTCTTTTTAGTGTTTTAAATTTAGTTTTAGAGTATTTAGAGTTTTCTGTTTTCTCTTTTTTTAATACCTGATATCTTCTAAAATCTTTATGACCCACTTCTTGCATATATCCTTCTACTGTAAATGAGTCTTCTATATCTTTTGCATTTTCAATTATTGCAATATAAGTTTTTTTTATCAAGCTTTTATTTTTATTTTGCAACATCTTACAAAATAGAGAAGCAACTTTATTACCACGTGATAATACTACACATCCACTTGTTTCTCTATCTATTCTATTAAGCATATTTATTTTACAATTAAATTTATCTTTTATAATAGTGTGTAATGTATTATAATAATATTTTCCAGAAGGTATAACAGGAAGATTTGCAGGTTTATTAGCAATAATTAAATCCCCATCATCATATACTATTTGAACATCTTTATTAACATCAGGTTCTTTTAATCCTATAAGATGATATGTAATTTCATCACCTTTTTTTACTTCTCTTGTATACTTAATTTTCTCTCCATTAAGAAGTACAAGACCTTGACCTATTAAATCTTGCCATTTATTTCTTGAGTAATATGAGAATCTATTACCCATATATTTATCAATACGTATAATACCAATATCTTCCTCTATTTTTGATTTTCTTATAACAGAAGTTTTGTATATCTCTTCAAGATTTTCATTAAGTTTATTTTTATATTTTCTCATAAATATGATAATAGTAGTAATTAGTTAAAATCTTTATAGAGCATACTAGCTTGTACATCTGTATTATTTTGATACTTACTACTATTATATTTTTCATAATTTCCTTCTATGGAATGATAATACAGCTGAGCTATTTCTACATCAGGATATATAGTAATAGGCTTAATACAAAATATTTCAAGAGTCCAATATCCAGCAAATCCAACATCACCAAATCCCGCAGTAACATGAATAAATATTCCAAGCCTACCTATAGAAGATCTCCCTTCAATCATAGGTACATAATTATCAGTTTTTGTATATTCAACAGTACGTCCTAAATATAGTTGATTTGGTTGTAGAGTATATCCAGATTCAGGAATAATAATTTCTTCTACTTCATTATTTACTTTCATATCTAAAATATCATTTTTATATACAAGTAGCTTATTGTGTAATTTTACATTATAGCTATTTGAGTTTAATTGCTTTTTATTATAAGGTTCTATTATAATATTTTTTCCTAAGTTTTTTTCAATTTCAAGTCCCGATAGAATCATATTTTTTTAGTCCTATTTTTATAAATAATTATTATTTTATTATCTTTATTTTTATATAGTATTATAGTATAATAAGCACAAAAATACAAATTAGGAGTATTATAAAATGCTATCTATTAACTATAAAAATGTATTGGGATTTTTTAGAGAGCACGAATTAGAATATTTACATTCTTCAGCACAGTATGCAAATGAACTTTTGGAGACTAAAAAAGGTGCTGGTAATGATTTTTTAGGTTGGGTAAATTTACCAACTGAGGCTTTAAAGCAAGTAAAAGAGATTAATGAACTTGCTAAGGAAATACGTGAGAATGCTGAGGTTTTAGTATCTGTTGGTATAGGTGGTTCTTATCTCGGTGCTCGTGCTGTTATAGAAGCACTTTCAAATCCTTTTTCAAAGGCTTCTAAGGGAAATACTCAGGTTATATATGCAGGACATAATATGAATGGTGAGTATTTTAAGCATTTATTAGACTATTTAGAAGATAAAGATTTTTATATTAATGTTATATCAAAAAGTGGTACTACTACAGAACCTGCTATTGCTTTTAGATTTTTAAAAGAATATGCTCAAAAAAGATACGGTAAAGATGGTGCTTCTAAAAGAATAATAGCTACTACTGATGCTAATAGAGGAGCTTTAAAAACTTTATCTACTGAAAATCAATATAGAACTTTTATTATTCCTGATGATGTTGGTGGTAGATATTCTGTACTTACACCTGTTGGTTTAATACCTATAGCTGTAGCTGGTATTGATATTGAAGAGTTTATTAAGGGTTTTGATTCTATGGCTAAGATAACTAAGGATATGGATTATAAGAAAAACCCTTCTATGTTGTATGCTATGATTAGAAACTCTTTATATAGTAAAGGATTTTCTACAGAAATTATGGTTAATTATATACCTCGTATGCATTTTGTTTCTGAGTGGTGGAAACAATTATATGGTGAAAGTGAAGGTAAAGATCAAAAGGGTATATTACCACATTCTGTTGATTTTTCTACAGACTTACACTCTATGGGGCAGTTTATTCAAGATGGTAAGAGAGGGTTATTTGAGACTGTAATTAAAGTTCAAAATGAAGATATAGATTTAATTCTAAAAAAAGATGATAATGATTTAGATGGTTTAAACTATTTAGATGGTAAGAGTTTACATGAAATTAATAAAACAGCATTAGATGCTACTGTATTAGCTCATGTAGATGGTGGTGTTCCTAACTTAATTATAGAGATGGATAAAATAACAGCTTTCACTCTTGGAGAGCTTTTATATTTCTTTGAGAAAGCTTGTGGTATTTCTGGTCATATTCTTGGTGTTAATCCTTTTGATCAGCCTGGTGTTGAGGCTTATAAAACTAACATGTTTGCTATGCTTGGTAAAAAAGGATTTGAAGAGATGGGCAAACAATTAAGAGATAGATTAAACAAATAAGTTTTTAATAACGAAAGAGTAGGGTATTAATCCTTACTCTTTTTTATTATGCTTTCTTATATTTTCAAGTTCACATACAAATATTGCAATTATAATTAAAGATCCACCAATTACAAGATTGATATTTATATCTTCTTTTAGAAATATAATTCCCATTATAGCACCCATTAATGACTCTAAGCTTAATATTATACTTGTTTTAGTTGGTGCTACATATTTTTGAGACACTGTTTGAAGTAGATATGCTATTGCTGATCCAAATAATGCTAAGTATAGAAATGAGAATATTGATTTTGATGATATTGAATCTATATTAATATATGCTGAAGTTGTTAGTGCAAATATAAGAGATACTACTCCTGATATTAATAATTGTAATACTGTAAGTTTTATACCATTTACTTTTATAAGAGTTATATCTATTAGTACTAAATGTATAGCTAATGATAGTGAAGATAATATAAGATATATATCACCAATATTTATACTATCAAAACCTTTAAATGAGCTTAATAAATATATGCCTACTAATGCTATAAAAGTAGATGCAAATGTTAATATATGTGGTGCTTTTTTATATAGTATCCAAGTTATAAACGGTATAAATATCATATATGCACCTGTTATAAATGCTACTTTAGATGCGGTCATAGTTTGAGAGCCTAATGTTTGAAGAGAAAATCCTCCAAATAGTGCTAAAGCAACAGGTGTACTATATATTATATCTTTTATTTTTATATCTTTTGTATATTTAATAAATATCAAAAATAAAATAGAGCCTGCGAGTATATTTCTAAACCCTACTATAAAAAAAGGATGTAATGTATATAATAAAACTTTTATAGCAACAAAAGTATATCCCCATATAATAGAAGTTAAAAATAAGCCTATACTTCCTAATTTTTCTTTATTCATAGAATATTAAGTTTACCAATTTTTTCTTTAAGCAAGTTTCCAATACTTTCTAATTCATTAGTGTCATAATGTTTTAATAATTCTTCACAAATTTTAGAATGATTATTAGATACAGCAATACTAAGAGCAGTATCATTATTATTATTTTCTTCTCGTATAGAAGCCCCATTTTTTATCAATAGTTTTAATATTTCTAATCTGTTTTTTTCAGAAGCTATCATTAATGGTGTTTCTAATGAATTACTCTTTTGATTTACTATATTAGGATTTATCTTAATCATATACTTAACAATATCATAATACCCCTTAGCACATGCAAACATAAATGCACTCCATCCATTTTCATCAGTCTCTGTAATAGAGTTAGGATCATTTTCTATTAGGTATTTTACTGCTTTCATATTATCATATATAACAGCCCACATAAGATATGATATTTTATTATTACTATTAAATAATATATTTCTACATTTAAATAGTTCTATAACAGTTATATTTCCAGATATTAAAGCATGTATATAAGCATCTCTACCTATATTGTCTAAAGAATCTATACTAGGCTTTTTATTTAGTATTCTATCTACTATTTCTAAATTTCCACTAAATGATGCATACATTAAAGGAGTAATATAATCATCGCAAGCTAAGTTAATATCAGCATTATACTTTAATAATAACTCAACCATATCTAAATTATAAAGTTTTATAGCATATATTAAAGCCGTTTTACCTTCATCCGATAGACCATTAGGATCAACATCATTTTCTAAAAAATACTTCACAATATGTAAATGTCCATTAGAAGCAGCCATAGCCAATGCCTTAGGAGCTTCTTTTTGTGAATTATCAAAAAAATATCTAACTATATCTAAATAGCCATTATGTGCTGCAGATATTAATGCTGTAGAGAAAACATTAGATTTTTTATTTCCTATCTTAGAGTGTATATAATGAACTAAAGATAGATTTCCACTAATAGTAGCCAAAGTTAAAGAGTATTTTGGTATCTCAAGATTACACTTATTAAGTAAATACTCTACTATATCTATATTTCCACTTGATATTGCATATGATAGAACAGTCTCTTCATAAATATCTTTATCTTCTAATATAGCATTGTTTTCTGCTAATAATTTAACAGCCTCAAAATTAGATTTTTGACAAGCATACATTATAGGAGTAATATCATTTTCTGTTTTTATATTAACATCAGCATTATTTTCTACTAATAACTTTGTTATATCAAAATAATTTTCTGAAGTTGCATAATGTAACGCTGTTTCACTATTTATATTAAGAGCATTTATATTTGCTCCATTTTCTATTAAAACTTTAGCTATATCTATAAATCCATTAGCACAAGCATACATTAAAGCAGTAATATTTAATTTATCTGATTTATTAACATCAGCACCTTCTTTTATAAGAAGTTCAACAGCCTCTAAACATCCAGATTTTGATGCTTGTATTAAAGGAGTAAGTCCTAATACATTATTAGATTCTATATCTATATTTTTATTTCTTAATAAAATTTCAACTGCTAATAAGTTACAATTCGCAGTAGCTTCGTGTAGTTCTATTTCTATTTCTTTCATATATTTCTTTTATTATAATTTTATTTTTCATTATATATGTTTTTATAAAAACATCAAATATTAAACTAATAATTTTTTAATTTATTAGTATAAATATAGTAGTAGCTATAGCACAATATATAGCAGTACCTATTATATCACAAATGGATGTAAGTACAGGTGCTCCACTAATTGCAGGATCTAATTTGAACTTAGTTAAGATAAATGGAAGTATAGTCCCTGTTAAACTACCTATAAATACTATACTAAACATAGATATAGCAACTATAAAAGCTATTTCACTACTACTTCTTATTATTCCAAGTATATATGCAGATATAGCCATACTTATACCTAATATTGAAGATACTAAAATTTCTTTTTTAGTCATAAAAAACCAATCTCTAACATAAATATCACCAACAGCAAGAGAACGTATAATCAATGTAGCAGTTTGACTACCCGCATTACCACCACTACCTATTAGTAAAGGTAAGAATGATACTAATATAATATGTTCTTGTAATGTATTTTGAAATATTCCTATTATACCTCCAGAAAAAATATTTATAAATACAAGAGATAAAAGCCACATAATTCTTTTTTTATATATACTAAAAATAGGAGTTGCTTTTAAATTATCATCAAAGTCATCTTCTGTTGAAGTAATACCTGCCATTTTATGAAAATCTTCTGTATATTCTTCTTCTGCTATATCTAATATATCATCTACGGTTACTATTCCTATTAATGAGTGTTTATTATCTACTACCGCTAATGAGTGTATATTATATTTTTTAATAATTTCTATTGCATTTTCTTGATTATCATTTGCTGATATATATGGGGAAGTATCTATAATATTTGATATTAATTCATCTTGTTCTGTAAAAAAAAGCTTTCTTATTGATATAGATCCCATAAGTGTTCTTTTGTTATCGACTACGTATAGAGTTGTATATGTTTCAGCATCATCTATATTATTTCTCACATACTCAAAAGCTTGTTTTATATTCCAATGAGGCAGTATTGATATATATTTTGTAGTCATTAATCTACCTATACTATACTCTGGGTATGATAATAACCAAGAAGCTATTTCTCTATCTTCCGTTTTTAGTAGCTTTATAATTTCTTCTGATGTTTCTTTTGTTAGAGAAGAAAGAAATGATGTTCTATCATCTGGGTCTATATTTTCTAATAGGTCTTTTATTAGAAAATTTGGCATATTTTTTATTATAATTTGTTGATCTTTATGTATTAATTCTGTAAATACTTTTGTATAATAATCTTTTGGTAGTATTATAAAAACTTTATACTTATCTTCTGACTTTAGAGTTGTTATTAAATTTGCAGTTTCTACCTCATTCCACAAAGTTAATATTTCTTTAAGATATTCCCATTTTTTTTCTTTTATTAATTCTTCTATTTCAGGTTGTAAAAGTTCTTGCAACATATTAAAATTATATATTAATAGTATATATTAAGCAATTAGAGTTAAATATTTATTTTTTTATAATACTTGAATTTTTATTATTATAAGTTAATATATTGCATTATGAAGCTGATAAAAAATTTATTATGTTTATTATTTCACAACTTTATTTTTTGTGTAATATTAACACTTATATACTTATTTGAACTTTTAGATTTTGATAATAAACATTTAAGTTTTCTTACTTTGTATAGTTTCTTAAGAGATTACTTCTTTATTGTATTTGTTATATCTTCTATAATATCATTTATATATATAGGAGCTTTAAATAAGTTTGATGGATTTATTTCCCCATTTTTATCTATAGTTATATTTTCATTTTTTATTAGTGTATACTATATAAATAGAACAGATACTTATAATAATATTAAGTATTTAAAGAGTAATTTAGATTCTAAAGCATTAAACTCTATAGATTTAAGTAATAATATATTTACTAAGTTTAATAATTATTCTTTAATGGCTAATAGTAGAATAGAAAATAATTTATATAAAGATGTTATTGTAGTTTATAATAATGTTTATTTTGCAAACTTTATTAGTTTTGATGATTCTGATATACTTATGAGTAATGTATCTTATATAGAAGAAGGTACTAATGTAAAGTATAAAAATACCATTTCATTAAATAAAAAATCTTTGTATGATTATTTTTATACCACATCTAGAGATATATTGTTTGGATTTAATATAGTTCCAGTTTTATCTTATGTTTTTAGATATGATATAGATACTAATATATCATTTTTTCTATTTATGATAATTTATTTTAAGTTTTTTCTTTTATTTTTAGCACTTTATATGTTATCTTGGTCTTTAAGTAGTAATATTTATAAGTATCATAACTTTCTTGTTGCATTTTTAATTTATTGTTTTTTACAAGTATTGTCAAAAATTATAGTATCTAAATATCATTTGCTTAGTTTGGTAGATATGGAGTCTAAGTTTTGGAGTATTACTATAATCCTTTACTTAGTATCTTTATTTGTACTTATTTTCTCTTTGATTATTAAAAATCTTTTTAAGATGTCTAATAATATATATGAAGAAGATATCGATGTTATTGATAATGATAAAAGTTAAATATTTTTTATTTTAATTATAATTATGGAATAAAAATAGTTTTATGAGTACAGTTGTTTATGATTTTTGTCCAATAGAAACGGGAGATTTAGGTAGTGTTGTTACTATAGGTAAATTTGATGGAGTTCATCGAGGTCATAAAAAACTATTATCTGAAAACTTAAAAATAGCTAAAAAAAAGAATCTTCTATCTGTAGCTATATTAATTAAGAAGCGTAATGTAGCTATATATAGAGTAGAAGACAGTATATCTTTTATGGAAGAACTTGGCTTTAACTATATAATAGTTATTGACTTTTTACCAGAATTTTATACAATGGAAGCTAAAGAGTTCTTTAATAAATTGATAGAATATTATAATATGAAGCATATAGTTGTTGGTGTTGATTTTGCTTTTGGTAAAGATAGAGTAGGTGATAAATATTTCTTGGAAAAATATGCTAATGAAAATGATATAGGAGTGACAGAAGTCTCTTTCTTATTATATAAAAAAGAGCGAATATCAAGCTCTAGAATTAGAGAAGCTCTTTCTAATGGTAAAATTTATGATGTTAATAAAATGCTCGGTAGAGAGTATTCTATGACAAGTAAAGTTATACATGGTAATGCCTTAGGTCGTAAGATAGGCTATCCTACAGCAAATATGGAACTTTTTCCTAATCTATTTGTTCCTAAAATGGGTGTTTATAGTTCTTATGTTAAGATTGAAGGCTCTGACAAACTTTATGAAGCATTAACTTTTATTGGTATTAGTAATATCAATAATGAACTTAGAGTAGAAAGTCATATATTAGATTTTTCTGCAAATATTTATGGTAAAGAAATAACTCTTATCCCTCTTAAATATATAAGAGATAATATTAGAGTTAATGGTATAGAAGAATTGAAAAAGATACTAAAAAAAGATGAACAAAATATAAGAAATTATTTTAAAAGGAGAACAAAATGTCTATAATGGCAGAAGAAAAATTAAAAATAGTAAAAGAATTTGGTAAAAATGAGAAAGATACAGGTTCTACAGAGGTTCAAATAGCTTTATTAACTAATCGTATAACTTATTTGAAAGATCATTTCCAAAAACATACTAAAGACAATCATTCAAGAATGGGACTTCTTAAAATGGTTGCAAAAAGAAGAAAGCTTCTTAATTATTTGAGAAAGACAGACTTAGAATCTTATAAGTCATTAATTCAAAAATTAAAGTTAAGAAAATAATAAGTTAATAAATTACATTAAGAATCCCATCTTGGTGTTTTACGTGTTTTTATATAGGAGAGGAATATGATAACGGTTAAGGGTATGTTTTGTGGAGAAGAGCTTATTTTAGAGACTGGGCTTTTAGCTAAGCAGGCTCATGGTTCTGTTACTTTGAGACTTGGAAATACTACTATACTTGCTACAGTAGTTGCTTCTAAAACTCCAAATTTAGAGTCTGACTTTTTTCCATTAACAGTTAATTATAATGAAAAATATTATGCAGGTGGTAAAATACCGGGTGGATTCTTTAAAAGAGAGGCTAAGCCTAGAGATAAGGAGATATTAATATCTCGTATCATAGATAGACCTTTAAGACCTTTGTTCCCTGAAGGTTTTAGAAATGAAGTTCAAATTATACCTACTGTTTTGTCTGTTGATGTAGATATGCCTACAGATGCTTTAGCTGTTATAGCTTCATCTGCTGCTTTATCTATTTCTTGGATTCCTTTTGGTGGACCTATTGCTGCTGTACGAATAGGATATAAAAATGGTGAGTATATTGTAAATCCTAAAAACTCAGAGCTTCCTACTAGTGAATTAGATATTATTGTAGCTGGTAGTAAGGATGCTATATTAATGATAGAGGGTGAAGCTAGAGAAGTTTCTGAGGAAGTATTTATTGGTGCTATTGAGCTTGCTCATAAGGAAATGCAACAATATATTGATATGCAAAATGAAATGGCTAAGCTTTGTGGTACACAAAAGATAGAGCAGGCATTATTTGAATATGATGCAGATTTATTTAAGATGGTTGATGAGTATGGTCGTGAGAAAATTTCTTCTGCTAATTATAATCCTGATAAAGCTTTAAGAAATGAGAGTATGGATAATGCTTTTGTTGAGATAGAAGAATATATTAAAACTAAAGTAGAAGATGAAAAACTTATTTCTCAAGTTAAGGGCATTTGTCATTTAATAGAAGAAGAGATAGTTAGAGAGGCTATTGTTGAAAAAGAGATGCGTCCTGATGGCCGTGCTTTAGATGAAATTAGAAAGATTGATACTATGATAAACTTGATACCAAGAGTTCATGGTTCTGCTTTATTTACTCGTGGACAAACTCAATGTTTATCTATAGTAACACTTGGTAGTGAAAAAGATGCTCAATTAATGGATGATATATACGGTAAAGAAAATAAGACTTTTATGCTTCACTATAACTTTCCACCATTTTCTGTAGGTGAAGTTGGACGTTTTGGAACTCCTGGTAGACGTGAAATAGGGCATGGTAATTTGGCAGAGCGTTCTTTTAATGCTGTGCTTCCTTCTAAAGATAAGTTTCCTTATACTATAAGAGTTGTTGCTGAAATATTAGAAAGTAATGGTTCTTCATCTATGGCTACTATTTGTGCTTCTACTATGTCTTTACTTGCTTCTGGTGTACCTTTAGAGTCTCCTGTTGCTGGTATTGCTATGGGACTTGCTACTTACAAAGATGGTTATAAGGTATTAACTGATATTCAAGGTATTGAAGATCATCTTGGTGATATGGACTTTAAAGTTGCTGGTACACGTAAAGGTATTACAGCATTTCAGCTTGATATTAAACTTACTGGTATTTCTACAAAAATACTTAAAGAAGCTTTAGAACAGGCTAAAAAAGCTCGTTTCTTTATTTTAGATAAAATAGAGGCTACTATATCTACTCCTTCTGAAGTTTCTGAGTATGCTCCTAAGTATAAAAATATGCTTGTTAATAGTGATAAGATTAAGATATTAATAGGTCCTGGCGGTAAGAATATTAAGGCTATTATTGAAGAAACTAATAGTGATATTGAAATACAAGATAATGGTAATATTAACATATTTGCACTTGATACAGATAGCTTAAATAGAACTATTGAGCTTATTAATTCTTATGTAAAGGAACCAGAAGTTGGTGAAGTTTATACTGGAATTGTTCGAGATATTAAAGACTTTGGTGCTTTTATTGAGATTGCTTCTGGTGTTGAGGGACTTTGTCATATATCAGAGCTTGCTTATAAGAGAGTTATGAATGTAGAAGAAGTACTAAAGATAGGTGATGAAATAGAAGTAAAGATTATTGATTTCAAAAATGGTAAGTACTCTTTAAGTAGAAAGGCATTATTAGAAAAACCTGAAGGGTATGTAGAAGAAGAAAGAAATAATAAAAAAAGAAAGTTTAGATAATTTATAATATATATTTTTTATTATGATTGAATAATGTGGAGAATTGCTGTATGTTGAAAAATAAAATGAGATCTCGTAGTTTAGAATTAAAATTTCTTATTCCATATATTATATCTGTATTCTTTATTTGTTTTACAGTTTATATTATATATATTCCTGAGTATAAGAATAGATTTTTAAAAGCTGAGGAAGCAAATGCTGTTAAATACTCTGCATTATTAGATAATACTATTTCTACTTTATATTCTGAAATAGATATTTTTACAAGTTATATAGAAGTAGAGACTAATATGCAACAGTTATTTGTTGTATTTCAAAAGGTATTAAATAATCAAAAATCTCTTCTAAATATATATTATGGAAATGATATTCCATATAAAGATGGTGGAATATTTATACATAGCTCTGGAGATTTTTCTCCTGATTTTGATCAAACTTCAAGACCTTGGTATAAAACAGCTATTTCAAAGCCAAATGAGATAACTATTTCTGATCCTTATATAGATTATGTATCTGGGAATTTAGTTGTTACTTTCTCGAAGGCTATGTATGTAGATGGAAAGTTAAGAGGTGTTTTTGGAGTTGATGTAGAAGTTAATGATATAATAAATGAAATAAAAAAATCTTCTAGTTCTACTATAAATATTATAGATACTAATGGTAGATATTTAGATATTAAAAGCAGTGATAATTTATTTAATAAAAATATAAAAGATGATTCTATAGTAGGCAAGTATTATACTGATATAGTTAAGAATAATTTATTTTCTTTTGTAGAAGGTAAAAATGGATATATTACAATAAAAGCTAATAATATACCATGGCATGTTATTTATATATTTGATAGCATTGGTCTTGTTGTATCTCTTGTTAGACTTGCACTTATATTACTTTTGGTTTTAATAATTTTATCTGGTGTAGAGTTTGTTCTTGTTGTTTTAATTGCTAAGCCTATATCTAATACTCTTGGAAATACTATTAAAATTATAGAATCTATGTCTGATGGTAATTTTAATACTAAATTTAATGATAAAGATTTGTCTAAGAAAGATCAATCTGGTGATGTTATGCGTGCTTTAGATGGTATGCAGTCTAAGCTTGGTGATATTATATATAATATGAAAAACAACATTAATGGTATTAATGATGCTGTTAATATTATTACAAGTGGTAGCACTAATTTATCTGATAGAACTAACTATCAAGCGAGTGCTTTAGAGGAACTTGCTTCTTCTGTAGATTTTGTATTTTCATCTTTAAAAGATACTGCTGTAAATACAAATAATGCAAAAAATATGAGTGAAAATGTTTCAGTTGCTACTAAAAATGGTGTTGATGCTATTAATAATGCTTCTGAAAATATGCTTAAAATATCTGATGCTAGTAGAAAAATATCGGATATTACAAAGATTATTGAATCTATTGCACTTCAAACTAATATACTTGCATTAAATGCTTCTGTTGAGGCTGCACGTGCTGGTGATCAGGGTAAAGGTTTTGCGGTTGTTGCTTCTGAGGTTAGAACTCTTGCTATTAATGTTGGTAATGCTGCTAAGGATATTTCTAATATTGCTACTGAGACTATCGCTAAAATTGAGGATGGAACTAGTGCTGTTGAAGAATCTGCTTCTATATTAAGAAATATTGAAGTTGCTGCTAATGAAGTTGCAAATGTTCTTATAGGCATATCTAATTCTATTGTAGAAGAAGAGGATAGTTTATCTCAAATTAATACTACTGTAAATGAGCTTAATAGTATTACACAGGAAAATTCAAATATAGCAGAAGATGGTGCTATTGCAAGTAGAAATGTATTAACTAAATCTGAAAATATTGTAAATGAAGTTTCTTACTTTAGATTTGAATAATTTGGGTTTATTCTATTTTTGATAGTAGTTTATTTGCTATAAGAGAAGAGTCTAAATTTTCTATACATATATGATTATTAGGACAGTTTTTTCTTATATAGCATCTAGCACAATTAAGATTTTTTACTCTTATAACTTCTGAATTTGTAGTTATAGGTCCAACACGAACCTCACTTGTAGGGCCAAATATGGCTATTAATGGTTTGTTAAATGCACAAGCTAAATGCATAGGAAATGAATCTACACTAAGCATTCCTTTAGACATTTTTATTAAATAAGCTAAGTGTGATAAATTGAATATTCCTGCAGAGTTTAATACATTGTCAAAATTAGATGATATTATATCACACTCTTTTTTATAATCTTCAGTAGCAGATAGTATTATTTGTATATTTGATAATTTATTAATTTCTTTTATTATTTCTATAGTCTTATTTACCGATAAATCTTTTGTTTCCCATCTTGAAAATGGAGAGAAGACTATATATTCTTTTTTTATATCAATATTTATTTCTTTAACTCTTTGATTAAATGAGGTTTCTATATTTTTAGGTAGAAAAAAGTCTAAATCAGTACCATCATCCATACAGTTTATTAAAGGTAAAAATGATATAAGACCATCTATGGCATTAATATCTTTATAATAATTACTTTCTACAAAAAGCCACTTGCCTTTAGCTAACTTTCTTTTAGCTCTACAACTATATAAGAAAATGATACTTCTCTCTAATCCTTGTAGATCTATAGCTATATCATACTGTTCTTTTTTTACGTCATTTATATGAGATATAAACTCTTTTATAGTTGAAAAGAATTTAGGTATAGATGAAAATATTTCTTTTTCATATTTGTATATATCAAGTACATATATTTTATTTATATATGGATTATTTTCTAATATTCCAAGAGCTTTTTTATCTGTTACAATATCTATCTGTACATTTTCTATATTTTTATATAAGGCCCTTATTACAGGTGTCATATGTAGTACATCGCCTAATGATGTTTGTTTTATAAGTAGTATTTTCATATTTCAATATCTTTTATTAAAATTGAAATGGCTTTTCTCTTCTAAAGTCGGGTAAATATGTATCTGAGCTTTCCATTTCTTGTGCTAAAATATTTGTAAATCCTAAGTCTATTGCATATTCTATTAAGTCTTCATATTCTTTTATATTAATTTTTCTATTTATTTTTTCGCTTTCCATAGCTTTAAACTTTGGATTATACTGAGACATTAATGATATAGTTGTATTTAAGAAGCCTCTTTCTTTTAATTCTATGAGTATGTCATAAGAATCAGATTCATTATTTGGTAGTATTAAATGCCTTATAATAAGTCCAGATTCGGCAATACCATTCTCATTGACAACTAAATCTCCAACTTGTTTTTTCATTATTTCTATAGTATTGATTGCTACATTAAAATAATTTTTTACTTTAGAATATTTAATAGATTTTTCATCATAAAAGTATTTTAAATCAGGTAAATATATATCTATTATACCATCTAATGCATCTAATAATTCAGGAGTATCATATCCATTTGTATTATATACTATAGGTAAATTAAGACCATTTTCAAATGCAATTTTTAGAGCTTTTAAAATAGGGTATATAACATGTGTTGCACTTACTAAGTTAATATTAGTAGCATTTTGTTTTTCTAAGCTTAGAAAATATTCAGAAAGCTTATTAATATCTACAACATTCCCCATACCTTCAGAGCTTATTTGATGATTTTGACAAAATATACAACCTAAATTACAACTAGAAAAAAATACAGTTCCACTTCCATTATTTCCAACAAGCATAGGTTCTTCACCAAAATGTAATGTATGTGATGCTACTTTTATATGATTGATATCTTCAAATATTCTACATCTACCTATCTTATTAATATTTCTATTTACATTACATAAATGTCCACAGCAATTACAACTTTCATATAATATTTTTGCTTTTTCTATTGCTCTATCTATATATTTTAAATGTTTTTCATTATAGTTGATTTTTTCTAATATCATTACTAATAATTCTCACTTCTGGGTGTATATTTATTTTTCTTTTATTATATACTTCTTCTTTTACTTTGTTTATTAAATTATATACATCTTCCCCCGTAGCATTTTTATAATTTACTATAAAGTTGGCATGATATGGTGATACAATAGCACCTCCTATTCTTAATCCTCTTAAATTAAGTTCATCTATTACTTTTCCTGCAATCATATTAGTAGAATAATCATTTAAAAATGTACTACCAGCTGAAGGGTATTTAAATTGATGTTTAGATTTTCTATCTCTTATATATTTTTTCATATTAGATTTTATTATTTTTTTATTTCCTTTATCTAATTGAAATAGTACATCAATTATAATATAGTCTTTTTTCATAAATATACTTTGTTTATAGTCATATTCACATTCATATACTTTTATTGTTCTATATTCTAAATTATCATCTATAATTCCAATTTTCTCTATAAACTCAGAAATAGAATGTTTATAACATCTTGCATTCATAAATGTAGCACCACCAATAGAGCCTGGTAGTCCATACAAAAATTCTAATCCTGTAAAAGAATTTTTATAAGCATTTTTTACAACATCAATAACATTAGCCCCAGAATATGCTCTAATTGTTTTTGTTGAGTTTTCTATTCTTGTAAAAAAACCTGTATATATAATTGATTTTTCTATTACTTTATCTAAAAACAAAATATTACTTCCACCACCTAATATCATATAATCCTTATTATTTTGTTTTAGATATTTTAAAATATTTATAAATCCATCTATATTTTCTGGTATATAAAAATCTTTTGCTATAGCTTTTATTCTAAATGTATTATACTTTTTTAGAGAAAAATTTTTTTTATGTATAACTCCATCTATATTATTCATTATTTTCCCTTTTTATAATATATATTTCTCTAAATTTAGCTTCTTGCTGTAGTAGTATAACTTTTTCTTTTACTAGTTCTAAAATAGCTAAAAAGAAAATTACTAATTGTCTTTTTGTTATACCATCTTTAAAAAGTTCTGTAAATATAAAGTTATTATTTTCTGATAATTTTAATTTTATCATATCAATAGCATTATCTATATGAAAATTATTCATATTTGCTATTACTGCCAATTCAGGCTCTGAAGTAAATTGAACTTTAGCAAAAGCATAAACTAAATCATAAAGACTAACATCTTTCCAAGCTACATCATTATCTTCTTCTTCTGTAGAGTTATTTTGAAAAAATTTTATTCTATCAGAATCTTTTCTTTCAAATGCATAGTCTGTCATATCTTCTAATACTTCCAATTCTTCTGCCATTAATTTATATCTTTGGAATTCTAGCATTTGTTCTATTATTTCAAATTTTAATTTATCTGTAAACTTATCATCATTCATATCATGAGGAAGTAACATTCTTGATTTGTATAAGTGGAAGTCTGATGCTATAACAAGAAAATCTCCAGCCGAATCTAAATTAATAGTAGCTTCTCTGTATAAATATGCTATAAACTGATCTATAATTTCTAATATAGAAACTTCATATATATTTTTCTCACTTCTTTTTAGCATATCAAAAAGTATAGATAATGGACCTTCATAATCTATTGCTTTTAGAGATACTTTAAACTCTTCTTTGATTAGAGTATTATTTGTGTTGTTATTAGCGTTTTCCATATTTATACTGTAATTTTGTTCTGTATATTTAATAATATATTATTAAATATACAAAATATCAAGTTATTTATTTTTATTATATTCGGAAAATAGTTGCTTATATTATTGTTTTTTGCTAATATAATTGATATGATTAGTGTTATTATTCCTGTATATAATGTAGAGAAATATTTGTCTGAGTGTTTGGATAGTATAATCAATCAAACGTTTAGAGACTTAGAAATTATTTGTATTAATGATGGTTCTACTGATAATTCTATCTCTATATTAAATATTTATGCTAAAAAAGATAATCGTATTATAGTTATTGATAAAAAGAATTCTGGTGTTTCTTCTGCACGTAATGATGGTATTAGTTTATCTAGAGGAGAGTATTTATTTTTTATAGATAGTGATGATTATATAGATTTAGATTTTTTAGAAAAGTTTTATAAAAATGCTAAGGATAATAATTCTGATTTGGTTGTATTAAGTAGTTTTTGGAGTCTTGATAAAAGAGTTTCTAATAATTTTCATTCAGCACTTCCTACTTGTTCTATGTTTATTAAGACTGATATTTTGAGAGAAAATAACAATATAAGATACCCTATAAATATACAACCTGGTGAAGATGGTATATTTTCTCATATGTTGCTAATGTATACTAAAAAAGTAAGTTTTGAGTATGATACTCATTATCATTATAGAAAACGTTTAGGGCAGGACTCTCAAAGGGCATTAAAAGAACCAAAAATACTTGTAGATGCTATAAGAAAGTGGATAGATATTTTAGATAAATTCTATATAGAAAATGATCTTTATATAAAAAAATCATTATCTTTTGCTAAGTATATAGAACAAGAAATTTTTTTAGCTTTTAGAACAAAAAATTTTACTGTAGATGATGAGACTATTATATTTTCTAATACAAAAGAGATATTAAATAAAATATCTAATTATCTTAACAAAGAAGACTATAATAATTTCTCTAAAGAATTTATTTTCTTTTTAGATGCGAATACTATAAAAGAGTATTATCAAAAAGTAAAGTATAGGTATAACTATATAAGAATAAGACTTTTATCAAAAGATATATCCATACGTTATAAAGAAAATAGGTTAAAATATTATAAATGATTTGATAATTTCAATATTTTATTGTATTATATATAAATAATTTTTTAGGATTTTTACTATTAAAAAAGTACTTATACTTTTATCATTTATACTTTTTACATTGCCACTATATTCTTTTGGTGGAAAGCCTATAACTATACAAAATGTTAAGCCTTATTATACCGCTAAAGATACTATTAAGGTTGATGTTTTTGTATATACCAATGTAGGATCTGATACTAATTTTAATTATTTAGGTCTTGCTATTGCAGATTCTATAGCAAATCAGCTTGAGTATAATAAGTCTCTTGTATTAAAATCTAGTAATGATATAGAATTAACTCCACATGATTTTGAAAAAGTATATAATTATAAAGTTTTTCAGTTTACAAATATAACTTATACTTTTACAAACTCTACAAATATGGATAATATGAGCTCTACAAATCAATCTACTATTGTAACAAACTATGAGTATACATATTATACTAATTGGGGCACTGTTCGTAGTAATGTAAGATATATTAAGCCAGGAGATAAGAGATTTTTTTTAGATGAGGGAGAAGTTGTATTAGATTATAATGGTTCTAATGTTTTAGTAAAAAATACAAATGGATTTACTCAAAGTATTTCTCTTGGAGATGTTTACTATCAGTATAATGGTGAAAATATTAAAGAGTATGTATTTGAAAATGGAAATAGTGATATTTCGGTTTATGGTACTATAGAATATAAAAGACCGAATATACATATAAATACGTATGTAGCTTATATAAAAGATAGAAAAGTACATTCTTATAGTGTAGAGATACCAGAATCTCAAATAGATGATTATATTCCTATATACGCTTTAGAGATAGCAAATAAAATATCACTTTTAGATACTACAGGTGTTGTTGCTATTAATGTAGAGCCTAAGGAATCTTTTGTGTATATAGATGATGTTTTAATTGGTGTTGCTAATGATACTTTGTATATACCTGCACTTACTACTAATAGTCATAGATTTACAATTAAGAAGGATGATTATGAAACTATAGATACTATGTTAGAATTTGAAAATTCTAAAGAAGATATAGTTTTAAGTTTTCAATTAAATCAAATAACAAATAAAGCTAAGGTATTAATAAATATACCAGAAGATAGCACTGTATTAATTAATGGTGTTAAAGAAGTTGCAAATCCTAATATAGATAGATATTTCGGATTTGGAAGTTATTCTATAAAAATTACAAATCAGAATTATATGGATTATTATGGAACATTTCAGGTAGATAGTACAAATAGTCAAATATTAACACCAACATTAATGGAATATAAAGAACCAACACTTTTTGATAAAATATTTAAAAATTATGAAAGAAATACAAAAATAGGATTAGGTCTTACAATAGCATCTGGTATATTTGCTATAGGTAGTTATGTATATGCTAATGAGGTATTTGATTCTACTTTAGTTAAATATTATGATCAATATCAAAATGATCCTAATAGACCTGCTATAGACTTAACACAATATAATACAGCGTTTAATTTATATGTATCTGGTTTAGTTCTTACAGGTATATTTGCTGTTACTACTAGTATATATTATATGCTTTGGATTAATGAAGATAATTTTAATGTTGAGAAATTATCTTTTAATTGGGATTATACAGGTGTTAATTTAATGTATTCTTATAGTTGGTAGAGATTTGACATAAGTTGTAATATTTAATATACTATTATTGCTTTTTATATATTGTTATTGGAGTTTTATTTGTATGCTTAATATTATTTTTATTGGACCTCCTGGTGTAGGTAAGGGTACTCAATCTGAGTTTATTAAAAAGGATTATTCTATAGTACATATTTCTACTGGGGATATGTTTCGTGAAAATATTTCTAATAATACAGAACTTGGGAGAACTGCTAAGTCTTATATGGATAGGGGAGATTTAGTTCCTGATAGTTTAGTAATAGATATGATTATCGATAGAATTAAGAGAGATGATTGTAAAAATGGTTTTATGTTGGATGGTTTTCCAAGAACTATGGAACAAGCTAAGGAATTAGATAAAATATTAGGAGAATTAAATTTTAATATTTCTGCTGTTATTAATTTGTATGCTGATAAGGATATTGTTGTTAATAGACTTTTATGTAGAGGTCGTGATGATGATAATGAAGAGACTATAAAAACAAGAATAGAGGTTTTTGAGAAACAGAGTAAACCTATTTTAGACTTTTATATGAATAGAGTTAATATTATAAATGTTGAGAGTGTGGGTACTCCTGAAGAAGTTTATTCTAAGATAAAAAAAGAATTAGATAAAATTAATTAATTGGTCTATAGTATATGTCTGATGAAAAAAATATAAATAGTGAAGAGATTTCTAATACTCCTAAAAAAGTTATTAAAAAGAAAGTTATTGTTAGAGCTAAGAAACCTAAGTCTGATAATGATGATAAGATGTTTGATATAGATTTATCATCTTATGGTTTTAGAAGACAAGCTAGAATATATGCTGTAATGTCTTTATATTCTTTTGACTTTAATGATAGTGATGTTAATAGAGATTTTCTTGTTAATTTAGAGTATGATGAAAATAATAAAATAAATCCAACAGTACGTAATTTTGCAAAGGAACTTATAGAAGGTACTATATCTAATATAACAAGAATAGATTCATTAATAGATAAGTATTCAGAAAACTGGGATATAGAGCGAATAAAGTATGTAGATAAATCTATACTAAGAATGTCTATATATAGCTTGATTTTTATAAAGGACATTCCGAAATCTATTGTTATAGATGAAGCCGTTGAGATTTCTAAAATATTTGGAGATAAGGATTCCTATAGATTTATTAATGGGATTTTAGATGGAATACAAGACGAAGATATACAATAAGCGTAGGATTAATAAATATAAAAACTTACAAACTACAGTTTTTATTATTTGTGTTGGTCTTTTAGCTGCTATATGTATTATTTCTCTTAATGTTGCTATTGTTCAGGGTAGAATTTCATTAAATAATAAGATAGTAGATGAGTATACTTTAGCTCAAGATTATTATAAAAATGGAAATTATATAAAAGCAAGAGATATATTAAAAAAAGAAATTAAAGAGACTATAGACCCAAAAAAAGAATATGAAGCTAATATATTACTAGGGCAAGTTTATAATGAACTTGGAGAATATGATACTGCTATTAATTTATTTGATAGTATGACAAACTCTCTATACTTGGATGAAAAATTAAAACATAATCTTTCTATTTCCTATTTAAGAAAAGGAATGCATCAAGAGGCTATTACATCTTTAGAAGAAACTTTAAAAATTAATTCTAATTATATACCTAGTTTACTTACTCTTGGTAAATTTTATATAGATAATAAATTGCCAAGATTAGCTAAGGGGTATTATGAGAGGGTTCTTGAGATAGAAGATAATGATGAGGCATTATTTCATGTTGGAGTAATAGCTTTAAATGAGGGTCTTCAGAGTGTTGCATATAATACTTTGAGTAAACTTGTTAAGATAGGTAGTAGTGAGTATGCTGATATGGCTGCTGCTGTTCTTGGGGATATTTATGTAACTTCTGGTGATACTGAAAGTGCTATTGAGATGTACTTAAAAAGTTTGGCAAACTCTAAAAATACAACGGAGTCATTAAAAAGACTTGTAGAAATATATGAGCAAACAGAAGATTATGAATCTATAAGAAAAGTTTATGAGCAAGTATTGGAACAAAATCCAAATGATGTTAATGGTATACTTGCAATAGGTGAACTTTATGAGAATGAAAATCAGTATGATAAGGCTGTAAGATATTATTCTCGTTTAAGTCGTATGAAAGAATATACTAATACATATCAAGCTATAGGGCTTCTTGCTAATGCTTATTATAAGTCTGGAGATTTAAAGAATGCTGAGGCTAATTATAAAAAAATATTAATAGTAGAAAAGAAAGATGATTTATACAATTTAGCATTAGAGCGTCTTGGAGATATTACATATAGACAACAGTCTTATATATCATCTTTGAAGTATTATCAAGAAATATTTAAAACAACAACTAATAATTCTATTTTCATACCAAGACTTGGAGAATTAGAATTATACTATGGAAATTCTGATGTAGGGGTAAAATTACTTCAAACTGCTATTAGAGATAATATAGGAAATGCCTTTCCAAGTAGAACTCTTGCTATGTATTATGAGAATATAGGTAATAATAATGATGCTATAAAGTATTATAATTATACTATTAATAAGTATCCAAAAGATAGAGAGAGTATTTATAGAGGTGGTGTATTATTTTATAAAACAAAGAATTATGATAAGGCAAGAGAGTCTTTACTTACTTCTGCTAATGATGAAAATAATACAGTAACAATTAGAGAATCTGCTTTTGTATATTTAGCTACTATGATGGAAGAGATAGGAAGATATAATGATGCTACTGAATATTATAGGCAATTAATAGATATTTCTCCTAAAGTAGAAAATTATATGCTTTATGGGGCATTCTCATATAGACGACTACAGTATGAAGATGCAATATATGCTTATAGTGAGGCTTTATCTATTGCAAAAGATAAAAAAGAATTATTTGATATAAACTTATCTTTAGGTAAATGTTATTTTAGAATCAATGAATTAGATAGTGCTGAAGAGAGCTATAGAGCAGCATTAACTATAAATAATTCAGATATACAAGCAAAAGAAGGTTTAAAACAGGTTCTAACTAAAAAGCAATTAATGTATAATAATTAATATTCATCTTTTTCATAATAGTTAGGTTCATTAATTTTGCTATTATGTTTTTCTTCTAATATTTGTAATATTGTTATGTTATTATTTTCTCTTGCTATATCTATTGGAGTTTTAAAGCTATTATTATAGCTACTAATATCAGCACCTGCTATAATTAGCTCGCTTACTATATCTATATTTCCACTTTTTACAGCTTTATGTAGTGGAGTATCTCCTTCATTATTTTTTATGTTAATATCTGGATTTTTTGATAATAACATTTTTACTACTGAAGTTTTAGAGTTTTCTGATGCTATGTGTAATGCTGTATCTCCATATTTATCTTGTTTATTAATTTCTATATCTCTTTGCAAAAATATTCGAACAATATTATCTGCACCTAATCTTGATGCTATCATAAGTGGTGTGTATGATGATATACCTGCATAATTAATATCAGCACCATTTTCTACCAATAGTTGCAGTAAGTCTATATTATTTCTATTAATAGCATATTCTATTAGGCTATCTCCATTTTCTGTTATCATATTTAGATTTGCATTGTTTGTAATAAAGAATTTTATTAGTTCATTATCTTCATTGAGTATTGCTATATTTAAAGGTGTAAATCCATGATTATCTATAATATTAATATCAGCACCATTATCTATTAAAAGTTTAATCATTTCTATTTTTCTATTTGTAATGGGGCTTTCTAATGCATAAAATATAGTGCTTTTTGAATTATAGTTTTCTGTATTTATATTTGCCCCATTTTGTATTAATAAATTAGCTATTTCTATATCTCCATTATTAACAGCATACATTAAAGCAGTTTCACCAAGTGAATTATATGAGTTTACATCTGCTCCATTTTCTATTAACAATTTTACTGTATCTATATATGAGTTTCCTACAGATATAATTAAAGCATTTTTACCATTTATATGTTCATTTATTTTTTTTCTGTTTTCATTATTTTCTAATAAAAGTTTGCTAATTAAATAACTATTTGTTTTATCTTGTTCTAATTCTTTTAGATTTATAGGTTCAGAACCAAATGAATATTTAGATCCAGAAGATGCCATTATAATATTTCCATATACTTTATCTATAGAGTTGTCATTTATTTTTACTCCTTTTGAAATAAAGTATTGAACTAACTCCATATCCAAACTAAGCACAGCATTATAAAGTAGACTAATATTATCTCTAGTATTAATATCAAATCCCGTGTCTATAATATATTTTACTATTTCTTTATTTTTATTTCTAATTGCATATTGTATAGTATTATAGTTTATTTTACTTTTATCTATTAAAAGTTTTGCTATTTTATTTTTATTTTCTTTTATAGCAATCATTAGTGGGGTAGAATTATTTGTATCATATATTTCTGTATTAATATTATTGTCTAATAGGAATTTTACAGCTTTTATATTATTTTGCTTTACTGCTTGATATAATGCACCTATTGAATTATCATTAGTTTGATTTATATCTTTGTTATAAGTATTTATTAATATTTTTATTATTTTATCACCATATTTTTTATATACTTCTTTATCATAAACTTCATATTGACTTGCTATTCTTTGTATGTTTATATTTGACTGTATTATATAATAGACGCCGAGAGTTATGGTAGCTATTATAATAAATACAAATATTATAGCGGTTGATGTAGATATTAATTTAAATAAATATTTTTTATTGTCCCTATTATTCATATTATTTAATACCTTAAAATATAGTCTGTATTTAGATAATATCATATTTTATATATTTATACAAAATATATTATTGACTAATTGTTATTTATATATAAAATCATACTTCATATATGAGTAGATTATTAAAAGTTTTAATTTTATTTGTTATAATTATTTCTTCTATAATTTTTTATTTTTCTTATAGACTTTATAATTTTTCAGTTTCATATATTAATAAACCATTTTCATTAGAAGAAATAAAAATAAATGAAAATAGAGCTTTAAAAATATATGATAGAAATGGTATATTAATTAGCACTATATTCCCAGAGTATGGTGGCTTTTATGAAGAAGTTTATTATACTAATATTTCTACTAATCTTATAAATGCGGTTATTAGTGCTGAGGATAAAAATTTTTTTTATCATAAAGGTATAGATATTAGTTCTATACTTAGAGCATTTTTTTATAATTTAAAATCAAGAAGAATTGTATCTGGTGGTAGCACTATTACTCAGCAATTAGCCAAAAATCTTACTCCAAGAGAGCGTACATATATTAATAAATTTTATGAAGCACTTGATGCTATAAGATTAGAAAAAAATCTAAGTAAAGAAGAAATAATAACATCATATCTTAATAGAGTCTTTTTGGGAAATAATGCTTATGGAGTAGGTGCTGCAAGTAAAATATATTTTAAAAAAGATGTAGGAGATTTAACTGTTAATGAGGCATCTGTTTTAGCATCTATAATAAAGTCTGGTACTATGTATAATCCTTATAGATATATTGAGATGGTTGATTCTAGAAGAAAGTATGTGTTGAATGAAATGTTAAATAATCATTATATAAAAGAAAATGAATACTATGACTATATATCAAATATGCCATTTATTTATTCTAATAATAATTATCTTAATAACTTTAATGCTTATCATTTTTCTACTTATGTAAAACAAAATATGAAAAAGTTAAATTATGATAATGTAATAGAAGTGAATACTACATTAGATTTAAATATGCAAGAAAATGCTATTACTATTATTCGTAATTCAAGTCAATCGCTTCATAAGTTTAATGTTAGAAATATAGCTTGTATTATTTTGGATGCAAAAACTTTAGAAATATTAACTATGATAGGTTCTATGAATTATTTTGATAAAGAAACAGATGGTGCTTTTAATGGTTCTACTTCTTTAAGACAAGCTGGAAGTACATTAAAACCTTTTTTATATGCATATTTATTTGATAAAGGAGAAACACCTGCTTCTGTTATAGGAGATACTAAAACTTATATAGAGTCACCTGGAGGAGACTATATACCTGAAAATTTTGATCATAAATATAGAGGTCCTGTTACTATTAGATATGCACTTGCTAATTCGCTTAATATACCCGCCGTTAAGTGGGTTTCTCGTTATAGTTTATCTGAGTTTCAAAATATATTATTAAAGTCTGGATTATCATCTATAAATAAAAATCCTGACTATTATGGAGCTTCTTTAGTTCTTGGTAGTGCGGAGGTTCGTTTGTTAGATTTAGCGGCGGCTTATGGAGTTTTTATTAATAATGGATATTTTATAAATCATTCATCTATTAGGAGTATTAAAAAAGAAAACTCTCAAATAATAAAATTAAATAAAAATAAAAAAACTAAAGTGATATCAAGTGAAAGTGCATATTTGATTAATAGCATTTTATCTGATAAAAATATAAGACAAGGTTCTTTTCGTACTTATAGAGGCTTAGTTTATCCTTTTTCTATTGCTATAAAAACTGGTACTTCTAAGGGCTCTCGCGATGCTTGGGGTGTTGCTTATAATGATAAGTATATTGTAGCATTGTGGCTTGGAGATTTTAAAGGTTCTGAGATGATCAATATTACAGGAGGAAATGGAGCTGTTCCTATTATTTATGATTTGTTTAGTATGCTTAATAAAGAGCAAAAAGAAACTATATGGAATAAGCCAAATACAATAGTTACTAGAGATATATGCTTAATAAGTGGTAAATTAAAGACAGAGTATTGTAAGGAGAGTATTGTAGAAGAGTTTGATTCTAAAAATGTTATACAAGAATATTGTAATGTTCATAATTTATATATAAGAGAAAATTCTGATGGAAGTATTTCTAAAAAAGTATTTGTTAATTTATCAAGTGAGTATGATAATTGGCTTAAACAACAACAAATAGAAAAACCTACTGATGAATGGGTATTATATGATAATTATATTTTGAGGAATAAAGATACACAATATAGTTCTTTTTATAAAAAAGAAGAAGATAAAGACTTAGTAAATAAAATATCTATTAAATCTCCTTTAAATAATTCGGTATATAAAATAGATGATAAACTTCCTATAGAGTATCAAAATATATATTTCTCATTTTCATTACCTAATAATTTATCAGATGCTAATTTTTATTGTAATGATGAAAAAATAGCAAATTATGATGATATAATAAATAATAATATTAAATGGCAACTTAAAAAAGGAGAGTATAAATTTTATATTATAGCTAAATATGAATCTGATAAAGAAGTTAGAAGTGCAAGTGTCAGTATATTTGTAAATTAAGTATTATATGTCGATAATGTTTATTAGAGGTTTTATTATGTTAAGGGTAATATTTATTTTTTTTTATATTAGTTTAGTTTTATTTGCTAAAGACTATAGTAGATATATTAAAGTAGTAGATTTTAATGGAGCTGTAAAAATATTATCTTCAAAGTCTATAGTAAAACCTGCTAATTATGGTGATTTATTATTTAGTAGAGATAATATTTTAACTGAGAGTAATGCTTATATAACTGCGTATTTAGAAAATAAATTTTTATTTAAACTAAAAGAAAACTCTACTATAGAGCTTTTAGATACTTATGATAAAAAATCTAATATACACTTAAACTTTAATAAAGGAGAGGTTATATTAGTTTCTGAGCTTAATGCTAATAATAATTTATTAAAAATTAGTATTTCAAATATAGAGTTTATGTTATCAGGAACTGCTATTATTAAAAATAATGATGGAGTTTTTAGAATTATATTTTTAAATGGTTTTCTTGCTATTAATAATGGTATGAATATAAAAGAGTTTAGTGAAGTTATAATTAATAATTCTAATGTTACTACTAATGATCTTGTTATGAATGATGAGTTAAGATCATATATTAATGAAATAATTAGTTTTCCTTATTTAGAAAAAGTTGCTTTACCTAATATTTATAGAGAGATTGTTAAGTTTCCAGATGGTGCTATATTTAACTCTGAAATTATAACTGAATAAGCATTCACTATTTTTATAATGAATGCTTATGTTATTATTTACTCATTTATTTTTTTTAATTCATTAGCTATAAATTCAACATCAGTACCTACTATTATTTGAACTGAATTTTTACTTGGTTTTAATATACCAGGAAAATTCTTTTTTATTTCTATATCATCAATAATAGTATTATCTTTTACTTCTAATCTCAATCTAGTAGCACAATTATCTATATTAATAATATTATCTTTTCCTCCAAGTAGTGGTATTAGTAGTAATGCTTTATCTTTGTGAGAAACAGTATTTTTAGTTTTTATTTTTATAATATTATTATTATTTTCTGCATCTTCTCTATCTTCTCTTCCAGGAGTTTTTAAATTAAACTTTCTAATAGCAAAGTCAAATACAAAGAAATAAACTATAAAAAATACTATTCCCTGTAATATTAGCATATACCATTTTACAGCTAAAGGATTTTTTGTAGAAAGTATAAAATCTATAAATCCAGCAGAAAATCCAAATCCAGCAATCCATTTCATACTAGCAGCAATAAAGAAAGATATTCCAGAAAGTATAGCATGTATAAAATATAATACAGGAGCTACAAACATAAATGAAAACTCTATAGGTTCAGTTATACCTGTAAAGAAACTTGCAAAAGCAGCAGCAATCATTATAGACTTTATTTTAGGCTTATTTTCTTCTTTAGCATTTTTTATAAAAGCTAATGCCGCACCAACAAGACCAAACATCATAATAGGAAAGAATCCAGCCTGATACATTCCTGTAACTCCTATAGTCGCAACTCCAGAATCTATAGAAGATTGACCACCTAAAAAATTAGGTATATCATTAATACCAGCAACATCAAACCAAAATACAGAGTTTAAAGCATGATGAAGACCTACAGGTATTAATAATCTATTAAAAAAGGCATATATAGCAGCACCAAAAGCTCCAAGACCAAGAATAGCTTCACCAAACTTTACAAGACCATTATAAACTAAAGGCCATATAAACATTAAAATAAAAGATAATAACATCATAACTATAGAAGTAATTATAGGTACAAATCTTCTACCGCTGAAAAATGCTAAGAATTTTGGAAGTTCTATATTATGAAACCTATTATAAAGTACACCAGAAATAGCACCGCATAATATACCTATAAACTGATTATTAATTTTTTGAAATCCGCTTGCAACTTCAGATATGTCCTTTTTTTGAAGTAGGGCAACACTATTTGGTGAAAGAAGAGTAGTAACAACCAAAAATGCAACTAATCCAGTAAGTGCCGAAGTCCCATTTTGATCCTTAGACATACCAAAAGCTACACCAACAGCAAATAGTATAGGCATATTATCTATAATAGATGAACCAGATTTAATAAAAAATGCAGCAATAGAATTATCACCACCCCAGCCATTAGGATCTATCCAATATCCTATACCAAGTAAAATAGCTGCAGCTGGTAATACAGCTACAGGAACCATTAAAGATTTTCCTATTCTTTGTAAGTAATTAAACATATTTTAATCTCCTACACATTTTTATTTATAATAGAATAATATATTTTTTTTACTTAATTATCAATATTTTTTATATTATATAATAAGTTTTTTATGATTATTAGTGCAAGTAGAAGAACTGATATACCTAACTATTATTCTAAGTGGTTTATTAATAGAATACAAGAAGAATATGTATTGGTTAGAAATCCTTTTAATACGCATCAAGTTAGTAAGATAGATTTGTCCCCTGAGGCTGTTGATTGTATAGTGTTTTGGAGTAAGAATCCTAACAATATGTTAGACAAATTGCACTTACTTAGAGATTATAAATATTATTTTCAATTTACTATTACTTCTTATTCTAATGATATAGAAAAAAATATTAAAAATGATGATATTTTTAATACATTTATGAGGCTTTCAGATTTAATAGGATGTGATAAAGTTGTATGTCGTTATGATCCTATAATTATTACAGATAAATATACTATAGATTATCACAAAAAATATTTTGAGAAAATGGCCAAGATATTAAGTAATTATACTGATTTATGTGTTATAAGTTTTTTGGATATATATAAAAAAGTTTTAAAAAATATGAGAGATATTAATTTATATGATATTAATGAGTATGCTATAATGGAGCTTTCTAAGTTTATTTCTGATGTTGCTAATTTTTGTAATATTAGAGTTTCTACTTGCTGTGAAAATTATGATTTATCTCAATTTGATATTATCAAAGGAAAGTGCATAGATGATGATCGTATATCTAATATATTGGGTTTTAATATAAAAAGTAAAAAAGATAGAAATCAAAGAGAGTATTGTGGATGTATTGAAAGTTATGATATAGGGGCTTATAATACCTGTTTAAGTCATTGTATATATTGTTATGCTAATTATAGTCAAGATAAAGTAAAAAGTATGACTTCTATGTATAATGAAAAGTCTCCTATTTTATGTGATACTATTAATAATAAAGATATTATAAAATCTCGAAAGAGTTAGTATTGACAAATATTTTTTTTTATTTATAATGAACTTATGTTCAGTTTAATTATATAAGGCTTAAATTATGAATAAGGTTATTTCTTCTAAAGAGGATATACTTAAAGCAAGTAGAAACTTAATTGAGAGAGAAGATGCTTATTCTATAAATATAAGAGCTATTGCTAAAGAAGCTAATATATCTGTTGGAACTATTTATAATTATTATTCTTCAAAGGAAGAATTAATAATTGATATTATTAAAAATATTTGGTTTGATATATTTCATTCTTCAAATGTTTTTTCTGATAATATTAGTTTTTTAGAAGCTTTAGAGAATATATTTATAGCTTTAGAAAATGGTGATAAAAAATATACAAACTTTTATTCGTGGCATTCTACTATTCTTGCAGATAAAAATGAAAAAGAGAAAGGTAGAATTATGATGAATAAGATGTTTGATCATATAAAACATAGTTTAGAGAAATATCTTGATATAGATGCTAATATTCGAGATAATGTTTTTCATTCATCTTTTACTAAACAAGATTTTATAGATTTTGTTTTTTCTTTTATCATTTCTTCTGTATCTTCTACTATGAAGTCTCATTATAAGTTTAGCACCTTAAAGGAAGTTATAACTAGAATTATTTATTAATATATATATTTTTTCTATAAAAATGAACATTAGTTCACTTTGTATATTTATAAATAATAAAAGGCTTTTAGTATTATTAATATTTATAAGGAGTATATTTAATGATAAGCAAAAGACTTATTGGGTTTATGAGTGAAGCTAAGAAATATATAGGCTTTCACGTCTTTTTACAGCTACTTAATTTAGTTTTAAATATAGTGGCAATATTTGTAATAGCTGATTTGATAGAAAAGGTTTCTACTAAGTCATTTACAAATAATGATTTGATATTAGTATCATCTATTGTAGTAGGTGTAGTTATATTAAGATATATAATAAATATTTTTATAGCTAAAGCATCTCATAATGCTTCTGGTAGAGTTAAACAGATTTTAAGAAAAAAGATTTATTCTAAACTTCTTGCACTTGGAGCTAAATATAAAGAAAAGTTTACAACTAGTTATTTAGTACAAATAGCAATGGAGGGAGTTGATCAATTAGAAATATATTTTGGAAGGTATTTACCACAATTTTTTTATAGTATGATAGCACCTATTATTTTGTTTATAGTTTTATCTACTATAAGTATAAAAGCTTCTGTTATTCTTTTAATATGTGTACCATTAATTCCTATTTCTATAGTTGCTTGTGTAAAAATAGCAAAAAAGATATTAGGTAAATATTGGGGACAGTATGCTAATTTGGGTCAAACATTTTTAGAAAATATTCAAGGTCTTACAACATTAAAGATATATAATGCTGATGAAAGAAAGAATGATGAGATGAATGTTGAGGCTGAGAAGTTTAGAATTGCTACTATGAATCTTCTATATATGCAATTAAACTCTATTACTATAATGGATGTTATAGCTTATGGTGGGGCTGCTTTGGGAATAATAGTTGCAGTTTATGAGTATATTAATGGGCGAATAAATTTAGCTGGTACTTTTTCTATTATAATGTTGTCTGCTGAGTTTTTTATTCCTCTTAGATTATTGGGTTCTTTCTTTCATATTGCTATGAATGGTATGTCTGCAAGTGATAGAATGTTTAAGATATTAGATATGGATATTGATAATAGTAGAACTAACTTGATAGATAGAAATAATGAAAATATTAGATTTGAGAATGTATCATTTTCTTATGATGGTGAAAATAGTATATTAAATAATATTAGTTTAGATATTAAAGAAAAATCATTTGTTTCTATTGTTGGTCAATCTGGTTGTGGTAAGAGTACTATTGCATCTCTTATATCATTAAGAAATGAGGGATATTATGGTTCTATTAAAATAGGGGATATTGAGTTATCTTCTATTAGTAGAGATGATTTAATGAAGAGAGTTGTTGTTGTAGATCATAATAGTTATTTATTTGAAGGTAGTGTTTATGATAATCTTCTTATGGCAGGTGAGCATATAAGTAAAGAAGATATGATAAAGGCACTAAAACAAGTAGAGCTTTATGATTTCTTAGAATCAGAAAATGGTCTTGATACTAAGATTTTAGAGAGAGCTTCTAATTTTTCAGGAGGTCAAAGACAGAGACTTGCATTGGCACGTGCTATACTTTTTGATGCTGATATATATATATTTGATGAGGCTACTTCTAATGTTGATGTAGAGAGTGAAGAAAGTATTATGAATATAATTAAAGATATTGCAAAAAGAAAGAGTGTTATACTTATTTCTCATAGATTATTTAATTGTATAGATTCTGATAATATTTACTTTATTAAAAATGGTTTTATTGCAGAAGAAGGGATACATTCATATTTAATGGGGCTAAATGGAGAATATGCGAAATTATTCAATGAACAATATTCTTTAGAGACTATTTCAAAAGGAGAGACTATCAATGCGTAGAAGTGCTGTAAAAATAATGTTTAACCTTATAGGTTTAATTAATCCTTTAATACATATAATGATAATAGCTATAGTAACAGGCGTTCTTGGTTTTCTATGTGCTATATTTATTACAATTTTAGGTGGATATGCTATTACTAATTTTTTGGGTTTCACTACTGAATTAACTATAAAAACTATTTTTATTTCTGTTTTAGTATTAGCAGTTTTAAGAGGTGCTTTACATTATGTAGAGCAGTTGAGTAATCATTATATAGCTTTTAAGTTATTAGCTTTGATGCGTGATAAGATTTTTAAGGTTTTAAGAAAATTATCACCAGCTAAGTTGGAGGGTAGGGATAAAGGAAACTTAATAGCACTTATTACAAGTGATATTGAATTGCTTGAAGTTTTTTATGCTCATACTATTTCTCCTATTGCTATTGGAATATTAACTTCTGTTATTATGTCTTTATATATTGGTAGCTTTCATATTTATCTTGGTATTATATCTTTTGTAGGATATTTTGTTGTAGGTTTTTGTATACCGTATTTCATTTCTAAGTATGGAAAAGATGATGGTATGAATTATAGAGATAGCTTTGGTAAACTTAATAGTTATTTTCTTGATAATTTATGGGGTATAAAAGAGATACTACAATATGGAGTAGGTGAGAAGAGAAATAATGAAGTTGAAAGCCGTACTGATAGTTTGATGTATCTTACAGAGAGACTTAGAAAGTATGAGGGCATTCAAATGGGGCTTACTAGCTCAGCTGTTTTAATCTTTACTCTTATAGTATTAATTGTGAGTATAATTATTACAGATAATTTTGTAAATATTATAATTCCAACTATTGCAATGGCTAGTTCTTTTGGACCTGTTATTGCTTTGAGTAATTTATCTAATAATTTATATATGACTCTTGCAAGTGGTGAGAGAGTATTAAATTTACTTAAAGAAAAACCTGTAACAGAGGAAGTGTTTAATGCTAATGATGTTGCTTTTGAAGGTGCGAATATAGACAATATTTCTTTTGATTATGAAGGTGAGAATATATTAAGTAATTATAATCTTAATATAGAAAAGAATAAGATAATAGGTATTAGTGGTAAAAGTGGTAGTGGTAAATCTACACTTTTAAAATTATTAATGCGTTTTTGGGATACTAAGAAAGGTAGTATTCTTATTTCTAATACTAATATTAAAGATATTAATACTAATTGTTTAAGAAACATAGAAAGTTATGTAACACAAGATACTTCTATATTCAAAGATACTATAGAAAATAATATAAAAATAGCTAAGCACGATGCAACAAGAGATGAGGTTATAGAAGCTTGTAAAAAAGCATCTTTACACGACTTTATTATGACTTTACCTAAGGGCTATGATACTGATGTTGGTGAGCTTGGTGAGACATTATCAGGTGGAGAGAAACAGAGACTTTCTATAGCAAGAAGTTTCTTACATAATTCAGACTTTATACTATTAGATGAGCCAACAAGTAATTTAGATAGTTTGAATGAAGCTATTATATTAAAATCGATAAAAGATAATAGCGATAAAAAAACTGTAGTATTAGTATCTCATAGAGCTTCTACTCTTAACATTAGTGACACTATTTACAAAATGAAAGAAGACAGAGTAAGCTAATAATTACTTTTTTTTATTATAAAAATAGTAAGAGAGATTATCTTTCTTACTATTTTTTTTATTTTTTATAAAAAAGTAGTTGAAATATTATTTATATTGTGATATTATTTACTTCATAAATGAGATTGAAATAAAAAGGGCCTGTAGCTCAGATGGCTAGAGCGTTCGACTGATAATCGAAAGGTCGGTGGTTCAATTCCTCCCAGGCCCACAGATTATAATTAGTTTTGGTCTTTTTTATATTAATCTAAATAAGGGGGCTTAGCTCAGTTTGGGAGAGCGACTGCCTTGCACGCAGTAGGTCGTGGGTTCGATCCCCATAGCCTCCAGAGTAAGTATAAAACGGTTTCTTCTATAATAAGAGCCGTTTTTTTTGTATTATTAAAATAATAATACTTAGGAGGTATACCTTTGTGATTAAAAATAATTTCTTTTTTCTTATTATACTTATTTCTTTAGTATTTTTAGTTCAAGATAATTTTTTATATTCTATAACTCCTGATGAGGAGATGTTTTTAGATGCGGCTGCTTTTGGAGATGAAAAAGATTTCAAAAAGATGCTTAAGAAAAATATAAATATTAATGTACAAGATGATGTTGGAAATACTGCATTAATATTAGCTGCTTCTGAAGGACATACTGTTATTGTTGAACTTTTATTAAAAGCAAATGCTGATAAGACTATTGTTAATAAATATGGTTATGATGCTTTATATTATGCCAAAAATAAGAAAAAAAGAGATATAGTAAAATTACTTGAAAATTAATAATTTTTTATAATATCTTTATATTGGAGTTTTTTTATATGGCTAATATTACTATTATTGGAGCTGGTGGATGGGGTCTTGCATTAGCTAATATATTTGCAGAAAAACATAATATTAAAGTATGGGTTCATAGTGATTCTAATTATAAGTTATTAAGCACTACTTATAGAAATGATAATTATTTGAAAGATTTAGAACTTAATAGAAGTATAACTTTTTCTAATGATATAGAATACTCTATTGTTGATAGTGATATTATTATTATAGTGACTCCATCATTTGCATTTGCAGATGCTTGTCATTCATTAAAACCATTTTTAAAAGATAATCAGATATTAGTTTCTGCAACTAAAGGGTTAGATAAAAAAACAGGACATACTATGACAGAAGTTGCACGTAGTATTATATCGGGTGACTTTGAATTATTAGCTTTATCTGGTCCATCTCATGCTGAAGAGGTAGCTAGAGGTGTTCCTACTGCATTAGTTGTTGGTGGAGAAAAAGCTGTGTCTGAATATGTTCGAGATACTTTGAGTATTTTACCTAAACTTAGAATATATAATTCTACAGATAGAAAGGGTGTTGAGATAGGTGGAGCTTTAAAAAATATTATGGCTATTGCTGGTGGAATTATAGATGGTCTTAATTTAGGAGATAATACTAAAGCAGCACTTATAACTAGAGGGCTTCACGAAATAGTTCGGTTTGCTATGAGTAAGGGGGCTAGAACTGATACTATGTATGGTCTTTCTGGAATGGGGGATTTAATAGTTACTTGTTCTAGTGGACTTAGTAGAAATAATCGTCTTGGTCGTGCATTATCACAGGGTAAAAATTATGAGGATGTTATAAAAGAAAATCATGGTCAAGTGGCTGAAGGAGTATATGCTACTGTAGCTGCTTATGAGTATGCTAAGAAGAATGATATATATATGCCTATAACAGAAGCTATTTATAATATACTATTTAATAATGCAAATATAATAAATACATTAAATGAGCTTATGAGTAAAACTCCTAAGAATGAGGGTGTTCTTTAATAATTTTTACTTTGTTTGTATTTCTTACTTGCGTCTATAAATCCTACAAAAATAGGGTGTGGATTTGTTAATCTTGACTTTAACTCTGGGTGGAATTGTACTCCTATCATAAATGGGTGATTATTTACTTCGGCTATTTCTACCAAGTTTCCATTTTTTAGCTTTCCTGTTATATTAAGTCCATGTTTTTCCATTTGTTCTATATATTCACTGTTGAATTCATATCTATGTCTATGTCTTTCAGATATTTCATTTGATTGATAAAGATTATATGCCAAAGAATCTGACTTAATTTCACAAGGGTATGCACCAAGTCGCATAGTACCCCCTTTTAATAAATACTTTTTTTGTTCTTCCATCATTGTAATAATAGGGTAGGGTGTATTCTCATCAAATTCTAATGAATTCGCATTTTTTAAGTTTATAACATTTCTTGCATATTCTATAGTCATAAGTTGCATACCCAAGCATATTCCAAAGTATGGAATATTATTTTCTCTTGCATACTTTATAGCTTCTATTTTTCCCTCTATTCCTCTTCCACCAAAACCACCAGGTATTATAATACCATCAATATCATTAAAATATGATTCTATATTAATATTTTCTTTTCTTTCTAATTCTTCTGAGTCTATCCATTTAATTTCTACATTAGTATCATTATAAAGAGCACCATGCCCTAAAGCTTCAGATATAGATATATATGCATCTTTCATCGCAACATATTTACCAACAAGAGCAATAGTTACTTTATTACTTGATGCTGATAGATTCTTTTGTTTACAAACTAAATCATTCCATTTAGTTAAGTCAATTTTTGGAGTTTCTATTTTAAAATGATTACATATAACATCTGATATACCTTGAGCTTCAAGCATCATAGGTACATCATATATACTAAAAGCATCAAAGTTTTCAAATACATTATGTTTTGGTATATTACAAAATAATCCTATTTTTACTTTATGGCTTTCTTCTAAATGCTTATTTGTTCTACATACTATAATATCTGGAATAATACCACTTTTCATAAGTTCTTTTACACTATGTTGAGTTGGTTTTGTTTTTATTTCCTCTGATGAACTTATAAATGGTATTAATGTAACATGTAGAAATATTACATTTTCATAGCCTAATTCTACTTTAACTTGTCTTATAGCTTCTATATATGGAAGAGATTCTATATCACCAACAGTACCTCCAATTTCTGTAATTATAACATCTGTTCTTTGTGTATCATCTTCTCTATATATTCTTCTTTTTATTTCATCTGTTATATGTGGTATAACTTGTACTGTTTCACCTAAGTATTTTCCTTCTCTTTCTTTATTTATTACGTGTTGATATATTTTACCTGTAGTTACATTGCTATGTTTATTTAGATTTTCATCTATAAATCTTTCATAATGCCCTATATCCAAATCAGTCTCAGCACCATCATCGGTAACAAAAACTTCCCCGTGCTGAAATGGACTCATAGTTCCAGGGTCTACATTTATATAAGGATCTAATTTTTGAATAGTAACAGTAAGTCCACGGGCTTTTAATAGTCTTCCTATAGAAGCTGCTGTAATTCCTTTTCCAAGTCCAGATACAACACCACCTGTTACAAATATATGTTTAGTAGTCATAGATATAATCCTTATTAAAATGATTAATAAGGTTATCATTTAAATAGTATTAAATCAAGCATTAAAAAATAATATATAACTTAACATAATATACATTATCGGAATATTATTATTGCGTTTTTTGCATTAATATTAAAATGATTTATAATATGAAATTATTATTATTTTACTGGAAAAATTATTATGAACAAAAATGCAAATAAGAAAATAAATATAGCTTTTATAGGTGCTGGTTATATTTCTACGTTATTGGCTGAAACTATTTCTAAAATGAAAAAAGATGTAAACCTTTATGCTATAGCTTCGAGAGATATGAACAAGGCTAAGGAATTTGCTGATAAGTATGGCTTTGATAATTATTATGGGGCTTATGAAGATATGCTTAAGGATGATAATATAGATTTAGTATATATAGCAACACCGCATTCTCATCATTATGAACATATAAAATTATGTTTAGATTATAATAAAAATGTACTGTGTGAAAAATCTTTTACTGTTAATAGTAAGCAAGCTAATGAGGTATTAAAAATTGCTAAAAAAAAGAAGTTATTGCTTGCCGAGGCTATCTGGACAAGATATATGCCTAGCAGATATATGATTAATGATATTATAGCTTCTGGAGAGATTGGCAATGTTACTTCTTTAAGTGCTAATTTAGGTTATGTAATAGCTGATGTTGATAGAATAAAGTTTCCTGAACTTGCTGGTGGTGCCTTGCTTGATATTGGAGTTTATACTATTAATTTTGCTTTGATGGTATTTGGAGATAATATAAAAAGTATTGATTCTACTTGTGTAAAAATGTCTACAGGTGTTGATTCTCAAAATTCTATTACTATTACTTTTGATGATGATAAAATAGCTGTATTATATAGTACAGTACTTGCTATTACTGATAGACAGGCTGTTATTAATGGTGATAAAGGTTATATGGTTATAGAAAATATTAATAATCCTCAGTATATAACTACCTATTCCTTAGATAGAAAAAAAATAAATACATATAAAGTACCGAAACAGATTACAGGATATGAATATCAAGTATTATCTTGTGTAGATGCTATTAGAAATAATAAGTTACAATGTTCTGAAATGTCTCATAAAGATATTATTAAAGTTATGAATATAATGGACTCACTTAGAAAAAAATGGAAGATTAAGTACCCTTTTGAGTGATATTAAAACAAAAAATAAAATACACTATAAAAAAGTAAAATATATAAATACTATTGACAATTACAGTAACATAATATAAGATAGTATACTGATTATGTTAATTATAATATATTATTGATCGTGGAGTTTATTAAATGTTATCTATTCTAAATCTTGTTCTAATGTTTGTTATACCTACTATTATTGTCGGAATATATAGGATAATTGATAACAAAAAAAGTAAAAATACTGAAAATTTAACAGATATTTTTGCTGAAGAAAAGGCAGCATTAGAAGGCATTATAGAAGAAAAAATCTCTGAAGTTCGTGATAATGCTATAGATTTGGAAATAGCAGTTAAAAAAGCAGGATATATTAGCAAATCTATGGAAGAAGATTTAGCTAAACTTAATAATAAAATAGAGTCTTATAAGGATTATAAAGCTGCAGTTTCACAGTATCAAGAACAAGTTGATGCTCTTGAAGAGGCTTATCTTGAAATTCTAAATAAAGTAGATACTGTTCTAAAAGAGCGTAATACTATAGAAAAAACATATAAAAGAATATCTGATGTAAAAAGTCGTATGATAGATATAGAAAAAAATGTATCTTCTATGCAGGATAAACTTATAGATTCTTATAATAATAAACTTAATGAGTTTGAAACAGGTCTTTATCAGCGTTTTGAGACTCTTACTAATAATATAATGGCTCGTGATGCTCATTATACAGATATGGCAGAGCAAGAAAAAGCTAAAGTAGCTGCTTTAACTGAAGAGTTTAAAGATAATATTGCTAAAAAAGAACAATTATTTACAAATCATCTTACAGAATTAGCAGAAAGAACAGCAAGACAAAATATAGAACAGCTTGCTACCTTATTTGATAAAGGTAGAGAGGAACTTGCTTCTAAGTATTCATCTTTTGCTGATGAGATTAATGCTAAGTCTAAAGATATAGAAAGTAGATATGATACTTTATCACAGTCTAAAGATGGTCTTGAAAATGAACTTCTTAGCCTTAGAGATATAATTAAAGAAAGACTTGATGATATTACCGCTTCTACAGTTAAAGAATTTAATGATGAAATGCAGAAAACTAAAGAGATGCTCTACTCTACTCTTAAAGATGGTCTTGCAAAGATAGGTGAAGAGAGAGAAGAATTCTTAGACTCTATAGAACAAAAAGCTTTAAGTTTAGAATTATCTATAGATGCTATTCAAAATAAGGCTGATTATATATCTAAAGATTATTCTGATAAAAAAGCACAGTTGGAAGAAGATTTTGTGGCTTTAAAAGATAATATTAGCAGTAGGCTTGTATCTGAAGTAGAGTCTTTTTCTGATAATATTAGAAGTATTTTAGAAAATGAAGAAGATGGTGTTATAACTTTATATAGAAATAAAACTAAAGAGCTTTCTAATTTAATTGTTGCTATTGATGGTATGAGTGAAGAAGCTATGATTAAGGCTGAAAGTAAGTTTGAAGAATTATTTCAGGATATTGAAAAATTAAAGCAAGAAGTATTAGCTAAAACTCAGGATGATATGGAGTATTCTATTGATAACACTAGAAGTTCTTTAATAGCTGAAATTAATGAACTTAGAAATGATGTTGAGGCTGAAACTGGTTTTTTAAAAGATAAAGTAGATGAAATACATTATCAAACATCTGAGATAGTTTCTATATTGAATAATAAACAAGAAGAAATAATAGACTCTCTAACTTTAGAGAAGGAATATTTATATAAAGATTTAGAAAATCAAGCTAATGTAAAAATAGAACAGCTTGAAAATCAATTTAATAATATTAAAACAGACTTTGAAAATAAAATTGATAATTATCTGACTAATACATCTAAAGACTTAGAGAATTTGGATAATAAACTTGTAGAGCTTAAAGATAAATATCAAAAAGAATCTGACAATATAGATACTCTAACAAAAAATACTGAGTATAATATAAAAGAGAACTTAGAAAAGCGTATAGATTTACTTGATAAAGCTACAATAGATATAAAAAAGTTTGTAGATGATTCTAATGAAAAATTAAATACTGGTATTAGAAATGCTGAAAATAGTATTGAAAATATTAAAAAAGATATGACTGAGTATAGTGAAGATTATATGAATAATTTAAAAACTCAGCTTAGAGATATAATAGAAAACTATGAACAAACTAAAATGAAAACATTAACTGATACTATAGAATCAGTTATACTTCAAGTTGGAGATAGTGAAAAAAAACATAATGATATAATGACTTCATTAGAAACTGCTTTTTCTTCTTTTAAGGAAAAAGTTGATGAATCTTTAGAATCTAATAAAAATTATACTGAAAAACACAAACAAAATATTGTAGATATTCTTCATAATGAGCTGCTTCAGGCTACTAATTCTTTTGATACTCTTCTTAATGAAAAAAGAGATAGTATGAATAAAATTAAAGAAGAGCTTGATGATGTTATTATTAAAATAAATAATGAAAAAGAAGACTTTGAAAATAAGCTTAATACTATATACGATAAAGCTGATAGTAAGGAGCAGACATTAATTTCTGATATAGAAAATAAGTATATTTCTTTAGGTGAAAAGATAGATACTTTATTTGATGATAGAAAAAATAAATTAGATGCTATGAGTGAGGAGTATTCTAATATTATATCTTCTTCCTACTCTACTCTTAAAGAGGAATATGATAATTTAAAGAGTAACTCTGATTTAGTTAATGATGAGTATAAAAATAGACTTGATTTGTTATCTGAAAGATTATCTGATATATCATCTATTGCTGATAGTTTAAAAGAAAATGTTGATAATAGATTTAGTAGTATAAATACAACATTAGATGAAATTGAGAATAACACTACTATAGCAGTTAATAATCTAAAAGAAGAGGTTCAAAAAACTAAAGATGAAGCTATAAATATTCTTGCTACTTTAAGAGAAGATACTGTATCTACATTAGAAGATTTTAAAGATAATGCTAAAGAGGCATTTGATATATTTAAAGATGATTTATCTTTAAGAGTAGATGAAGTAAAAAATGATGCTACTAATATTTTAGACTCTATAAAAGATGATAGTTTAAGTGCTATTGATAAGTTTAGAGAGGATATTAACTTAGAGTTTGAGTCTGTAAAAGAGGATGTTAATCTTTATGCTGATACTGTAAAATCTAATATAGGTGATAGACTATCTGAGATAGATTCTTATATTATAGACTTAAAAGAAAGTATTGATAATAATACTTCTAATATTTTAGCTAATTTGAATGATAGAGAAAACTCTATATTAGGTGCTTTAGAAAATAAGCAAAATGAGTTGACTAATATTTTAGAAAATCAAGTTAATTCTAAAATGGAAAAGTTAGAAAATGATTTAGTAGACTTAAAGTCTAAATTTGAAGATAATATAGACTATAAAATAGAAAATACTATTAAAGAAATAGATGATGTTAATGTATTATTAGATGAGCTTAGAAATCAGTATAAAGAAGAGTCTAAAAATATAGAGGCTACTGTACAAAATACTGAAGAAGCAATAAAGGAAAGAATAGAAAACAGAATTAATTTATTAGAAGAATCATCTAAGGCTTTAGAGTCTCTTATAAATGAAGCTAATGATAAAATATATAGTAATTTACAAGATACACAAAATGAATTAAATAGTGTTAATAGTAAAATATCTGATTATGGTACTGCTTATATGCAGGAATTAAAAATAGAATTAAATAATTATAAAGATACTAAAGTACAAACTATAAATGATAGCATAAACTCTATACTTGATCATGTTAATGAAAGTGAAAAAAAGCATAATGATATGATTAGTGATATAGCTAATTCTTTTGAAGAGTTTAATAAGAAAATAGATGATAAAGTTAATGAAAATAATGAGATAGCTGAGAATAATAAAAGAAATATTGTAGAGGCTCTTCATAATGAGCTTGTTATTGCTACTGAATCTTTTGATAGTCTTTTAAATGATAAAAGAGATTATATGAATAAAATTAAAGATGAAATAGAAGATGTACTTAATAGAAGTTCTGATGTAAAAGAGTCTTTTGATAAAACTATCAATAGTATTTATAAGACTGCTGAAATTAAAGAAAAAGAATTATTGTCTTCTATTAAAGATAGATATGATGAATTATCTGATAATTTAATAAGACTTTTTAATGATAGACAAACTCAGTTAAATAATATGAATGATAAGTATTATGAAATGATGAAAACAGCATTTGATGAGCTTAGAGATGAATATGAACAATTACAAGATCATTCAAACTTAATTACTGATGAATATAAAGTACGTATGGAGGATTTATCATTAAAGTTAGGTGAATTATCTAATACTACTGAGTTTATAAAAAATAGTATAGATGAAAAAATTGTAGATGGTAAAGATATAATTAATGAGTATATTGAAAATAGCAAATCTATACTTGATTCTTATGTTTCTGAAAATAAGGTAAATATAGATGAAAAGTATAATGAACTTGCTTCTTTTGTCTCTGATAAGAAAGAGTTTATAGAAAAAGAGTTTGAAACTATTCTTGCAAATATTAATAAAGATATAGATCCTCAATTAGAAGAGATTAAACTTATTATTAATAATGCAATAGAAAAATATAATAATGACATTAAGTCTATAGAAGATTATAGAGATAATAAAAATGCTTCTATAAAAGAAGAGCTTGAAGGTATATCTTCAAATATTAGAGATGATTTTAATAATTATAAAAAGCTATTAGAAGAAGTGTATCATAATGAAAAAGAAGTATTAAATAATTATGTTGACAACTTAAAAGATATAATGAAAGAAGAGACTGATTCTAATATAGAAAGAAAATCATCTTATATAGATAATTATTTAAATAAAACATCGGAAGAACTTGATAATAAAGTTATTAGTATTAATAATGATTTAACTTCTTCATTTAATGAATTATATGAGAAAGTTAATAATTTATTAGAAGAAGCCGATGTATTAGCTAATAATAAATTTGAAGAGCTAAAAATAGATTTATTATCTAATTTTGACTCTATAAAAGAAGAGCTTATTGATTTTAGAGATTCTTTAGATGATAGATTTAAAGAGCAAACTAATAAGCTTATTAATGATAATGAAAATATGCTTTCTATAGTAGAAGATTATGTTAATAAGTTTTCTAAAATAGATAAATTATCAGATATGATTTCTGAGCTTAAAGAAGAAGTTAACAGTGAGATAGAAGTATTAAAGACAGATTTAATTGAATATAATTCTAATTTTGATTCATTAATAGATGAGCTTAAGAGAATTATAGTTACAAAAGAAGAATTTGAAGATTTAAGAAATAGTGAAAAAGAATTATTAATAAATCAGTTGGATGATATTAAGGAAGAATTTGAAATATTTAAGTCTCAAATAATAAGATCTACTGATATAGAAATACCTGCCCTATTTGATGAAGAGAGAGAAAGACTTGAATCTATGTTTGAGGATTTCTCAAAGAGTGTTTTAATTAGAATATCTGATACTGAAAATGATATAAAAAATATTATTTCTGAAGATATTGATCTATTAATGTCGCAACTTGATAATTTACAAAAAGATGTTAATAATATAAAAGATGATAATAGAGTTGATGTATTATCAGAAGAAAAAATGAAATTAGAAACTTCTATATCTGATCTTAAAGATAGTTTTGATAAGATAGTAAATTTAGAAAGTGATTTTAATTCATTAAAAGAAAGAATGGAAGGCATAGACTCTACTTTAAAATATGATGTTGAGAGTTTATCTAATAAATTAATAGATTTTAAAGATAATATAGAAGAAAAAATAGAGTCAGATTCTAATAGTATACTTAATGATTTATCTTCTTTAAACGTTAACTTTGAAGAATTACAAGATACTTTATTAGATTCTATAAATAAGGCTGATAATTTAGAAAATAGATTTGATAGTTTATATAAAGAGCTTACTGAACAAAATGAAAAGTTCAAAAATAGATTAGAAAATAGAATATCATATTTTGAAGATACTTGGTCTGATAATTCTAAAATAAAGTCTATATTTAATGAAGATATTAAAGAAGAAATAGAAGCTTTAAGAAAAGTAGCTGATATTAAGTTTGAAAATTATATTTTTTCTTTGAATGAAAAAATTCAGAATATAGAGTCTGGTATAGAAAATTGGAAAAATGAGCATGTTAATGATTTATTGGCTAAGTTAGAGGAAGCTAAAAAGAGTATAGAAGATTATATTAGTAATTCTGATAATAAGAAAAATGAATTTATAGATGAAATGTTAAAATCTATAGAGTATAAACAAAAAGAGATTTATGCTAAAATAGATGAGAAGATTTTAAATATAGATAATAAATTATCTGAAATAGATTCTACTATAAATACAGATATTGCTAATTCTTTAGAAGATATTGAAGAAAAAATACTAAATGCTATAAACAAGTATGAAGATGAAATTAAATATATTGAACATCATAGAGAGTCTGAAAAAGAGTTAATAATTTCAGATATAAATGATCTACTTAATAATATAAGAAGTGAGTATGAAGAATATTCTTTATTGTTAGATTCTACTTATGAAAAATCTGTCTCTAATTTAGAAGATAAATTATTAGATATTAAAGATAGTATAGAAAAAGCTAGAGAAGAATCTGAAAAGAAACATATTTTAAATGAAAAAAATTATATAGATGATTATTTGAAGTCTTATTCTGATAATATTAATAATGAAATTTCAGAAAAGATTAATTTATTAGATTCTACTAAAGAAGAATTAAGAAATATGCTTAAAAATTCTTTAATTAAATTTGAAGAAGAATCTAATACTAAAATTAAAGATATAATAGAAAAAATAGAAAAAGAGACTAATGAAAAGCTTGCTAATTATTCTTCTTATATAGATGAATTAAGTCGTTATGAAAGTATTATAGATGATAAGATTAATAATCAGTTTAATATTATTAATGATAAACTTTCTGTTGATATAGATGATGTAAAAAATAAATATAAGAATTTGAGTTCTGATTTTGCAGAAGCATTAGATTTAGTAAAAAAGTCTATTTTAGATAGGGATGAGTTAATAGAACTTCAAGCTAATGAAAAAACAGACTTATTAGCTCATATTGATAATATTAGACTTGATTTTGAAAACTTTAAAAATGACTCTACTTCTAATATTAATTCTTTTATTACAGAGGAAAGAGATAGAATAGAATTATTTTTTGATGATATTATAGCTAGAGTAAATAATTATGAAGGTGATATAAACTATATTAAAGATATTTTAGTAGAAGATAAAACTTCTATTTTGGAGAAGATAGAAGAAATTAGAGATGATGTTAATAATATAAAAGAAGATGATACTATAGTTAAATTATCTTTAGAAAAAGATGCTTTAGAAGATGCTTTTGAAAATATTAAGAAAGATTTCTCTAAACTTGAAGAATTAGAATTAGATTTTACTAAGATTAAAGATAGTATAAGAGATATAGATAATAAGTATGAATCTTTAGATAGTAATATTATTTCAATAAAAGATAATATGTCTGATATTAGTACTGGTATTAATGTTATTGAAAGTAGACTTGATGATAAAGTTGAGTTAGACAACTACTCTACTGCTCTTAATTCTTTATATGAAAATATAGAGATTTTAGATAGTAATATTTCTACTCTAAAGTCTGATTTAGAAAATGCATTAAGTAAGTCATTAGAATTAGAAAACTCTATTGATATAGAGAAAAAAGATTTAGAAAATAGAATTATTTCTATAAATGATAATATTGCTTCATTAATACTTGATAAAAATTCTTCTAAAGAACTATTTAATGAGGAATTAATTAAATTATCAGATTTATTTGATAAAGTAAAAAATGAAAATGTTAGTTTTAGAGAAAGATTAGAGAAACGTATAGAGCATTTTGAAGATACTTGGTCTGATAGTACTAAGATAAGAAGTCTTTATGCTAGTGAATTACGTAATGAGCTTGAGATTATCAAACAAGATAATGATATTAAGTTTGAATCTTATCTAAATAATATTAAAGAAAAAATAGAAAGTATTGATTCTGATATTAATGAGTGGAAAGATGAAAAAATTAATGATTTAATTATTAAATTAGAAGAAGCTAAAAATAGTATTTCGGATTATTTATTATCTAATGAAAATACTAAGAATGAACTTATTTCTAATATTATTAAAAATATAGAAGAGAAAGAAAGTATTATTTATGATAATTTGGATAAAAAGATTTTAAATATAGATGATAAACTTTCTTCTTTTGATATTAATATTTCTAATAATATGGAAGAGTTTTATAGTAAGTTAAATAACACTGTTAAAGAATATGAAAAAAGTATCAAAGATATAGAGACTATAAAAAATGATGAACATTCTAAAGCTTTAGAGTATGTAAATAGCTTAAATAAAGATTTAGATACTACTTTTAATAATTATAAATCAGAAATATCAGATTTATATAATAAAACTTTAGATTCTTTTAATGAGTATTCTCAAACTATTACTTCTGATCTACAGAATAAAATTAGTACTTTTAAAGAAGAGTATGAATCTGGAGAAAATAAATATCTTAATGATTATTTAGATAAATATAGTATAGAGATAGATAATAAATTATCAGAAAAAGTTGAGTTATTAAATAATTCTTTTGATAATTTAAGAAGTAAATTAGATTCAGATATAGATTCATTAAAATCTAATATAGTATCCTTAGAGGATAAGGTATCTAGTTTATCTATTTTAGAGTCTAGTTTATCTACTATTAGTGATAGATTTGATAAAGAGATAGAATTATTAAGAAATCAGAATAAGGAATTGAGTGTAGACTTCTCAGAAGCTTTAGATAAGGTAAGAGAAACTTTATTAAGCAGAGAAGATTTATTATCATTATATAATGAAGATAGATCATTATTCTTTAATAATTTAGATAGTTTAAGATTAGAACTTAATAATTTTAAGAATGATTTAAGAGATAGTCAATTAGAAGATATTAATTCTTTATTTAACTTAGAGCGCGAGAAGATATTAGATAGTT
>CALXQJ010000003.1 GCA_944390575.1 uncultured Spirochaetota bacterium
TCTTATCAAGAAAATCATCTGAATCTACAAAAGTAATATATTCACCTTGAGAAACTCTAATACCAATATTACGACTAGGACCTGCACTCATATTCTCTTGATTCCTAAATATTATAATCCTATTATCTTTTTTAGAATATTCTTCTAATATACCATAACTATTATCACTAGAACAATCATCTATACAAATTATTTCTATCTCTTTTAGTGTTTGATTAATTATACTATCTAAACATTCTCTCAAATATAACTCTACATTATATACTGGAACTATTACACTTACTTTTATCATTCATTTCTCTCATAAAATTAAACTAAGTATTAAGAAAATTAGAATATTTTCTATCTATCAAACAACATAATAAATCTGGTGTAATAGAATTTATGTTATCTTTACTATGAAAATACTCTATATAATGATTATTTCCTTTAAGTATATCATCTTTTAATAAAGGAGGCAATACTATAGATACATTTTTATCTTTTTTATAATATTTAGGATAATTTAAAAACCTAATATATGCTGATCCATTTGAAATAACTATATTATTATTTGAAGTTGCAATTCCTATATGGGCTCCTCCAGTATCACATGACAATACTAATTTTGCTTTACTAGTAATATATGGAACTTCATTTATACTATATTTTCCAAATAATGAAATTATATATTTAGATTGATTAGAAATCTTATAACCTATTTTCCTATCCTTATAAGGACCCAAAATATAGACAATTAAATTATATTTTATACTTATATAATTAGCAACATAATAAAAATTTTTATAATCCCAATCTTTTAAAATAGATGTAGATGTAGGAAAAATAACAACATATCTTTGGTTAAAATTAAAATCTATATTTTTATATTCTTCATCTAATAAATTAAAGTTAATAGAATCTATATTTATTTTTTTATTTAAAAGTTTCTCAAAAAACTCTTTATTTCTATCAAGCTCAAACATATCTCCATTAAGATTATCTGAATATATAACTTTAGTATACATACTTATATCAGAACGCTCCTTCAAATTCATAGCTATTAAACCACCAAAAGTACTTATTTTCTCCTTAGAATGAATCATAGAAATAAGCTTATCTTTAACAGAAGTTCTTAAAAAATAATGAGATATCAAAATATCATATTCTAAATTGTCAAAAAAATATTTAAACTCTAAATGATCATATTTATCAATATAGTAAATATATTCATCTATATATTCTTTATCAAAATGTAAAACTAAATCCTTAAATCTATTATTACCAATAAATGTAATTTGATAATCAAAATAATAATCACGTATATGAGGTAAAAAATGCCTAAGCATTAAATAATCACCTATACCTGAATCAAAATAAATTGCCAATTTTTTTTTATAAATCTTATCATTTAAATTAATAGAAAGAAATTTTATTTTTATTTTTCTCTTAAATGAAATAACTATACCTAAAAATATTATTTTAATATAAAAACCATCTTTTTTAATTGAAAATAATTTACTCATAAAACAAAAACCTATTATAAGTAATATATATTAACTTGTAATTTATATAATTTTAATATAGTATTTAATAAATTATAATATTCTACTGCTCTGCTCTGCTCTGCTCTGCTCTGCTCTGCTCTGCTCTGCTCTGCTCTGCTCTGCTCTGCTCTGCTCTGCTCTGCTCTGCTTCTTTTTCATCAAAAATCTAATACCAAATATATATATAATAAATTTATCTTCTGAATTATAAAAAGAAAAAATATGCTTCCAATTATTTATATCATTTTTTTCTTTTTCTAAATCTAAAAGTATACTATCTTTTTCCATCTCTAGTCTACTAAATCTAGTATTTAAATTTTTATTTTCAATCAAAAGTTTTTTATAGTCTGTAACAAGAATATCTAAATTATAAGATTGTTCTTGTAAGATAGATTCATAAAAATAATCTTTAGAGTACTCTATATTTTTATTTTTAGGAAGCTCTAATAACTCTCCAAATTTATAATCCCACTCTATAGGTTCAAATTTCCCCATTCCATTTTGATGAGTAAAAGTTAGCTCTCCTAAAAAAATATTATTATTAATAATATAAAAATCTACTCTAACATTAATAAAATAAGACGAAATAACAGTAGCTAAAGCTAACATATTATCAAAACAGTGAGGCTTTATTATATCTCCATTATATTTTTTATATGCGGTGCTACCTGCTAAAAAATCTTGTTTTATCCAGTTACAATCATAAATTACACCTTTATTATTAAAAACTAAATCAACATTTACTTGTATATATTTAGGAACTCCATTAAAACAAAAAACTTTGTAGTCATATAACTGACCATCTAATTGTTCTATATATTTCTCACAAATAATTTTAGGCTTTATATTTTTATACTGCCACTCAAAACTAGAATAATAATTATTATTTTGTATTTTCATCCATTCTTTCAATTGATTAATTGTATCTTTAATATTTAAAATAGATTTATCTTTAACAATAATATTTTGACCACTACCCCAATTAACTTTTAGAACAAATTGATTTGGAAGCATATTAAAATCAATATCTTCTGGTCTATCCCAGACACCAATCAAAGGAATTAAATACTCTTCACCAATAATATCTTTAATAAATTCTCTAACTAAATACTTATCTGCACATTTAGTCATTAAAGGATCATTATAATAAAGTTTTAACCACTGAATCTTCTCATTAAAAGTTTTAGGATTATCTAAATTAAGTTCATAACCAAGTCTTTTTTTAAATTGTTCTTTAATAACATCTTCTTTAAATTTTAAATTTTCTTCTAAAGTCATATAGAGTTAGTCCTTAAATATCATCTTTTATTATTTTATCTTTTAATTTATCACCATAATAATCTAATATTCTTAAAAAAGTTTTATAATTTACTCCTGTCTTATTTATATCATATAGCCTACTATAATACGAATAACCAATATCAATAATATTAGGTATATTATTATCAACAACATTAATTTTAGTATTATTTAAAAGTGCCATAGCAAAAAACCACTTATCATCTTCCGTTGGAGCTAACTCCATAAATAATGCCTCATTAAAAATATCTTTATATAAAAATTCAGATTTATATAGAACTCCACCAACACCTGTAAAATAATTTCTATAAGATTTATGTATATTATCCTTATTGGTATCTAAAACACCATATTCTTGCCATTTTGTTATAGGAAGTATATTATAGTTTTCATCAATTTGAATCCTAAATGCTCTATGACAGTGTATAGAATGAGGATCTTTTAAATATGCTATATAAAGCTTTTCCAACCAATTATAAGGATAATACACATCATCGTCAGCTGTAACAATAATATCATCAGGATATTCTTTTAATGCAAATATAAGTTTCTTATATGAAAAAATATTATTACAAAATTTAATTTCTACACCTAATTTAATAAATCTTAATATATGAGATGGAATATCATCATAACCATTAGGAAATTCTTCATTTGATAACCATAATATAATTTTATCTGCTTTAATAGATTGATTTACAAGAGAAAATAAAACAACATCTATATCAGAAATTCTCTCTGGATATGTAGTTAAACTTATTATTAACTTCTCATTACGAATTTCTCTTATTATTTTATCATTAAAAGAAAATATAGAAAGTCTAGCCTTATTTCTTAAATCTAAATTTCTTAGTTCATTAGAAAAATGATATAATCTTAAATTCAAATTTTTCTCAAGAATACTAAGTCTATCACAAATATCATTATAATAATACATTTTATTTTTTATAGTAAATTTTATACCAAAAAAATTAAAAATAATATATTTATCTTTTATTTCTATAGAAAAAAATTTTATCATTATTATACCTATATAAAAATTACTTTTTCTTTTTTATTACTATTTTTATACCAAATAAAATAATAGTAAAATATTCTTTATTATTTTTAATACTAAATAAGTCTAATCTACTATTACTATCAGTATATAACTTATCAATTTTATCATCTATTTTTTTTATATTTATTAATAAATTTTTATTAATAATATAGTTCTCATATGATATATTTGAGTAAAAAAGAATATATTCATTATAAATATTATTTTCAAAATAGTTATTAAAATCTACAGATTTAGAATCTATATAAATTTTATTTATAAATTCTTTTATTAAAATATACAAAGAACTTACACTATTATCAAATGAATACTTATCAAATAAATTTAATAATGTAGCAATCATATTAATATATAAATAATATAACAAAGATGGATTATTAGATATATATAAATCAATAATATTATAATAATTATTAATAATATTATTAATTATATTATAATAATTTTCACTACTTCTTATTATAGAATTACCCCTAATTCTATAATAATACACAGCTTTATTATTAAAAGAAGATTTTGGATTATATAATAATACTTTAAAAACAAAATATGCATCATAAGCTGCACCTATTTTATTTTCTGGAGAGCAAATATTATTTTCTAAAATAAAAGAACGTTTAAATAATTTAGTCCAAAGTGTATAATATATACGTAAATTATTATCACTTGGATGAATATTATTAAAATTTATTGTAACCTCATAGTCATTTTTCACATTAATAGAGTCACTACTTCCCCAAAATCTTGATATAATATCATTCTCATTATTATATATATTATTTGTATTTACTATATCAGAATTATACTTAACAGCTGTATTATAAAGTTCTTCTAAAAAATTTAATGATATATAGTCATCTGGATCTATAAAATAGATATAGTCCCCTATAGCTGAAAATTGTCCTACATTTCTAGCAAAGCCAACTCCATTATTTTCAATATTCTTAATAATTTTTATCCTACTATCTTTATTAGCATACTCTAATAATATATTATAGCTATTATCTGTAGAACAATCATCTATACATATTATTTCTATATCTTTTAATGTTTGATTAACAACACTATCTAAACATTCACTTAAATATGACTCTACATTATATACCGGAATTATTACACTTACTTTTATCATAACTATTTTTTCTTTTTTATTACTATTTTTATCCCGAATAGAATAATTATTAAATAATCTTTATTATTATTAATACCAAATAATCTAAACCAAGAGTTAGTTATTTCCTGATTAACCTCTATTTTATAAATATATTCAAACATTATATTTTTATATAAATAGTCATCTATAGATAAACTGGATCTAATATTAATAAATTCTTGATATAGATAGCGTATGCAAATATTCTTATCTAACAAATCTATACTTTTAGAAAAAATATGTATATCTTCATAAAATTTATTTTTATCCTGTGCCTGATTAAACTTAGTAAGAATGGTTTCAAAAGCTATAATATAAACAAAAGGCAAAAATTTAATATCTTTGACTTTACAATATTCTATAGAATTATACATTAATTTTATACTATTTTTAAAACTATCTAAACTAATAGGAGCTTTATTAGTGAGAGAACCTTTTCTAATTCTATGATAATAAATACTATTATGATTATATGAAGTCTTAGGATTATTTAAAAGCTCTCTTATATAAAAATCAACATCTTCAGAACCAGATTTTATATCCATAAAAAATAAATTATTATCTAATATAAACTTTTTTCTATGTATCTTATTTGTAGAAGTAACATATAAGTACTCCTTGCTATTATTTTTCTCATCATTAATACTAATATAACTTTTACCTTCAATATTTTTATCTTTTTTAGAAATATATTTATTTATATGACAATATTTTTCAGTTAAAACACCTTCTTCATAATAATATAAATTTAATGTGCTAACTATATCTGAATCATACTTCTTAGCAGTATTATATAAATTTTCTAAATAATCAGTAGATAAAAAATCATCCGAATCTATAAAAGCAATATATTCACCATTAGAAGCATATATACCAGTATTACGAGCTGGACCTAAACCTTTATTTTGACTATGTCTTAATAATTTTACTCTATTATCTCTTTTAGAATATTCATCTAATATAGAAAAACTATTATCAGTAGAACAATCATCTACACAGATTATTTCTATATCTTTTAATGTTTGATTAATTATACTATCTAAACAATCTTGTATGTACAACTCAACATTATATACTGGAACTATTACACTTACTTTAATCATATACAACCTTATTATAAAAATATTGATACGTACTTTTTAACCCTAAATTAATATCTGTAAAATTAAAATCTATTAGACTTAGTAAAAGAGAATTATCTAATACACTGTTTTTTATATCACCTTCTCTTGTATTTAAATAATTAACTTTTACTTCTCTATTAGAGATAATTGTTAAAGTTTTATATAAGTCATTTATTGTTGTAGAAATATTAGTAGATATATTAACTATTTTATTTACAATATTTTTATTTAAAAACTCTAAAAATATATTAGCTATATCTAATACATAAATAAAATCTCTTGTTTGATTACCATCTCCAAATATATTAATTTCTTTATATGAAATAATATTATCTATAAAAATAGATACAACTCCAGCCTCACCATGAGCTGTTTGACGAGGCCCATAAACATTTGAAAATCTACAAATAATATAATCAATGCCATAAAGCTCTATATATTTTTCCATTGTTATTTTTGATAGAGAATAATAAGATAAAGACTCTAATCTATGATCTTCTCTGATTGGAAAATAGATAGGATTACCATAAACAGCAGCAGATGAGGATACTATAATTTTTTTTATATTATATTTTTTAGCCAGATCTAAAACATTAATAGTAGCTAAAATATTTTCTTTAGCATCATTAATAGGATCTCGCATAGAACTAGGAACTGATACTTGGGCTGACAGATGAATAATATATTCTATATCTTCTTTTATAAATACTTTTTCTAATTCTTGATAATCTTTAATATCTACTTCATAAAAAATAGCTTTATTATTAATATTATCTTTTTTACCAGAACTTAAATTATCAACTATAACAACACTATAATTATTAGATATTAAAATATCAACTATATGAGAACCTATAAAACCAGCACCACCTGTAACAAGTACCATAAAAACCTCTAATTAAATTATAGTCCACTTTTTCTTAATACTAATTTTAACACCAAATATAATAATAGTAAAGTAATATTCATCATTATTTATAGCAAAAAACTTGAAATAATTATCTGCATGAATAACTTGATAATTTATTTTACTCATTTTTCTTAAAGAATAAATCCTATATAAATAATCTTTGTAATCATTACTAGATATTAAAGATAAATAATTTTCATAAGAATCAACTTCTGCTATAGATTTTTTATTTATATGATAGTCTTTAATATATAATTTTTTAGCAATTTTCTTAATATCATTAAAAAGTTCTATTTTATATACTTCAGAACTGCCAGAATAAAAATTAAAAATAGGAATCCATACCTTAAAGTAAATACTATCTAATAAATCAGGAAAGTTATTACTATAATATTCAAGTACATCTAACATATGAATCAAAGCACTTTTAGTACTTTCTATATTATTTTTTACAATATTTGTCAAAGAATTACTACGCTGTCTATAATAAATAATACTTTTATTATTAAAAGAAATACTTGGTTTATGAGCCATATATTTAATAGTAAAGTTAGCATCTTCACAACCAAATTTAATATTCATAAAAAATAATTCATGCGATAATAAGAAATCACGTCTATAAATCTTATTCCAAGCATAAGGAGCTATAGCATTATAACTAAATGGATTTTCAATATCATAAAGATTCCAAGTAGAAGCATATTCTTTTTTCTTAAAAGAATAATAAAAATGCTTAATTTTATTATTATGCATCTCATATAATTTAATATTTAATGTAGATACTATATCAGAATTATACTTTTTTGCTGTATTATACAGATTTTCAAAATAATCTAAAGATATATAATCATCAGAATCTATAAACCCTATATACTCACCTTGTGCCACATTAATTCCTGTATTACGAGCTGGACCTAACCCTTTGTTAACATTATGCTTTAACAATTTTATTCTACTATCTTTTTTAGAATATTCATCTAAAATAATATAACTATTATCAGTAGAACAATCATCTACACAAATTATTTCGATATCTTTTAATGTTTGGTTAATTATACTATCTAAACATTCTCTTAAATATAACTCTACATTATATACTGGAACTATTATACTTACTTTTATCATAAATTATTATACCTTTTATTCTTTATTATTATCCTTATTCCAAACAATATTAAAATCGTATAATGACCATATTTATTAAACCCAAATAATCTAAACCAACTATTATTCATATTTAATTTATTATCTAACTCATTAAGTTTATCATCTACAGTCATAAAATTAATTAATAATCTTTTATTAAATAAATAATTATCATAATTAGTAGAAGCTCTAATTAACATATATTCTCTTTCTAAATTTGAATAAAAATCTATACTCTTATTTTTTAAATTAAAATCAATAAAAATATTAGAAACAAAATCTTTAATAATAGGAAATATAAATACACCTTCTTTTAAAGATATATTAGATATAGTAAATAGAATAGAATCCAATATATGTATATATAAATCGTTTATTAATCTAATGTTCACTTTTTCAAATAACTTAATTGTATTAGTATAATTATCTAGCATATATTTAATTCTACTACCTTTAGAGTTTATATTAGCAACAATAGATTGACTATGTTTTCTATAAAAATATATAGCCTTATTATTAAATGCACCAGAAGGGCAATATAGTAATGCTCTAAATACAAAATCAGCATCATAGGCAATTCCTTCTCTACTCTCTGGTGAAAATATATTATTAGAAATTAAAAAATCTCGTCTAAATAATTTTGTCCATAATGTAAAATGTATTCTATAAGAATTGTTTGTAGGTTGGAAATTATCAAAATTCATCTCTACTAAATAATCACTACTTTTATTAATATTATAAGAGCACCATATTAATTCTATTTTTTTATCAGGTTCAAAAATATGATAAGCGTTATTCGTATTTACAATATCTACATCATACTTTTTTGCTGTATTATAAAGATCCTCTAAAAAATTTAATGATATATAATCATCAGGATCTACAAAATAAATATAATCTCCTTTTGCTTGTTTTTGACCAAAATTTCGAGTATAGCCAATACCCATATTTTCATTATTTCTTAATAAAAATATACGACTATCTTTCTTAGAATACTCTTCTAATATAGAATAACTATTATCAGTAGAGTTATCATCTATACAAATTATTTCTATTTCTTTTAATGTTTGATTAATTATGCTATCCAAACATTCTCTTAAATATAACTCTACATTATATACTGGAATTATTACACTTACTTTTATCATAAAACTACTTAATAGGTATTTTAATAAATAAAATTGTCATATATTTGTCTATAGCATTAATAGAAAATATATTTTTTAGTAAAGAATTAAAGCTAACAATATATGGTTTACTAAAACAATTCTTTGTTGTAAGATTTATTCTAATACCCAAAATTTTTATATTAATATAATATTCATATAGTATAATAGAAAAGAAATAAGGTGTCAATTTATCTATCAAATAAGTATATTTTTTTATATTATCTTTTTCATAATTTATAATATCTATATATCTATCATAATTATTATTTGAAAAGTATTTATTTAATATAGTAGTATATCTTTCATCTCTAATCTTAGATTTTAATAAGTTAAATTGTCTAAAATATATTTTATTATAGTAGTTAGAATAAATATTATATACATTCTGAATCTTTAGAAAATCATCTATGTAAGAACAAGCTTTAGAATTACTTTCACACATATATTCAAATTCTTCTAAAGAAAGCCTATCAGTATTTTTATTACTATCTCCAGAACTAATAAAGTAATAATAAAGAGAATCAGATATAGAAATATAATTTTTAGCAAAATAAAATATTATAAAAGATTGAAGCATATCCTCTGCATTAACAAGTCTTATATCTGGAATAAAAGGTATAATTTTATCTATAATACATTTTTTATATGCCTTACCCCACATATTATGCCCAATTTTCTCTTCTAAAAACTCTAAAAATAAATAATCTCTATTTATTAAAGATCTTGTAGAAGAAGCATATCTTTCTACTTTTTTTATTTCTCTAATATATTCCTTTTTATCATTAAATAATGACGTATCAACAAAAGCTTGTATAGAAAAATGAACTATATCAACTTTTTTATCACAAACTACTTTATAAATGGTATCACACATATTAAAATCAACATAATCATCACTATCAACAGTTATAATATACTCACCTAAAGCTTTTAAATATCCAGTTTTTCTAGCTACTAATAAACCTTTATTTTCATTATGCTTAATATAAATAATTCTATTATCATTATAAGAATCTATAATACTATCACATTCTATAGTATTTGGAGAACAATCATTAACTACTATAATTTCTATATTCCTAAATGTTTGATTAACTACACTATCTAAACAACGCTTTAAATATTTTTCTGTATTATAAACAGGAATTATAATAGAAAAAAAAGGCATATACATTCAACCTACATATATAATAACTATTGTAGTATAAATAAAATAAAAAAATTGTCAAAATTTAGTATTAATTATATTAATATAAAATTTGACTTAATAAATATTTATAAGTAAAATTGATAAAAGTTATTAAAAAAGTATGAAGATAATACAACAAACTATTTCAAAAATAATATGTATTATATCTATAATATATTGTATTACATATATCACCTTATTATTATTATCTATACAGGAAAGGGAAGGATATTTAGAAAATATTAAACTAAATATTGAAGAAACGTTATTATATAATAATATAATATATAAAGTAGAACGTATAGAAAAAAAAGATGAAAATATATTTTATATTCTAAATAAAGAATATAAAGAAGATGATATAATAGAATATATTCATAATAACATAGAGCCAAAAATATACACTTTTAAAATAGGATATTATAATAAGTTTTTTAGGAATAATGATATTTATGATGTTTACATAGATTCTGATAATATATTACAAAATAATAAAGAGATTTTAAGCATAAAAATGAATAATAGAGGAAGTCCTTTTGGTAGTTTAGTTTCCAAAAGTAAATTAAAAGAGTCTGAAAAAATAGGAAATATACTATATACACTTAGAATTAAACTATCTTTTTCTACTATTTCTATAATATCAATGCTATTATTTTTTATAATAATATTACTATTAAATATTAATAATATTAGTAACAATAAAATATACTATTTACTTATTTTTATAATATTAATATTTTCTATATCTGTAAGACTATATTGGGTAAACAAAAAAGAATATTTATATGTAGATGAATTATATAGTTTATTAGCTGCAAATAATACAACTTTAGAATATGAAAACTACTATAAAAAATTTGATAATACAAAAGGTGAAGAAGTATTTAAAAATACATTATTTAATGATAAATCTAAAAAAGATTTAATTAATGATATAAAATCTTTATACTATGATTCTAAAGATCCATATATTAGTAATTTATACTATACTCTTTTAAGAATAATGTTTGTAAATAAATCTACATATAATATAAATGAAATAGCATTAAGAAATACAATATTAAACTGTATATTTTTTATATTTACTTTTGTTTTTTTACTTAAGATACTTAATATAATCTTTGAAGACAAAAGATTTATAATTTTATTTTCATTATTAATACTATCATTAAATCCACAGTCTATTACATTTTCAATATTTATAAGACCATATCAAATGCAAGAAGCATTTTTTGTATCAATACTATATATAGTTATTAATACTATTATATATAATAATTATTCTATAAAAAACTTTATAATAAATACAATTATTACAGGATTAGGATACTTAACACTATCATCATCACTAGTTTATATTCTTGTAATATCATTTTTACTACTATTATATTTTACTATACAAAAATTAATAAAAAGAGAAAATTTTTATTTTGCAAATATAAATATAAAAACATTAATATATTTTGCACTATCATTTAACTTAGCTCTATTATTATCTAATGTTATATATCTAAATTTCTATAAAATAATATTTATGCAAAATCAAAGAAGTTCTAGAACAATAAAAGGAATAGGCAGTCTATTTAATTATATAAATAAATATTCTTTTGACGATCTATTACCATTTATTATAGGAGTAATTATAGCTATTATAATATTTAGTATAGATAAAAAGTATAATTTAATACGTAACATACAAAAAGAAAAATTACAAATACTAATATTTATTATTACAATAGGTACTATATTTTCTATAATATCACATATATTAGCGCCTTACGATTTACCTAGATACTCTGCCAATGGATATATGCTTATATTATTTATAATACCTATGATAATTTCAATCTTTAATAATAAATATATTCAATATATATTATTAATATTTATATCATCTATTTATATTTATAATATAACAAATTATAAAAGAATTAGTTATCTTATATTTGATTATGATAATAGAGCTATTTTGCAAAAAAATATACATGTTTACTCATATAAAGATTTTATAAAAGAATGGGGAATAGCTCAAGAGTTAAGAACAAATTTAATATATACACATAGTGAAACTATACATGAACTACAAAATAAAATAAATAAATATAACTCTTCAAATTTTTATCTTATTGTAAATAGAAACGATACCAATATATTAACTAATAATGTATTTAATAAATACGAAAAATATACAATAAGAGATAAGGTATTCTATACAGATAAAGCTATATATGAATTAAAAGAAATTAATTGTAACATAAGTGATACTATTTAGTTAATAACTTTAATCTTATTAAGAATTCTTTATTATACTTTACAGAAAGATTAATTTGATTATTTGTTATAGGATGTAAAAATGATATTTCTTTAGCTATTAGTGCAAAAGAATTCATTTTATATATATGTGCATTTTTAGAATAAATTTTATCTCCTATTATAGGGTGACCTATAGATGATAGATGAACTCTTATTTGATGTGTTCTACCTGTTATAGGTTTCAATTCAAGTAAAGTATGATTATTAAGCTTTTTTAATACTTTATAATAAGTAGTAGCACTCTCTCCACCATCTTTTGTAGATAGTATAATTCTTTTATTTTTATTATTTTTATCAATACCTATAGAAGAATTTATCACACCATTATCTTTTTTTAATACACCTTCTACAATTGCATTATAAACCTTATTAATATTTCTACTTTTAAAAGCCTCTTCAAAATATTCTTTAATATTTTCACTACGAGCTATTAATACTATGCCAGAAGTAAATTTATCTATTCTATGAACTAAGTATAAATTATCTAAATGTTTATAATTATCTTTTATAAGTTTGATAATAGAATTATCAACCTCAATACCAGCTTCTTTATTTATAGCTATAAAATAGTCATCCTCATAAATAATATCAATCATAAAACAAACTCTTATTTATTTCTAATCATAGATATTCTTGTAAGAAAATAATTTAAAACTTTAGTAGACTCAAGTATAATAAATAATAACTTGTTTTTATAATCAGCTTCTCCACGCTTAGAAAGAAATAAAGCATTATCAAGTATAGTTTTTATAGTGCTACATTTTTCAAGCTCTACTTTATTTATTATACTCATAAATATATTTTCAAACTCTTCTTCTGTATTTATATTAGATAATTTATTATAAATATCTATAATATATTCTCTAAAACTAATTAAAGAATCTTCTAAGTATATATAAAAATTTTTAATATCATAACTGTTAGATAATATGTTATTCATTTTTTTTAATATAGTTTCTCTTGTATCAGAAAGTATATAATCATCTATAGCACCTTCTTTAAAGCAGTCTATATTAATAGCATTTAATGTTACTCTTTCTATAATAAAGTTATCATACTTGGTAAACTTAAAATATTCTATCTGTTCATTAAAAATAAACTCTGTAGGAGGATAATGACTAATATCAGTATTGTGCCTAATAGTATCAAAATAATAAGATTCTATAGTATCTAATTTATTAATATTATTAATTTTATATTCATAAGAAAGTGAATGCTTAGAATGACGCTCATAAAAAGGATATGAATTATCAAAACCTATTAGCAATACCCTATCAAAACCAACATAATAAGCAAACTCTATCATAGTAGTAGTTACAGTATTCGATGTTGTAAGCTCAGATATAGGAATATAATTATTTATATCTTTTATAATACCTAAATTAACTGTAGAAGTAAATCTAATAATATTTGCTCTACTACATATATTTTTAGGTATAATCTTATTACAAGCAATATCCATAACCAAATATGGAAAATTACCATCAGCATAAACAAAATCTAAAGAATTATAAAATCCACCATCTACCGTAACAACAAAATCAGGAGTAATACCATATTTTAATAATACAGCCAAAGCAGTATCAACACATATTATAATAAGATTATCTCTATTTTCTTTTATTTTTAAAATAGAAAATCTTAAAGTAGGTCCAGGACAAATTAATAAAGCACAAAGACCATTAAAAATATTTTTAAAAGATGAAATATCAAAAGAATTATTAAGATACTCACTATTAAATATAATATTCTTAGTCCAAATATTTTCAAAATATATATTAGTAAATATATTTGAAACTTCTCTCTCTATACTATGTAGAATATCTATATAAATCTTATTAGCATAATCTTTTTCTTCTTTTGATAGTGATGGAAGTAAAACTAAATTAACACCATTAACCTTTTTATAATCTATTAAAGAATAAAGATAATTAATATCCTCAGAAGAAGAAACAAAATATATTTTATCACTAAAGTTAAAACTACTAAATATATTTTTATAAGAATAAATAAACAAATCAATATCATCAACAATAACTATAATTTGTAAATTATCTATATTGGAAAAGTAATTATAAATATTATCAGTTAAATATTTAACAATATACCCAAGACCATAACCATACACAATTATAAGATTTTTATTAATACCCTCTAAAACCCTTTTGCACTCTACTTCTATATTATACTTACTATGTACAGCACGCCCATTTTTATAAAATATAGTATAACCATCTTTAGACTTATCAATTTTATATATACTATCATCTAAAGTATTTTTATAATTTATTATATCATTATGAAGCTTTATAGATATATTCATAAACTACTATTTAAAATCCATAATCTAATCTATAGAATTAAAATTAGCTCTAAAGTTTATATTAATATGAGTATAATCTTTATGTATAGTAGATGAGTATATAATATCATTAGGATAGCTATAAACTCTAAGAGGTATATTAAGCTCTCTAAGCATACTATGAGCTTTTGATAAATTAAGAGTTAATAAATAATTAGGTTTATAATTTCTCTCTACTTTTTTATTAATATATTGTGTCAAGCTTTCAGAGTCATAACTATTATCAATCAAAGTTTGTACAGCTGCCTCAGACTCACTAAAGAAATATATACCATTAATAAATGCATAAAATAACCTACTATTATCAGGAAGTACATAAGAGTAAATAAAGTTATTATTATATCCCTTTTCATCCTTACGCAATGTAGGATACTTCTTTGTAAGCTCTGTTTCTAATTTAATAAGTAAATTCTCCCCATTTCTTATATCAAAAATAACAACAGGATATATAAGCTTATTCTTTTGAGACTCTATATAAGCAATAGCAAAATCACCATATAAATCACTAATAATACTTAAAAAAGAATACTTATGATTCATAATAAAAAATAAATTAAGTAATTTTCTTCTAAGAACAGAACTATTATTATTAATTAAATCATTATAAAGTATAGGATAAAGTCCAGATAAATATGATTTAAGAGCAACATAAAATACAGTATTTTCTTTTGATAAATAATTTGATATTCTAAAATTATCATTTCTTATATCATAAAGAGAAACTCTATCAGATCCCCCCATATGATAATTAACAAAAATATCAATATTTCCATTATTATCACTTAGGTTCATATTAGCATATATAGAATAAGTATCCTTAAAATATTCCAAAGGCTTAAATAAAATAGAGCCAGATATCTTTTTATAATCAAAATAATCTTTATTAATATAAAGAGACATATCAGGAGAATAATTTACTTTAGCATTATTTAATATATTAATATCCCCCAAACTGCTTGACTTAGAGTTTAAAAAATCTATAATCTTTCTAAGAGAAGTGTATGTAGGAGCCACTATTAAAAGCCCATCATAAAAAACAAAAAAAGAAGTATAATTGCCACGTTCAAGAGAATAAAATTTATACTCATTATAATCAACAATATTAACATTATACTTTACTTTATCTAAATAAACTTCATCAACTCTAAATAAAGCATTCGCTATAAAAGTAGTAATATATCCAAGATCGAAAAAGTAATATATATCAGAATCTTCTAAACTATTATTATAATTCCAAAGTAGTATAGATGCATTTCTTTTAGTTATAGAATGAGTAATCATTCTTATTAGTAAATTAGAGTTTTCTCTTAAATTAAAAAATAAAGCCTCTATAGATTTAATCATAAAAGAAAAATTATACATAGATTCATCATGTGATACTCTATATGCATAAATAGACTTAGAAAATTTAAACAAACTCTTATCCAAACTTTTAGCACTCATATATATAATACTATCTTTAGGCATCTTAACCTTAGACATATCCTTCTTATGAAGTCCATAAGGGAAATATCCAACTACTAATGCCACACTAATAAAAATACCACATATAATAGTAGTTATAAAAGCTCTTTTAATTTGTCTTCTTCTTTTGATGCTTATCATAAAAAATCAAACTCTAATTTTATTATATAATTTTACGTGTAAAGTATTTTATACTAATTTTAACTTATAGTAAATTATTTTTAAATACTTAAAATTTTATTCTATATAACAATAAAAAAATCTTCTAATCTCTAAAGTATCAACAACAACACCTTTAAGTTTCTTACTCTGCATAGAAGGTGCAGTATAATAGTAAAGAGGAATAAAAGCAAAGTCTCTACCTATAAGTAAATCCTCAGCCTCATGCATATTAGCCATTCTAATACCATTATCAACAGTAGATTTAGCCTCTAATATAAGTTTATCATAATCTGAATCATTATAAACAACTCTATTACCAGAGCTTGTAGAAACAAATAAATCTAAAAAAGTCATAGGATCTAAATAATCACCTATCCAATCAGCCCTACATATCATATAATCCTTACTCTGTCTACTTCTTTGAAATACTGCCCATTCTTCTTGAATAATTCTCATATCTATATTTAAATGTTTTTTAAGCATATCCTGAACAGCCTCAGCAATAATAACTCCATTACCAGGATTAGTTTTAAACTCAATAATAGGAAAATTATTAGAATAACCAGCCTCAAGAAGTAAAGCACGAGCTTCTTCTATATTAGCCTCATAATCATCTTTAGATACACTATAATAATCGCCACCATTTTCTCTAAAATCACCTTCTATATCATTTAACCCATAAGGTACAAATGCTCCAGCAGGACGCTCGCCACCTTTAGTAATATTTTCTACTATATAATTTCTATCAATAGCAAGAGTTAAAGCCTTACGCACTCTAACATCCTGAAATATAGAATTGGTATTATTAATAGCATAATAAGCAGTTCCAAGAGAAGGAGTAGAAACTAAATAGCCTTCTTCTCTTATTAAGTCTATATTATCCTTTGGTACATTAACTGAATATAATATATCCCCACTTTTTAATGCATTATAAGATGTAATAGTATCAGCAAATATAACAAAATCTATTCTCTTAGCTTTGATACTATCTTTATTCCAATAATTAGTATTAAGTTCTAAAGATATAATCTCATCTTGACGTCTTTCTATCATTTTATAAGGACCATTTCCTATATAAGTATCAGAAGAAAAAGTCCAATTATCATTACCTTCTATATACTCAGCTCTTAGTGGAGAAAACATAGGTGTAGCCGTAAGCTCTAAAAAATATGCTGTAGGATATTCAAACTCCACAACAAAAGTCCTATCATCCAAAGCATAAACACCAAGCTCTTCTACAGGAAGTTCACCTTTCATAATAGCATTAGCATTCTTTATACTTCCCATCAAAAAAGAATAAGTAGCAGAAATTTTTGGATTTACTAATCTTCTAAAAGAATAAACAAACTCAGAAGCCTCAACAGTTTTACCATCAGACCACTTAGCATTATCTCTCAAATGAAATACTATTTTTAAACCATCCTCAGATATATCCCAACTCTCAGCAACTCCAGCAACTATATTATTATCTTTATCCTTAGTAGTAAGTCCTTCAAAAAAATGAGTAGTATATATCATACTATCAATAGCAGATACAAAAGTAGGATCTATACTCTGTGGCTCAGAACCTACAGAAACTCGAATAATATTATCAAAAACTTTTTTATTAGAACAAGATAAAGAAAATATTAATAACAAAAAAAAGCAAATCTTTTTCATAAAAATACCTAAAATATAATTGTCTTTTCTATAATTATAAATATTATTTGCATAATAATCAATGTATATATATTTTTTCTAATTGATTTTTCATCATAAAAATATAAAATATTATATAAAGAGATAAAGATAATAATGAATACTATAGACAATAAACTCATAAATGGAAATGTAAATATAGAATTAATAAAATTAGTTCTACCTATGATATTTGCTAATTTACTAAATGTAGCTTATAACATAGTAGATACTATATGGATAGGTCAGATAGTAGGTTCATCTGGTCTTGGAGCTATAGCAGTTAGCTTTCCTATTATTCTAATACTAATTTCTATAGCATCAGGTCTTACAACTGCAAGCAATATTTTAGTAGCAAGATATTATGGTGCAAATGATATAAAGCAAGTTGTTTATGTGTCTAAAATATCTTCTAATATAAGTTTTATTATCTCTATAGTTGTATCTATAATAGCATATATTACAGCACCTGCTTTAATGAAATTTTTAAATACTGCAGATAGTATATTAGAATATTCTATTAGTTATTTTAGAATAAGTATGATAGGATTTCCTCTAATATTTTTCTATTTTCTAATATCTTCACTTCTTAGAGGAATAGGAGATACTGTACGACCTTTAGTATTTCTTGCTATATCTTCTATTATAAATGTTATATTAGATCCTATTATGATTAAGGGATTATTTGGATTTCCTAGAATGGGGCTTGATGGAGCTGCGTATGCAACTTTAATATCTCAAGCTATTGCTATTGTAGTTAGTTTTGTATATTTAAAAATTAAAAAAACTATTTTAGTTATAAATCCTTTTTATTTTATTTTTGATTTTAAAGTTATTAATCTTCTAATAAAAATAGGTCTTCCAATAGCTACTACTCAATTAATAGTATCATTTAGCTGGTTAATATTAAATAGACTTATAAATCAATATGGAGAAATAGCATCAGCAGCCATTGCAATTTGTGTTAGAATAGATTCATTAACATATTTGCCACTACTTGCTCTATCTGCTGGTATTGCAACTATGACTTCTCAAAATATAGGTGCTGGTAAAATTGATAGAATAAAAGATATATACAAGTCAGGACTTCAAATTTCTATAATCATTTCTATACTAATGGCATTAATAGCTGTTATTTTTCCTGAGTATATTATTAAAATGTTTACTTTAGATCAAAGAGTTGTAGATGTAGCTAAAGTATATATGTATATTGTTATGCCTTCTTTTATTTTTCTTTCTATAATGTTTACAGCTTGTGGAATTATAAATGGTGCTGGAAATACTATAGCTCCTATGATTTTTACATTTATAGCTAATATATTGGTACGTATACCTGCTGCATATATTTTATCTCCAAAAATAGGATTAATTGGTATATGGATATCTATGTCTCTTGGATATTTTACTGTTATGATATTAAGTTTTTTATACTATCACTCTAATAGATGGAAAAGAGGTATTAATTTAAGTTAAAGATTTTTTGTATATTTTTTTATATAAACATCTATATTTTGATGCTTAAAATTACTTATAACTTCAATATTAAAATCATTCATATCAAAACTTGGAAAAAATCTATCACAATTATAATCTTTATCAATATGTGTTAAGTATACTATATCAGCATAATATATAGCTTTATTATATATACTCTCCCCACCTATTATAAAAACCTGCTTTTCTTTTTTTATTAATAACTGTTTTAGAACTTCCTCTAATGATTTTTCAGCACATACATCTTCAGTAGTAGTAATAGTATTAGAAATTATAATATTCTTTCTATTTGATAAAGGCTTAGAGTTTAATGATTCAAAAGTAACTCTACCCATAACAACAGGATAATTTAAAGTAGTTTTCTTAAAAAAAGCCATATCCTCTTTAATATATCCCCAAGGCATAATACCATTAAGCCCTATACCCATATTACTATCAACAGCAGCAATTAAAGAAATAATCATAAAATAAACATCCTTTTTTATTCTTTAATAGGAACTAAATAAGTAAAGTCAAACTTTAATGTTTGATCATATCTAATACCTACTTTATGTTCTTCAGTTAAAAATACTCCATTAACAAAACCAATACCAAGAACTATACCATTACCAAAATCCCAATCCTTAGTAATATTAAGACCAAAATAAAAAGGAACTCTATAAAAAGGATCTCCCTCAACACTAATAAACTGATGATTTTTATCTATATACCATCCAGACACCCAAATGATAGGCTCTATCATAAACCAATTAACTACAGGTATATTTCCTCTCAAAAATAAGCCATGTCCAAACTTAGTTATATTATTGTCTCTATCAGTTATATTATAAGAAGCCATATATAAAATAGACACCCACTCACTATTAATACCAATACTACCAACATAGTTTTCAGTAATAGCAGGAGTACCTTCTACAAATGCATATTCATGTCCACCATTATGCCAATAATGTAATCCAAGATAAGGAGTCCAAACTTCTATAAAGTCTAAAGCATAAATTAAACCACTATCAAATCTCTCTCTATGATTTTTATCATGTAAAAGTTGCCAATTCATATAAATCTCACCACGACCACCCTTAAACCACTCAAAAGACATTCCATACTCATAAAAACCATGAGTAAAAGACTCATTATATTTATACTTTTCAGGACCTTTTGCTATTAAAGTATTATCTGGAGTAGAGCGTATAACAGGAGTCATATCTAATAATCTATCTCTAATAGGTTCAGGTAAATTATGACCGCCTTTCATAGTTCCTATTCTCAAAGCTACATTCTCATTAGATATAGTAGTAGTTACAATAGGAAATACTCTTATACCATCAGGAAATTCAAATGTAAATGGAAAAAATACTGATAAACCAACTTCAAGCTTTATAAAGTTATTAAAGTTAATATCAAAAACGCCTTCTGTAAAATTCTCAAAATATGTTAAAGTAGTGCGAGTATGCTCCCACTGAGTATTTTCACCATTATAAGCATATGCACTATTAAATAACTTAAAATCTACTTTTATATTATTATCATTAGAAAATGTTTGCGAATAAAGTATAGTGCTTATCAAAAACACAAATACCAAATATTTAATTTTATAAAACATAATGGTCTCTCTTTTTATATATAAAAGACTATTATATAATTATTTACAAAAAAAGTAAAATAATATTACACAGCAACATCAGCCTTAATAGTAGGATGACAATTATAATTCTCTATAACAAAATCTTCATAAGTATGACTAAATATATTCTTAGCATCTCTTATATATATTTTATGCTCTTGAGGATAAGGTTCTCTTGAAAGTTGAAACTTTACTTGCTCTATATGATTATTATATATATGAGCATCTCCAAAAGTCATAATAAGTTCAGAAGCTTTAAGTCCACTATGCATAGCTAAAAGTTTTGTAAGTATAGCATAAGAAGATATATTAAAAGGAACACCCAAAAATAAATCAGCAGAACGTTGATATAAATGTGCAATTATACCTCCATCCTTATTTACAGAAAATTGACACATCATATGACAAGGTGGTAAAGCCATTTTCTCTATTTCACCAACATTCCAAGCATTTAATATTATTCTTCTACTTGTAGGATTATTTCTCAAAGTATTAACTATATTTGAAATTTGATCAACACTGTTACCATCAGAAGTCTCCCAATTTCTCCACTGCTTACCATAAACAGGACCAAGCTCTCCCATTTCATCTGCCCACTCATCCCATATATGAACATTATTTTCTAATAAATATTTAATATTAGTAGAACCCTGTAAAAACCAAAGTAATTCTATAATAACACCTTTTAAAAATACTTTTTTAGTTGTTATAATAGGAATAGAATCTTCTTCAAACTTAAATCTTAATTGAGGTCCAAATATTCTTCTGGTACCAACACCTGTTCTGTCTAAAGTCTCTTCACCTTCTAATAAAACTTTTTTTAATAAGTCTAAATAATTTTGCATATCTATATAAACCTGTATAAAATTAGTTTGTGATTATAACATAAAATTAATAATATAGATATATTAAAAATACTATTTTACTTTATTAGCAATAAGTTTTATAATCTCTAAAGTTGTAAGTAAACTCTTTTGAAAAGATTCTACTGGTAAAAACTCATAAATAGAATGAAAATTATGAGCACCTGTAAAATAATTAGGAGTAAGAAGCCCTTTCACAGATAAAGCAGAACCATCAGTACCACCTCTCATAGAAATGGTCTTAGCCTCTATATCTAAATTTTTCATAGCCTCATAAATAACATCTATAGGAAACTTATCATCCTTAATAGAATCAGCAATATTTCCATAAACATCTTCAATATTTAATTCTATCTTTGCACGAGGTTCTTTTTTTCTATACTTTTCAATAACTTCTTTTATTTTTAATTTTTTATTTTCAAATAATTGCTTATTATGATCTCTAATATTTAATGTAAGTGTAGCTGTTTTTTGATTACCACTTATTCCTTGCACCCAAATATATCCTTCTTTATTTTCAGTGTTCTCAGGAGTATCTTTTCTATCAAACTCATTTGCAATATCTATAGCAATAAGTATAGGATTCACTAATACTCCCTTAGCACTCATAGGATGAGCTGTAACACCTTCTATATTTATATAAGCCATACCAGCATTAAATGTCTCATAACAAACTTCACCAAGCTCACAGCAATCTATAGTATATGCAAAATCAGGATTAAAAACATTTAAATCCAATTGCTTAGCACCTCTAAGACCAATCTCTTCATCAGGAACAAAAGCAATATGAATATCACCATGATCTAAATTATTATCTATAATAACTTTTAATGTACTCATAATAGTAGCTATAGCAGCCTTATTATCAGCGCCAAGTACACTACAACCATCAGAAAATATAATATCCTGATTTATATAATTCTTTATTTCTGGATGTTCTTCTACTTTCAAAAATATATTTTTTTCTTTATTCAAACAAATATCAGAACCATCAAATTTTACAATATGAGGTTTTATATCAGCACTAAGTCCAACATCAACAGTATCCAAATGTGCAACAAAACCTATTGAATGAACATTATCTTTATTTTTTGGTAATAATGCTGTAACTATTGAATTGTCATTTAATACAATATTTTTAAGTCCTAAAGCTTCTAAATCCTTAGCAAGTACCTTAGCAAGCTCCATCTGACCTAAAGTACTAGGCAAAATTTTAGAAGAAGCATTACTTTGACTTGATATAGCAATATACTTAAAAAAACTATCTATTTGAAATTTTTTAATATCATCACTTAAAATCATAATTAATAAAACTCCTAAAATATTTATTGTATAGGTGGATATACATAACCACTATTAAAACCCAAAGGTATATTCAAAGCCCAAAATAAATATAACATTATCATAAGAGCAATTAAAAGCCCTATACTATATGGAAGCATCATAGAAGATAATGTACCAACTCCTGTTTTTTTACAATATTTCTGACAGTATGAAATAATAAGAGGGTAAAAAGCAAATAATGGTGTTACTACATTTATAGCAGAATCACTTATTCTAAAAGCAGCTTGAGTCAATTCTGGTGAAATATTTACATACATAAGCATTGGAACAAAAATAGGAGCAAGTATAGCCCACTTTGAAGAAGCTGATGTAATAATTAAATTTAATAAAGCTGTAAAAAATATTATACCAGCAATTGTAATTTGAGGGGGTAAAGCTAAAGATTTCAATAATTCAGCTCCAGATACAGCAAGAAGTGTTCCAACTTGAGATTTCCCAAACACATATAAAAACTGAGAACAGAAAAAAGCAAATAACATAAATGAAGCTAAATTCTTAATAGAACTAGACATAGCTAAACTAAACTCCTTAGTAGTTTTAAATTTATTAGTTAGCTTTCCATAAATAAATCCAGGTATAGTTAAGAATAAAAAAAGTAAAGGAACTATAGACTTCATTACAGGTGCATCTGGTGTTGTAAGTTTTCCTGAAGGGGATCTTAATAATGAATCTTTAGGAATTAAAAGAATAATTAATAATACTATCATAGATATTAATACAATAGTAGAAATCATAAAAGCTCTATTCTCTTCTTTTGAAAGAGATGTAATATTTGTATCTTCTTTTTGACAGTCTTCATCTATAGGCATTGTTTTCCACAAAAAAGGTTCTACTATCTTATCTGTAACAAACCAACAAACTAAAATAACAGCAACTGTAGATGATACACTCAAAAAATAATTACATAATACATTAACACTATAAGTAGGATCTATTAAGCGTGCAGCTCCCTCTGTAAACCCTTGCATAATAGGATCTATAGTAGCAGGAGTAAAACTAGCAGAAAAACCACCAGCAAGACCGGCAAAAGAAGCTGCTATTCCTGCAAGAGGATGGCGACCTACAGCATAAAACATCATAGAAGCTATAGGCATTAAAATAACATAAGAAGAATCTGATGTTATATGACTCACTACAGAAATAAATATTATAGATGGTGCTATAGCATTCTTAGGAATAATATTTAAAAGTTTAATAAGAACTGTTCTAATATAACCACTTCCCTCAGCTACTCCAATTCCTATAGTAGCTACAATTGTAATTCCAAGTGGTGGAAAATTAATAAAGTTACTAACTATTTGTGTTAAAAATATTGTTAGTTCTTTTGGAGATAAAATATTTAATATTTTAATTTGTTCTTTTGTAGTTGGATGAATATAATCAAAATTAACAAATGATAATGCAAAAGATATAAATAACATTATAAAAAATGCAAATAAAAATAGAATAGTAATATCTGGTAGCTTATTTCCAATTACTTCTATGGTATTTAAAAATTTTTCAAAAAATGATGATTTTTTTATAGTAGTATTATTCTTATTATCCAATTTTCACCTCCATAAATTAATAATAAGTAAGTATATACAAAAAAAGAAGAGTGTCAATTTTATAAGAGAAAAAAGATAACTTTAATTTTACTTTATACAAAATAAAACAGAGAAACCTTCACAAAAAAGATTTCCCTATTTTTATATATTAATAACTTAAAAATCTAAATAATCCTTAAGTTCTTTTTTCTTAGATGTAGCTCTTAAACGTCTTATAGCTTTAGCCTCAATTTGACGTATACGCTCTCTTGTAACCTTAAAAACATATCCCACTTCTTCTAAAGTATGACTATATCCATCATCAAGGCCAAAACGCATTCTTATAACTTTTTGTTCTCTCTCTGGAAGATTATTCAAAATAGAAGCTATTTGCTTTTGTAGTATTTTAAATGTAGTAATGTTTTGTGGACTTTCAAACTCTTTATCCTCTATAAGTTCTCCAAGTATAGTATCTTCTTCATCACCTATAGGAGCATTTAAAGATACAGGATCTTTAGCTACATTACGAACACTCTTAACCCTACTTTCAGGCCAACTAAGAGCTTTTGCTATCTCTTGAATAGAAGGTTCACGACCATACTGTTGCATATACTGTCTTAATACACGAGTAACCTTATTTATCTGCTCTATCATATGTACTGGTACTCTTATAGTTCTTGCTTGGTCACTTATAGAACGTGTAATAGCTTGACGTATCCACCAAGTTGCATAAGTAGAAAATTTATAACCCTTTTTATACTCAAACTTATCCACAGCCTTAATAAGTCCAATATTACCCTCTTGTACAAGGTCAAAAAAGTGTAATCCTCTATTAACATATTTCTTAGCAATAGCTATAACAAGTCTTAAGTTTGCTTTTACAATATGATCTTTAGCTTGTGATATTTTTCTACGAGAAGAATCTATCTTACGTACCCACTCAACTAAAGTCTCTTTATCTACACGTACTTCATCATAAATATCTTCCATACGTATTTGATATTTATTAAAACTATAAACAACAGCCTCAACAGCCTCTTTATTAGTCTCCATTATATCAACAAGTCGTATAAATATCTCTTCATTACCATTAGATATTTCAGTATAAAATATTTCAAAGTCGGAAATACCCTTATTATATCTTTTTTCTAATTTCTCAAAATACTCTTCTATCTGATTAATTCTATGTAAGTAAAACTTTAACTTCTCTGCTATTCTGTCTATTTCCATTCTATTAAGTTTTACTTTTGTTAGAAGTTTATTAATACTTTGTTTTATTTCTGCCTGCTCTTCTTGTAAAGTTTTAATAGTTTTTTTAGTGGTAATCTTTTTTATTTTTTTATCTATCTCTAAATACTTTTCAGCTAAAGCAGTATACTCTTTCTCAAAGTTTTTATATTTTCTTTCTAATTTTCTCTTTTCTTGAGTAGATACATTATATATACGAGGAGGCTCTAACACTTCGTGAATAGATACCTTACCAGTTTGTACATTTTTTAATGTAGTTAGAACTTCTGATACCACTAAATGAGTAGATAAAATAATATTTTCTATCTCTGATTCTCCAGACTCTATTTTCTTAGAAAACTCTACTTCATCATCATGAGTAAGAAGATTAACTTTTCCTATCTCTTTTAAATAAAGTCTAATAGGATCATCATTATTCCCAACCTTATCCTCAACTTGTATAAACTTAGTATCTTCTAATCTATTTTGCTCATTATGAATATTTTCAAATTCTCTCTTATCTTCTACAATAGCAATATTACGAGAGTTTAAAAGCTGAAATAAAATGTCCATAGTGTCAGAATCAACATTATCAACAGCACTATTAATCTCTTTAAAAGTAAGATACTTATTTGTATTTCCTCTCTCTAATAGCTTTTTAATCTTTTCATTTTTTATGAGTAAATCACACTCTTCTTCCATCATCATACTTCACTTCCTTGATGTAATTGTTCCTTAAGCTTATTTAATTTATGTATTTCTCTAGCCTTGGTACAAATAGATTCAAAGTTAATACTTTCTTCTTTAGAGTTGTTACTATTTAATATCTCTCTCTTAGTATAATCTATCTCGGCACTCTTTAACTTTAAAATAAGCTCCTCTAACTTTTCATTTACATTTTCTGAATATAGTTTCTCTTTACTTCTTATCTTATTAGCAATAGCATCATCTCCTAATATATTAAGAGCATCATCTACACTAGCATCCTTATCAAGAGTAAGCAGTCTTATATAAAATTCTCTTGTGTTATCTTTCTTAAGTAAGTCTACACCTATACTCTTCTCTGCAACTCTAATCAAAGAAGGATTCAAAGTAAGTAAATATATCAAACTATTTTCATAATATAATTTATTATCCTTTTTCTTAATTACCTTAGGTATATTATTATTAACTTTTACTATATTTGTATTAAAATATTTCAAATAATCCTTTCTAAAAGCATCTTTGTCTATCATAAGCTTAGAAGATAAATAGTTTATAATCATTTCTTTTTCTGTTTCACTATTTAATACATCAAAATATTTATAAAATATTTGTACTATCTTTAACTTCTCTTCTATAGAAGTATCTTCTATACTTTTATTACCTATATTACCTAAAGCAGATTTTATTATAAAATCATACCAAGTAAGTTTATTACTATATAAAATATCAAACCTATCTTTATTATAAAGAGTAAAATACTCATCTAAATCTTTAGTTTCTGATATAGTAAGTATATGTAAATTTATACCATACTTAAGCATAAGAAGTATAGCCATCTTAGTAGCCTTAATACCAGCCTCATCATTATCAAGTGCAAGTACAACATTACTAGTATACTTCTTTATTTCTTTAATATGATCCTCAGTAATAGCAGTACCAAGAGAACCAACTACATTTTTAATCCCAACTTTATGACAAGCAATGGTGTCCATATACCCTTCTACAAGTATAATCTCATCTTCTTTTAGTATATACTTTTTTGCTATATTAATACCATAAAGAGTAGATTTCTTTTTAAAAATTAAACTTTCTTTAGAGTTTAAATACTTAGGTTCACGTCCATCAATACTTCTACCACCAAAACCTATAACTTCTTCCCTATCATTAATAATAGGAAACATAATTCTATTAATAAAAGTATCATAAAAATGATTTGGATTATTACGACTAACATTAGAAAGCCCCAAAGCATTAATACTTTTCATAGATACTTTATTATTTTCTAAAACACTAATAAGTCCATTCCACATAGGAGGAGCATACCCTATCTTAAAATCTCTTACTATATCAAAAGGAATTTTTCTATTTTTTAAATAATCAGTAGCATCTTTATAAATATAATTTCCATTTTTATCTTTTAAAAGAAGAGTTTTACCATAATAATTAGAAGCTATTCTATTAATCTTTCTACTCTCCAAATATATTTGCTCTTTTTGAGTATTCTTCTTAGAAAAAAAGTCAGAAGTATCAACTCCAAAACGACGCCCCAAGTATGATACAGCATCTTTAAAGTCCATACCTTCTTTTTCTTTTAAATATGTTAATACATTACCCTTAGAACCACAAGTAAAACAGCGATATATACCCTTAGAGTCATCAACAGACATAGAAGGATTAGTTTCCATACCATCTTTATGAAAAGGGCATTGTACTGTATAACTACTACCTCCTCTATGTATCACCTTATATTTTTCACGAAGTAAATCAACAAGTGAAACCATAGATAAAAGTCTATTTAATTTCTCTATAAATATACTATTCATAAAAACTGTCTATTTTTCTCAAAATCAAAATATATGATAAGAATTATTAAAAAAATGTCAAGTAATTGTTATCATAACTATAAGAAAAAAAAGAAATAAATATTATAAAAAATTTAATTTAATAGTTGACATTTTCATTATTGTTGTTATAATAACTAAACATTAATTGAAAAATTAATTATTCCGAGATAGCTCAGTCGGTAGAGCAGGTGACTGTTAATCACCGGGTCGCAGGTTCGAGCCCTGTTCTCGGAGCATGTACAAAATAAAAAGCTAGTCGTTTTATAGACTGGCTTTTTTTTATTTATAAAAAATAAAGTTAAAATAAAAAAACTACTATAAATACAAAATTAATAGTAGTTTTTTATATAAAGCTTTTATCTCTATCTATTTCTTTAATATATACTTATTGATATTATCAACATGCTCTTCATAAGTAACAGAAAAAGCATGCTTACCAGTACCATCTGCAACAAAGAAAATATAATCAGTCTTAGCAGGATCAATAGCAGCATTAATAGCCCTTTCCCCACTAGAACAAATAGGTCCAGGTGGAAGTCCTATATTTTTATAAGTATTATATGGATGTTCTCTTCTTAAATCATCATATCTTAAATTTGGTCTACCCAATGCCTTACCTGCAAGTAATGTCATAGAATATATAGTAGTAGGATCTGCCTCAAGTCTTTTATTAATCTTTAATCTATTATAATATACAGAAGCTATAATCTTAGGATCATCTAAAGGTCCCATTTCCTTTTCAACAATAGAAGCCATAGTTAATAATTGATGAGTTGTAATACCAAGTTTCTTAGCTTTATTATCTAATTCTTCTCTTGGAAATTTTTTAAATAAAGAATCTATCATTAAAGTAAGTAAAACCTTAGCAGGATTTCCCTTAACTATATAATAAGTAGAAGGAAAAATATATCCCTCAACACTCTTAGCAGGTATTTTATACTTATCTAAAAACTCCTTACTATAGCATAATTCTAAAAACTCATCTCTTTTTACAAACCCTTCAGCATCAAGATAATCAGCAATTTCATATATATTACGTCCCTCAGGAATAACAATCTTACTAAGTGCCTGCTTACCACTATTGATATATTTAAGTATATCAATCATATTCATATCTCTATTAAGTTCATAATAACCACTTAAAAGCTTTTTATCATAACTTAAATACTTAGCAACAATAGCAAAAACTCTATAATTTCTAATAAGCCCCTGCAACTCTAATTTTTTTCCAATAGAATAAGCACCCTCACCCTGTTTGATTTCAAAGTATACTTTCCCCTTTTCTTTACTTGCAGGTGAAATCATATATCCTAAAAAAGAACCAACTATAATAACTCCTACAATAGCAAAAATAGAAAATAATATCAAAACTTTTTTCATAAAAAACAAAATCCTCAAAACTAAAATAACTCTATATTCTCTATAGAACTCTCTCTCTCTTCAGCTATATCCAAATTCTTAATTTTTACAACCCCACGCTTAATCTCTTCTTCTCCAACAATAACAGCATACTTAGCCCCAATCTTATTAGCAACCTTAAATTGATTTTTTATATTCTTAGAAGAAAAAGAATAATCACAACTAATACCCTTAGCTCTTAACTTCTGCATAATATCAAGTACATATTTTTCAGTAGAGTCAAAAGCTATAATAAAAACATCAAGTCTATCATCATCTATCTTTTTTTCTTGATTTTCCAAAACAATAAGAAGTCTTTCAATACCAATAGCAGAACCAACAGCAGGTATATCTTTACCATTATTAAATATACCAATCAAATTATCATATCTACCACCACCAAGTATAGCACTTTGTGCACCTAATGTATTAGTTTGAACTTCAAATGTAGTTTTAGTATAATAATCTAAACCTCGAACTAATTTTGGATCTATTATAAATTTTTGATTAAGTTTATTAAGTTCATCACATACAATATCAAAATGCTCTCTACACTCATCACAAACATAATCATAAAATTTAGGAATATTATTAGTAATCTCTCTACACTTTTCATTCTTACAATCTAATATTCTTAAAATATTATTATCATACCTATTCTTACAAGTATCACAAAGTTCATCTTTTCTGCTACTAAGTGCCTCTTTGAGTGCATTATCATAATTAGGCTTACACTTAGAACAACCTACAGTATTAATAAGTAAATTAATATTATCAATTCCAAATTCTTTTAAAATATGAATATTTAAAGATATAACTTCAGCATCTATAACAGGAGAATGAGACCCTATACACTCTATACCAAATTGATTAAACTCTCTATATCTACCCTTCTGTGGTCTCTCAGCTCTATACATAGTTCCAATATAAAAAAGCTTATTAATATAAAAATCTTGATTAATATTATTCTCTATAAAAGCTCTAACAACAGAAGCAGTACCCTCAGGACGAAGTGTTAGAGAACGCCCACCCCTATCTTCAAAAGTAAACATCTCCTTTCCTACAATATCAGTACCACTACCAATACCACGAGTAAAAAGATCCGTATACTCAAATAAAGGAGTTCTTATTCTGCTATAACCATAAAGCTTTGCAATATGTTTTATCTTGTTTTCTATAAATTCAATTCTATTTGCCGACTCATAATAAAAATCATTCGTACCACGTGGTCTATTTATATTAAGCATTATCTCTCCATAAAAATCATATATCATTATTTAGAATAAACTAAATAATCATCTTTATTAAGATTAGTATCAGCTCCACTTGTTCTAACACCATTTCTTTGAATAACAATAGAAAGTAAGTTATAAGCCCTACTATTCACATTGAAACTATTAGTATAAGTGTTTCCTAAAAAAGATACAACAACTGTATGTCTACCCTCTTTAACATTAAGATTAAAAGTTTGCGATTTTGTAGTATTAAAAGTACTTCCTGCTATTGAAATTTTAACATTTCCATATGACTCTTTAGTATTAACTAATATTGTGAGAGGAAATGAGTTTGATTGTTTTTGCTGTTGTGGGGCTACAACTGGAGGTTGCTGTCTTATAGTATTTGTATTATCTCTTCTTATAGTATTAGTATATGCACCACCTCTTCTATATATATTGGTATTATTATTATTTGTTGTCATATTTGTAAATATTCTATCATTATTTGCCTTCTCTGATACTCTACTATTTAATATTCTATTTTTAGGTGGATATTCCTCAAAGTATATATATTGATAAGCACCATATTTTGATAAATTAGGGTCTTCTGGTAGAACTTTAATATATTTTCTTATAGCCTGATAAACATCAGTTCTTGCTGTAAGCTCTTTATAGCTTTTTTGTACATATTCTTCTGGATAATATAGTTTTCTCATCATTTGTTTAAGTGTTGAGTACTCACCTACAAAATAATCAAATATAATACGAGAAGGATAAAGTTCATTTTCTGCTATTTTCTCTAATCTCTGATAATAAAGTGTATATGTAGATTTATCTAAAAATCCAAGATATAAACTCCAATATAAAGATGTAGGATAAAAATCATCATAAGGTACAGCATTATCTGCATATTCTTTAAATATTAAAGAAGCAAGCTCTGTATTATTACTCTGAATAGTAAGTATCCCCCCTATATACAATAAAGCTCTTGTATTAAAATTATACTTAGAATCATAAGGAATTTCTAAAGCATATCTAAAGTCACTTAAAGCTTTATTTAACTCATTTGTAGAACCTCTATAATGTACGTATGAATAATATTCACTAATACCTCTATAAAACATAAAAATATCTCTACTAACATTATATGTAGTAGAATAAGCATTCTTTGAAAACCAATCTATAGCTTTAGTAGGAACATCTCTTTGTAATTTCTCCATATATTCTGGAAAAGTATATGTATACTGTGCCATCAAAATAGTAGCAAAGATTAGTATCAAAAATAAATACTTTTTCATACTTAATTCCTTATAAACAAAGTACTAATTATAATATAACAAAAAAACATATTATACACAATATTAGAACTCTATTTTTTACCTGAGTACATATTAATAACTAAATTTGATAATTCCTTTTCTAATATTCCATACCATATAGATTTTCTCCTTTTTAAAGCCTCACTATTCATGGCTACATCCAAGAGTTTATTATATGTTATATTTGCTTTTTGAACTGTTTGAAATAAAGTAATATGATTAGAAGCAAATATTTTATTAATATTTAAATCTATTTCTTTTTTCATTATAATATCATACATAGGTAAAACTTTATTATACCCTTCATAAATGTTCTCAGAATATTCTAATACCATCTTATCAAAATTAGGTATCTTCTTAAGTAGTGATACTATAAGACCAAAATTATCAATAGCCTCTTTATAGCTTTCTCGAATAATATAAGCACCCTTACAGTTTTCACATAATTCAATAATTGTAGAATTAGAATATCCAGATATATAATCATTAACCTTTTCATTAACAGTAAATTCAGGCATAGACTTCATTACTTTAATAATTAAATCAATAATATCAACAAACAACTTCTGTTTCCACAAATTACCCTTAACACTATTAACAACCTCTTCCATCTCAGAGAAAAAATTCTCTTTATATTTATCAGTATCATTAAATATAATCTCAACAATAGGTATATCCGTACCCTTAAATGAAATCATACCATTATCATAAAAAGATAAAAGATTATATAGCTCACAAGGATTTTTAGTATTATCCTTAATAAAACTAAATTGTAAATTCTTAGTAACAATAACCTTATTATCACTCGGAGATAAACTATTAGCTCGAGCCTGCATACGAGCAGCATTATTAATTAAGAAACCAGATAAATCCCCATCCTCAGTTATAATTAAAGAGCTATTAGTGTTCCCCCCAGCAATACCGGCAGAAACCTTAAACTCAGGCATAGAAGAAGTGTCAATATTAGGACAATCTGATAAATACTTCTTTTTACTCAATACTCCAATAATAGCAATAGTAGCATTCAAAGCATCAGTAGCAGAAGGAGATACTAATACAATTTCATCTCCTTGTTTTCTACTTGATATAACATTATAATGCCTCGCTACTTCGCTAATCTTATTCTGAAGTAAATCGTCTAAAGAATGCATCTTAGATAAATTATTCTTATTTTCATCACAAAACTTAGTATAACCATGTACATCAAGCATACCAATATACATATCAGCAATGCTTAAACTAAGCTTCAAATCTCCAGCAAAATCATACTTAGGATGTTCTATAACAAACATCTCCCAAAGCTTAGAATAAGACTCCTTATCTAAACTATTGAAAAAACCCCAATAAGTTTTACGTATAAGAAAAAATAATTTCTTTAAAATTTCACGCCCATCAGATATACTATCAAAATTAATATTCTTAGCATATTCTAAAATACCAGAAAAAGTTCTAATATCACCAAAAACTATTTTATCAATCAAATGAGAATATAATTCATACTTAGAAGTAGAAGAAGTATACTCCTCTATTTTTTGCACTATAATACTCCTAAAAACTAACGCTTTCTAAACTTATAAGGATCTGAAAAATCTCGCCTACCTTGATACTTAGAAAGATATAAAATATTTGTAGCAATAGTATAAAATCCACTATCACCATATTTAGTTATAGTTTCCTTTGCTTTCTTTTCTCTAATAAAATCATAAGATAATAAATGATTATCATCTACTATCAAATGACATAATACTCTACCAAAGATATCATAATTAGAAACTATAATATAAACATTATCGGTATTGCTTATTCTTTTTATAAGGTAGTTTTTTACTTTTTTACCAGTTTTTTGACTAAGTTCTGGGGCGTCTATACCTATAAATCTATAGTAAATATTATTATATTCTATAGTGTCGCCATCTACTACTCTTATAAGGTTTTTATTTAATTTCTTTTTATAATTATAAAAATTTGTATAATAGTCTGAGTTTGTAATAGATAATAATATTTTTTTATTATTAGAATCTCTCAAAGTAATATACTCATTATCATCAATACTATTAATATCTAAAACAACTTTAATATATTTAATATCATTACGAAATGCATAATCTAAAATATCATCATAAAAAGAATATAAAACTATACTACTTCTAAAAAAATAGAGTATATAAAAAAACGAATTTTACCTACAAAGAAAATATCAGGAAAGTATTTTTTTATATATTCTTTATTTTTATCTTTAAAAAATAAATTATAAGTATCAAAACAATATACTAAATCCCTATCTAAAAAATAAGAGTATATAATATCTGTATTATTATTGTCTATTAATGATTTTATACTAATAGAATCTATAAATAAAATTTTTCTATCCGAATATAATACTTTAGAGAATATAAAAAATATAATAATTATTATAAATATAAAAATAATAAAATATCTTAATAACTTTTGATTTTTTGTATAATAGATTCGCATTTTAATTTTATACTATCAGAAGAAACTATATCACTAAGCATACAAATAGATTGAGCATTATGCTTATAAAGCTCTTCAATATTATCAAACTTAATACCACCAATACAAACAAAAGGAATATCAAAACTATTTATATAATCTATTATTTCAACACCTGTTGGAGCATCCGCATCTTTTTTTGTATTAGTAGAATATATAGGACCTATACCTATATAATCTGCTGTTGTATTTATAGAGTTTAAAATTTGTTCTCTGTTAGAAGTAGAAAGTCCTATAATAAAATCATACCCCACAATATTTCGTACAACCTCTATAGGAAGATCGCTCTGACCAATATGAATACCATCAGCTGATACTGCCAATGCCAAATCTACATAATCATTAATAATAAGTAGTGCATCATATTTTTTAGTGAGTTTTCTAATCTCTATACACTCATTATACTGCTCTCGCATACTTTTATAATTTTTTTCTCTATATTGAATAATTATAACTCCAGCATCAAGCATCTGAGAAACAACTTCTATATTAGTACGTCCATTAGAATAATCATTAGCAGTACAACAGTATAAACTCTTATTAAAATATCTATCTTTTAATAAAGCCCTTCGCTTAGAAATATCTTTACTTTGTTTAATATCATTCATAAAATCTATATAAGCTCTTCATCATTACTATTTTCATTAGAATTATTCTTTTTATTAATATCAAGATTAAGACTAAGTATTCTAAGCCCATCTTCTCCAAGAACACTTCTAAGAGCAATTAAAAAAGCAGAATCCTTATTAGCAGTAATATTAGAACTATAAAGCTTCATAGCATAACGAGCCATATTAATACCATCACGTACAGAAAAAGATGCATTAGTCATATGAGATTTTTGTAAAAAACCAACAGTTATTTTTAATATCTCTTCATCAGCAAAAGGAAGATTCATTTTTAATATATCATACTCTTCTTTAATATCAGGAAAAGGTAATTCTATAGTAGGTTGTAATCGTGAATGAATATATTCAGGAAGTTCAAATGTAGAAGCATCATCATTCATAGTAACTATTATTCTAAAGTCTGGATGAGCTTTTATTTTAATACCAGCTATCACACTTTCAACATAACGTCTATCATCAAGTAAAGGAGCAAGAGAAGCCCAAGTTTTCTCTCCCATCCTATTTCCTTCATCCAATATACATACCCCACCTTTAATCATAGCAGTAACAAGACTAGAAGCATGATATATTATCTTATTATCATCAGAAATAACAGGTATAACAATCAAATCTTCAGGACGAGTATCTACAGTACATTGAAATATATAAACATCTTTTTTTAATATTTCTTTAGCAACATAATAGGATAATGTAGTTTTACCAGCACCAGGCTTTCCAACTAATCTTGGATTTAATGGTATATCATCTTCTGAGATAATATGCCAAGAAGCTGTTATTTGTCTAACTAAATCCTCTTGACCTGTCCATTTTGTTGTAATATTATCTGGATTTGTTAATACTAATTCTACATTGTCAATTTTTACTTTTTCCATAAATATAAATACCTTATTAATAAACATAGTTATAATAAATGAATTCTGTAAAAAGTCAATTATAAATAAAACTCATTAAAGATTTATAATATTTAGGTAAAATATAGTTTACAAAAAGAAATTTATTCTATAAACTATTTCTAAAAAGGAAGGGTATAGATAAATGAAAATATACGATTTAAGAAGCGATACTATAACAAAACCTTCTTTAGCTATGCGTAAAGCTATGTATGATGCTGAAGTTGGGGATGATGTTTATTTGGAAGATCCTACTGTAAATAAACTTCAAGAAATGACTGTAGAGATTACAGGTAAGAAAAAAGCATTATTTGTATCATCTGGAACTATGGGCAACTTAATATCTCTTATGATATTATCAAAAAGAAATAAACAAGTTTTATTAGACAGTGAATCTCATATTATACACTATGAGCTTGGAGGAGTTAGCTCTATTGCAGGACTTATGCCTCTACCTATAAAAACAGAAAGAGGATTTCTTACTAAAGAATTGATAGAAAATCATTTAATACAAAAAAAATATGATATGTCTAATGTAAATATGGTCTCTATAGAAAATACACATAATAGATATGGTGGTAGTGTTTATCCTATTCATATATTAAGAGATTTATATTCATTAACTAAGTCAAAAAATGTACATCTACATATAGATGGTGCTAGAATATTTAATGCCTCTATTGCTTCTAAAACTTCTGTTAAAGATATTGCTAATAATTGTGATAGTATTACTTTTTGTTTATCTAAGGGGCTTGGTAGCCCTTTTGGTTCTATACTTTGTGGGGATGAAGATTTTATAAATGAGGCTTATAGTATGAGAAAGCTACTTGGGGGCGGACTTAGACAAAGTGGTATAATGGCTGCTGCTGGTATATATGCACTTGAAAATAATATTTCTCTTTTAGAAGAAGATCATATAAAAATAAAAAAATTAGCTAATGCTGTATTAGAATCTGGTATTGGAAAAGTAAATTTAGATGAAGTTGAAACTAATATACTAATATTTAATACTGAGAAAAAAGCTTCTGATATAGTTGCAAAATTAGATGAAGTTGGAATTAGATGTATTGCTTTTGATGAATATAGAGTTAGATTTGTTAGTCATTTAAATATTAGTATGAATGAAATAGATGAAGTTTGTGATATTATAAAAAAAACAAAGTTCTAATTTAATAAACTTTAATAAATATAATAAATAAAAAAAGAAGATAAAGTACATAAAAACCTTATCTTCTTTTTATTCTATTTTAACTATTTTTCTTATCTGAGTAAATATAACTATCCTTATAAGCAGGTATCTTTCTAACCTCACTTAAAGCAGCAAGAGCATCTTCTCTACTATCATACCTACCTATTTTTAATTTATACATCATAGTACCATCATTTGTAGTTTCTTCTTTAACAAAAGCTTTTGGAAACTTTTTCTTTAAATTATCTCTTTCAGAATATGTATGCTCCTTATCATATCCAACAGCAACTTGTATAAAATATACAGAGTTTACAGAAGAACTTTTAGTATAAGGAACTCTTGTTACTTCTGTAGAGCTTTTCATAGGAGAAACACTTGCAAGTTGACCTGGAGGCGTATATGTAGTATTTGGTTTTAATCCACTAAAATCTTTTTTTCTTATATTACTATTAATACTGTCAAGTTCTAATGCAAGACTTTGAGTATATTCATTATATCTATCTTCAGGTGTGCTACCCTCTCTTATAATACTATCATTATCATTAGAAACTATAATAAAATCAGATGATTCACTAACATCATTATTAACAGGTACATTATCTATTAAATTATCAATATTCTCATCATTTCTTAAAAGAAGATTAGTATCAGTATTATTATTATTAATATCATTATAAGCATAAACGCTCTTAGACTTACCAACCTGAACACCTATTACAAATACAAATAAAATTATAGAAACAAAGATTAATAAAAATGATAATAATCTTGCCGTAGTAAAGTTGAATACATATAAGGTTTTTCTTCTATTATTAGTATGAGTGCTATGAGACGACATTTTAGTGTTAAAATTAGGACTCTCTGCTTTATCTGCTTTAATAGAAGATTCTTTTTCTTTTTTGTTTAAAAATTCTCTTTGATTTAAAGTCATAATGCATCCCTAACTTTTTTGCTATTATACATAAGTTATTATAATCTTTCATATTGTTAACTATTATATCGGAATATAATTTTTTATTTTTAACATCTCTTTGAGCTTTTAATATTTTACGAGCATCATATTCAGAAATATTTCTTGATTTTTTCATTCTTTTAATAATGCTGGAAGTTGTAGAATTAACATATATAAGACTATTACAAAGTTTATAAATATCAGTACGCATTATAAGTGCAGCTTCTATTACAATATCTTTATCTGTTGTATTTATAAGTTCTTTTATTTTTTCAAATATATAAGAGTGAGATATACTTTCTAATAATTTTAATTTTTCTTTATTATTAAAAACTATTTTGCCTAATTTTTTTCTATCTATATTATTATAAATATCTAATATATCATCATTATAAAAAAGTTTTAATATATCATCTTTTTTTTCTATTAATGCACTATGCCCTATTTTATCTGCATCAATATATAAAGCATTTAGATTTTCTGCAAGCATCTTAGAAAAAGAGCTTTTGCCACTACAAATAAGTCCAAAAACACCAATTATATTTCTCATAATAAAGAGTTATTTATTAGTAGATACTGGCATAACTATATTATTAATAGAAACTCTGTTTAAAAATCTACTATCTAATAATTTAATTAAAGAAACATTCTCATCAGCATTAATAACCTTAGCCATAGCAATAGTATCTATAATATTAGCTTTATCTAATAATTCAGTAGAAGGAGTTGTAGTATCATAAATATTAAATACCATATCATTAGTAATACCTTGCAACTTTCCAACATTAATATAAATATTATCATTATGTATTTTTATAACCTGACCATAAATAGGTATAACACTACTTAAAACACGACCAACAGTCACAGCAGATGATACTAATTTTTCTTTTCCTTTAGTAGTAATACTAAAGTTTGTAACAACCTTTCCAGTTCTAACATCAACTAAATCTAATATAGTAGTAAAGCTATCATAACTATCAAAAGCAGAACCTTTTAAATAATAATCTATTTTTCTACTATTAAGCTCACTTATAAAATTATCCATCTTATTATTATATAAGTCTACAACTTGAAATTTTGCATATTGAGGTAAAACATAAGAAAGTGTTTGATAGAATGCAGTATTTAAATATAATGAACTTTCTTTTTGTAAGTTAATAGAATCTACTATAGCAACCTTAAACCCAGCATTAGGAACATTATACTGATTATCAAAGCCCCAAGCCTTAGATGGAATTTCTCTATCTAATTTTCTTTTATATGAATCATATTTATAAGCAATAGATTTATCATTAGGATTAACATTTTTAGCAATCTCTAATTCCTCTAAAGACTTAGCATTTAATTTCATTCTTCTATATACATCTGAAAGCATAAGCCTTGCAAAAGTATTAGCAGGATTAAGTTTAAGCATATGTTTTAAATATGCTTGCGATCTAATATTATCTGCAAGTCTTGTATAATATGAAGCTAAGTTTCCATAATATAAAGCAGCTCTATCTCTTTCATAATCAACAGTAGGATTAGTCTCTAATAAAACTCTCTCATAAGCTAATCTTCCTATTTCACTTTCAGGATGAGATTTCAAATATCTAATATATGATAATTTTGCATTATTATAATTTTTAGCATTCTCATAAACATTGCCTATATAATAATACTTACTATCATTTTTAAACTTATCCTCAGATAAAGAATCAAAAACCTTAATAGCATCCTCATACCTATTTAATTCTATATCAATATTAGCCTCAAGTATTTTTGCATCTATATAATCAGAATAATAATAAAAAGCATTTCTAAGTTCATTTAAAGCATTATTATAATCTTTAATAAGATAATAATAATTAGCCAAATTATAATAAGACTCAGCAATTCTAGGATTATTCTCTACATTTCTATTAAATAATCTCAAAGCCTCAGTTCTATTTCCATTAGCAAGCTTCAAATAAGCCAAAGCAACAACTGCCTCATATCTATTAGGATTAATAATAATAGCTCTTTCATATAAAGTCATAGCTGTTTTATAATATCCAGCTTGCTCACTTAAAAGTCCTTCAGCATAAGTTGCATAGTAGTTTTTACTATCTAATGCTCTGATAGAATTTATAATAGCCCTAGCCTCAGAGTTTCTATTTCTTAAAATAGCTACTTTTAATTTACGCTCTAAAACTCTATAGTCTTTAGGATGATAGCTTTCAGCATCCTTTATTAAATTATCAATAACATTAAAGTCTTTAATTCCTATATAATTATCTATTAATAATAAATAAGAATCTATATCACTAGGCTTAATTTTCATAGCCTCTAAAATAGAAATAGAATGAGTATAATTTCTATTATTATATGCCTCTAAAGCTGTATTATAATTATTAACCTGAGCAAATAAGAATATATTTAATAATAAAAATAATAATATTACTCTCAAAATAATAAAACCTTATTTAGTGTTTTTTGCATGTATAAGTCTTCTTAAACAAGCTGGAATATCTAAGTCTATAGCATCATAAGATGATGTATCTGTATTATTAAAAGACATAGATTTATTTGCCATATCTTGATGTAGCTTCATTTCCTCATCTGATAATAACTCAAATTTAGGTTTTGATACTACTTCTTCTTGTTGTTTAGTATCTTCTTCTACTTCTGTCTTCATCTTTACTGCTGTAGCTGTATTTGAATTTTGTACTTGTTGCTCTCCACCATTAGAAGATATATTTCTATTAGGAGTATTGCTAGTAGAAGTAAATACACTATTATAAGAAGTATTCTTTTCAAAAGGATTGATAAGCCCACTACTATTATTAATTCCGCTACCTAAAGCATCTTTAACACTATAATTATTAGGAATAATAGAATCACTAAACTCTATAATCTTATCTTCTTCAATAACTTCCATATAATTATCTAAGTTTAATTCTTTAGCACTATTATTAAAAATACTATCTCTATTAACATTATTTTTAATATTTTGATTTATATTTCCATTATTAAATCTATTAATAGGAGTTTTCATAGCATTAATAGTATTTTTAAAATTATTGTTAAAATGAGTAGTTTGAGGCTCTTGTTTTACTATATGTTTAACCTCTTCTTTAACTACTTTAACTTCTTCTACTAATGCAGTATTATCCTCTTTTTTTTCTATTTTTTCTAAACTATTATTAGCATTTTCATCAGATTTATTACTATCAAAACCAGTAGCAACAATAGTAACCGCTATTTCATCATTAATTTCATCTCTTCTACAAACACCAATTTTAATATTAGCATTATCACTAGCATAACTATTAATAATTCTACTAGCCTCTCTATATTCTTTCATAGTAAAATCTTTAGGACAAACAATATTAGCTAAAATACCATTAGCATTTTTAATACTAGCCACATCAAGAAGAGGATTTTCAAATGCATTTTTAATAGCCTTATGAAGTCTATCATCACCCTTACCAACCCCAATACCAAGATGAGCACGTCCATTAGAAATAGAAATCATAGTCTTAACATCAGCAAAATCTACATTCATAGTACCACTTTGAGTAATAATATCAGATATACCCTGAACACCCTGACGTAAAATATCATCAACAACAGCCAAAGCCTCTTCATAAGTATAATCATCTAAATCAACCATACTATATAAGTTTTCATTAGGTATTATAATAAGAGAATCTACAACATTAAGCATTTTCTCAATACCAGCCTCAGCACGTTTCATCTTAAACTTACCCTCATCAACAAAAGGCTTAGTAATAACACCAATAGTTAAAGCTCCAGCTTTCTTAGCAGCCTCAGCAACAATAGGACTAGCACCAGTACCAGTACCACCCCCAAAACTACTAGCTATAAAAACTAAATCAGTATTAGAAACAATCTCTTCTATCTTAGCAATATCCTCACGAGCAGCCTCAGCACCCTTCTCAGGATCTGTACCAGCACCTTGACCACCAGTAGTTCTACTTCCAAGTACCATTCTATTTTGAGCATTAGAACGAGATAGTGCCTGTGCATCTGTATTCATAGCAATAAACTCTACACCATCAAGACCCTCTTCTATCATTCTATTAACAGCATTACAGCCACCATTACCAATACCTATAACTTTGATAACTGTTTTTAATCCTGAAAAGTCTATATTATTGTTATTAGAATTATCTGCTAATTCTATGCTATTATAATTAGAATTCATCTTTTTCTGCTCCAAATAAATAATACTATTATCGTAAATTTTATAATAAACATAATAATATTAACATAATAAATTTATTATGCAAGTAAATAACTATAGAAAAAAAGAAAAAATATGTTATAATCTTAAAACTTTTTTGAAAGTGTATTTTACTAATTTATATAGTAAATAGTAATAAAAAAATAAATCATTATAAAGAGAATAATAAAAATGAATATACATATACATACATTCGGATGTAGGCTAAATCAATATGAAAGTGAAAAGATAGCCTATGAGCTTCAAAATATGGGTGCAAATATTACTGAATTAAAAAATGCTGATGCTATTGCTGTAAATACTTGTACAGTTACAGGAGAAAGCGATAAAAAATTAGAGCACTATATAGAAAAACTTGGAGACATTTCAAATAAAAAAGTATTTTTAATAGGTTGCTATGTTTCTAAAAAAGAAGAAGAAACTAAATCTATACTAAACAATAATAATATTATAGCTATCACTAATGATCAAAAAGAAGAAGCATCACAAATAATATTTGATACAATGTCTTTGGCATATAATAAAGAAGCAAAAACACCAATATTCTTCCCTCAAGAACAAAGCAGAGCATATTTAAAAATACAAGATGGATGTGAGGTGTTTTGTACATATTGTATAGTAGCACGTGTACGTGGTAAACATAGAAGTGTTGAACCAAGCAGAATATATGAGGCTATAAAAATGGCATCAGAGTATAATTATAAAGAAATAGTTCTAACTGGGCTTAATTTAGGTTCATATAATTATAATAATGAAATAAAGTTTACAAAAATAGTACAAAATATTTTAGAAGAAGCTTCAAAGTATGGTATAAGAATAAGACTTTCATCAGTAGAGCCTATACACTTTGAGGATGAACTTATAAATCTATTTAAAAATGATGATGTATTATGCTCTCATGCTCATATACCTCTACAGTCTGGAAGTAATAAAATATTAAAACTTATGAATAGAAGATATACAAGAGAGTATTATTTAAGCGTCATAGAGAAACTTTATAAAGCAAACTCTAATATAGCAATTAGTAGTGATGTAATGGTTGGATTCCCTAATGAAGATAAAAAAGACTTTGATGATACTTATGAAGTATGTGAGAAATCTAAATATATTAAAATGCATATATTTAGATATTCAAATAGAGAAAATACCCCTTCTGCAAAAATGGATGGACAAATCGGATATCGTACAAAATTAAAAAGAGCAAAAATACTTAATCAATTAAATAATAAAATGCGTGAAGAGTATTATAAAAATGCTGTAGGTAGAGATGTCAATATAGTAATAGAAAGCATACTTGATGATAATTATTATATAGGTACAAGTAGCGAGTATATGAAGTGTAAGTTTAAAACTGATAGTACATTAAACAAAAAAGATATTTTTAAATCTAAAGCAATAAGCTTTGAAAATGATCTTATGATTTGTTAATAAACTTAATTATTAAACATTATCAATTGCATCTTTAAACTTATATCTACCAGAATAATTCCAGTAAGTTATATCTTGTTCTATAAATAGCCATTTTATTATTTTTAATAATAATTCTACAGGAATACCTACAGTAAAATTTAATCCAAAAGAATTAGTAGGATCAATTTTGCAATTAAATATATCAAGTATAATATTATATAATCTATTATATTCTTGTGGTGATTCATTTTTTTTATTAATTAAATCTTCTAAAATATCATTATGACTTGGATTTCTTTTCATTCTATTTTTTCCAAAATTATATTTTTCAGTATATATAATAAAATCAAAACCTTTATTTAAAGGAGCTGGTCTACTTAAATAAATCAAATCATTTTCTAAAAACTCTACGTTATATCTATATTTAGAAGTAAATCCCAATTCTCCAGGGGTCTCTTCTTTAAACACTTCTATTAATTGTTCTCTAATAAATCCTCTACCAATGGCATTATCTATAGATAAATTAATAATTTCCATATATCCTCCAAAAATTATAATTACCTATAAACATAACATACTATTTAAATCTTCCAACCTCATATAAGTAGTATCTAAATAATTTTCATCTAATTCTATACCTATATAATTTCTACTACCAACTAATTTGCAAGCCACAGCAGTTGTACCAGAACCATTAAAAGGATCTAGTATTATATCTCCTTCTTTAGTTGAAGATAAAATAATTCTTGTTAAAAGATTAAGAGGTTTTTGAGTCGGGTGTTTTCCATATTTCTTTTCACTTTTAGGAGTTGTAGAAATAGACCATACACTACGCATCTGTTTACCTTCAGACTTTAATTTATCCTCAGAATAAATACCATTTTTCATTAACTCATAATTAAAAAAGTGCTTAGTATTTTTATCTTTTTTAGCCCATATCAAAGTTTCATGACTATGAGCAAATACATTACAACTTAAATTAGGAGAAGCATTAGGTTTATACCAAGCTATATCATTAAGAATATGATAACCAAGTTTTTGTAATAAAAATCCACATTTATAAATATTATGATTGGTTCCACTTATCCAAATAGTACCTGATGGCTTTAAAACTCTTCTACATTTCTCTATCCATAATTCATGGAAATTAAGATCCTCTTCAAATCCAAAACTTTTATCCCATTCACCTTTGTTAACGCTAACTCTACGTCCATTCTGACAAGTAGTTCCATTATTAGATAAATTATAAGGTGGATCTGCAAATATCATATCTATACTATTTTCTTCTATAGTATCTAGTATACTTAAACAATCACCATTAATTAATTTTATTTCACTATTCATAAACAAACAAAATACTATATTATTTTGAATAAAAATCAATAATAAAAACTACAGGGTATAACTCAAACGAATTATACCCTGATAAACAATTTAGTATCTTAAATATATAATAATGGAGTTTTCCTAGATCTCTGATTCACTAATACCTAAAGCCTTAGCAACACCAAGACCATAAGCCTTTTCTACTTGCATACAATGTCTTATATGCTTTAATTGTATGTCTTTTGTAACACCATTCATATCACGAGCAGTATTTTCAAATAATACTTGCTGTTGAGCTGGAGTCATTAAATTAAATAATGCTCTTGCATCTGTATAATAATCATCATCATCTTCTCTATGATCATATCTATAAGCCGCATCCGACCAAATTGGTAAAGGTGGTTCCTGCATTCCAGATTCTTGCCACTCACCCTGAGAGTTTGGTTCAAACTGTACTTTAGCACCATTGTTATTATCTACTCTCATAGGACCATCTTTATGATAGCTATTTAAATTCTTAACAGCCTTAGGTGAGTTTACAGGTATACTAGAATAATTAGCACCAAGTCTGTATCTCTGAGTATCAGTATAAGAGAATAATCTACCCTGTAGCATTCTATCAGGAGAGAATCCAATACCAGGAACTATTGTAGATGGACTAAACGCAGATTGTTCTACCTCAGCAAAATAGTTCTCAGGATTACGATTAAGCTCTAATACACCAACATCTATTAATGGGAACTCTTTTTGAGACCAAGTCTTAGTTAAGTCAAAAGGATTTCTCTTAGATGCTTTAGCTTGCTCTTCTGTCATTATCTGAATCTTCATATTCCATTTTGGATAATCACCCTTCTCTATAGCATCAAATAAATCTTTTTGAGAACTTTCTCTATCTTTAGCAATAATAGCTTCAGCCTCTTGATCTGTTAAGTTTTTAATACCTTGCTGAGTTTTGAAATGGAACTTAACCCAATATCTCTCATTCTTAGCATTGATGAAACTATATGTATGGCTACCAAAACCGTGCATATGTCTATAACTCAAAGGAATACCTCTATCACTCATATCTATTGTAATTTGGTGAATAGCTTCTGGTAAACCAGTTAAGAAATCCCACTTGTTTTGAGCAGAACGCATATTAGTTTTAGGATCTCTTTTTACAGCATGATTAAGATCAGGGAATTTTAGAGGATCTCTAAAGTAAAACACAGGAGTATTATTACCTACTAAATCCCAGTTTCCTTCTTCTGTGTAAAACTTAATAGCAAAACCTCTAATATCTCTCTCAGCATCAGCAGCACCACGCTCACCTGCTACAGTAGAAAATCTTACAAATAAGTCTGTTTTCTTTCCTACTTCTGAGAATAACTTAGCTTTAGTATATTTTGTAATATCATTAGTAATTGTTAAAGTACCATAAGCACCAGAACCCTTAGCGTGCATTCTTCTCTCAGGAATAACCTCTCTATCAAAATGTGCCATCTTTTCTAAAAACCATACATCTTGAAGCAACATTGGACCTCTTGGGCCTGCTGTTAATGAATTCTGATTACTTTCTACAGGAGCACCAAACTCTGTAGTTAATTTTTTATTAGACATAAACCGCTCCTTATTAATAATAATTATTAATAAATATATTATACTAAATGAAATATTTTATTGCAATAGCTTTTAATACTTTTTTATAATTTTTTTAAGCATTTTTTTCTTTTTGAAAGAAAAAAGAAGAAAAAATATAAAATAGGGGCATAAAAGAAGCCCCCATTTTAAAAATTTAGATGAAAAACTATAAAAAATATTTAATAATAAACCCCATTATAAGCATCTATATATATTTGTTTCATATCTTTCATTAGAGGATAAGCAGGATTAGCACCTGTACACTGATCATCAAATGCCAAATCTACTATTTCATCGACCTTAGACATAAACTCTTTTTCAGGTATACCATATTCTCTAATAGACATAGGTATATCAAGTTCTTTTTTAAGTTTATTTATAGCATCTATTAATAGTTTTAACTTTTCATCTTCATCTTTACCACCAAGATGTAGCATATCTGCAATTTCAGCATATCTTCTTTTAGCATCTGGATATGGATATTGAGAGAAAGAAGGAAGTTTATGAGGTACATCTAAAGCATTATACTTAATAACCTGACAAATAAGCATAGCATTAGCAAATCCGTGAGGAACATGGAAAGCTGCACCAAGTTTATGAGCAAGAGAGTGACAAATACCAAGGAATCCTGAAGCAAAAGCCATACCAGCAATAGAAGCAGCATAGTGCATTTTTTCACGAGCTATTGGATTATTAGCACCTTCTTTATAAGAAGCAGGTAAATAATTAAATACTAAATCTATAGCCTCTTTAGAATTACATTTAGTAAACTCAGTAGCAACAATAGAAACATAAGATTCAAGAGCATGAGTTAATGAATCTATACCAGAGCATACCCATTACTAAATTAGCATCTAATATAGCCATAGAAGGAGTGAGTGCATAATCTGCTAATGGATATTTAATATCAGTTTCATCATCAGTAATTACAGCAAAAGGAGTAACCTCAGAACCCGTACCTGAAGTAGTAGGAATAGCAACAAAATCAGCCTTAATACCTAAAGCAGGACTCTCACAAATACGTTTTCTAATATCCATAAATCTCATAGCAATATCTTCAAACTTAGTATCTGGATGTTCATAAAGCATCCATACTACTTTAGCAGCATCAATAGGTGAACCACCACCAAGTGCTATTATCAAATCTGGTTTTAATGTTTCTGCTATTTTTAAGGCCTGTCTTACTGTACTTAATGTTGGGTCTGGTTTTACTTCTGAGAAAATAGAATATCTAATACCTATTTCATCTAAAACGTTTGTAACACTTTTAGTCATACCACTTTCAAAAAGATAAGCATCTGTTACAATTAAAGCTGTTTTCTTAATACCAGCATAATCTTTTAAAGCAAGATCTATACAACCTCTTTTTAAATAAATTTTAGGTGGAACTCTGTACCAAAGCATATTCTCTCTCCTTGCAGCTACAGATTTAATATTAAGTAAATGTTTAATACCTACATTCTCACTAGTAGAATTATGTCCCCAAGAACCACAACCTAATGTCAAAGATGGCTCTAATCTAAAGTTAAAAATATCTCCTATAGCTCCGTGAGATGATGGAGTGTTTATTAGAATTCTACCTGTAGGCATCTTTTCATAAAATTTCTTAATTTTCTCTTCACTAATATCTTCGTTAATATATAAACAAGAAGTATGACCAACACCAGCAAATTGAAGCATATCATAAGCCTTCTGAACTCCCTCTTCATAATTATCAACACAATATAAACCAAGAACAGGAGATAACTTCTCATAAGAGAAAGGCTCATTAACACCAATATCAGATGCCTCACCTATTAATATTTTAGTATCTTCAGGAACTTTAATACCAACCCAAGTAGCTATTTCATAAGCACTATGTCCTACTATTTGAGCATTTAATTTACCATCTTGAATAACAAAACTTCCAACTTTTTTCTTCTCATCAGAATTAAGTATATAACAACCTCTAAAAGCAAACTCTTTTTTAATCTCTTCATAAATACTTTTTACAACTATAACACTCTGCTCAGAAGCACAAATCATACCATTATCAAAAGTCTTAGACAAAATTATCTGACTAACAGTCATTCTAACATCAGCAGTATCATCAACAACAACAGGAGTATTACCAGCTCCAACACCAAGTGCCGGCTTACCAGAAGAATATGCCTCCTTAACCATACCAGGACCACCAGTAGCAAGTATTAATTTAGTATCAGGATGCTTCATTAAAGCTGCAGATAATTCTACAGTAGGTTCTTCTATACAAGCAATAAGTCCATCAGGTGCTCCATGTGCTACCGCTACATCATTAATAATCTTACAAACCTCATAAGTACATTTTTTAGCTGCAGGGTGTGGAGATACTACTATTGCATTTCTTGTCTTTAATGTTATTAAAGCCTTAAATGCTGCTGTAGAAGTAGGATTAGTAGTTGGTATTACTCCTGCTATAACTCCTACAGGTTCTGCAACTCTTTTAATACCTTGTGCCTTATCTTCACTAATAACACCACAAGTCTTCTCATTCTTAAACTTATTATAGATATACTCTGAAGCAAAATGATTCTTAATTATCTTATCTTCAACTATACCTCTACCAGTCTACTCAATCGCCATCTTAGCAAGAGGAATTCTTCTCTGATTAATAGTAATAGCACATGCTTTAAATATTTCATCTACTTTTTCTTGTGAGAATGTAGAATATTCTTTTTGAGCTTTTTGTGCTTTTGATATTAGTTTATCAAGTACAGAATTTGCATCTTTATTCATTTGATACCTCCTTTCAACTAATATATATTGTATATATTAGTATCAATAAATTCAAGTTTTTATAAAAATAAATTCTATAAAAATACAATAAAATATAAAAATAAATCTTTAATCAAGATAAAAATAACATATATATTAAATTAATCTATTATATAATAATAGTTGATAATATATTCACATTCATATATAATAAAATCTATTATTTTTTGGAGTATACAATAAAGATGTCTATAATAGATAAATTATCAGCTGTAGAAAATACTTATAATGATATAGTACAAAAATTAAATGATGCAAATATAAAAGATAATAGAGTCATTCAAGATTTAATGAAAAAAAAGTCTGAAATAGAAGATGTTGTATTTGAGTATCAAAAATTAAAAGAAGTATTAAAACAGATAGATGATAATAAAGAGCTTATTGATGGAGATGATAAAGACTTAAAAGAGATGGCTTTATCAGAGATGGACTCTTTAGAAGAACAAAAAGAAAAAATTATAAATGACTTAAGACTTTTACTTCTACCTAAAGATAAAAATGATGGAAAAAATATTATAGTAGAAATTAGAGTTGGTACTGGTGGTGATGAATCTGCATTATTTGTTGGTGATTTATTTAGAATGTATACAAGGTTTATAGAAAGAAGTAATTTAAAAATGGAAATTATAGATATAAGCCCTACTGAACTTGGTGGATATAAAGAAGTGATATTTTCTGTATCTGGAAAAGATGCTTATAGAACTCTTAAGTTTGAGAGTGGTACACATAGGGTGCAGAGAATACCTGCTACAGAATCTGGTGGACGTATACATACTTCTGCTTCTACTGTTGCTGTTATGCCTGAAGCTGAAGAAAGTGATGTTATTATAAAAGAAGAAGATATTAGAGTAGATATTTTCCGTTCTAGTGGTCCTGGTGGGCAATCTGTAAATACTACTGATAGTGCTGTTAGAATTACTCATTTACCTACTGGAATTGTAGTTCAGTGTCAGGATGAAAAAAGTCAGCATAAAAATAAGGCAAAAGCTCTAAAAGTATTAAGAAGTAGAATATATGAAAAAGAAGAAGCTGAAAGAAAGGCTAAAGAAGCAAAAGAGAGAAGAGAGCAAATAGGTTCGGGTGATAGAAGTGAAAGAATCAGAACTTATAATTTCCCACAAAATAGAGTGACCGATCATAGAGTTAATATAACTCTTCATAAGTTAGATAGATTTATGGATGGAGATATTACTGAAATTACAGATGCTTTATTTAGACAAGAACAGGAAGAATTATTAGCTTCTTATTCTGATTAATATTATAGGGTGTGTATATTTTATGAGTTTTTTAATATTGATTGATAACACTTTTAATAATAAATTTAATGCTAAGTTTAGAGATATTTTTATAAATAAAATAAACTTGCTAAAAGAAAAATTAAATTGTGATATAAAAAGTATAGATCATAATGATGATATTAAAGACTTATCTATAGAACAATATTTAAATAATATATATATAGCTACTGAAAATTATGAGAATATTATTTATGTACCTTCTACTATGATTATGATTAATGTTGAAGATACTATAAAATTATCTATACAGCATAGAGATAATATATCATACTTTAGCTATGGTGAAAATTATCCTAATGGTATGATACCTTTTATTATTAGAAGGGATGCTTTTGAAAAATTATTTAATATTATAAAAAATAAAAATATAGAAACAATAGATGAAGATACTATAAAAAATATAGTATTTATAGATCCTAACTTCTTTGAAATAGAAATTATAATATCTAAATATGATTTGCGTTATTATAGATTGAATTTTTTTGCAAATAGCAAGAGAAATAATATTTTAATAAAAAACTTTATTGAATATGATAATTATGACAATATAGCAAAGCAAATAAAAGAAAATCCAAAGTTAAGAAGAACTATTCCATCATACATAGAATTAGATATTACAAATAGACAAAATGTTATAAATAAATCTTTAAGTTTTATTTTAGAAGAAGAAAATACTAAAAAAGAGAAATATATAAATTTGCAAGACTTTAAAGAAATATATAATAAAATAATACACTTCTCTGAAGACTTTCATATAAGTATAGGTGCACATTATGAGCCTTTATTAAATGATGATATTTTTGATATATTAAGTTTTGCTACAGAAAATAGTAATGTAAAAGTATATTTAGAGACTAATGCTTTACTACTATCAGAAGACAAAGTAAAAAAACTACTATCTATACAAGATAAAAGAAATAACCTATATACTATAATACATATAGATGCTGTAGATGAAAATATATTTAAAAGTATATATAAAGATAATGAGAACCTTAAAACTATATTATCTAATATAGACTATTATCTTATAAGAGAGCCTAAAAATACATATATTCAAATTACAAAACAAACTGATAATTTTGAGCATTTAAAAGATTTCTATAAATACTTTGAAAAATATCAAAATATAAATATTATAATGCAAAAATACTATACATATAGAAATATAGTAGAAAATAAGAAGATTGGTGATATGACTCCATTAATTAATGTAGGGTGTTGGCATTTATCTAGAGATTTATTTATTGATTCTTATGGGGATGTTTATATTTGTAGATTTGATATAAAAAAAGAAAAAAAGATAGGCTCTATTTATAATGAAAATATAGAAAGTATTTGGGATAACTTAGAGAAATATTATATACAAAATGTTTCTAAAGAAATAGAGTTTTGTAATAATTGTGATGAGTGGTATTTATACAACTTTTAATTTATGATATTTAAATATATTGAGTTTGTAATATTAGTTTATATTATTCGATTCTTAACTGTTAGAATTATTAATGAGTTTACATTTGTAAAAAACTTCTACAATAGAAGAAAGATTCTACCTGGGGTGAGAAACTGGAATAATAGAATAGAAATGATTTTTAGATTAGAATTATTTGCCCTATTAGAGAGTATATTCATAGTGGTATATTTTCTGATATTTACAAGATATATTCCTTTTAATGAATATATATCATTTTTTATATACTCAACATTAGTAATAATAGAAAAAGTAAGATACTCTACAATGCTTACAAACTACCCTATATCATTATTATTAATGGATATACTAATATTTATATTAATATCATTCCTACAATTTTCAACTTGTATACTATTTCAAGATTTTACTCTATAGTAATATTAGCTCCAATATCCATAGAAGTAGTTTTGCATTTATAAGTAGCATTCTCAGAAAGAATACAATCTTCAAGAATAACATTCTCTACTCTTGCTTCTTCAAATAATATACAATTCTTTAAAATAGAACTTTCAATAATAGAATCTCTACCAATATGAACATAAGGACCTATAACCGACCCTTCTATTTTGACATTTTCATCTATAAATACAGGAGGTATAATAGCAGTATCTTTAATCCCCTTACTTAGTATATTATGTTTTATAATATCTCTATTAGTTTCAAGCATAGTATTTTTTAATCCACAATCATACCAAGCATCTAGGTTAAATGTTTTAAAAATACTTCCATTTTTTATCATATACTCTAAAGCATCTGTAAGCTGATACTCATTTTTTGTTTTTATATTATTAGATATAATATAGTCTATAGCATTAAACAGTTCTTTAGAACTTACAATATTATATATTCCAGTTAAAGCTAAATTACTAATAGGCTCCTGAGGTTTTTCTACAAGTTTTGTGATAACTCCATTACTATCAAGTAAAGCAACTCCAAATCTTGAAGGATCTTCTACCTCACATACACCTAAAGCATTTTCTTTTTTACTTACAACATCATCTAAATTAACTTTAAAAATGGTATCTCCAAGAATAATAAGTATATTCTCATCTTCATTAATAAAATCTCTCGCGAGTAAAACCGCATCAGCAAGCCCTCTAAACTTTTTTTGCTCTACAAATGTTAACTTAATATTCGTATATTTATTTAAAAGATGCTCTATAATCTTTTCTTTTAAATATCCAACTATAAAAATAACTTCATTAACACCATTAATTGTAAGAACTTCCTCCATTATAGAGTCAATAATAGTAGAACCTGCAACTGGCAATATTGGTTTTGGTTTAGTAAGAGTATGAGGTTTTAATCGAGTTCCCTCTCCTGCAGCGGGTATTATAACTTTCACTAGACAAATCCTTTTTTATTTTTTATATCATATTAATATATAAAAAAAATTAATAAAATCAAGACTACTTAGAAATTAAAGGCATTAACAAAGCATTTTTAAGATCTTGATTATCAGAATTAGTTAAATAATCAACTATAGCCAAAGCAAATAATATAGAAGTAGCTGGGCCTTTAGATGTTATAACATTATTATCTATACAAACTAAATCTTTTTCTTGATAAGCACCATTACCCTTAACAGATCTCTCTAAAGAAGGATAACAAGTAAATTTTCCATTAATAACACCAGCCTCTCCAAGAACAATAGGTGAAGCACACATTGCTGATACTAACTTTTTATTATCATAAAGTTTTTTTATCAAATTAAGTATTCTATTATCACTTTTTAAATTATTCATTCCACCCATTCCACCTGCCAATGATATACCATCAAAATCTTCTTCAAGCACATTAGATAAAGTATTATCTGCTTTTATAATAACATTTCTAGCACTTGATACTTCAAGATTATCAGTTAAAGAAGCAGTAACAACTTCAATATTAGCTCTTCTTAAAATATCTATAATAGAAATAGCTTCTAACTCTTCAAAACCCTCAGCAAGAGGAACTAAAACTCTCTTTGACATAATAAAAATCCTAATTTTAATATAATATACAATTTTATACGATTTGAATATATATATCAACAAAAATATTATATATAAAATAAGTAATTACTCGATAATAAAACATAAAACTTTAATATTTAATGGAATAAATATGAAAATACTATTTATAAGACATGGACAAACTGAGTATAACCTTAAACGAAGATGGTCTGGAAGTACAGATATAGATGTTTGTGAAAATGGAATTAATCTATTAAAACAAAGAATAAATCTATTTGATAAATACAGAGATAATATTCAAAAACTATATTCAAGTCCAATGAAAAGGTGTATACAAACATCAAATATATATTTTCCTGAAAAAAGTATAATAAAGATAGAAGAACTTAGAGAAAGAGATTTTGGAGATTGGGAAGGAAAAAGCTATGAGGAAGTTCATAGCACTAAAGAATTTGAAATATTTGCTAAAAGCGAGTGGCATAGTAATACACCTAATGGAGAGGATTATAATTATTTCTTTGATAGAATAAAAACTGGATATAAAAAGATAGTTGATGATATGATAGAAAATAAATTAGAATGTGTAGCTTTAGTTTCACATGGTGGTGTCACTATGGGTATATTGAGTTTATTTGAAAAACAAAAACTTAAGATGTATGACTATGCTATATCTAATGGAGAATGTTTTCTTACAAATATAGATAAAGATTATAGTATAAGTATCATAGAAAAATTCTAATATATTGGACTTAAATATTATGACAACTCTATTAATACTACCCATCTCATTTATATTAAGTATATTTATACCAAAAACTAAATTTAATATATTTCTTTTTATAAAAGAATTAGTAGAAGAAATAGAAGATATATTAAAAGAAAAAGTATATAAAGAAAATAAAAAATTAGAGATACTATTATCTATCTTCTCATATATAATAATATTATCTATAGCATTCTTTATACCACTTATTATAATAATGCTACTTTATAAACTAAATATGGTATTAGGTTTTATAATAGAGTTAGTTTTATTTACTCTAATCTTAAACATAAGAAGAACTTTAGAAGAAAGTTCAGAAATAGCAAATCTATTAGAAAGTAATGATAATGCAAACGAAATAAAAGAAATATTAGAAAAAAATGTTAATATAGACACACAAGATATAGAAAAAAATAATATCATAAAAAGAACAATAGAATACTCTACTATTAGTATATCTGAAAATTATATTTACCTACTATTATTATTTTTTATCGGAGGTATACCTTTATGTTTTGTATATAAAATAATAAATACAATTTCATATTATGCTTCTAAAGAAAATACTATAATATCAGATTATAATTCAGATAATTACTTCAATTTAATAATAGTAAAAACTAATAATATAATTAGTATACTACTTTCATTATTTGCTGTACTATCAATATCACTTTCTCTTATTATTAATAAGTATAAGGTAAAAGAGATATTTAAACATATTTTAGAAAATATAAAATCAAGTAAAGATATAATAAAAACTTCTATTAGCTATAGTTTTAATATTATGCTAGGTGGTGAGTATGAAAAAGATGGAGAGTTTCACTACTTAAAAGAAATAGGAAATGAAAATAGTATAGAATACCCAAATATAAAAACTGTAAATAGAATAATGCTTATAAGCTCTATTATATCAATATGTATATTAGTGCTTGCATCTTTTTTTAGCTTACTATTTAAGTGAGTATAAAAAACTATATATATCCTCATAGCCTTCAAACTCAGCTAAATCAATAGCCTTTAAATTATAATTATCTTTTAAGTTATTATCAGCTCCAAGCTCTATAAGAGTTTTTACAGCATTTATATTATTATAATAAACAGCAATATGTAAAGCACTTCTACCATCATCATCAACACTATTAATACAATCCTTACAGTTTTTAGCTATTTCTCTAATAATATCAGAATCTCCATAAAATGTGGCATACATCAATAATGTTTTTTTATTATTATCTACAATACTATAATCAATATTCCTTCTATTTTCAAAAATAAATTTCCTAATATCTTTAGAATCTATACTGTTTTTTGTATCTTTATTATTAATTAATAGTTTCATTATAGGAGTAAGACCATCTTTATCTTTTTCATTTATATATTGTATTTTGTTTTTATTATATAAGTAAAAGAATATAAAAATAGATAATAGTAAAATTGAAATTATGATAATAAAGGTATTATTTCTCTTTTTATAGTTTGTATATATTTTTTTCATATAAATTATAACTTTAATTAGTATTTATTATCGTAATTTAGAATTTTTAATATCAAATTTACTTGAAAATAAACTATTTTTTTTCTATAATCTATAAAATATACATTTTAATATGTATAAGACACGGAGGAAAGATGCAGTTATTAGCTCGTATTTTAGCAAAAGAAACAGATGAAAAGTTTATAAATAAACTATTAGTAGAGTTATTTACAAAAGATGAACAAGAAATGATAAATCAAAGATTAAAAATAATAACTTTATTAAGAAAAAAAATGCCTCAATATGAAATAGCAAAAAATTTAAATGCAAGCTTATGTTCAATTACAAGAGGTGCTAAAGAATTAAAAAAAGCAGATAGTGCATTAGCCGTAATAGTAGATAAATATATTAAGTATGATGAAAATTTTCAAAATAACTTGCCACAATCAGATAAAAAGAGAGATGATTAAAAAAATAATAAACTAATTTCATCTACATAATGTAAGTATTCTCTTTTAATAGATATAAAATTATTAGAAATAGAAAAATAATATTCGTAATTTTTTAATATAGTAGAATAATCTTTTAGAAAGTTACTATTAAACATATTTGTATATTTAATTAAATCTAATCCTCTAATAGTTCTAAGTGATAAAAATATAAACTCTTTTTTAAGCATTGTATCATCTAAAGTTTCACTATACTTAATAGCAAGATTATTTTCTTTTATACTATTAATATAATCATTAATAACTCTAATATTTTCATATCGTACATTATTATAAAAACCACAAGCAGAAACACCAATACCAATATACTCTTTTAAATCCCAATAATTAGAATTATGTATAGACTCAAATCCTAAAATAGCATAATTAGAAATTTCATATCTATTAAACCCTAACTCTTCTATAGTAGCAGATGCTATATCATAATAAATAACACTATCTTCTATAGTAGGTAAATATTCATTCCAACGCTTTATTAGTGCATCTGTAAGCTCTAAATCATAAAGTGATATATGCTTCATTTTTGGAAGAAGTTTATATGCAAGTAGTATATCTTCTTTTGTAGTATTTATACTATTAAGAGGAAGTGCAGATATAAAATCTACAGATATATTTTCTAACTTTGAATTTTGAACCGTCTCCAAAGCCTTAATAATATCATTTTTATCAGTATGCCTATTTATAATAGACAAACTTTTCTCATTAAATGTTTGAAGACCTATAGAAAGCCTGATATTATTAATAGCCTCTAAGACTTTAATTGTGTCATTATTGATTTCATTAATATTAAATTCTATTGTAATTTCTTTTAAGGAGTTTAAATTAATAATTTTTTCTAATCCATTAAATAAATACTCAATTAAAGAAGCTCCAATAATTGAAGGAGTTCCCCCTCCTATATAAATAGTGTCTATACTATTATTATAATCTTTTATTCGAATATTATACTCATTTAATAAAGAATCTAAATATAACTTATAAACATCCTTATCATTATAATGTACAACAGAAAAAAAATTACAATAAGTGCATTTATAAGAACAAAATGGAATATGTATATAAAGTCCAGACATTAGTTTAGAAAATCTTTTAAAGAGCTATATCTTTTAGAATACATTTTTCTAAGAGCTTTTTTTTCTATTTGTCTAATACGTTCTTTTGTTAGTGAATATTGTTCGCCTACTTCTCTTATTGTTTTTCTATCTTGATCTATACCATATCTTGCATTTATAATATTTTTTTCCATATCAGTAAGCTCTTCCATAGCTATTTTTAACTCTTCTATAAGTTCTTTATTTTCAACAGATTCTTGTGCAGTTGGTGACTTTTTATCTTCTATAATATCAACAAGCTTATCATTAGTATTTTCAAATGTAGTATCAGCATCAAGTGAAATATGTTCATTACTCATCATAAGTATTTGTAATATATCACTAGGATCTTTTTTTAATATAGTAGCAAGTTCATCAATATCAGGCTTTTCACCACTTTGATAATAATATTTATGTATAACACGTTCCAAATCAAGTAGATCCATAGCCTTATTTAATGGAAGTCTAATAAGACGAGATTTTTCATTAATAGCTCTTAAAATACTCTGTCTTATCCAATACACAGCATAAGAAATAAAATGATAACATTTATCAGGATCAAATTTATCAGCAGCTATTATTAATCCTAAATTTCCTTCCCCAATCAAATCCTCAAGTAAAAGCCCACTATTTCTATACTGCTTAGCAATAGTAATAACAAATCTTAAATTACTCTTAATAAGCAAAGCACGAGCCTTAGGATCATTCTCCTTAACCCTCTTAGTAAGCTCTATCTCCTCTTCTCGGGTAAGTAATCTTTCCTTCTTAGCATCTTCAAAATATAAAGATATATTATTTTCTTCCTTTTTTATATTTCCCATAATACTAAAAACTATAAATACCTATGTGCAAGATCATGTACTACTGAGTGATTAAAAGAATGAGAAGTTTTATTAGCCACTATTTTAGCCCTAACAGGTCTTGCCAAAATATATAAATCCCCAATAATATCTAAAATTTTATGTCTCACAAACTCATTATCAAAATGTAAATTAGTGTTAATAACCTTACCATCATAAAGTATAATATGACTTCCAATCATACCACTACCAGCCATACCCATTTTCTGAGCATAATCTATATTATCAATAGTATTAAAAGAACGAGCCCTTCCAATCTCTTGTGTAAATTGATCAAAACTCTCAAAAGTATAAGTATACTCCTGAACACCAATAGAATTAGCAAAATCTATACGAAGAGATATTTGAAGTCCATCATAAGGATATAGTTTAACATAAGTTTCATTATCATTATTAATATCCCCATAAGTTAATTCTCTATCTATAATAATAGGCTCTATATAATCATCTTGTTCTACAAAACCAGCCTCTTTTAAAGCATCACAAAATACTAAAGCAGAGCCATCAACATTAGGTACCTCTCCATCACACTTAACTATTAAATTAGTAATACCCATCATATGTAAAGCACCTAAAAAATGCTCAGTAGTTCTAATAGATCTATTACCGCTTACTAAAGCAGTAGAATTAACAGCACCAGATTTACCCTTAGGCAAAATATTATGATTAGATAATTTAATTTCAGTATTTGTATTAATATCAATAAAAATAATTCCAGAGTTTTCAGGAGCAGGTAAAAGCTTCATAGCAGTCTTACGACCTTCCATCAAAGCAAAACCACTAATTACAACGCTTTTTGCTATAGTTCTTTGCTTTATCTTATAATTAGACTCTGCTACTTTAATATTTTTTTCTTTTTCATTATTACTATTTATTTTAGTATTATTAATTTCCTCTTTATTATCAAAACTATCAAAAACCTTTTCACAAGCACCTATAAGCTTTGATATATTAATAGGTTTTTCTAAAAAATCATAAGCCCCCATTTTAGTAGTTCTAACAGCAGTTTCAACTCCAGCATGCCCACTCATCATTATAACAAATATATCAGGATAGTTTTCCTTAATAAAGCTTAATATATCAAGTCCATCAATATTAGGAAGCCATACATCCAAAAATACAAGCTTAATATCCTTAGAAGACAATATATCTTTAGCTTCATTAAAGTCTGAAGCAACACTCACATCATAATCTTCTAAAACAGCCTTACAAGTATTTAATATATCTAACTCATCATCTATAATTAAGATGCTATTTTTTACTTTTACATTTTCTACACTTTGCATAATAATAAAACCTATTTTTTATATAACCTAATATAATATAACACTATTATAGACTAAAATCAAATTAATTATTACCACCACTCAAACTATTTTCAATTCTTTTTCTCTCACGTTCAGCAGATTCCAACTGAGATTGTAATCTATAATATGTATTAAGTCTATCTTGTCTATATTCTTCTATTCTATCTCTCTCACTATCCATACGTTTTTTATTATTATCTAATTTACTCTTAGTCATAGTAATACTATTTTCCACTATACCACGAGTTTGAGAATAAGGAAGAATAAAATCATTCATAGTATATGCAACACCAGAATCTGGAATATTATCTCCTGTAGTATCATTAGCAAATAGCTCTTCAATACCATCAATTTGAGTTTCTAATTTTTGAGTAAACTTCTCTTCATCAATATTTAAAAAACCCTTCTTTACAATAGTCCAATCCTCTCCAGCCTTACCCCTACTAATACCAATCTGATCTAATAAAGCAAGCTCATCACCATAAGCAGTTTCATAAGAATCAGCTATAATAAGTTTCACCTTAGAAGATATTGTACTTACAAGAGGATTTCCACTAAATACACCTACATAAGATAATTTTTTTCTAAGTGCATCATCAGACATATCATAAGAAAATTCAATACCCAATGTAGTAGCAAGATCATCCATATCAACTCTATTCATATTCTCTAAACTCTCTCGAACTTCTCTAGATAATGGTCTTGCTGTAGTATCATTAAGTAAGTCATTAAGCTCATTATATGCACGAACAAAATTAACTATAGCATCTACAACCTTTTCTTTATCAACCTCAATAGTAGTAGCAAATGCATTTGGAGTAGGCTTTATAGCAGTAATATTAAGTCCATTAACAACATCATTAAACTCATTATTTTCACTAAGAACATCAACTCCATCTATAGAAGCCCTAGCATCTTTAGCTTCAGATATAAGATAATTAGGAGCATCCTCTTCCATAGAAGTATTTTCTACTAATAAATCTTTATAATATACATTATAAGAAGGATTTTTATTAATAAGTACAACCTTAGTAATAACATCTCCATCTTCAAATTGTCCACCAATAGGAATATTAAGTCTCTGCCAAGAAGAACTTATTGTAGGAAGAGCAAAAAATTTCTCAACCTCATCTCCAGCCTTATTTATATACTTAACCCCAATAATTTCAGAATTAAACCCATTCTCACTAGCATTAACAGGTTCAGGTGCCTCTGCAACCTTACCCTCCTTCTCAGCTCTCTCTTTCTCTAAAGCTTCTTGATATTTCTTTATATCCTCAAAAGTACGAGAACTATCAGCAGGAGATAATCCCTCACCATATAATTCCACATCCTTAAATTTAACACTATCTATTTTGTCAAATACAACTCCAGTATCAGGAATAGATAAATCTACTGTAGGTGGTATTATAGGAGGAGCCTCATCCACCATATCTTCATCATTACCAGTAGATACTCTTGCTGTTATTGATATTGTAATATTTGGATTTGCTTCTGCTTCTCTATGAAGTGGTAATGATAATTTATTTTCTCCTTCTAAAACTAAAAAATCATTTTTTACCATATAATTTGTTTTTAAGTTTTCAGATTCATCAGTCCACTTACTTAAAAGCTCTTGATTAAATATATGCCCTAAATATCTATAAGGTCTTCTTGTAAACATATTTAAATTTGAAAGTATACCAGCCTCATCAGATACCACTTCTACTATATTCTTAGAGCCTGTTTTTACTAAATCAAATGTTAATACTTGTAGATTTCTTGATTTTTGAGTAATTGTTGTTTTTATCTTCTTTTTGAACACATTTTCAAATGATTTTTGTAATGCTACCAATGAACCTCCTGCAAAATTTACAGTATATTCATCTTCACCCACTTTTAACTTTATAACACCAGCGGGTAGTGTATCATTCATATTAAATGCTCTAGAAGAAAATTTTTGACTTGATGCTATTTCTTTTATTGCTATATCATAGGTAGTAGTACTTGCAAGCCTATTTGCAGACACTGTAAAATAATCAGGTACCCCATCACCCTTACCTACAAAGTTCTTAAAAGGAGATCTAAAGCCAAATAATTCCTTAGATGCTGTAGAGAGTGTGTTTAATCTTGATCTTAAATCTTCATAAGCTGATATTTGTCTTTGATATTCTCTTGAGTTCTCTGCTAAATTCGACAAAGTAGTGCTTCTCTTATTTACCTCAGCTTCCACTGCATTTTTATAAGATTCTTGTAAAAAAGCATCAGTTGTAGCCATACGTTTCCCCCTATAACAATATGAACTTATATTTTTAAGTAAAGTAAAATATTTAAAAAACTTAAATAATTTACATAATACTTTACAGTGTCGGAAATAAAATAAATTATCTAAGCAATAATTTTTATTGTAATATATTATTAAGATCTTCTATAATAACCTCTATATTATTAAGTTGTACGTTAGAAAAACTCTTAAGCTTATTTGCAATATTTAAAAGTGTTTTAGTTTTTTCTATATGATCATAGCTAAATAAAACCCCAACTTGAATATCTAATACAGATGCTATTCTATTTAAATTAGTAATAGATATATTTCTCTTACCAACCTCAACACCTTGTAAATATTTAGCAGAAATATCTGCCATATTAGCTAAGTCGGATATGGTTTTCCCTTTAGATTTTCTTATATGACGAATATTCTTACCAACTGCATTTATTAGTTCTTGATCTGTTTTTATCTTTTCTGTATCTTTAGATTTATCATTTTTTGAGTCTGATAATATATTATAATATGGCCTCTTTAAGTTTGTCTGTAACATCAATAAACTCCTTAATACTTAATATGAACACTATCCTTATACTTGTCAATTATACCATTATCTCTAAAGCTATAATAAGAATTAGAAGTAACAACTATATGATCTACTAACTTTATATTAACCATCAAAAAAGCCTTATAAATCATCTCTGTAATGCTAATATCTTCTTTAGACGGATTACATACTCCAGATGGATGATTATGAGATAGTATCACATAAGTAGAACCAAGCGATAATGCCTTCTCTACTAAATCTCTTGGATAAATTGTAGCAGAATCTATAGTACCTCTAAAAATATTTTCTATTGATATAATCTTTCTATTTATATCTAAACAAACCATTACAACAGACTCAAATTTTAATCCCCCTATTTTAGTCTTTAAATATTCTATTAATTCCTTACGCTTAAAATCAATAGAATTATTTCTAATACTACTAAGTAAATAATATTCTATCAACTTAGGAATACTTCTTAACAACTTTACTTTCTTTATATTAATCCCCTCTATCTTTAATAAGTCATTTTCATTAGCATATACAATATCATAAAGTGTAGAAAATCTCGAATATAACTTATTTACAATAGATATACCCTTAGAAGAAGAAATACCACTAGATAAAAAAAAGCATAATAACTGTTTTTCATCTATAGATACTTCTATATCTTGTTTATCCAACATATATTTTTATTCCTCCTTAAATTCGCATTTTATATACAAAAATAAGTTAAACAATCTCAAAATAAAAATATGCCTAACAATAAACATTATAATATAATAACAAAAATATCTTACAAAATAAATAGTAATAATAAATGAAATTTACAATAAAAAGTAGATAATTATTAAAAAAAATCTACTATAAAAAAAGATATAATACAACTATACAAAAAAGAACACTATAGAAAAAATGTTCACAAAAAATACTATAATAATTAGAAAGTGTAGCTATTTTTGTATAAAATGTTTTACTAAATAAATTAGAAAAACATTTTTTTAATTTTGTCTATAAAAAACTAATAAAAATAGACTATAGTATTATGTACTTTTTTAAAATATACGATAGATTAATAGTATGAAATAAAGGAGTTTATACTTATGAAGAATAATATTATTTATAAATTATTTACAATTATTTTATTAATTAGTTCGAATCTATACTCATTTGAAGAAGGATTTGTTTGGGGACTTAAGGCGAATATTAGTGGAACAGCTACTCTACCGTCTATTAGTCAAGAAGATTTAGATAAGATAGGGGCTGCTTATATGAAGGGGTCTGTTGGTTCTGTGGCTGATGGAGAAGCTGAACTTGGATATTTATTTGGAAGTAAAAGATGGTTTGGAGGAATAGAGCCTGATAAGTTTAGTGGTATGAGTGCTTTTGTAGCTTTAGGTGTTGGTAGTGGATTCGCTGGACAGGTTGCAGGAAATACTTTTGAGGGTAAAACTGTAAATATGTATATAAACGCAACTTATTCTCCTGTTATAAGTTTCGGAGCTGGAACTAAGGCTTATTTTTATAATAGTAAATTAGCTCTTGGTTTGTATGTTGGTGGAAAGATGATAGCTGATTTATCTCCACAGTATTTAGCTTATGCTGATGATACTACTGTTCCTGGACTTCCTGATATTGGAGAAATTATAGTTACTGACTTTATGATAAAGAATATGAATCCTTTTATGGCTAGTGTTAAATTAATGCTTGAATATAATCAGCCTGTTAATGAAAATGTAGAAGTTACTTTAGGTGTATTTGCAAGATATAATATATATACACCAAAATATATAACTATGCCTGATTCTTTATTATCATTATTGCAAACTGTAAGACCAAATTTTACAGTAGAGACACCATTACCTTCATACTATATAAACTCTATAGACTTTGGCTTAAGTCTTGGTTTATCATTTAAGGGATAAGATAAAGAAATATAATAGGGGTAATATGTATTACAAAAGAGGCTTATTATGAATAAAAAAAATCTTTACTTAATTTCAATTCTAATACCTATAATGATATCATGTAGCAGTGCGATGAATCCAATGTATCTATACTATAATAGAACAAAGTCATCTTCTAGTCAAAATACTAATGAGGTTACAACCCCTGATGCTGTAGACCCTGATAAAGATCCTTTTCTTAAAGCACCTTATAATGATCCTAATTATGGTGGATTTAACGCTTCTAAATTTGACACTTGGCTTTTTAAGGTGAGTTTTAAAGCAAATAAACTGCCTATGTATAAGTTTTTTGATGATAATACAAGAAAATGGGCATACGGTGCTAAGGACTGGAAAGATAATATAGCAAACTCATATAAAGCTAATGATGGAGAAAATAGAGTATATGGTACTCCTGAAGTTGGAATATCAAGTATGACTATTTATAAATATGATAAAAATAATCCTCTATATGATATTAAAGGTTATTTAGAAGGAAGAATGGATAGATTTAGATTTTATTCTATAGATGGAAAAGCTGTTATTTCTTTAAAGCAATACTTAATTGCAGTTGATACATACTCTAAATTTGTATTTGCATTTGCTGCTATTACAGCTACAGGTTCTGCTGTTGGAAATACATATCCTACAGACTTTCAAGCTATAGAGTATCATGCAGATAAAATACACTTTTATGAATATGATCCTATAGGATATGTAACTGAAAGTGGAGATGTGGTATTCTATAAACATTATGAAGATGAGTTTACAAGAAACCCTACAGGATATTCTCCAAAAAAACATGGATATACAAAAGTTGCAGAAAGAAATTCATCAGGACAAGGTTATTCTCCTTATAAGCCTATAACTGCAGATTCAGAAGCTAATGAAGATGATAAAAATAAATTCAAACAAGAAATTATAAAAATAGCAAATAAAGATTTATTCTGGAGAGACTATATAGGATACAAAAATAGTGATAAAACTCAAATAGATTTAGATCAATGGTTGAAAGATGGCTATTCTGGAAAAAGCTTAATGTTGTACAAATATAATGTATCATCAGATGCTAATACTATTACACTAAATAAAGAACATTATCATAATAAGACTAAAGAAAATATTACATATAAATTACAGATTATTATATCTGATAAAATAGCAAAATATGTAAATACTAAAAATAATAAAGACATTATAAATGTAACATTACAAAGCGAAGAATCTAATCCGCTTTCTATTAATGGAAATATAGTATACACAGTAGATAATGGTCCTATATTTGTAGATAGAATGCAAAATGCAACATTTACTAAAGCGTCTAGATATATACCGCCAGGAAGCACATTCTTACCAGATGTATTAGGAACAGCATTTGGAGGTACTATATATAATCTTACATACAAATTTAATGAAAATGGTACTAAATATATTATTTCATTTGTATATAAAAATAAAAAATATGAGTACAATTTCAAATTAGCTAGATTTGATACTAATCCTACATATCATTGGACTGCAAAATATGAGGGTCTTGATATTTCAGGTACACTTGGAAAATATACAAGAGTAGTACTCAGAAATAATGGACAAACTATAAGAAGTAGTATGACATTACATTCTATAGGTTTTGCAGAATCTCCAGACTCTGATGCAGGATTAGAGATGGTTGCAGATTTACAGAAATAATAAATAATAATATTTATAATTGGGAATTTATAGTTCCCAATTATGATATATTAATTATTTTTTATAGATTTTGATTAAAAATGAATATTTTTTGTTATTGATTTTTACTTTAATATTCATTAAAATACTTAAAAAGTATATTTAATATATATAGATTATATGATAAATAGTTAAAAACGTATTTATATATAAATTATAAAAAATTACTAAAAAAATAATAAAGAAAGAGATTATGAATAAAAAAACTTTTTACTTAATTTTGATGATAATACCTATAATTATATCATGTAGTAATATGATGAATCCAATGTATTTATACTATAATAGAACAAAATCATCTTATAATAACACTAATGATGTAACAACACCTGATGCTGTAGATGCTGACAAAGATCCTTTTATACAAGGGGAGCATAATAATATAGGATATGGTGGATTTGATGGTAAAATATTTGATACTTGGTTGTTTAAAGTAAGTTTTCAAAGTGATAAACTACCTATATACAACTTTTTTAAAGATAATAGAAGTTGGTCTTATAATGGTACAGATTGGAAAAATAATAGTGCTAACTACTATAAACCAGAAAATGGAGAGAATAAAGTATACGGAGCCCCATTTGTTGGAACAGTAGATATTAAAAATTTAACTGTATATAAATATGATAAATATAATCCACTTTATGATTCTAAGGGATATTTATCTGGAAGAATGGATAGATTTAGATTTTATTCTATTAATGGAGAGGCTGTTATACCATTAAAGCAATATTTAATAGCAGTTGATACATATTCTAAATTTGTATTTGCATATGGAGCTATAACAGCTACTAGCTCGACTTTTGGAAATAAATACCCTACAGAATTTGAAGCTATAGAATTCCACGCAAAAAAAATACATTTTTATGAATATGATCCTATAGGATATGTCACTGAAAATGGAGATGTAATATTTTATCAACATTATAAAACAGAATTTGTAGCAAATCCAACAGGATATACTCCAAAGCAACATGGATATACAAGAGTAGCATCACATAATTCTCAAGGGCATGGATATTCTCCATACAGACCTATAACTGATAATGTAGAAGCTCCTGATAATGAAAAAGAAGAATTTAAAAATAAGCTATCTACATTAAAAAATAAAGAATTCAAATGGAGAGATTACTCAGGATATATTAATACGGGTACAGGGCAAATGAATTTAGAAGAATGGAAAAATGCAAAACATTCGGGAAAGAGTTTAGAATTATATACATATAAGCTTACAGATGATACTATAGAATTGGTGAAAACTAAATATCGTACAGATCAAAAACATATAGAAGTATATAAACTAAAAAATATAACTTCTAAAACTACAGCTATATATGAAAATGCTAATAAAACAAAACTAAATTTAGATATAAATAAAGATAATGCTATTATAGTAAATGCTGTTGAGATTGGAACTGAAGATTATGGTCCTATATTTGTAGATAGAGTAATAAATGCTAAATTTACTAATGGAGATACTATTTATACATTTAATGAGGATGGTACTGAGTTTACATTAGAATATGGTAGTTGGTTTGGAAAGAAAAAATATAACTATAAGTTAGCAAGATTTGATAATAAGCTATCTATAAATTATAGTGCTATATATAAGGCGTCACCTGGTGGTACTTTTGGTGATTATGGTAGAGTTGTTCTAAGAAATAATGATGATCTAATAAAAACAAGTACTACTCTTGGCCAAATATGGGGACTTGGTACTGCTGATTCTGAAGCAGGACTTGGGTATAATGCACATAGGGTAAAATAGTATAATATTATAATTGGGAATTTATAGTTCCCAATTATAATATATTAATTATTTTTTATAGATTTTGATTAAAAATGAATATTTTTTGTTATTGATTTTTATTTTAATATTCATTAAAATACTTAAAAAGTATATTTAATATATATATAGAGATATATATAAATATATAGATTATATTATAAATAGTTAAAAACATATTTATATGTAAATTATAAAAAATTACTAAAAAAAATAATAAAGAAAGAAACTATGAATAAAAAACTTTTATACTTAATTTTAATACCTATGATTATATCATGTAGTAATATGATGAATCCAATGTATCTATACTATAATAGAACAAAGTCATCTTCTAGTCAAAATACTAATGAGGTTACAACGCCTGATGCTGTAGATAAAGATAAAGACCCTTTTATACAAGGAGATCATAATAATATTGACTATGGTGGATTTAATGGAAATGTATTTAATACTTGGTTATTTAAAGTAAGCTTCCAAAAAGATAAATTACCTATATATAATTTTTTTACACCTAATAATAATAGAACTTGGCTTGCTAATGGTAAAGATTGGAAAGGAAATTATACTACATATTATGATGGTGATAAAAATGAAAATATAGTTTACGGAACTCCAATTGGGGATAAGGGAATAGAAAATTTAAAAATATACAAATATGATAAATATAATCCGCTTTATGACTCTAAAGGATATTTATCTGGAAGGATGGATAGATTTAAATTCTACTCTATAGATGGAAAAGCTGTTATAGATCTTAAACAATACTTAATTGCAGTTGATACATATTCTAAATTTATATTTGCTTATGGGGCTATAACAAAAGTTGATAGTACTCTTGGAAATAAATATCCTACAGATTTTGATGCTATAGAATTTTATGCTAAAAAAATACATTTTTATGAGTATGATCCTATAGGATATGTTACTGATAATGGAAAAGTTGTATTATATGATCATTATATAAAAGAATTCGTAGCAAATCCAACAGGATACTATCCTCAACAACATGGATATGATAAAGTAGCTGTACACAATCCAAGTGGACATGGATATTCTCCATATAAACCAATAAATAACAATAATAAAGAATTTAGAGTATCTATAGAAGAAATATCTATAAAGAATATAGATTCTCAAACTGCAAATAGATATGCTTTAAAAGACTTATTTGGTAGATGGAATGCGGGTGATATAGAGAGTATATATGATTATGCAAATATTGGTTCTAGATTTAAGATAGCTCTATACAATAATGAGTCTAGTAAAGATATAGAAATAATAACTGATGAATATCCAGATAAAGGTGCATCTATAAATAGTAAATATAAAATAAAAATGGGAGAAAAGAGCTTAAAATCTATAAATAAAAAAGATTTTATTTTTGAGTATAAAGATGAAGATGAAATTTTTATAGACTTATACTTTGATATAGTAAAATATGATGAACCTATGTGGGGAAGTACTTTAGAATGGTCTTATTATTATGTGACAGATAATAAAATTTGTATAAAACTAAAGTATAATAAAAATACCAATAAATTAGTATATTACTCACATAGTGATCATTACAACAATAGATTAATATTAGATAATATAAACATAAGTATTAACGAAAATGAAATAGGAGAAATTAAATTCCAGATAGATGGTCAAGATGGAGAGTTAAATAAAAAATGTGGAAGTTCTGCAACTGGACTAAATAACAAGATAGAAATATCTTACAAATTAAAATTTAATAAATTAAAATAAAGAAAGAAACTATGAATAAAAAACTTTTATACTTAATTTTAATACCTATGATTATATCATGTAGTAATATGATGAATCCAATGTATCTATACTACAATAAAAGGGCAAAATCATCATATAACAATAATACTAATGATATAATAATACCTGATGCTGTAGATGCTGATAAAGATCCTTTTATACAAGGGGAGCATAATGATATTAACTATGGTGGTTTTGATGGTAAAATATTTGATACTTGGTTGTTTAAAGTAAGTTTTAAAGGAAACAAACTTCCTATATATAACTTCTTTTCTCCTAATGGTGGTAGAAATTGGCTTGCTAATGGTCAAGACTGGAAAGGAAATAGCGCTACATATTATAATGGAGATAAAAGTGAAAATATAGTTTATGATGCTCCTGTTGTTGGAAATCAAGGAATAGAGAATTTAAAAATATATAAATATGATAAAAATAATCCTCTTTATGACTCTAAGGGATATTTAACTGGAAGAATGGATAGATTTAAATTTTATTCTATAGATGGAAAAGCAGTAATAGAATTAAAACAATACTTAATAGCAGTAGATACTTATTCTAAATTCGTATTTGCATATGGTGCTATTACGGCAATTGGAAATACATTAGGAAATAAATATCCTACAGATTTTGAAGCCATAGAATTTCACGCAAAAAAAATACATTTTTATGAATATGATCCTATAGGATACGTTACAAAAGATGGAGAAGTAGTACTTTATAATCACTATCAAACAGAATTTGTATCAGATCCAACTGGATATACTCCAAAGCAACATGGATATACTGCTGTAGCATCACATAATCCTCAAGGTCAAGGATATTCTCCATACAGACCTATAACTGATAATGTAGAAGCTCCTGATGATGAAAAAGAGGAGTTTAAAAATAAAATAAATAGTTTAAAAGATAAAGAATTTAAATGGAGAGATTATTCTGGATATACGAGCAGTAAAGATCAGATAGATTTAGATGCTTGGAAGAATGCAAAACATTCAGGAAAAAGTTTAGAATTACATACATACACACTTACAGATAACAGTATAAAAATAGTAAAAACTAAATATGGAACCGAGCAGAAAACAGAAGAAGTTTATACACTAAAAACTATAACTTCTAAAACTACAGCTATATATGAAAATGCTAATAAAACAAAACTAAATTTAGATATAAATAAAGATAATGCCATAATAGTAAATGCTGTTGAGATTGGAACTGAAGATTATGGTCCTATATTTGTAGATAGAGTTAGAGGAGCAAAATTCCAAAATGGAGGTAACACTTATACATTTAATGAAGATGGTACAGGGTTCACACTAGAATATAAAAAGACATTTGGTGGTACTGCTACTTATAAATATACTCTTGGCAGATTTGATAATAAGCTATCTATAAATTATAGTGCTATATATAAGGCGTCACCTGGTGGTACTTTTGGTGATTATGGTAGAGTTGTTCTAAGAAATAATGATGATCTAATTAAAACAAGTACTGTACTTGGACAAATAGGAGCATTAGGTACTGCCACTTCTGATGCTGGACTTGGATATAATGCAAATAGGGTAAAATAGTATAATATAGATTTCAAAAATAAACTTTACTTTAAGGGTATTAAATAGTATTATTTAATACCCTTAGAGGATTTATAAGAGGAGGCATAAAATTATGAAGGCAATTATAAAAATAAGTATTTTAATTATATTATTTATTGTGTCTTGTACAAATAGTTTTAATCCAAAATATTTTTATTATAATAAAAATAAAAATATACAAACAGAAAATGGAAGTAGTGAAGACTTAGATAATACTGAATATGTAGATCCTGCTAAGGATCCTTTTAAAAATGGAGAATGGAATAATATTAATTATGGATTTGATGGAAGTAAAATACCTTCTTGGTTTTTAAAGGTTAGTTTTGGAGATGGAAACGTACCTTCTTATGGTTTCTTCAATCCTAATGATGGTAGAAGATGGATTGATGGGGATTTAAGTAAAAATGAAAAATATTTTGATGGATCTAAAGATGGAAATAGAGTCACTTCCCCACTTTCTGTAGCTATAGATCCTCTTAAAATATATAGATATGACTATAAAAACCCATTAGTTACACCTAATAGTTCTTACAACTTATCTGAAAGAATGAAAAGATTTTTGTTCATAAGAATAGATGGAGAAGCTGTTATTAAATTAGATCAATATTTAATCGCAATAGATACATATTCAAAATTTATATTTGCATACGCTAAAATTACAGAAACAGGAAAAGCTCCTGTAGTAGGTACTCCATACCCTACTAAATTTGAACCTATAGAAAAATATGTAGATAAAAGACCATTTTATGAGTATGACCCTATAGGATTTGTTCAATCTGATGGAACTATAATATTATATCAAGAATATAAAGATGAAATGAGAAAAGGTGCTACAGACTATGTACCTTCTATACATAGAGTAAGTAGTAAAGTGAGAGATATGGCTAAACATAATGTAAATAATCCTGGTAGATCTCCGTATCTTTTATTAGAAGATGAAGAGAACTTTGCTACTTTAATAGTAAAATCTAAATCTATAAAGAATATAGATATTAAAAGTCAAACATATTCTATATTTGGAAGACCTACAACAAAAAATGAAGCATACCTTGTATATGCCACAAGAACTGCAACATATCAAGATGGAGATAGTAAAGAATATAAAATGCTTGCAAACTATAGAAGAGGTGAAGAATTAGGATTTGGGGCTACTGGATCAAGTATTATTACTATAAAAAATGGTGAAACTATAGAAAATATAGTAGAACATAGATATACTATAAAAGATTTAAAAAGCACTGTATTTTATATAGATATTGATACTCAGTTTATTAAATATAATTGGAGATTAGGATTCCCTGATTATAGTGGAACTGTAACTAAACTATCTACTTATGATAATTCTTTAGCTACATTTAAGTATGATCCTTCTACTTCTACTCTATCTATAAAAACAAAAAAAGATAAAATTAAAAATATAGATCCAGAATCGATTATAATTAAAAAAGGAGAAACAAAAAATATTAAAATAAGTTATACTAATAATAATGAAAATTGGGAAGTAGAATATACTATAACAATAGAGTAAGTTATAATATAAGGAGGAATCTTAAATAAAATGAAGTATATTTTAATATTATCTTTATTATTTACATATTCTTGTCTTCATAATTATACATCAAAAGATAATAAGTCAAATAATTATAGAAGCATGAAAGTTCCTCCTCCAGAGCCAGTAGAAGCAGAAAAAGATCCTTTTCTTAAATCACCGTATAATAGTCCTAACTATGGTGGTTTTAGTGCTTCTAAATTTGATACTTGGCTTTTTAGAGTGAGTTTTAGTTCTAATAAACTACCTATGTATAAATTCTTTGATGATTCTAAAAGAAAATGGACTACTCCTTCTAGAGACTGGAAAAATAATATTGCAAGCTCATACAAAGCAAATGATGATGAAAATAAAATATATTCTTCTCCTGAATCATCAATATCAAATGTGACTATTTATAAATATGATAGAAATAATCCTTTATATAATATCAATGGATATTTAAAAGGTAGAATGGACAGATTTAAATTTTATGCTATAGATGGAAAAGCAGGTTTTGATATAAAACAATATTTAATAGCTGTTGATACATATTCTAAGTTTGTATTTGCTTTTGCTACAGTTACATCTATTGGAACATCAGGAAGAAATACATACCCTAAGGATTTTAAAGCTATAGAGTTTTCTGCTGATAAACTTCACTTTTATGAATATGACCCTATAGGATATGTAACACAAAATGGAGATATAGTATTTTATAAACATTACGAAGAAGAGTTTATTAAAAATCCAAATGCATACTATCCAAAACAACATGAATATGATAAAGTTGCAGAAAGAACATCATCAGGCGAGGGTTATTCTCCTTATAAACCTATAATGACAGATGCTGAAGTAAGTAATGAAGAGAAAAATGCTTTTTATAAAGAAATGCAAAAAATAGCAAATAAAGAATTATATTGGAGAGATTATTCTGGTTATCAGAAAAATAATATAATAGATGCAGATAAATGGGTGAAAGAAGGTTATTCTGGAAGAAGCTTAATACTATATAAATATAATATATCTTCAAATGCACAAATTATTAATCTAACTAAAGAAAATTATAATCATAATAATAAAGAAGATATAGAATATAGAATAAGTATTATCACATCCGATAAAAATGCAAAATATGTTAATACTAAAAATAATCAAGACATAATAAATGTAGAATTACAAAATAATAAAACAAATGCAATTTCTATAAATGATAATAAATTAACTACTGTAGACAATGGACCTTTATTTGTAGATAGAATGATAAATAAAAGATTTACAAAAGACTCTATAAATCTATCCCCTGGTAGTTCATTTTTACCAGACACTTCTGGAACAGTATTTGGTGGGACTATCAATAATCTCACATATCAGTTTAATAATAATGGTACTAAATATAAAATGTCATTTATTTATAAAAATCAAAGGTATGAATATAATTTTAAATTAGTAAGATTTGACTCTAACCCTGCATACAACTGGACTTCCAAATTTGAAAGTATTAATGTATCAGGAACCCTTGGTAAGTATACAAGGGTAGTTCTTAGAAATAATGGAAATACAATTAGAAGTAGCCTCACTCTACAATCTATAAATTCAGCAGAATCTCCTCACTCTGATGCTGGATTAGAAATGATTGCTGATTTACAAAAATAATTATTTATAATAGAGAATTATAATTTATTAATTCTCTATTTTTATATTTTAATGATTGATTTTGATTAAAAATGATTGTTTTTGATTGATTTTTATTATATTATTTATTATACTAATATTATAAAAAGGAAAAATAAAGTGCTAAAAGTAGAAAGATATAAATTAATATTAGATCTCATTAATAAAAAACAAAATATAACCGTAGAAGAATTAACAAAACATTTAGATGTCTCTGAAGCTACTATACGTAGAGATTTAAATTCGTTAGAAGAGATAGGGAAGATTAAAAGAGTTCATGGTGGAGCTATTTCTATAGAAAGTGAAGATGATTGGATAGGATATAGACAAGAAATTAATTTAGATGCTAAAGAAAAAATAGCAAAATATGCTACTTCTTTTATTAAAGAGGGAGATACAATATTTTTGGATGCTGGTAGCACTGTACTTGGAATGATTCAATACTTAGAAAAGATAAAAAAGATAAAAGTAATTACAAACTCATTAACAAATATTGAAGAATTAAGTAAATACAAAATAGAAAGTTATTTAATAGGTGGAAAATTAAAAGTAATAACACATTCTTTAGTGGGTAGTACTGCTATTTTATCTTTAAAAAATTTTAATTTTAATTTAGCATTTATAGGTACTAACTCTATAACTATAGAAGGATACTCTACTCCAGACTATGAAGAAGCTGTGATAAAGTCTGAAGTATTATTAAAGTCAGAAAGATCTTTTATACTATGTGACTCTACAAAATTTGATAATAAATACTTTATAAACTTCTCTACATTAGAAGGTACTAATTTAATAACAGATAATAAAAATGTAAATGATGAAATAAAAAATAAATTAGAAAATCTTTATATAACAGATTAAATAGGAGTATAAATGATATATACATTAACATTAAATCCAGCTGTAGACTATTATATAGATATGAATACCTTAAAAGAAGGAGAATTAAATAATATAAATAATGCATATACATTAGCAGGTGGAAAAGGTATTAACGTATCAAAGGTATTAAAAAATTTTAATATAGAAAATAAAGCTATACTATTAGCAGGAGGCTTTACAGGACATTTTATAAAAACAGATTTAGAATTATACAATATAGAAAGTAAAATAATAGAATTAGATAATAATACAAGAATAAATATAAAACTAAAAACACAAAATAATGAAACAGAAATAGCAGGAAAATCTCCTGATATAAGTGTAGAAAAAATAAATCAATTAATAGAGTTAATAGATAATTTACTAAAAGATAATGATATACTAGTATTAGCAGGAAGTGTACCCTACTCTATAGGAAATGATATTTATTCTAAAATAATCAAAAAAGTAAAAGAAAATAAAAATATAAAAATTATCTTAGATGCAAGAGATGAAGCATTTAAGCTTGCTGTAGGCGAAAAAGTATTTTTAACAAAACCAAACTCAAAAGAATTAAGTGAATATTTTAATAGATCTATTGAAACTAAAGAAGATATTATAAAATATGCTAAAGAATTAATAAAAGATGGTAGTGAGAATGTTATAATTTCACTTGGTAAGGAAGGTTCTATTCTAATTACATCTAATAATGAAGTATATTATGGAAATGCACCTCACGGTAAACTTATTAGTTCTGTAGGGTGTGGAGATTCTATGGTTGCTGGAATAGTTTATGGTATAAGTAGTGGTTTTGATATAGTTGAGTCGTATAAATATGCTATAGCATCTGGTAGCTCTACAGCATTTTCTGAAGGACTTACTACATTTGAAAATATGAAAAATATTTTACAAAAAGTAAAAATAGAAAAAATATAAATAAAAAAGGAGAGTCATTTTATGTCTATAAAAGATGTTATAACATTAGAATGTATAGAAGTAAATTTAAAATCTACAACAAAAAATGAAGTTATAGATGAATTAATAGAACTTTTATATAAAGCAGGCAAATTAAATAATAAAGAAAAATATAAACAAGCTATATTAGAAAGAGAATCAAAAGGCTCTACTGGTATGGAAGAAGGTATTGCTATACCACATGGTAAAACAGATGCTGTAAATACACCTACTATAGCAATAGGTATTTCTAAAAATGGAATAGATTATGAGTCATTAGATGGAAAACCTTCTCAGTTATTTTTTATGATAGCAGCACCTGAAAATGCAAATGATACACATATAGAGCTTTTATCAAAAATTACAACATTAGTATTAGATGAAGATATAACAAACAAACTTTTAAACTCTTCTACAAAAGAAGATGTAATAAATATACTACTATCAAATATAGAAGAAAGTGATGTATCTAATTCATCATCAATAGAAGATAATAATTCTTCTTCATATTATGATGTATTAGCAGTAACAGCATGTCCTACAGGAATAGCACATACATATATGTCAGCTGATGCATTAAATAAAAAAGCAAAAGAAATGGGGATAAAGATAAAAGTTGAGACTAATGGTTCTACTGGTGTAAAAAATGAACTTACTGATGAAGAAATAAAAAATGCTAATGGAATTATAGTTGCTGCTGATAAAAATGTAGAGATGAATAGATTTGATGGTAAGAATGTAGAAATTGTTGGAGTTAAAGAAGCTATAAAAAATCCAGAAAAGCTTATAAATAATGCTATAAATAAAACAGCACCTATATATAAAGCAAACTCTACTTCTTCTTCTTTTTCTAAAAGAGAAAAGAGAGGTTTATATAAACATTTAATGAGTGGTGTATCAAATATGCTTCCTTTTGTTGTAGGTGGAGGTATTTTAATTGCATTTTCATTTATGTTTGGTATTAATGCAAGTAATCCAGAAGATCCATCATTTAATATGTTTGCAAAACTACTTAGTGATATTGGTGGTGGTAATGCCTTTTTCTTAATGGTTCCTGTTATGGCTGGATTTATTGGTATGAGTATTGCTGATAGACCAGGATTTGCACCTGCTATGATTGGAGGTTTAATATCTCTTAATAATGGTGGTGGTTTTTTAGGTGGACTTGTTGGTGGTTTTTTAGGGGGCTATATAGTAGTTTTATTAAAAAAATTATTTTCTAAGCTACCAAGTAATTTTGAAGGTTTAAAACCTGTATTAATATTTCCATTGTTTGGTATATTTTTTACTGGTGCTATTATGTATTTATTTATAGTAGAGCCTATAGCATTTATTAATAATGGTCTTAATGAGTTTTTAAAAAATCTTGGCACTGGAAACTTAATTCTACTTGGTACGGTATTAGGGGCTATGATGGCTACTGATATGGGTGGACCTATTAATAAGGCTGCTTTTACATTTGGTATAGCGGCTATTGCTGCTGGTGAATTTGCTCCACACGCTGCTGTTATGGCTGGTGGAATGGTTCCTCCTTTGGGTATAGCATTGGCTACTACTATTTTTAGAAATAAGTTTACTCAAGATGAAAAAGATGCTGGAAAAACTTGTTATGTTATGGGGCTTTCATTTATCACTGAGGGTGTTATACCTTTTGCAGCTGCTGATCCTATTAGAATTATTCCATCTTGTATGATAGGTTCTGCTATATCTGGGGCTTTATCTATGGCTTTTCATATAGAGTTAAGAGCTCCTCATGGTGGTATATTTGTTTTCCCTATTGTAAATAATCCTTTATTATACTTAGTTGCTATTTTAGTAGGAGCTATTATAACTGCTATGATAGTGGGATTAACAAAGAAAAATATTAATTAATAATAGTATATAATATCTTTTTATATATAAGATTTGCAAAATTACTGTTTATATATTATATTCTAAGTTATTATAAATATATTATTATATAAGAGGTATTTTTATTATGGCATCTTTTATGGATAGTTTAAAAGAAAAAACAAAAAAGAATCCTAAAACTATTATATTAGCAGAAGGATATGATGAAAGACATATACAAGCTGCTGTTATCTTAAAAAAAGAACAGTTAGTAAAGAATGTAATACTTATAGGAGATACAGAAAAAATTCAATCTTTAGCAAAAGCAAATTCTTTAGAAATAGATGATTTCGCAAGAATATTCGACCCTAAAGTAGAAGCAGATACTGAAAAGTATATAGATTTACTATTTAAAGCTCGTGAAAAAAAGGGAATGACAAGAGATAAAGCAAAAGAACTTATAGTTGATCATTCTATATATACAGCTGCTGCTATACTTGCAGATAATGGTGCTGATGGAATGGTTGGTGGTGCTGTATATTCTACTGGAGAGATGTTAAGATCTGCTTTATATTTAATAGGTCTTAAACCTGGTATAAAAACTTTATCTTCTACTTTCTTTATTGAAAGTCCTGATAAGTCTTTATTTGATGAAGGTATTGCTTGTTTTTCTGATTGTGCTGTTATACCTGATCCTACTGCTGAACAATTAGCTGATATTGCAGAATCTACTGCTGAATCTTTCAAACAAATGACTGGTAAAGAACCTAAAGTAGCTTTACTTTCTTTCTCTACAAAAGGATCTGCAGAGCATGAAAGATTAGAAAAAGTGATAGAGGCTCGTAATATTTTAGAAAGTAGAAAAGTTAATTTTGCTTTTGATGGAGAATTACAATTTGATGCTGCTATTGTACCTTCAGTATCAGAGAAGAAAGCTCCTAATTCACCTATAAAAGGTGCTGCTAATGTATTAATATTCCCAGATCTAAATGCTGGAAATATTGGATATAAAATAGCTCAGAGAATTGGTAAGTGTAGTGCTATAGGCCCTATGCTTCAGGGTATATCAAAACCTGCTAATGATCTTTCTCGTGGTTGTTCTGCTCAAGATATTGCTGATTTAGCTGTTATCACTTCTTTACAATCTAATTAATATATATAATTAAAAAGGGATATGCTTTTATAAAGTATATCCCTTATTTATTAATCTATTCCATATTCTGTATCACTATCACTACTAATTACAAATCTATATGGATTATTAGGTAAAATCTTTATTAAGTAATTATATAATAATGTAGAACTCTTTAGAGATGAACTATTTGTATTATAATAAAAATACTTAGGAAAATCTAATACATATTGATAGTATGCACTATTTTTTGAAGAAACAAGCTCCCCTATTTTATTATTTACTTTCCATAAAAAGTATACAGATTTATCTGTAAAATAATTGATATCTCTATTATTAAGAACAAAAGAAAAATTTTCAGCAGCCTTTAAAAAGTCATAATTATTATAACTATTCATAGCCGTCTTATAAACTTCATAAGTATCACCAATACCCCTAAAGTCATTAGTCATATACCTAATATAACTCCAACCAACTATAGGGCCATAGTATGTATCATAACGAACTAAAGCCCAATCCTCATTCTCTCTCTCTTTACGATTATAAACATTAGTCTTTTTAAGAACTGTAACAAAGTCATAATTATATAACTTATAAAGTTCCTTTTCTCTAACAGTGCTTAAAGCAGGTATTCTATCACGAATAATAACACCATTACCAGTCACATAATAACTCTCTTCCATATTAGGACGCATATCATTTATTCTTTCTCTAACAGTCTTCATAATATCTGTATACATTTTTCTATCTCTATCATTCAACTGAAAGGGAAGTCTATCAGGAAAGTATGATTTATTATTTAAAATACTCTCTTGTAAAATACTTGTTCTATATCTATCAGAAAATCGCTCTAAATATGTTAAATTTGTAATAAATTTACTTTTATCATTCTCAGAAGTTATAGCACTAAATCTATGCCTTATACTAAAGAAATATACAAAATCCTTTAATGGAAAAGAACTCTCTTCATCTTCTAATATTCTATCAAATATAGCACCATTAAATGAATATTTATTATCTTGTATTCTAATACCAAGTTGCTTATAAATATTTCTTAAATCTTCTATTTTTCCACTATCACTCCTTGTATTACCTTCTCCTATATTTTCAGATATTAATTTAGTGTAAAATGCTGTTATATATGATGGATCATTTTCTACTAAATATATTAAAGATTGTCCAAGAAGATAAGAAGCTTCACTTTCATAATAGCTTGATGGGTATGTAAATAAAAATCTTGCTAAGGTTTCAAAACCTTCTTTATAGTTTGATGATAAAATTTGATTTCTACCCTTTATAAAAGTAGAAAATTCATTATAAGAACTTTGATTATTTTCATCCTCTGTCTTAGGTAATGTTCTTAAAAATTCTCCTAAATTACCATAATCTTGAGTGTTTTCTATAGTTTTAATTTTATAATAATCTCCTATAGATTCTTTTACATTACAAGAAACTAAAAACAATAAAGATAAAATTAAACAAACTCTTATATACATTATATATATCATCTCCGCACTAAATATAATTTAGTTATTATAAAAGCTTCGGAATATTTATTCATTTAGTATAAAACTTTTTTACACAAGAATAAATAATTGTTAATTCATATTTTTTAGCATCTCTACTACTATCTTACTTGAATTATCAGAAGCAAGTGGTAAAAACTCTGCAAAACTTAACTCAGCATTTCCATCAGCCTTATCTGATAAAGAACGAATAACTACAAAAGGAATATCAAATAAATAAGCAACTCTAGCTAAAGAAGCCCCCTCCATCTCAACAGCTCCAACATTAAATCTACTATTTATAGATGATATCTTATTTTCATCTTGTATAAATTGATCACCTGTAGCTATAGAATCTATATAAACAAGATAATCTTCTTCTATAACCTTATTCGCACTATTAAAAGCTAATGTAACTAAATCTTCATCTGCCTTATAAAATATATTATCATTAGTATCCCCAGTATCTAAATCATGTTCTACTAAAGCCTCAGAAATAACAATATCTCCTATATCATAATCACTTTTAGCTCCACCAGCAACACCTGTAAATATTATTTTCTCTACATTAAACTCTTCTAAAGCAATAGTAGTAGCAATAGCAGCATTAACCTTACCAACCCCAGACTTAAATAATACAACATCCTTACCTTCTAATTTACCTAAATAATAATTAATACCAGCTATATTTACTTCTTTTGTATTTGATAACATATTCTTTAAATTTTCTATCTCTCTATCTAATGCCCCAACTATAGCAATAGTTTTCTTAGATTCTAATGTATCTCTACTCGAAGAATTAGAACAAGATAATATAAAAAATAAAATTAGTACAAAAAAGTTAATATTATTGATTTTAAAGTTTTTCATAACATATTCCTTAAGTATATAAAATTAATTTAATGAAAAATAATTTTACTATACTAATATTGTATTGTCAAGTTTATATTACTATAAACAGTAATATAAACTCAGCATCTAATTAAAATAATAAAACTTAATTAATATTTTTAAGCATCTCAACTACTATCTTAGTAGAGTTCTCTGCTGCTTTTGAAACAAACTTTGGAAAATCTACTAAAGCGTCACTATCTGCCTTATCAGAAAGAGAACGTATAATAACAAAAGGAACTTTATACATCAAAGCAACATGTGCCACAGAAGCTCCTTCCATCTCAATAGCACCAGCATTAAACTTATTATGTATAGCTTTAACTTTATCATTTTGACCTACAAACTGATCGCCTGTAGCAATAGTATCTATATAAACAGCATTTTCTGTGATGACACTATTTGCAGAGATTTTAGCAAGATTAACTAAAAACTCATCAGCAGGATAATAATTCTTATCATAGCCTTTTACTAAAATAGTAAGCTCATCACCATCTAAATCTGAAGTGTCGAAGTCGTGCTCTATTAAATCTTTAGAAATAACAATATCTCCTATATTGTATTCTGGATTAGCACCACCAGCTACACCAGTAAAAATAATTTTTTTAGCTCCAAATTTTTCTATAGCAATAGTAGTAGAAATAGCAGCATTAACCTTACCAATACCAGATTTTAAAAGTAAAACCTCTTTATCACAAAGTATACCTTTATAATATGTAATACCGGCAACCTCTACTTCTTCAACATCACTCATCATAGACTTAAAATTAGAAATCTCAATATCCATAGCACCAATTATAGCTATCATTATATAATCTCCTAAATAAAATATTATATAGTTACATAATAAACTATTATTCCATTTTTTGAAAATTCAAATTATAATCTACCCTCTCAAATAAATTAAAATGGAAATATCATAATGACAAAAAATAGAAAAATAGAAAAAATTTATAATTATAATATTAAAACTATATGGAAAGCATTAACTGACAATAAAATATTAAATCAATGGTTAATGGAAAATAATTTTGAAGCTAATATAGAACATCAATTTACATTTACATATAAACCAAGATTTGGCTGGGATGGTAAAGTTTATTGTAAAGTATTAGAAGTAAAAGAACCTAATATATTATCTTATACTTGGAAAGGTAGTAATAAAAAAGGAGAAATAGAAACAATAGTTAAATTTACCTTAGAAGAGAAAAACAATAATACCACTTTATTAAAGTTAGAACATACAGGTTTTAGAGGTATTAATGGTTTATTTGTAGGAACACTTCTTAATGCAGGGTGGAAAAAGTTATTAAGTAGTAATCTTGAAAATATTCTAAAAGAAGTAAAATAATAAAATAAGCGGAGCTATAAGCCGTATTCTGTCATTTAAGGTAAACATTTATCTACTCATAACATCACTGCTATGCTCAAGCGAGCTACCTGAGACTATTCGAAAAGGGCTAATCTAATATCGTCTCCATTTGCTCTTGCCTCTTGTGGGGTTTACAATGCCATTTATGTTGCCATAAATGCGGTAAGCTCTTACCTCACCTTTTCACCATTACCTACAATAAATAGGCTGTATACTTTCTGTTGCACTTTCCATAGACTTACATCTTCAAGCCGTTAGCTTGCACAAAGCCCTTTAGAGGTACGGACTTTCCTCAATATTAATCACTCTAATACTGCGTTTACCCACTCCGCTTTGGGTTTTAATTTATAATAAAAATAAAAATTGTCAATAAATTTTATTATTGAATTTTAATAAGAATTGATATATAGTTTATAATATGGAAATTTATACTAAAGACAAGACAAGACAAGACAAGACAAGACAAGACAAGACAAGACAAGACAAGACAAGACAAGACAAGACAAGACAAGACAAGACAAGACAAGAACTTTTATATAAAATACTCATAATAATATTTATATCTACAACATTAACTATAATAATATTATCAATTTTAGGAAGAAAAGAACGGATAGGATATTTAGATAATCCTACTCTTAATAATGAAGAAACATTGGAAATAAATAATATAGTTTACACTAATATTATTTATACTAATAAAAAAAATGAAATTACAAATAAAACTATAATAAATTATACAAACGAATTCTTATCAAATGAAGATGTATCTAAATATATATTAAAGAATGAAGAAATAACTAATTATATATACAACTTCAAAATAGGATACTACAGTAAAATATTCAAACATAGTGATATTTATGGTGTATATCCAAACACAAATAAAATATTACAAGATTATAACTTCATAAAAAATATAACAATAAATGATGGTAGTCCTTTTGGAAAATTTACATCAAAAAACTTAATAACAAAAATATATTATATTAAATATAAACTTTATATAAAAAAATATATTATTATTACAATAATGATAATGATTATATTTATTATTTTTAAATACTTTATTATAAAATATAATAATAAATATACTTCATTTATAGAATATAGTTTATATATATCTTTTATATTAGCAACTATACAATTTTGGATATTTTATCCAGGATATATGTTTAATCCAGATATTTGGGTATCTATATTTGAAGCTGTAGAAAATAATTATACAAATGCAAACCCATTTATAATAGCAAAATTTTTACATGTAATGTATCATTTTTTTGGATATAATACATACTACGTATTAATACTAAATTTAATATTATGGTATTCATCTTTAAATATCATTATTATAGGTTTGTATATAAAATACAATAATAAATTTATAATACTACTATATTTAATAAGTTTTCTATATAATATATACATTATGAATATAACTCATTTACGAGATTCTACATCTTCTTTAATTTTATTTTTAGCAATTTCAATTATTATATTTCAAACATTAGTATATAATAAGTATAATAATAAAATATTCACAATAATCCTAATGTTAACTTCTATTATTTTATTAATAATATCTATGTTTTGGAGGCATAATTTTATAGTATCTATATATCCAATATTTACTATATATGCATATAAATTTTTAATAAAAAATAATAGTAGAAAATATATACTCAGATATATTACTTATATGATTATAATAGCTATATTTCTTATATCTATATATAAAGTAGTTCCATATTTATTTTTAGGAAAAAATGGAAATAATACTAGAACAGAATTAACATACCACTTATTTTACCTACAAATATTTGGAATGGCATATTACTCAGACGACTATTCAATTATCCCACAAAATTGGTATTATAATAATATAAACTCCAATGACTTAAAAAATTTATATATAAATAATAATTCTTATGCAGATATTTTTCCTATTTATATAAATAAAAATAATACAAAAAATGTATCCCAAATTTGGATTAAATATATAATAAAGCATCCATTATCATACTTAAAACATATTATACCATTTACAAAAAAAATGTGGATACAAAAACCCTATAAACTAGGTGTATATTATATACAAAATGAAATTACAAAATCAAGCAACTGGATAAGTGAAAATTCTAAATACAAACTTTTTAATATAACAAAAATAAGGTTCTCAAATATAAGAAAAAATATATATAAATATATAATATTAAATTTTATAGACTTTAATACAATTTATTATATACTAGTATCTTTTATAATTTTAATAACATCATTATCTTTTTTAAAAAAATATAAGAATGAATTACTAATTATATCAACATCAATATCATTATCTTCCATTATGACAGCATTAATAGTAGCACTATTTTCACCTGTAATTCATTTCAGATATATATACCCTGTAATACCAATAACAATTATAGCATTAATATCTTTCATAACATTTTTATATGATGAAATTATTGCAAAAAATAAAAATTAGTGATAGATTTTATAATTAAAAAGTAATTAGGACTCTATACAATGAAAGTATCAGCAATTATTCCTTGTTATAACGAAGAATTAACAATTAAACAAGTTATAAAAGATATAAAAAAATATTCTCCAGAATGTGAAATTAATGTATTTGATAATAATAGTACAGATAACACTTATAATATAGCAAAAGAAGAGGGTGTAAATGTATATAAAGTTATGTATCAAGGGAAAGGAGAAGTTATAAGAAGAGCTTTTGATATTATAAATGCTGATATTTATATACTAATAGATGGAGACAATGAATGTGATGCTTCTGCAATACCAAAATTAACTAATTGTTTAATAGAAGAACAATTAGATATGGTAACTATAATTCGTAAAGATGGTGTATATAGAAAAGGACATTCTTTTGGAAATAAAATGATAACATCTTTTGCAAGAGTATTATTTGGAAAATACTGCAATGATATATTAAGTGGATATAGAATATTTTCTAATAAATTCGTAAAATCATTTCCATCACACTCAAAAGGATTTGAAATAGAAGCAGAACTTACTATTTTTGCTCTTCAAATGAGACTTCCAATAGGTGAAATGGAAGCAGAATATAAAAGTAGACCTGAAGGATCATTTTCTAAACTCAATACATTTAGAGATGGATTTAGAATTATTGGATTAATAATAAATCTATTAATGAGCGAAAAACCTATTTTGTTTTGGTCTATAATATCTTCTATTTTTATATTACTTGGATTTTACTATGGAATCCCAGTAATATACTCTTTCATTAAAGAAGGATTTGTTCCTATAGCTACATCTGTACTTTCTGCAAGTTTTGTTATACTATCTGCAATATCATTTATAACAGGACTTATAATGCATTCTACTGGAAAAGTCATAAGAGAGATAAGAAGATATAAATATATATCTATTAAGTAAAAATTGATTATACTTTCATAATATGTTATAATTCAAAATTATTTTAAAAAAAGGATCAAATTAAAATGAAATTAGACAAAATTCAAAAATTCGGTAGATACCTAAGTAATATGGTACAACCAAATATAGGTGCTTTTATAGCTTGGGGGCTTATTACTGCTCTTTTTATTCCTACAGGTTGGCTTCCTAATGAAAACTTTGCTAAGTTAGTAGGACCAATGCTTACATATCTACTACCTATACTTATAGCATACTCTGGTGGTAATATGGTATATGGGCATAGAGGTGCTGTTGTTGGTTGTATAATGGCTGCTGGAGTTATTATAGGTTCTGAAATACCTATGTTTTTAGGTGCTATGATTACAGGTCCTCTTGGAGCTTGGCTTATCAAAAAAATTGATGAAGTGATTACTCCAAAGATTCCTACTGGATTTGAAATGCTTATAAATAATTTCTCTGCTGGTATATTAGGTGTTATACTTGCATTAATATCATTAAAGGCAATAGGACCTGCAGTTGAGTTTATAAGCACATCACTTTCTAACGGAGTACAAGTATTAGTATCATTAAAATTATTACCTTTAGTTTCTATTTTAGTAGAACCTGCTAAGGTATTTTTCTTAAATAATGCTATAAATCACGGAGTATTTTCTCCTATAGGTATACAACAAGTAACAGAAGTTGGTAAATCTATATTCTTTACAATAGAGACAAATCCAGGTCCTGGTCTTGGAGTATTACTTGCTTATACTATATTTGGTAAAGGACGTTCTAAAGCAACTGCTCCTGGTGCTGCTATTATACATTTCTTTGGTGGTATTCATGAAATTTATTTTCCTTATGTACTTATGAATCCTGTTCTAATAATAGCTTTAATATTAGGGGGTATGAGTGGAGTATTAACTACTCTTTTACTTAAAGGTGGGTTAATAGCTGTTCCTGCTCCTGGTTCTATTATTGCTATGCTTGCTGTTACTCCAAAGGGCGGATTTATTGCTACAATAGCAAGTGTATTAATTGCTACAGTTGTTTCTTTTGTAGTATCTTCTTTCATAGTAAAAAAATCTCCTGAGGAAGATTTAGAAGCTGCTATGGAAAAAAGTAAGGCAAATAAAGATTTATCTAATAATAATAACATATCAAATGAAGATGTTCCTTTTGAAGAAGCTATTAAAAATATTACTATTAAAAAAATAGTAGTGGCTTGTGATGCTGGTATGGGTTCTTCTGCAATGGGAGCTACTATGCTAAGAAAAATGGCTAAAGAAAAAGGAATTGAAAGTATTACTATAACTAACTGTGCTATATCAAACTTAGATGATTCTGTAGATATTATTATTACACAAAAATCATTAACAGATTTAGCAAAACAAAAAATGCCTTCTAAAATACATTTAAGTATTAATAATTTTATGGATAAAAAATTCTATAGTGATGTATTAGATAAGGTTATAAATAAATAGTTTTTTATTAATAAAAGGAGCAAGTGTATATTAATATGAAAAAGATGATTCAAATAGGTGCTGGTAATATTGGCAGAGCTTGTATTGGAAGATTATTTTCTGATATTGGGTATCAAATATATTTTTCTGACGTTAATCAGGAATTATTAAACTTATTATCAAGTAAAAAAGAATATAATGTTAGAATTGTAGGACAGAATCTTGATAATACTATTTGTATAAAAAATGTAGATAGAGTTCCTGAAGATACTGATAAACTTTTATCATTATTTGATGAAATAGATATTATTACTACTGCTGTTGGAGTTAATATACTTCCAAAAATTGCTCCTTTTATTGCCGATGCTATTAGTAGAAGATATAAAACTAAAAATGAAAAGTTATTAAATATTATGGCTTGTGAAAATACTATAGGGGCTTCTGATAAGTTAAAGGAGGCTGTATATAGTATATTGGATGATGATATTAAAAATTGGATGAATGGTAAAATAGCTTTTTCTAATGTGGCCGTAGATTCTATAGTTCCTACAATAAAAAATGATGATCCTCTAACTGTTACAAGCGAGAGTTTTGCTGAGCTAATAATAGATAAAACTACATTTTTAGGTGAAATACAAGAAACTGAAGGTTTGATACTAAAAGAAAATTTAGAAGCGTATGTACAGAGAAAACTATTTACTCTAAATACTGGACATGCTATCACTGCATATCTTGGATTTGAATATAATAAGTCTACTATTTATGATGCTATTAATGATGATAATATTAAAAATATAGTATTTGGAGCTATGCAAGAATCTGGAAATGTATTAATAAAAAGATATGGATTTACAAAAGAGGAGCATTCTAAATATATAGATAAAATACTAAATAGATTTTTTAATCCATACTTAGAAGATTCTGTTCTTAGAGTTGGTCGTGAACCTTTAAGAAAATTATCATATAATGATAGACTTATAAAACCTATACGTGGAGCTATTGAATATAATATTGAGTATAAAAATCTTCTTCGTGGTGTTATTTCTGCTTTTAAATTTTATAATAGTGAGGATGAGGAAAGTATTAGACTTAAAAAAATGCTTGAAGAAGAGAATTTATATGATATCATAATTAAAATAACAGGTTTAGAAAATGAATCACATTTGGTAGATGAAATATATTCTCATCTAAAAAATAAGGAGTAATAAAATATGAAATTAATAATCGCAAAAGATCCTAACACTGTTGGAAAAAAAGTAGCTACTGAAATTATTAATTTATTAAAGCAAAAAGAAGATGCTATTTTAGGCTTGGCTACTGGTGGTACTGCTGAATTAGTTTATCCACATATTATTAAGTCTCATAAAAAGGGTGATATATCTTTTAAGAAAGTGAAAACTGTAAACTTAGATGAGTATAAAGGGCTTGAAGGAAGTCATTTTCAAAGTTATAGATATTTTATGGATAATAACTTATTTAATCATGTTGATATACCTAAGAAAAATACATTCGTTCCTAATGGTATAGGTGATACTGAAGCTAATTTAAAAGAGTTTAATGACAAGTTAAAAAAATTACCAAGAGACTTACAACTATTAGGTGTTGGTCCTAATGGTCATATTGCTTTTAATGAGCCTGATGAAGTATTACATTCTGATGCTTTATGTGTTAAATTAGATGAGAAAACTATTAAGGCTAATTCAAGATATTTTGACTCTGAAAAAGATGTTCCTAGAGAGGCTTTCAGTATGGGTATGGGTGGAATATTAAAGGCTAAAAAAATAGTTATTGCTGCTACTGGATTATCTAAAGCTGATGCTATGGAACAACTTCTTACTAATGATAATATAACTACTAAATGTCCTGTTACATTCTTAAAGTTACATCCTGATGTTGTTGTTGTTATAGATGAAGAGATAGCTCAAAAAATTGGAGTATCTAAAAAATAATTATAAATATAAAAAAATTATTAAAGAGATTATTTGTTATAAAATAATCTCTTTTTTTATTATAAAATATTTAAATCTTCTAATTGTTCTTTCATTTTCATTTTATCAATAAAAGTATATGATAGTAGAGAAGAAAATATACCTATAAGAATACCTGCTATAACATCAGTAGCATAATGTACAAATAAGTATACCCTTGAAAAAGCAATTATTAAAGCTATTAGTAAAAATACAAAACTATACTTTTTATTAAAATACAAAAACAATGTAAAACAAATAGCAAAAATTGCAGAAGAATGTCCAGATGGAAATGAAAATGAATTAGCACTCACACTACCAACTTCTTGCCAAAAAGATATAAACATATCATTTGTAAATGGTCTTGGTCTTTTTACTATATTTTTTAATATTAAAGTTGTGATTATTGTTGATGTTATTAAAGAATCAAGAGAGTTTAATCCACATAATCTTGTTTTTTTATTTATTATTAAAATAATAGACAAAATAGATAATGGTAGAAATGTTGCTATATCTGTTATACTAATAAAAAATGAATCTAAAAAACTATATTTTAAATGTAGAAAATGAGCAAATAAAAATAATTTATTATCTATATAGTTAAAGAAATCTATCATTTATTTTTATCTTTCTCATCTAAGTTTGTAGCAGGTTCATAAAAGTAAAGGGCTAATAATGTTTGAATTGGAAGCATTATAATACCTTCTATAAACATACTTAATCTTCTTATATAAGTTATAATATTTTTTTTAAGTATAAATACATTCAATATATAAAATATCTTACTAACAGATAATAAAATAAATAAAAATATTATTAAAAAATAAAACAAAGTATTAGGTGCTGGTAAGAGATTAATATATTTAGGAGTTTCATTATTATTTGAGTTTACTATAAATAAATATAATCCAAATAAATATATAAAAGTAAATATAGAATCTAAAATAATAGTAATAACAACAGCAGTCTTTTTTGATATTTCAGGATAAAGCTCTACACCACAAGACTTACAAACTTGAGAATATTTATTATTCACAGTTTTACAGTTTTTACATTTTATAGTTCTTGCCATTATTTGAAATCCTTATAAAAATACTTATATTAAAGATAATATTGTAGATAAGAAAAATTGTCAACAATAAATATAATCACTCATCATCACAAGAGTATAAAGTAGAAACACAAGCCCCACAAACATCAAATCCAAGTAAAGCCATTTTCTTTCTAGCTATAATATCATCTTCAAAGTAGTAAATATCATCATTAGCATAATACTCGACATAATCATCATCATAAAATAACAATTCAGAAGTATTTATATCATCAACATACTTATAATTTATAGGACATTCAGATGAAGTAAAATCAAAAATAATATCAGCATAATACTGCTTAATATCTCTACCCTTCTTATTACTCTTTTTATAATACTCCCTCTTTATATCTCCTCTAAATAAATGCCAACTCTTATATTTTCCTCTAATACATTTTGGATTAACTAATACATATCCCATTATATAATATCCTAAAAAACTAATAAGCCTATAATGAGTTATTATAGGCTTAAAAAGTTATATTATTTATATAGTAGTTGTAATTGTAGAAGCATCTTCTGCATTCATTTTAGAAGGTGGAAGTTTAATTAAGTTCAAATCAAACATAATTAAAAATAAACAAGGTAGGAATATCAAAGTTAAAAGCGAAGCAAATAATAATCCATAAGCTAAAGCCATAACTATAGGAATAATAATATCTGCACGACCACCTATACCATAAACAGTAGGAAGAAGCCCTATAACTGTAGTTACTGTAGTTAAAAATACAGGACGAAGACGCTGACAACAACCATCTAATATAGCCTTCTTAACTCCCTTCTTACCTCCAGTAACACCCTCATCAATAATCTTATTAATAAGATCAACCAATATAATACCATTATTAACAACAACCCCAGCAAGACCAATAATACCAATTACTCCCATAAATGATAAAGGCATCTTATGAGCAGCAAACCCTAAAAATACTCCTATAAGTCCAAATGGAATTATAATCATAATCATAAAAGGCTGTATAAATCTATTAAACTGAAGAAGTAGAATAATATAAACAAATATAAAAGCCATTACAAAACTAAATAATAATTGTTTAAGTGCCTTAGCAGTCTCTTTTGCCTCCCCACCAAACTCTAATTTTAATCCTCTATAATCCTTATTGAAGTTTTTAAATCTCTCTAAAACAGCAGCCTGAACTTCCTTAGAAGTGTTTTTTCCATACTCTATATCAGCAGTCAAATTAATAGTACGCTGACCATTATAATGTTTCAGAGTAGATAAACCATCATTAGTTTGAATAGTAGCTAAGTTAGATAAATATATTAATCTACCTTCATTATTTGGGATTAAAATACTATTTATATATTTAGAATCATAAGTATATTTTTTATCAAATAAAACTCTAAACTCTAATTTATTATCAAGTTCCTGTATATAAGTAGCAATAGTACCAGTATAGGCAGTTCTAACTTCACTAGCAACAGTAGCAACATCCACACCAAGCTCAGCTATCTTATTATAATCAAAAACTATTCTAAGTTCTTCTTTTCCAAGTTTGTCATCATCATCATAGTTTATTATACCAGGTAAGCTTAATAAAAACTCCTTAACCTCTTCTTTAGCCTTCTTTGCAAGTTCTGTATTATTTCCAGTAATTTTTATATCAACAGGTTTACCAGGGTCTACACTACCCTTAGTATTAATAGTAAGTGTAGGTATCTCTTTTCTAATACCACTTTCGCTAACAGCAGAGTTAATTAAATCAACTATTTCATCAGCAGTTCTATCTCTTTCAGCAGCAGGTACTAAATAAACCATAATACCACCCAAACTACCCTTCTCCTCAGATACAAAATCCTGATCTACTTGCTTACCTACAAGAGTATATAAAGCAATAAGCTCCTCAGGTTTTACTATATCTGAAACTAAATCCTCTAATCTTGCAAGTTTAGAAGTAGTAACATCTTTAGTAGTACCATTAGGCATTTCTAAGTTTATAACTATAGTATCAGCACTTGTATCATAAATTAATACAAAATTCTTTAAGCTATTTTGAGCTAAGAAAAATGATCCTATAAATAATATTATAAAAGAAGCTATAACTATATATCTAACATTCAATAACTTCTCTAATACTATACCAAATGGAACTTTCATCTTATCAAAAAGAGCATCCTTATCAAAGTCTAATGGATTTTTAAACTTAAACTTTCTTCTCTTCTTATTAGGATTTAAATAATTATATCTTTCATCTCTATCTTGTAACTGATTAGGAAGAATTAAAGTAGCTTGTAGCATACTAACTACTAAAGTAAAAATAACTATCTTAGGAAAAAGATTTAATATTTTACCCATTATACCACCAATAGTAAGCATAGGGAAAAATGCTGCTGTAGTAGTAAGTGTTGAAACTAACATAGGCATAACAACATCAGATACAGCAAGTCTAATAGCTTCAAGACCTTTATACCCTGCTTGCTTAAAATTGAATATATTTTCAGATACTACAATAGAGTTGTCTACAATCATTCCAAGAACAGTAATAATAGCAGCAAGTGACATAGTATTAAAAGTAATACCCTCAACTTGCATATATATCAAACAAGCAAACATTGTAATAATCATACCTAAGCTTGTATATAATGCACTTTTGAAATCTAAAAATATTATTAATGCTATAAAAATAATGATAAATCCTTGAATTAAGTTTGATGTAACTATACTTAACAAAGATTTTATAGTTCTTGAATTGTCTCCCATAACTGTAACTTCTATATTATCAGGAATTAAATCTTTATTTTCATCTAAAAATTTATTAACCTCTTCTATAGTTTTTATAATATCAGCATTCTCCTGTTTTACTACATCCAAAGAATATCCAGAAGCCTTATTTACTCTCATATTAACAGTCTTCTCTTCAAAACCCAAATTAACATAAGCTAAATCTTTTACTAAAACCTTTTGTCCATTAAATGTAGAACGTATAACAACATCTTCAGCCTCATTTGGATTAGAAAACTCCCCATAAGTGATAACATTATATTCGCGTCCGAGATTCTCTAAATCTCCTCCAGTAGTACGCTTATTTCTAATAGAAACAGAGTTAACAACATCCGAAAGAGAAATATAATTTTCTTGAAGCTTTATAGGATCTACATATATTTGAACCTCAGGATCTGTTCTTCCTTCTATTCTAACTTCAGAAACACCATCTAATCTTATAATCTCCTTCTCAAGCATCTTACTAACATCAAATAATTCTCTCTCATCACTTTCTTGGCCTTCTTTAAAGTGTACACCTAATGTATATATAGACATTAAGTTAGGATTCAAGTCTATAGTCTTAATCTCTTCAACATCAGCAGATAAATCTGTAATATTTTGCATCTCTCTAAATATCTCATCTTTTATAGGCTGTCTATTAGGTATAGACTCATCTAACTTTACAGAGATAATAGCAGCATTTTCAATAATAGTAGTTTCATAATCATCAATACCAGATATAGTTTGCAATTTCTCTTCTATAGGAATAACAGCATTTTGTTCTACATCCAGAGGTGTCGCACCAGGATATACAACTCTAATAAGCATTTTATCCAAATCTGTAGAAGGAAAAGACTCTTTTCTTAAATTATTATAACAAAAAGCTCCAATAAATAATACGCCTGCAACTAATATATTAACAAGCATAGTTTTCTTGGCAAAAAAAACTATAATTCTTTCCATATAATACTGAATCTCCTTTTTTTATAAAACTATTATATACTTTTATTCATAATCAACAGCAAGTAATGCTCTATAATCAAATATAGTAGTTATAAACTCATATTCTAAATTAAGTAATTCTGTTTGAGTAGATACTAAATCTATTCTAGATTGTATTATATCATCTACTTCTATACGTCCTTGTTCTAATTTTTGTAATTGTGTATTTATTCTTGAGTTTATAGCTCTTATTTGTATTTTCTTACTATCTATTAAATTCTTATATGTGTTAAATCTTATAATATAAGTTTGTAATTGATTACTAAAATCTTTATCTAACTTATCATACTGAGCAATAATACCATATAAAGCATTCTCAGCTTGTTTATACTGTGCATAGTTTGCTCTATTCCCTAATGGATATGAAAATTGTACTCCAGCAAAAAAATCTACATTTGTCATAGAACTAAAAGAATTAAAATATCCAGAATTATTAGGAGTAGATCCATTTATATTAACTTGTCCTACTAATGATAAATCTGGTAAATTATTATTTTGCATAGCTTCTAATGTATATTCTGCTTTTATTTTAGACTGATAGGCTATTTGTCCATTAACACTATCAGCAAAAGCTACATTTTCCATAGTCATATTACTTGCTAAGTCTAAATAAGAATCCCAAGCTTTATGATCTGGTTTCATATTTGTAATATCTGGTAATAAAAATGCTATATTATTTAATAGACTATCCAAATATACTTTATTTTGAGCATAATAGTCACTATATAAAAGAGTTTGTGTTCTTGCATTTTGATATCCATCATTATCTACAAGTCCACTTTGATATCTATTTCTTATTTGAGCTTCAAATCTTCTTGCTGTATTATACATATTTCTATAATTATTAAGAAGTTTCTCATACATTATCCACTGATAATACATCTTTTGATATGCAACTATAACACTTGCATCATCTATTTTTCTTTGAAGTTTTGCTATTGTAAGAGAATACTCTGCATCTTTTATTGGATACGAATCTAACTTACCAAAAAAATTTCTTAATATAGGCTGTGTAACTTCTATTGTTAGAGAAGGCTGAAAACTCTTTATCTCTGCTTCTACTCCATTAGGCTGTTTTAAAGTACCATCCAAATATGAATTATGACTAAGATTAACAGACCATCTAGTGCCAGAATATGGTATTAAACTACCAACTCCTATATTTGCTCTCATACCAATAGCCGAAACTGTAGGACTTGCTGTAGTAGAAGATATATCAGAAGATAAACTACCATACTTCCCTATAGCCCCTATACTAGCACTCAAATCAACATCTCCAGCACCTTTAGCATTTAGAAGGTCCATTTGAGCATTAGTCTCTTGAACAGCATTCATCTTTAACTCAGGAATTAAATCTCTAATATTCTCTATATAGCTTGCATAAGTAATAACATTAGAATATTCTGAATATAAAGATATTTGTAATAATAAAACTAAAAGTAATAATATTTTAATTCTCATAAAGCAAATACTAACTCCTTGTCTAAGATATGAACTTTTTATTTTTTAATACTTTAACTATCTCTAACATCTTTTAATATACTATTAATTTTATTGTTATCATAACCAAGTAAAAACAAAATAGTTTTATAAAGTCCATCCAATAAATTATCTAATCTAACATCTAAAGAACTTATTTCATTACTCTTATAATAATATATCTTAGGTTTCATATTATAGTTTTTTGTAATAATCAGTTCTGTACCTATTCCTCTTAAAGTAACTATTATTTGCATATAAATATCTTTTATATCAATAATAGGATTAAAATAATTTTCTTCTATCTTTCTATCTATAAATAAAAACAATTCTTTAATCCAATAATTTAATGTAATAGGCTCGTTTACACTATTAGAAAAAATATTCATTCTCTTTTTATCATTCAAAAACACTACATGAAGTTCAAATAATATTTTTCCTATTTTCTCTGTAGGAGCAAAAAAAAACTCCTTCAAAGATTCTAATAATTCAAATATAGCTTTCTCAGGTTTATGATTATACTCCTTTAATATATCAGCAGGATCTATATCCAATTTACGTACATTCAATATAGCTGATATAATCTCATCTATATTTGCAAAATATTTATACACTCCTCCCTGACTTAATTTAGACTCCTTAACAATATCCTTCATACTAACATTATATGCAGGCTTCTTTGTGAAAACTCTATAAGCCGCATCTAATATTATTTTACGCTTATTCTCCAAATATTCTTTACTTACCTTAGGCATATGTATAATAACTACCATTTATGATGATTAAAAAGTAAATAAAAATGACAGGTGTGTCGTTTTTATTTCAGCTAATGCTATAATAGTTAGACGATATTGTCAAGTAAAAATTTCCATTTTTATCTAAAATAAAAAGAAAAAATTATTGTAAAAAATATTATTTATGTTATTTTTTTCTTATAGCTAAGGTGGCTTTAAGGAATAATTTTTAAATATTGGAGCTTATTCTTATGGAATACTCTGTTAAGGAACTTGAAAACTATACGGTAATTATTAAATTGGAAGGAGATATAGATATTTACTCATCTTCTGATGTTCAAGATATTGTAAATGAACAAATAGATCTTGGAAATAAAAGAATTATTATAGATATGGAAGATGTACATTATATAGATAGTAGTGGTATAGGTGTTTTTATCTCTGTGCTTAGTTCATTTAAAAAAATTGATGGAAAAATGGCTATGATAAAAATTACAGATACTGTAAAAAAAGTTTTTGAATTAACTAAATTAATTAATTTCTTTCCTATGTACTCTACAGAAACTGAGGCTTTAGAAAAACTATAAATTAATTAATTTATTAAATACATTTATTATATATAAAAAGAAAATAGGTTATACTTATGAATAAATTAATTTCTTTTATTAAAATATTAATAATTACTATTTGTTTGAGCATCGGTCATAATAATAATCTATTAGCTACTGAAAATATTAATGAGTATATATTAGAAGAGATAACTGATAATACTGCAAATCCATATTTTTCTATACCTATCAGATTTGGACACACTGAATTTGACTTTCTAATTACAAAACATCTAATATTAGTAACTATAGCTGGAATACTGTCTATAATAAGTATGAAGTATTTAGCTCATAAACTAAAAAGACCATTTAAAAGACCTACTTACATACAAAACTTTCTTGAAGTAATTATAAACTATATGAATAAAAATATATTCTCACCAACTTTAGGTGAAGAAGGAAAGAAATATATACCATTTTGTTTAACTCTATTTTTATTCATACTATTTGCAAATATACTTGGAATAATACCTCCACTTATAAAACTACCTACAGAAAATAAACATCATTTTGCATATTTAGCAGGGGGAATAGGTGCAAATATAGGATTTACAGGTGCTATTTCTTTTATAGTATTAATAACATATATCGCAGCTGGAATTAAGAAGAAAGGTTTTTTTAAGTATTGGGCAAGTTTAGTACCACCACATTTACCTATTGTTTTGGTGCCTATAATTTGGTTTTTGGAATTTATTACTGTATTTAATAGAGCTTTTGCATTAACTATACGTTTATTTGCAAACATTGCTGGTGGACATATAATGATGATAGTAATACCATATTTAATTATATTATTTGGTACATTACTAATTTCACCAATAGCTATAGGTTTTTTAAGTTTTATTTATATACTTGAAATATTTGTAGCAGTTTTACAAGCTTATATATTTTCATTACTATCTGCAGTTTATATATCGATTGCAATAAGTGATGAACATTAATAAAGAATAAAAAATAAATTTTATATAAGGAGTTATATTATGGAATTTTCTATATTAGGTGCTGCAATAGGTGCTGGACTTGCTGCTATTGGAGTTGGTATTGGTATTGGTTTTATTGGTTCAAGAGCTGTTGAGGGTATAGCAAGACAACCTGAGGCTTCTGGTAAAATACAAACAACTATGCTTATTGCTGCAGCTTTAGTAGAGGGAGTTGGATTATTTGCTTTGGTAATTTGTATTCTTGCTTTATTTACAAAATAATTTAGGAGTAGTATATGACACTTCTAAAAATTGATCCTGGTATTATTATATGGACTTGGATTACATTTATATTAGTTCTTTCTATACTTGGAAAAGCTACTTGGAATATTATTCTAAAAGGCTTGGATGCAAGGGCTGATAAGATACAACAAGATTTAGAAGAAGCTGAAAAAAACAAAGAAAATGCAAAAAAATATTTAGCTTCTTATAGAGAGCAAATTGATAATGCAAAATCAGAGGCTAGTGCTATCTTAGAAAGTGCAAGAATAGATGCTAATAAGATTAGAGAATCTATTATTAATAGTGCTCATGAAGAAGCTAAACATACTAAAGAAAGACTAATGCAAGATATTAATAAAGAAAAAGAAGAAGCTATAATTGGAATTAGGCAACAGGCTGTTGATATTGCTGTAGTTATGGCTGAAAGCATTCTTAAAAGAAACATCAATAAGGATGATAATGAAGCTTTAATTAAGCAATTTATGAATGATATGAAAAAATAAATTTTTTATTAGGTATATTATATTATTATGAAAGATAGTGATAAAATTAAAATTCTAAAGCCAACTGCAGATGCATTATTTGAAATAGCAAAACAGGCTGGAAAAGTAAGAGAAATATATAATGAACTTGAAGAATGTGCTAATTTATTTAGAGATAAAGAATTATATATGTATTTTACTGATGATAGAATTAATATTGAAGATAAAAAAAATATTCTAAATAATAAAATAAAAAATATCTTTTCTAATGAAGTATACACATTTATTATCGTATTAATAGAAAATAAAGCTATGATTGCTTTAATAGATATTATAGAAAAATATAAAGCATTATACGATGAATATAATAATATAGTGAGAGTAAAAATAACTACATCAGAAGCTATAGATGAAAATACTACAAAAAATATTATCACTTCTATAAAAAATATTTCTAAAAATGAAATAGAAAATAAAGAAGTTGTATACACCAAAGAAGTAGACAGTAATATATTGGGTGGTATTATAGTTCAAATAGATTCTGTTGTTTATGATTATAGTATTAGAAATCAAATTAATAAGATGTATAGAAACTACAATTATTAAAAGTTTTATAGAGTTTTAATAAGGAATCATTTATGAATATAAAGGCTAATGAAATTGCGGCTATTCTAAAAGAAGAAATAAAAAGTTATAAAGCCGATTTTACACCTGATGAGGTTGGTATTGTTGTAGAAGTTGGAGATGGTATTGCTCGAGTTATGGGGCTACCTAATGTTATGGCTAATGAGATGATACAATTTGAATCGGGGGCGGTTGGAATTGCTTTTAACTTAGAAGAAGAAACTATTGGTGCTATTATTCTTGGAGATTATATTCATATTAAAGAAGGAAGTAAGGTTAGTAGACTTCATAGAATATTAGAAGTACCTGTTGGTGAGAATATGCTTGGAAGAGTTGTTACTCCTTTAGGTGCACCTATTGATGGAAAGGGAGAAATTAATACTACAAAAAAGCGTTATATTGAATATCCAGCTCCTGGTATAGCAGATAGACAATCTGTAAAGATTCCTCTTCAAACTGGTATTAAAGCTATAGACTCTATGACTCCTATAGGTAGAGGACAAAGACAGCTTATTATAGGTGACAGAACAACTGGTAAAACTACAATAGCATTAGATACTATTATAAATCAAAAAGGAAAAGATGTTATTTGTGTATATGTAGCTATAGGACAAAAAGCTTCTACAATAGCATCTGTAGTAGAAACTCTACGAAAACATGATGCTTTAGAATACACAATTATAGTTGCAGCTACAGCTTCAGACTCTGCACCATTACTTTATATAGCTCCATATGCAGGCTGTGCTATGGCTGAATACTTTATGTATGAAAAGAAAAAAGATACATTAATAATATATGATGACCTAACAAAACAAGCTAATGCATACAGACAAATATCTCTACTACTTAGAAGACCTCCAGGACGTGAGGCTTTTCCAGGTGATGTATTCTATCTACACTCAAGACTATTAGAGAGAGCAGCTAAATTGTCGGATGAATTAGGTGGAGGTTCTATGACTGCACTTCCTATTATTGAAACTCAAGACAATGAAGTGTCTGCATATATTCCTACTAACGTAATTTCTATTACTGATGGACAGATTTATCTTTTATCTAGTTTATTTATGAGTGGTGTACGTCCTGCTATAGATGTTGGTATATCAGTTTCTCGTGTTGGTGGTAATGCACAAACTAAGGCTATGAAAAAAGTTGCAGGTACACTTAGACTTGATTTAGCTTCTTATCGTTCATTAGAGGCATTTTCTCAACTTGGTATAGGGCTTGATAAAGCTACTTTAGCTCAATTAGATAGAGGTGCTAAGATGGTGGAATTATTAAAGCAAATACAATATAGCCCTATGAATATAGAAGAACAGATTGTTATATTATTTGCTGCTACTAAGGGATTTTTGGACAATATTGAAATTGAAAAGGTTCATGAGTTTGAGTGGAGATTATTAGAATATATGAAAAATGAGAAACAACATATTCTTGATAAAATAAAAATCTCTAAAGATATTGAAAATCCTGATGAACTATTTGCTACTATAGATGAGTTTAAGTCTAAGTTTTAAGGTTGTATCATTAGTAAAATGAGTAGAATTTGTTTTTTGATAGCAGTACATAAAAATCATAATCAAGCTATGAGACTAATTAATCATTTAAAAAAAGATTTTGATTTGTATGTACACATAGATAAAAAAAGCAAATTAAATATTAAGTCTTTTGACAATGTAAAAGTATATAAAAAGTTTAGAGTACAACATGCTGGTATAAGTCAAGTTATAACTACTCTATTTTTAATTGAAGAGGCTTTCAAAAATAATTATGATAGATTTGTATTTATAAGTGGACAAGATATACCATTAAAGAGTAATAAAGAGATAATAAATTTTTTTGAAGAGAATAAAAATAAAGAGTTTATTAGTTTTGAAGATATTACAAATAATGAAAGCTGTTTTAATGAAATGTCGTATAGACTTAATACTTACAACTTTGGACTTTGGTATAGAAAATTATTAAGTAGAAAAGTGAGAGTATCTATTTCAAATATTTCTTTTTTAAAAAGAGAAACACCAAATAATATATACTATGGTTCTTCTTGGATTAATTTAACTAAAGAATCTATAAATTATATATTAGACTACATTACAAAAAATAAAAAATATTTAGATAGATTCAAATTTACTTGGGGTGCTGATGAGTTTTTCTTTCAATCTATATTATTAAATAGCCCATTTAAAGAACAATGTGTTAATAATTGCCTAAGATATCTTATATGGCAAGGTGGGGTTCCTATCACTTTTAAAAGTGAGCATTATGATATGATAAAAAATAATATAAATGATAACTTATTTGCTCGTAAATTTGATGAAAATATAGATACCAATATAATTGACATGTTATATAATGATATATAATTTGGAGTTGAAATATGGCAGAAAAACTCAATGTATTAAAATCAAGAATTAAAGCAGTATCATCTACTCATAAAATAACAAGAACTATGGAAATGATAGCACGTTCTCGAACTGCTAAAATATTATCTATAGAACAAGGTATGAGACCTTATACTCAAAAATTAAATAGAATAGTTGAAGATTTATCTAATTCTGATATGGATTATTTAAATCCACTTTTAGAAAAAAAAGATTCTATTAAAAATATTATTCTTTTTGTAATCACATCTTCTCGTGGACTTTGTGGATCTTATAATACTAAAATATGTGAAGAGGCTATGGAGAGAATTAGACATCATAAAAGACATGGAAGAGAAGTAGAGCTACATATATTAGGGAAAAAAGGAGAAACTTATTTTACTAAGCAAGGTATAGAAATATCTAGAACATATCCTCATATAAATGAAGATTCCCCTTTTGATGATTGTGCAAGTGTTGTACAAAAGTTTATGCATGACTACGCTTTCTCAAATATAGATAGAGTGGAAGTAATATTTACAAGATATTATACTCGTGTTGTACATATACCAAAAATTAAAAGTTTAATTCCAATGATACCAGATGAGGAAGATATAGAACAAACAAGAAGCAAAAAACAAATAGATTATTTAATAGAACCTAATAGACAAACTGTATTACAAGAAATTGTACCTCTTGCTATTAAAACATATTTTTATTTTATGTTAACTAGTTCATTTTTATCTGAAAATGCAGAGCGTGCTATAGCTATGCGTAATGCTACTGATAATGCTGAGCGTTTAATTTCTGAACTTAAAAATAGAGCAAATAGAGCAAGACAAGAACAAATTACAAATGAACTACTGGATATTATAGGTGGTTCTGAAGCTATTGGCGAATAATATTTTTTATCTCGTTTATAAATATATTATTGATTTTTCTATCTGAAGTTAAAACTCTTATAAAATCTTTTAAGATATCATCATCTTCATAGCATTTAACTAGTATATTTTTTTCTTTTAATTTATTATATATTTCATTAGAAGTTTTATTTAAATGTCTTATAAGCAAGAAATTACTTCTTGATGGAAATACAATAAACCCTTCTTTTAATAAAATCTCCTCTACTCTATCTCTCTCCAATATAGTTTTTACAGCATTGTTATAATATTTCTTTTTATATTTTAATGATGATATTATTATACTTTCATATAATGTATTTATAGAATATTTTTGTCTTAATATTGATAACTGTTTTATATTATCATTATTTGAAATAATAAAATAAACATTGATAGAAGATATTGAATGATAAGTCATCAGTGAATGTATGATGATAACATTTTTATATTTATTAATTAAGTTTATTGTATAATTATTAGGTAAGTCTATGTAAGATTCATCTATAACAAAAAGGCTATTTTTATTTTTTGATATTACATTCTCTAAAACATCTAAGTCTATATACATAGAAGTTTCTGAGTTTGGATTTGTTATAAAATTTATAGAGTTTTTTATATTATGATTAATATTAATAGTATAGTCATCATTAGGCTCTATTATATTAATATTTAATGAATTATTTTTAATAAGATAATTATAAATATCATTATATGGCTTATATATTAATATTTTTTTATATGAAAAAGAATTAATTATAGAATAAAAAGCCTCATACAAACTACTAACTGATATTATAGTATCTACACTTAAATTAAAATACTCTGCAATATTTTTATCTAAGTTATAAGGATATTCATTAGAACAATATCTTAAATTATGAATATCATAATTTTCTATTTCTTTAATAATATTTTTAGAAATAGAATAAGCATTTTCATTCTTATCTAACCTAATAAATCTATCTCTCATTGCTATTTAATAATAACTTGATATATTGATTTTGTTTGATATAATATTATATTATATTTTAAAAATAAAACAAATTATTAAATCATAATATGAATAATAAAAAAATAAATACTGTAGGAATTATAGTTACTACTTTTAGAGAAAATACAGAAGAAATATTAAATAATGTATATAACATACTAGATAAACATGATATTACATATACATTAATAGAGTATGATATATCTTATTATAAAAGTATATCTGAAGTATCTGTAATGTTTTGTTCTGTAGATATGATTATATCAATTGGTGGGGATGGTACTTTATTATCTGCATTAAAAATAGCAATAAAGTGTAATACTCCTGTTTTACCAATATATAATGGTACTTTAGGATTTATATCAGAAATACCTCCAGATGAAGCGTATACAATATTAGAAGAATATTTATCTTCAGACACTAATACTTCATACAAAATAGAACCAAGAGTTTTACTACATGTATCTACTATTAGAAATAATGTTACTAAAAATTATTTAGCTGTCAATGATATGGTTATTAGTAAAAATGATGGAAGAGTTATACATCTTGATATAAAAATTTCAGATAGAGTTGTATCATATTTAGTTGCAGATGGCGTTGTTGTTGCAACACCTACTGGATCTACTGCTTATGCTTTAAGTGCTGGAGGACCAATTTTAGCTCCACAAATTGATGCTATGAGTTTTGTTGCAATAGCTCCTCACTCTCTTGCATTTAGACCTCTTGTTATTCCAAAAGAAGATAATATAGAATTATCATTGGCTAAAACAAACTTAAAAGCAATGCTAACAATAGATGGATATGATATATGTGAAGTAGATAGTGATACTATTATTAAAACACAAATTAGTAATAAATATTGCTATATATTTCAAAGCTCTAATAGATTATTTTATGATATATTAAGATACAAACTTAATTGGGGACGATAATAATGCTTAAAAATCTTGAAATACGAAATTTTGTTTTGATAGATAAATTAAAAATTAATTTTAATTCTGGATTTAACGTATTAACAGGAGAAACAGGTGCTGGTAAGAGTATTATTATTAGTGCATTAGAGCTTATTACTGGTGAAAAAGGTTCTACAAGAATGGTAGGTATAAATGGGGATAGACTTATTGTTATTGGAACTTTTTATTTAGATGCTTGTAAACATTTTATCAAAGAAAAACTAAGAGAATGGAATATTGATATTAGTGATAATGAACTTATTATAAAAAGAGAAATTACAAAGGATGGAAAAAGTAAATCTTTTATTAATAATATAGGTGTTAGAGTAGCTGAGCTTAAAGAAATAGGTGAACTTATAGTTGATATTCACGGACAACATGAACATCAATCTTTATTTAATCCTTCTAATCATTTAACTTTTTATGATGGATATTTACATATATCTGATAAATTAGAAGTATATAGGGAAAATTATAATAATTTAATAAAATTAATAAAACAGTATAATGAGATATCACAAAATAAAAATACAATTCTAAAAGAAAAGGCTTTTTTAGAATATGCTGTTGAGGAAATAGGAAAAGCAAATTTAAAGCTAAATGAAGATGAAGAAATAAAAAATGATATTGCTATGATGTCTAATGCTGAAAGTATTGCTTCTACATTATCTACTATAAATAAAGATATTTTTGGAAGTGAGTCTGGTGCTTATTTAAAGCTTACAAGAAGTATAAGTGCTATACAATCTATAGTTCAATATGATAATAGACTTAATGATTTGGCTAATCAACTTGAGGGAGTTACATTAAATTTAGAAGATATAAAAAATATATTAAATGATATACGCTCAAAAGCTAAATTTGATCCTCAAGAATTAGAAAGATTAAATGAAAGATTATTTTTTATAAATACATTAAAAAAGAAATATGGAAATTCTATAAAAGAAATTATTAATTATGGTAAAGAAGCAAAAGAAAAATTAGAATCTCTAAATTTTTCTGAAGAAGATATAATAGAACTTAAAAATAAAATAGAAGAATTAAGAAATAAAACTTCTATATTAGCAAAAGAAATATCTGATATTAGACATAACAAAAAAGAAGAGTTTATTAAAAAAATAGAAAGTGAAATGAATGATCTTGGTATGAGCTCTACTAAATTTGATATAGAAATGAGTTATGATGAAGATGATGAGAGTGGTGTGCTTATAATAGATAATAAAAAAATTAAAGCTAATCAGTATGGTATTGATGATATTGAGTTTATCATAGCACCAAACAAACAGAGTATGTTTCAACCTCTTAGAAAAATTGCTTCTGGGGGAGAGATTTCAAGAATTATGCTTTCACTTAAAAAAGTTCTTTCTTTTGGAGACTATTCTGAAACTATTGTTTTTGATGAAATTGATGTTGGTGTTGGTGGTAGAATAGCTGAAGTTATTGGTGAGAAAATATGTGAGCTTGCAAAATCTAAACAAGTTTTAAGTATCACACACTTAGCACAAATAGCAATCTTTGCAAACAATCATTATAAAGTGACAAAAAATGAAGGTGAAGACACTATTACATCAACTATAGAAGAATTAACAGAAGATAAAAAAATTAATGAAATAGCAAGAATGATAACAGGAAAAGAAATTACAGAAGCAAGTATTAATCATGCTAAAGAAATGATTGAAAGTGTAAAACAATATAAAAATTAATAAGGGTATATATTATAAATATACACCCCTATTTTTATATTTAATTTTTTCTAAACTCTATTGTATATACCACTTCTATAGTTTCTTCTTCTTTTTTTTGTCCATTAAACTTATATGTAATAGATATATCTTTTTTCTCACCCTCAGATAGTGTAAAAGACATTATATTATTGATACTTCTCATAGAATCATTATATACAACAAATTGTTTTTTATCTTTATCATACTTAAGTCGTACTTTATTATTATCCTTAGAAGCAACAACTCCACTTCCACCTCTTCTACCAAAATTATCAGTATCTACATATCCACTTAAAGTATTATATTTTCTTATATCAGAACCAAGCTCTATATAAGTATCTGTAGTATTAATATTGTTTAATATAAATTCTTGTTGTGAGTTTGCAAAATCTTTAGAACTATTAATACCTATTTTCTCAAGCGAAGATGGTCTATCAAATATAGAAGCCCCATTTGGCTTTAATGATACTAAATATACAAAATTATTAAATGTTCCTGTATAAGCAGTAGCAGCTATACCATAAGTAAAATAAGCATAATCTTTAATATCTGTATATGTAGGTGTAAACCAATTTAGAAAACCTTCTGCACTTCTCATATTAATATTTTTTAAAGATTTAGCTTCAATTATGATAGTAGCATTTTGTATTTCTACATTATCTGTTGTGTTACTATCTGATGCATTATCATTATCTCCTTCTGTATCTGTTGGGTTAGATGGATTAGTTGAAGTTGATGATGAATCAGAAGATGTGTTTGATGAACTCTTATCTGATGTAGTATTAGAAGATGAGGTATTAGAACCTACATTATTTGTATCATCAGGATTAGAAACATTATTCTTACAAGATACTATTATAAGTAATAATACCAATAACAGTTTAATATTTTTAATCATTATTGTATCTCCATTTAAATTAATATTGATATGCATAACAATAAAAATATATAAACATATTATCATAAATTAGTAAATATAATATATTCTATAATTATGTAATTAATGCTTAGAAAAAAGGTATTTTTCATATATCATAAATAATAATACTACATATTATACTTATTTTTAAACACTTCTATATTTTTGTCTTAATTTTAATAGACATTTATTTAATTATGCCTATTAAACAATTTAAAATAAATTGTGATAATAGAAACTATTATAAAAATAAACCAGCATATAATAGTACTATAAAGGTATATCATAGTAGGTTTAAATACAAACTCAACATTATTATCTCCAGCTTCTAAATATACCCCTCTAAATAGTATATTAGCTTTCAATAAATCTTTTTCTACACCATTTACAAATACTCTCCAATTATTATCAAATCTCTCCTTAGAAACTAATACACCATCATCAGGAGTTTTTACATTGAAAGATATTTTTCTATCAGAGTATTCTATAATATCTACAGTATGAATATTGTTAGTATTATTAGAAATAGTTTTATTTGTATAATCTAATAATACAACTTCATTTTGTAAATTAAAATATGGAAGTTTAATCCTACTAAGAGCATCATTATAATCATTTGCAGAATATATATTTTTTACAAACTCATATTTATTTCTATATCCTCTAAGCTCATATAAAACAGCAGCAGAAAACATATCTTGATACTCTGTAATCTTTTCTAAGTTATTTGCTATAATAGAATTATCCAAATATGTAGGGCTTAATATATACCTTACTCCTAATAAATCCATAAGTCTTGGATCGTATGTAGCATAATCTTGTATTCTAAAAGCTGTAAACATATCTGTTACTTCTTTACTTAATCTTGATGCTGCTGGAGGTTCTGTTAATGGTATTTTATAATTTGGCATAGTATGTGTAGTATATCTATATAGATATGGAATAAGAATTGGCATAGTAGTTTCATTTTTATTTTCTTTTAGAATATGATCTACTATTGGTGTAGTATTATACATCTCATTAGCATTTGATTTTACTAAGAATATATTACCACTTTGAGCTAAGTCTAAAAATAATATAGCACTACAAATATATGGTATACTTTTAAAAAACAATTCTTTATTATTTGCTATAAAAATATATATAAATACTAAAATAACTCCTATAAAAAATGCACCAAGTTGTATAGAATCTAATACTGAAAATAGTATAAATCCTAAAAAAGGTAGTATAGGTAAGTATTTATCTTTAACTGTTATTTCTTTATCTGTAATAATATTTTTAAGTAGTAAATATACTGTAGCTGATATAAGTGTAAATCTTATAAAAGACATATATATATTTTTAGCTATTATATTTGCCTTTTCTATTTTCCAATAAGCTATAAAATTATCAGATATAAATGATTTTCCAAAAAAAGTAATTATAGCACAAGCAAGAGCGATTATTATAAAAATATACATAATTTTTTTTAATAAACTAATAGAACGATAATAAACATCATTGCTATCTTTTTTTATTTTAATAAAATTAAAAATATAATCAGCACTAAAAGATGCAAGTATAGAAAATGGTATTGGAATAATTTCTATAAACTTATTTGGGTTTCTAGCGTCCCTAAAAATAGGTATTTGAAACAGTGTACCATATACCAAAGGAAAATATCTACCAAAAGAAGCAAGTAAGAAAAATAATGCAGTACATATCCAAAAATATTTCTCGCTATACTTTTTTTTATCTAAAAAGAAAGCAAAAATTAAAAATAAAAAAGTGATATATCCAATATTAGTAGCAGTAAGTGAAAAATTATTAGTTTTAGGCTCTCCTTCTACATAAGCAATTCTGCCCCAATATGGATGAGTTTCACTACCAGAATAATATCCAAAAAGACCAGGTATAAAAAAACCTAAAACCTCTTCAGGCGGATAAGACCATCTTGTAGCCCAAAACCATAATTCTTGCTTATTATTAACTCCAGCAGCACCCATATCCTGAGTATTTTTTGTAACCATTATTATTTGTATAGCCATAAAAAAAGAAAATATAGCAACTAATGAAAACTTCAAACATAGTAGTATAATTCTTTTTATATCTTCTTTTAGGAAAGTAGAAAAACTTCTATCTCCTCTTTTTTTTAAAAGCAAAAATAAAAAATAACAAGATAAAAATAAAGCAAAATACATAGCAACATCTAATGCACCACCTAAAAATGCAATTCCTAAAAAAGCACCAGAGTAGAAAAAATCTATAATACTCTCTCTATTCATAGCTCTTGATAAAAAATATAATACTAAAGGAAAATAACAATAAGTTTCAAATTTACCAAGATGTCCAGGTAGTATTAATGTAATTAAAGCATTAGAAAACATTAAAGCAATAGCACCAAAGATAGCCGACTGCTTAGAAAGAGTTTTTTCTCTTAAAAATAAAAATATACCATATCCCATTATAGTAATATGAAAAATTACTGTCATTTGTGGATATATTGTTTCTGGAAAAATGAGCATTAAAAGAGATTTTGGATGTATTGGAACTGTATTAATAGATGATATTGTAAAATAAGCATTATTCCAAAAGTATAAATGTCCAGATAATATAGCTTCTTTTATATTCTTAATATCCCATAAAATAACATCTCCCATTTGAAGATATGAAAATGTTAGATTTGTATAGAAAAAAAGAAATGATAATATAAAAAATAAAATAGGATATATTATTTCTTGTTTTAAATGCTTCATTATTTTTTATTTCCTTAAAAGTTTTAATCAATTATTATGTTAATTTTTTAAATAATAATATATAAAACAATTACTATTGTCAACTATTTTTAATATCTTGTTTATTTATAAAAATATTGTAGAATTAAAGTAATATATAGAAGTTAAAGTAGAGAAATTAATGAATAAAATATTAATTATATTTATAATCTGTTTTCATATATTATATGCTCAAAAAAAATATACTCCAATTGATGATACTCATAAGTTAGCAGGTAAATATCAAAAACAAAATGATGGTACAACTATAGAATTAATAATAAAAGATCATTATTCATTTTATATAGAAGGTTTTACATTATCTCATCAAGGAAATATAAAAGAATTATATGGACTTGGACATTGGGATGAAAGTAAGCAACAAATAATTTATAAAATACCAATATATACCCTAACTATTAGTATCTTAGATAAAGATAGATTCTCTATTGAAGAAACTGGATTTAACCCAAACTTCAGTCTTTATGCAAATTTTACTGGTGTATATAACAGAATTACAAATAATTAATTTTTTTTATTAATATGTTATAATAATAAAAGAATTATGAAAAATAATAGTTTTAATGATAAAACATTTAATATAAAAATTTATATCAATAATATAAAATACTCTATTATAATACTAATAGGAGCTATATCATCTATATTTATGTTATATGCTTCATATATAGAAAATGATAAAAATATGAAAATAGTATTATATACTTTAATATTATTTTGTTTATATGGTATCATACTTTTATCTATCATACTTATAAAAAGCACTATACTAAAAATACCAAGTTTTGTATTAGATGAAAGAGGGCTTTACTACAATAATTTAATAGTAAAAAATTATATAGATGTAATGTGGGTTGATATAAAAGAATTAAAATTATCGGGTGGATATTTATTTATATACCTAAAAAGTCCACAAACATATTATAATAGAAAGTTTAGAGGACGTATAATATCAGAAGATCCTCTATACATATATCTTCCAGATTTAAATATTAATAATACATTTATAAATAATTTATTCAAATACTTCAAAGAAAATTATAATAACATAGTATTAGAACAAGAAAAAACTATAGAAGAATTAGAAAAAGAAGAAATACTAAAATATTATAAAGACTAATAAAAAATAATCTACTTAAAAACAAATTGTACCAAAATCATATAAAGAGCAGTACCAACACCAATACTAATAAGTACATTACGTCTCCAAGTATGCATAACAATAATAAAAATCAAAGCTATAAGTTCAGGTATACCATAAGGTTTTTCAAAAGGTGTTACATTACGAAAACAATATACAACTAAAAGCCCCATCATAGAATATGGTATCATTCTGCCCAAAAATCTAATATAAGGCTTATTAGCCCAACTTCTTCTAATTACTAAAAATGGTAAAAATCTCAATACTGCTGTAGCAAGAGCAACCATTAAACCTGTTATCAAAATTTCTCTACTGCTCATCATCTTCCTCATACTCCAAATTATTATGTTCTTTAAGCACAAATAGTAATGTAATAACAACAAGTATTAAAATCATAGAAAGTATTATAGAAGAATTAGTTTTTAAAACTAAAATAGGTAAAGAACATAATACACCTATAATAGCTGCTCTATGATCTTTATTATCCATCCACTGATCTAAAAATATTACTAAAAATAAAGCTGTTAGAACAAAGTCTAATCCTGTAGTATCAAATTTAATTATCTCTCCAAGTAAACATCCAAGTAAAGTACCAATAAACCAATAAACATAATTAATAAATGAAACTGCAAAATAAAAATATTTCTTATTAAGATGCTGTGGAACTCTTAAACTACAAAGTATAGAAAAAGTTTCATCACTAAGAGTAAAAATTAAAAAAGGTTTTACAATTCCCATACGTCTATACTTACTAAGCATAGAAATACCATAAAAAGCCATACGAGAATTTACAGTCAAACCTAAAACAAAAGCATAAAGAGGATTAAAATCAGCAGACATAAATAAGCTAACCGCCAAATACTGAAGCCCACCAGAATAAGTAAATAAACTCATAAACAAAGCAAGCCCAGTATGAAACCCCTTAGCTACCATATAAAAACCATAAGCAAGTCCCAAAAATAAATACCCTATAAGAACTGGTATTGTAAGAGGAAATGCAAACTTAAAAGCGTGTAATAACTCTTCTTTATTAATGTTTTTCATAATTTTTTATCATTTGAATTAACTTTTTTACTAAACAAATACTTAAATATTACTAACTATTAATAACAGACTCTATTATCTCATCTATCTCTTCTGGTTTTACTCTAGAGTCAAATCTATAAGCAATATTTCCATTTTTATCTATCAAAAACTTTGTAAAATTCCATCTAATTTTCTCAACACCCTCATCAGTAGGCTTATTAGATTTTAAATACTGATAAAGCTCTATAGCATCCTTCCCATTAACTTTAACTTTATCAAATAAAGGAAACTCAACACCAAATCTCTCTCTTCTAATATCATAAATCTCTTCTATAGGCTCCTTAGCTTGCCCACCAAATGAATTACAAGGGAAGTCTAATATTTCAAAGCCTTTATCTCTATACTTAGAATATAAATCCTGTAAAGCCTTATACTGCTTAGTAAATCCACATCTTGTAGCAGTATTAACTATCAATAACACTTTGCCCTTATATTCAGATAAACTAACATCATTTCCTTTATAATCTTTTACAGAAAAATTATATACACTCATAAAAATCCTTAAAAAACATCAAATATAAAATTTATAAAACAAACAGTATTATATTTTTTTTAAAAATAAAATCAATAATAAAAAATTAAAGGTGCATCTTTTATAGTAAAAAAAGATACACCAAATTATTATTAATTAAGAAACTATATGCTTATTAAATAATTATAAAAGCGCCTTAGCAGCATTTAAAGCAGCTTCATAATTAGGTTCATTAGTAATTTCAGAAACATACTCTACATACTTAACAGTATTATCCTTGTCTAAAACAAAAATAGCACGAGTTAATAATTTTAATTCTTTAATTAAAGCACCATACTTAATTGCAAAATCTCTTTCAGCATAATCAGAAGCAACTATATGTGAATTAGCATTAGCAGCAGCACACCAACGAGCCTGAGCAAATGGTAAATCCATAGAAACAGTAACAACAGTAACACCACTTAATCCAGCAGCTTCTTTATTAAATCTCTTAGTTTGTACATCACATACAGGTGTATCTAATGAAGGAACACAAGAAATAATCTTTACTGTATCACCAGCATCATTTAAAGACCAAGGGCTTAAATCCCCTTTTACTAAACTAAAATTCTGAGCCTTAACACCTACTTGTAAAGCTACACCTTCTAATGTTAAAGGATTACCTTGAAAAGTTATACCCATAATTTTTTCTCCTTTAATATTTTCTTAAATATTTACTATTATTATAAAGTCAAAAAAAATAAAGTCAATAATACAGAAAGAAATATAGAACATAAATAAAACTTTAATGTACTACTCTCTTCACATAACCATATAATCTTTTCTTAAGATAGAGTACAAAACTATATCACAAAAAGTGTCATCATATAAAGCACCCTCTCTTATAACTCCTTCCTTAGTAAGTCCACATTTAAGCATAACCTTAGATGAAGCTATATTATCAATATGATGATAACCTTCTATTCTATTAACACCAACCTCTTCAAAAAGAAACTTAATAATTCTAAATAAAGCTTCAGTAGTTATACCCATATTCCAATAGTCTTTAGATATAGAATAACCAAAATTAACCATCTTAATCTTAGAATCTTCTTTATTAATAGCAATATTTCCTATAACACTATTATTTTCTTTAAATACAATAGCCCATCTATAATAATTATCTCTAGAGTAAGAAGAAACCCATTTATTCAAAACTATTTTAGTATCTTCTATAGTATTATGTATATCCCAAGTAACATATTTTACAACATCTATATCATTAGACCAATTATTATATATATCATAAACATCATCATAGTTAAACTTGCGAAGAATAAGTCTATCAGTTTCTAAAGTAACAGTACCTCTATGGTTCATAAAAACTCTCAATTTTTTATGTAAAAATATTATTATTTTGCAATTAAAAATAAAATATTTTTTACGATATTAAAAGCAATATATTATTAACTTTTAATATATAATATCACAAAAAATGAAAAAATAATACATATAAAATCATATAAATATTTATACAAAGGAGTTAATTCCAAATGGAAAATAGTTCTGAGAAAATAAAATTAAAATCAATAATATTACAGTTCTTAATACCATATACTATATTCTTTGTATTAATATGTATATTTTTATATATATTTTACGCAAAGCAATATGAAAAAGAGTTTAGTTTATCAAAATCAAAACTTATGGAAGAAGCCTATAATGAATTAGAAAGATGGATATCTAAATATAATACACAAATAATTACTATAGAAAATTTCTTAGAAAATAATTTATCTACAGAAGATGTATTTTTTGCTTTTTCTAATATTATAGAAAATGATAAAAAAACAATATATGATATTTATTCATCAGGTACTGTTCCATATTCTCAAGGAGGAGAGTTTATATCTGTATTAGGAGGTATACCTGATGACTATGATCAAACTCAAAGAGATTGGTATATAGGAGCTATAAATACAAATGTTGTATTTGTTACAGACCCATACGAAGATATAGCAACTAAATCAGCAATTATAACTCTATCAAAAGCAATAAGAAAAGATAATCAAGAAATAAAAGGAGTAGTAGCTACTGACTTATTTTTCTCTCAGATAGATGAGATTATGAAAAATACACAAACATATAAAGGCAATGATATATACATTACATTAGAGGATGGAAAGTATTTAACTCATTCTGATAAAACATATATTTTGAATGATAAATTATTAGCATTTGATAATGATATGTTTAAAAAACTAAAAAATAATATATCTTCTGAAAATGATAGTAAAATATCATTAGATAATAAAAAATGGTATGGAGTTAAGAAAATACAAAACTATCCTTGGTATATTGTAGCTCAAGGAGATATAACAGAATTAAAAACAAGAAAACTTATGTTAGTTCTATATATTAGTATAGTTGTATTATTATCATTAATATTAGAATCTATTTTAGTTGTAGTAATAACTGTACCTATGACACAAACTTTAAATAACTTAATAGATTATATATCAAGTATGGCTAGTGGTAATTTTAACTTTATTATACAAAATAAAATTAAATCTCCTATAGCAAATGCATTATCAAATTCATTAAATAATATGAAAGATTCTATTAGTAACACTATTTACAATATAAAAAATAATATAGACTCTATTAATGATGAAATAGGAAAAATATCTAATGGAAATAATGATTTATCTGATAAAACAAACTCTCAAGCTGCATCAGTAAATGAGTTAGTAAGTTCTATAGAATCATTAAACTCATCAATATCAACAACATCAAGAAATACAATAAGTGCAAAAGATATCGGTGCAAAAGCATTAGAGTATACAAATAGAGGTGTAGAAATTATAAATACAACTTCTAAAAATATGCAAGATATTTCAGAGTTTAGTAAACAAATATCAGACATAATAAAGATGATACAATCTATAGCATTCCAAACTAACTTATTAGCACTAAATGCAGCAGTAGAGGCAGCACGTGCTGGAGAACAAGGTAAAGGATTTGCTGTTGTTGCATCAGAAGTACGATCATTAGCACAAACTTCATCACAAGCTGCTAATAATATCACAAGCATAGTAGAAAGTACTATAGAAAAAATAGAAAGTGGAAATAAAACTGTATTAGAGTCTTCTGATATATTAGAAGAAATTAACACATTAGTATCTGAAATGAATGATGCATTAGAAAATATTACTGCTGAAACTGAAGAAGAAAAAGATAGTGTATCTCAAATTAATACTACAATATTATCTATTAATGATATTACTCAGAGAAATAGCTCTCTTGCAGAAGAAAGTGCTGTATCAAGTAAAGAAGTTTTAGATAAAACAGAAAGTATGGTACAAAGCATATCTTTCTTTAAAGTTAATAAATAATAAAACCTTAATACAGAGAAGATTTAATATAAGTTAGTTCTTAATCTGTATTTTTTTAATTCTAAATATTAATATAATTCATCAGAATAAAAGAATAATATCTTTATAATAAATGATAATTAATCTTCTCTATCCTTTAAACCTTCTACCATATCAAGCTTATCAATATAATGAGAACTTAATATACTAACAAGAAATACAACAACTATTAGTAATACTATAGCGAAAATATAACTAGAGCTATAAATATGAGGTTCAAAAGAAAATAGCTTACTAGAGAAAGGCTTCTTTACTAAATATAATATACCATATCCAGATAATATACCTATAGGTACTGCTATGATAATCTGAGTAATAATTTCTTTAAATGAAGCTATCATAATTTCTTTAGTAGTATATCCCATAACTTTAAGTAAAGTAAACTCATACCTTCTCGTAGCAAGTGTAATAACACCTACTCCATATAATGAAATAGCACCAAGTAAGAAAGCAACAAAAACTAATATTTGAACTAATAAATAAATAGTAGCTATCTGTTGCTTATTAGCTTCATATTCATCATTTCTAAAACTATAAAGAGATACTAAAGAACTATCATCTAATAATTTTTTCATATCATCATTTGAAGTATCATCATTCTTTGTAATAAAAATACTATTATATGTATCAATATTCTCAAATTCACTTTTATAAAAATCATCACTAATATAAACAAAGAACATACCCTGTTGCTTTACAAATGTACTTACTCTAACCGTTTTTATAATACTATCTCCAAAAGTATAAAGCTCTATATCAATATAATCATCCTTTTCTACACCTAATTTTTTAGCTATATACTCTGGAATCATAACAGAATCCTTATACTCCTCATTGAAAGATATATCCAAAGAAGAAAAACTCTCTTCATCATAAATTAAAAAAGGAAGATAAAAACTCTTATCACTATTTGTAGAAGTAATTTTAGATTGGTATATAGATACTAAATCATACTTTTTAATTTTATCATCACTTAAAAAATTAATATCTTCTTTTTTAGAAGGATTAATAAATACTTTAGAATCATATAAAACAAAATTATGATATAAATTATCTAAAAAATAATCAAAAGAATTATTAAACCCCTGAGCAAATATAGTCATACTAATAGCAGCAAACATACCCCAAAGTGAAGCCAAATAACGAGTCTTACTTCTAGATGCATTTTTTATAGAATATCTAGTATTAAATGATAATTTATTCCAAAACTTCATCTTTTCTATAAAAATCTTTTTACCCTTATCCTTTGGAGGCTCACCTCTCATAGATTGAGCAGGATTTAATTTTAATATAGAAGTAGCAGCTAATAAATTTGATAATATACAAACTAATAATATAATAATAGTAGAAATAATCCATAAATCTACATAAACGCTATAAGTAAAGTTAGGAATATCAAATATCTTAACTAATGAAGCAAATATAGGCTTTAATAAAAACTTAGAAGCAATAAAAGCAAGTAAAATACCAAAAAAAGATACAACAAAAGAATACTTTATATACATAAATAAAATAGAAGTATCTGTAAGCCCTATAGCTTTCATTATACCTATTTGCTTTCTCTCAACAGCAACATTTCTACGTTGTATAATATATAAAAGTAGTATAGCCATTAAAAGTAGTATAGAAGGACATATATATGCAAAAGAATCTATTTGAAGTAAAGTTTGTTCAAAATTAATATAATTAACAGATTGTTCTCTATCTGTAAATGAAAATATCTTTTTCTTTAGAATACCTCTAATTTCTTTTTCTACCTCTACTCTATCTATATTATCCTTATAAGTTATATAAATAGAATTATAAGGCAAATAAGTAAAGTTATCCTTATGCATCTCTACAACAGCAAAATCTTCAGGATTAGAAGCAGTAGAAGCACCATCTTTAAATAAAAAAACATAATTAGGATATGAAACAATAGAAGCTATTTTAAAAGTATTTGTAATACCAAACAACTCTAAATTAACTTCATCATCTATAGTTAAATTATTAGCAATAGCAAAATTTTTATTAATAGCTATCTCATTAGTCTCTAATTCTCTCTTACCCTCATAAATATAAGCTTTATTAATATTATTAGTATAATAATCCCCATAAATAATAGCATCAATAGAGTTTAATTTACCTTGATACCTATGTCTTAATTCTATCTTATCAATACCATCAATATCTTCTATTTTTTTTATATCATCTTCATAAAAATTACCAAATAAAACTAAATCATCAAGATTATTATCTTTAAAATATTTCTCTGCAATAGTTTTAAAATCTCTATATACAGTTTTTACAGCCACAAAAAATAATACAGCAAGTAATACAATAAAAACTGCCGACATAAATATAGCAAATTGATTTTTAATTTTTCTAAATAATAACTTTGTTTTTATCATTAATATTCCATTACTATTAATTTTTTATTACCACTCAATATCATCAGGACTTAAAGGTGAACTAACAAACTCTTTATCTAATATTTCACCACTCATAACACGAACAACAACATCAGCCATCTTAGCTATTTCCTTACTATGAGTAATTAATACAATACTAGTACCAAGATTTTTATTAAGATCTCTAAGTATCTTTAAAGCAATAATACCGGTTTTATTATCCAAAGCACCAGTAGGCTCATCACACAACACAACCTTAGGTCTCTTAGCAATAGCACGAGCGATACTTACTCTCTGTTGCTCACCACCAGATAGCTCAGAAGGATAATGTTTCATCCTATGTTCAAGACCAAGAAGCTTTAAAGCCTCAGAAGCATTTTTTTTAGGTAAAGAAGTAATTTCAGTAGAAAACTCAACATTCTCTAAAGCTGTAAGATTAGGTAGTAAATTATAACTTTGAAAAACAAAACCAATATTTTCTCTTCTAAACTTAGCAAGCTTCTTACTACTATAATGAGAAATATCTTCACCCAAAAATAATACCTGACCACTAGTAGGCTTATCAAGAGCACCTAAAATATTTAAAAGCGTGCTTTTTCCAGAACCACTTGGACCAAGTATTGCTGTAAGTTTTCCTTCTTCTATAGTAAGATTAACACCCTTAAGTGCCTCAGTAGCACCAGAACCAGAGCCATAAATTTTACTAATATTGTTTATTTCATAAAGATAACTCATAATTAATATCCATATATTATAATTTTATAGTTTCTTCCACTCTCTAACGGCAATTTCAACTATCTTCTTTGCAATACTCTTTTTAGACTGCATAGGTAAATCAATAATATCACCATTTTTTAAAATAATAACAACCGAATTAGTGTCCATACCTATAGCATCCTTAATATTATTAGAAACTATCATATCAGCTCCTTTTCTATTCATCTTATCAGTAGCTAACAATATAAGCTCTTCTCTACTATCAGAAGTTTCAGCAGCAAAAGATACTATTAAAGTTTTATTCTTTTTTTTACTTATAGTCAAGTATAATATATCATCATTTTCTATTAAATCTATTTTTTCTATGCTTTTCTTCTTTATTTTCTTATCAGAAATACTTTTAGGTCTAAAATCTAAAGGAGCAGCAACCATAAAAAGAATATCTGTATTATCTAAACTATTTAAAACCTCTGTTTTTAAATCATCAGTAGTATCAACTTTTACTTTCCTATCACCATTTATCATATTAGGACTAATAGAAACATTTCCCTCTATATATAAAGAACTACCACCAGAAGAAGAAACAATATCATATATAGCATTAGCCATTTTACCACTTGAAGAATTGGTAATATATCGAATAGGATCTATCCACTCCTTAGTTGCACCAGATGTTATTGTAAATTTAATATCTTTATATTCTTGACTTTCTCTTAACTTAGAAATAATAGTATCAAAATTAGCTAAACGCCCTACCCCCTCATCTTTACAAGCCATAATACCGCTTTCAGGGTCTATAATCTCAAATCCAAGCTCATTAACCATATAAGAAACATTTTTTTGTACAATAGCATTATGCCACATATTAGAGTTCATAGCAGGAGCAAATATTTTACGACCAGTATAAGCAAGTGCTATAGTGCTAATAGCATCATCAGCTATACCATTTGCAATTTTACCTATCATATTAGCATCTATAGGAGCTATTAATAAAACATCTGTTTGTTTACTAATATTTATATGAATTAAAGGATCTTTATTATCCCATATATCTACTATAACATCATTTTCGCTCATTGTCTCAAGAGCTTTTTTACCAACCATCTCAAGAGCATTTTTTGTAATAGCTGTATAAACTTCAAAACCTTGCTTTTTTAAAGTGCTAATAAAATCTGGAATTTTATATGCAGAAATAGATGATGTTATTGCAAGCAATATTTTCATAAAAATAATTTAAACTCTTAAAATGTAATTAACAGTGTAAATAATACAACACTTTTAAAAAAATGTATATATTTTTTTAATAAAAACACATAAATAATATACTATAAAATTACTATTTTGACAAATTATTTATTTTTATTATAATGAGCTATAAAGGTATTATTAGTATAAAAAAGGTAAATAAAATGAAGTCATATAGAAAAGTATTAGAAATAAATTATCCTAAAAGAAGAGGATATATTAATATTACTAATGAGGTTCAAAGTGCAATTAATGAAAGTACTATAAAAGAAGGACTTGTTTTAGTGAATGCTATGAATATAACTGCTTCTGTATTTATTAATGATGATGAAAGTGGACTTCACTCTGATTTTGAAGTTTGGCTTGAAAAATTAGCACCAGAAAAACCACATAGTCAATATAAACATAATGGATATGAAGACAATGCTGATGCACATCTTAAAAGACAAATTATGGGAAGAGAAGTTGTTGTAGCTATTACTAATGGTAAATTAGATTTTGGTACTTGGGAACAAATTTTTTATGGTGAGTATGATGGAAAAAGAATAAAAAAAGTAATGATAAAAATAATAGGAGAATAAAATATATTTATGAGCAATTTAAAAGCAAAATCCTTAGAAAAAGGACAAACTATAGGAATAATATCTCCTGCATCTGCTTGTAATAAAGATGATTTAATTAAAGGAATTGAGTATTTAGAGAGTATTGGTTATAAAACAAAAATATCTAATAATGCATTAAAATCATATAATGGATATGCTGGAACTGATGAAGAACGTGCGAGTGATATTAATGCTTTCTTTAAGGATGACACTATAGATGCAATATTTTGTTCCCGCGGTGGATATGGTTCTATAAGAATTTTAGACAAAATTGATTATGATATTATAAAAAGTAACAATAAAATATTCGCGGGCTATAGTGACATAACATCTCTACATTTATCAATATATCAAAAAACAAAATTAATAACTTTCCACGCCCCTATGGTAGATACAGATATGTCTATAAATAAAGTAAAAGATGGTATAAGTACATTTTCAAAAGAATCATTAAATATGATGTTTAATACACTATCATCAAATCATAATATAGAATATAAAAATCCAGATAATACAAACTTTGAAAGTATATCAGATGGTATAGCTAAAGGTACTCTAATAGGTGGAAACTTTATTGTAATGATGTCAAGCATATATACTGAATACTTTCCAGAGTTAAAAAATAATAATTACATTCTATATATAGAAGAAATAGATGAAAAACCTTATAAAATAGATAGAATGATCTCAACTTTAATAAACTCAAAATTAATAGGAAATGCTATAAAAGGTATTGTAGTAGGAGACTTTGAAAACTGTGATTTAAAAGAAGGAGAAAAAGCTACAGGATTTAAAACAGCAAAAGAGACTATATTAGAAAGATTATCAAATATTAATATACCTGTACTTACAAATATTAGATGTGGACATAATAAAATGAAGCTTACTATGGCACATGGGGCTGAAGTAGAAATAGATACATATAAAAAAACATTTAGAACTTTAGAAAATGTTCTTATTTAATTTGTTGGAGATTTTAGTATTATGAAACTTTTTTTTAGTGATTATGATATGACTATCTATATCAATGAAGTTATAGATGATGGTGTATTACCTGCTATAAAAAAATGGAGAGATAGTGGGAATTTATTTATAATAGCTACTGGAAGAAATATATTTTCTATACTTGATGCTGTAGAAAAGCATAATATAGAATTTGACTATATAATTGCTAATAACGGATCTATTGTTTTAAATAATAAAAAAGAGATTTTACTAAAAAAAATAATAGAAGATAATATTGCTTATGATGTTATAAACTTTCTATATAATAATTATAATGATCATGTTGAATTTGTTAATAATAGTGAGATTATAGCTGTAAAAGCGAAAAACAATGATAGTGAACCTTTACACGATGTTGATAGAATTATAAATATAGATGAAATATACTCTATAAAAAATATTATTCAAATAAACAAGTTGTCATCTGATGTTGGTAGAACTATAAGTATAGCTGATGATATTAATAAACATTTTAATACAGTAGTAGCTTATGCTAATATTAGATATATAGATATAGTGCCTAAAGGTATTAATAAAACTACTGGTATAAAATATATAGAAGATATAGTAAAAAAAGAAAATAAGAATATAGATAGAATATTAGTAGCTGGAGACTCTAATAATGATATTGAAATGATTAGAGAGTATGATGGGTATGTTCAAGTTAATGCTAAAGAAGATATAAAAAAACTTAGTAATAAATATTTTAATACTATAACAGAAATTATAAATAAAAACTTATAATTTGACTATTTTCTTCTTATTAGAATAATGATTATAAACTTAATAAAAAATAAAATAGATGTCTAAAATAATACTATTTCCAAACACTAAATCAAGAGATTATTATCTAACTAATAATTATGGTAATATTTATACTTTAGATATTACTCAATATAAAACCTTATATGAGTTTTATAAAATATTATTAAATAAATATTTTAAAATATATTCACTAAAATATTCTATAACAGAAATAGAAGAATCTATTGCAATAATTAATATTCATCAAGCTATATTAGAGTTTATAAAGCAAAATAAAAAATCAATAATATCAAAACAGCAAATAACATACGAATTAGCAAACAGTATATATAACTTTATAGAAGAAATTACTTTTGCTAAATTTATAGCAAATGAAACTATTAACTTTGAAAATCAAGAACATTTAGAAGACATAAAAAAAATTATCTCTATATATAAAAATCATAATAAAGCAAATAAACTATATGATGAATATGATAAATTTGAAGTTCTTATAAATGCAATAAATGAAAAAAAAGTTATAGAATTAGAGCAAGTACAAGAGATAGAAATATATAATTTTGAAAGTATACCTTTTTTATATGTAATATTATTAAAAGCAATAGAAAAAAACTATAATACAAAAATAACAATATTTACACCATATAATATGGATAATATATTTAATATAGACTATAAACATTTCTATCAAAATATAGGAACCATTAAAATCAACAATATAACAAACTTCGCAGAAAGTCTAATAAAAAAAGAAAACTTAGAAAAATATAAAGATAATATAAAATTAATATCAGGATTTGGTGTAGAACAGGAAGTTTATACTGTTATAGATGAAGTTGTAAAACTAATAGATAATAATATAGCACCAAATGAAATAGCAATTATATTCTCAGATACAACAAAATATACAGATATAATCACTAATAGACTAAACGAATGTAATATACCTTTTAATATAAGAAGAGGTAATTTTATATGGAGACAGCCTATTATACCTATATTAACTTCCATATTTTATATACTAAATATATATGATAATGAAATAAAAATAGATATTAATAATCTGATAAAGGTATTATCTTCTGAATATTTTAAAAACTTAGAAAATATAAAGCATTATACTATACGAGAAGAATTATTTTCAAATAAAAAAATATTTAATAATATGCCTCTTAATGATTTCTTATTTATTTTGGAAAATGATATTAATCATTTATATACTACTATAAATAATTTTATTTCTCTTATAAAAGAGCTAATGTATTTAAAAACTTATAAAAGTATATCTGATAAATATATTGAAGTTTTAAAGTTTTTAAAAGTTGATAGTATATTCGATGAAGAAAGTAATATATATAAAGAAAAAGATGAAAAATACTATAAAGACAATAATACAATAGCAATATTCATAGAGATGATACTGAAATTAAGTATTTTAGAAACAACAAATGAAAATACAATAACAGCATTAGACTTTATAGAAACATTAAACCTACTAATAAAAGATGAATATATAAAAGATATAAATAATGAATATCTATCTATCAATATAAGTAATATATACGATGCAAGGGGTATAAAAGCTAATTATATATTTATACTTGGTATGAACAATGATTTTATAAATGTAAGCCCTAATACATTTTTTATAAGTCATAAATTAAGAGAAAAGATAAATAGTAAATATAATAAATATATTTTAAATACTCAGAATTTTTTATCTGAAATAACTTATGCATTATTTCTAAATATATTATCATCTTGTAAGGATAATACAAATATTTATTTTTCATTTAGAATGAAAGATGAAAATGGAAATTTAGAAATACCATTTTTCTATTTAGAAGATTTATTTTTGCATTTTGGTATTAATAGTTTTGACTTTGAAACATTAAAAGAAAATAATCTTATATATAAAAAAGATTATATTGCAAATGGAAATAGTATTTTAACAAAAAAAGAAAATCTTATGGGATTAATATTTCATAAAGATAAATTTGAATATTCTAATTACATTAGTTTTGATAAAGATGATATAAATATAATAAAAAATATATATGATAAAAATAAGTCAAATCACTATGCCAATCCAGATAGTTTCATACATATTCTAAAAGAAGAATTAAAAAATCCTATATCTGTAACTCATCTACAATCTATAATGGAGTGTCCTGTAAAATACATATATACTAAATTATTTAAAAGAGATGAAATACCATATTCAACATCTATAATAGGTATTAACAATATGCAAAAGGGATTAATATATCATTCTCTTTTTGAAAATTTTTATAAAGAAGTAGGAAAACAAACAAAGTCATTTAGCTTAAATGAAAAAGATTTTAATACATATAATAATATAGCAAAAGAAGTAATAGAAGAGGTATTATTATCACATAATGATATTTTATTTTCTGAATATGATATAAATACATTAAAAGAAGAAGCATATAGTACAATGAATGCTTTTATAAATTATGAAACAAGTCTTATGAATGAAACAGAGTATATACCAAACTCTTTTGAAGAGAGAATTAAAGAATATAAGATATATTCTAAAAATGGAATTAATATTATTATAAATGGTATAATAGACAGAATAGACTTATATAAAAATAGTAATAATATAGTAAAAGGAATAAGAGTATTAGACTATAAAGGCAGTGAATATAGTGTAAAAACAATTAGTAAGGCAGATGAAGAGAATAAAAATATAATTAAGCAATTTATACAACCTTTAATATATTTAAAGTATGCAATAGAAAAATATATTATAAAAAATGATAAAGATATAACAAAAGAAAATATTTTAGAGAGTATAGATAAGTGTGAAGTTGCTTTTGCTATATATAAAGAAAAAAATCTTATAAATCAAAGTGGATATAATATATCTTCTAATAAAGAACAATTACTTACTATATGTGGATATTTGGATGGATATAGTATAGAAGATTATTTGGATGAAGTATTTATTGCTTTATCTAATAATCAATTAGTATATAATCCTGATATTAAAAGCTGTGAAAATTGTATTAATAGTAAATACTGCCCTGCTATTATAAAAGATATAGATGATAATAATTATTATGAGGAATAATATATATTAATATGAGTGCTATAAATGAAAAAATAGAAAATGTGATTAATCAATATAAACAAATATGTTCTATAGAAAAAGATAATTATAAAGCAAGAGTAGATTTTGGTATATTCTACACACAAATAGGAAAACATAAAGAGGCTATTGAAATATTTAAAGAGGCATTAATACTTAATGATAAAGATTTTAGTCTATTTAGATTAATTGGTATATCTTATAGTAAAATAAAAGACTATGATAATGCAATAGAATATCTAAATAAAGCATACTCTCTTGAAAGTAATGATTATATTAGCTTAAATTATTTAGGCAAATCATTAATAGAGACTAAAAGATATGAAGAAGCTATAGAAATACTAAATAAATCTTTTATGATATCAAGCAAAGATTATACAAACTGGAGAATGTTTGGTATAGCATTATACAATATAAAAAATATAGAAGAGGCAATAGAAGCTTTTGAAAGAGCTTTAGAATTAAATAAATATGACTATGAAAGCTTATATTATTTAGCATTATCAAAAAAAGAAAATAAAGAATATGAAAAAGCAGTAGAGCTTCTTAATAAAATTCTTCTTGTAGAAGAAAATCATTATGAAGCTCATTTTAATATAGCATATTGTTATTATAGATTAGAAAATAAATCTAAAGCTATAGAAATATTAAACAAATGTATAAAAATAGATAGTAGTAGAACAGAAGCACATAACCTTCTAAAAGAAATTACTACTTAACCATAATATCACTTCCAAACCATTTCTCAGAAATTTTAGTAGCACTACCATCAGCACGCATATCATCTAATATTCTATCAACCTCATTCAAAAGAGCAGTATCATTCTTTCTAAAACCAATCCCATAATACTCTTCATTCAACTCTATACCATAAAGTATCTGAAAATCATTATCTTTTTGATTAATATAATATTCACAAGCAATACTATCAATAGCAAGAGCATCTATTCTCTTAGCAGATAAATCTAAAAAAGCATTAACATTAACATCATACTTTCTCACTTCCTTAGCAATACTACCAATCTCATCCTTATCCAAAGTCTCAGCATTAGATCCAACTTGAACCCCTATAACTTTTCCTCTAAAATCTTCTTTAGTATTAAGATCATCTCTACTAGATAATTTAACTAAAACAAGTTTATTTTTTATATAAGGCTTTGAAAAATTAATTTGTCTCTTACGAGATTCATTAATAGTAAGTCCATTCCAAAGAACATCAACATCACCCTTATTTAATGCCAAAATAGCACTAGACCAATCTATAGGAGTAACTTCAAGCTCTACACCAATACGTGCTGCTACTTCTTTAGCTAAATCAATATCAAAACCAACAATCTCACCATTAGTAGAACGAAATCCCATAGGTGCAAATGTATCATCAAGCCCTAAAACAAGTTTCCCTATCTCTTTTACTTTTTCTAAAGAATTATCAGTATTTTTTTGATTAGATGAAGAATTATTACAAGAAATAAATAATAAACTAATAATAAATAGTATATTCAAATAAAGTTTCATAAATCAACTCCAAATTATATATAAAAATTATTTGGCACCAAGCATTCTAAGTAAATCCATTATATCATCTCTACTAGAATAATAAAATACATCATTACCTTCAAAATCAGTAGAATTAATATCAATACTTAAATCATTAACTAAATACTCTATAACATCAATATTATTATTTTGAACAGCCAAAAGAAGACCATTAGCACCATTATGATCAATAGAGCTAATTAAACTACTATCTTTATTAATGAGTTCTTTTATAATATAAACATTGCCAACAGTACAAGCCCATAAAAAAGAATTCCTACCATTATCATCAGTTATATATAAATCAGAATTCTTATCTAATAAATACTTAAAAATACCTAAGTCCCTATAAAATATAGCAATCATAATAGGTATAGTATTATTAATAGAGTAATCATAAAAAGTAAAATCATTATATAATAATTCTCTATGTTCTATACGTTTATTTTTTATAGAATTATCATTATCTATAATTTCAGAAACCCTTTTTAAGCTATGATTTTCTATAGCACTAAAAATATCATAGTTGGAAGAATAAATACCCTCTTTTCTTCCACCCAAGAGAACATAAGAAGACAGTAAGTCATAAACAACATACTTACCATTAATTTTTACAACATTAGAATATTCACTATGATAAATACTACTTTTATAATTATCATAATCATTCTTAAAAGTAGTATTATCACTCAATTCTTTATTACAAGAAATAAAAAATATAGAAAGTATAATACATTTAAGTGTATTATTTTCTAACATACTTAGCCTTAATCTTAGATAAACTCTCTATTCTATCTAAAGCAACCTTATCAGCAGCCTCTTGAGTAGAAATATTTTCTCTATCAGAAGTTTCAAATATTTGTAAAAGTCTATCATATATTTTTGCTGTAGCATCTTTAGCATCATCATAATTATAACCAGTGCTTTCAAAAGAAACATTAATAACACCACCAGCATTAGCTACATAATCAGGAGCATATACTATCCCCTTATCTTTTAATATTTTTCCATGTTTAGCTTCTTTTAATACATTATTAGCAGAACCAGCTATTACTTTACACTTAAATTGAGGTATAGTATCATCATTAATAATAGCACCAAGTCCACAAGGAGCAAAAATATCAACATCCTGCGAATATATATCATTAACATCAACAGCCTTAGCATTATAAAGCTTAATAGCATTATTAACTTTTTCTTTATCAATATCAGAAACTATAAGCTCAACACCATCCTTATGTAAATAATCGCAAAGTACCATTCCAACATGTCCAAGCCCCTGAATAGACACTCTCTTACCAGATAAATTATCATTTCCATAAGCCTTAAAAGCAGAAGCCTTAATAGACATATAAACACCATAAGCAGTCATAGGAGAAGGATCACCAGACTTTCTTCTTAACCCCACAACAAAATTAGTTTCCTTAGCTACAAAATCCATTTCCACAGGACTAGTATTAACATCTTCAGCTGTAATATAACGTCCATTAAGAGAATTAATAAACTTTCCATAAGAACGCCAAAATACTTCATTACCCTTAACTTTATTAGAATCAGCAATAATCACAGTTTTACCACCACCAAGATCAAGCCCCGCAGCTGCTGATTTTAATGTCATACCACGAGCAAGACGTAAAACATCTATAATAGCTTCTTCTTCTGTAGCATAATTCCAAAGTCTTGTACCACCTAAAGAAGGACCAAGCTTTGTAGAATGAATACAAGTTATTGCTTTTAATCCTGTTTCTGTATCATTAAAAAATACGAGTTCTTCATAATTATACTTTTCTAAATTTTCAAAAATATTCATAAACACTAAAACCTCGATTATTTTGTAAGAGTAAAATAATATTCTAAGTATAATAATATAAAAACTTATTGTCAAGATAGATTTTATCATAAAATATTTTTCTTAAATTATCTTGACAAAATTTAGTTTTTCATTATTATTAAGCGTTACCACGTACTCGGAGACATATTTTGATTAATTATTTCACTAAAGATCAAAAAAGAATGAATATCCTAAATAAAATAAAAAAAAGAAGAATTATTATAAATAATTATCAAGTACCTTTGGGTATATATCCAGCCGTAAAATCAAAACCTACAGAAGGATATTATTTAGAAAAAAAAGAAGACAATTCTTATACTTATAGAATATCTATCTCTGCAGAAAAAATAGAAAAAACTTTTATTAGACTATTATCTTTATTTCCTGAATATGGTTCTATGATTATAGAAAGAAAAAGTGAAGATATTAATCGTAAGATAGATGTATTTATGAGTGATCCTGATACTTCAAAAGAAAAAATAAAAAAAATATTTAAAAGATATAAAGAGTTATGGGTTGAATGTGCTTTTGTGGGATTTGGTATTTTAGATATAAACTCTAAATTAGAAGTTTTTATTAATTTAGATAAAGAAATTATAATTAGCTCTAATTACTATAATATAAAAAAGATAAATAGAATATTAAGATTATTTAAATTATATAATAATAAAAAAGTATCTTTTTTAAGCGACTATGAACACTGGCATTATTCTTTATCATCTATAGTTGCTGATGAAATACATAGTAAAAATGAAGAATATATATTTGATTATTATGATATTATAAATAATTTAAGACATAATAATGGATTAAGTATTATCAATTTATATGATGATGAAATAAAGCTTAAGCCCAAATGGTGGAGCGTTACTGTTAAAGGGCTTGGTAAGTGTGAGAAAATAGCATTTATATCTACATACTATATAGTTGCAAATACTTTTGAAGAGATGGAAACTATTATTTTTGAAAAGATGAAAAGTATTAATATTAATTATTATTATCTATATGACTATTATAATGTAAAACCAATAAACTATAGTGGGGTTAATCTTACTAATAGTGATGATAATATATTTGAAAATGCAAAAGTTGGTATTTGGGCAGAATCAGACATTTATATTTATAAAACAAGAAATACCAATTTATACTATCTAAACAAAAAAATTGCTTGGGCTATATAAAAATAAATGGAAAAATTAAATTGTAAAGAACATATTAAATATCAATTTAAGTATTGTCCTTATTGTGGTGAAAAAGATTCTTTTATTTTTGATGATAATAAAATTTTTAAATGTTCAAAGTGTAATAGAAGTTATTTTGTAAATCCTGCAACTGCTTGTGGAAATATTATAGAAACACCTGCTGGTTTAATTTTTGTATCAAGAAAATTCGAACCTAAAAAAGGATTCTTAGGTGTACCTGGTGGATTTTGCGAACCTTATGAGAGTGTAGAAGAATCTGCTAAGAGAGAATGTTTTGAAGAGACTGGGTTAAAATTAGAAAATATTAATTTTTTAACAAGCAATACAAATGAATACATATATGATGGTATAATGTATCTTACTTTAGATATATTTTTCTATGCAAAATTGGATTATGTTCCAGAAGTTAAGGCTAATGATGATGCTTTAGAAGTTTTATTCATAAAAAGAGAAGATATTAACTTTGATAAATTTGCTTTTGAGTCGGCTAAAAAAGCAATTAAATTTTATATAGACAATTTTTAAAATATTATAATAACTATTTATTCATAAATGCCAAATGTTTTTTTCGTCTTCTAACTTCATTCATAATTTTTTTTATAGTAATTTTAGATAAAGAAGTTTCAAAAGCAATTCGAACATTATTAAACTCCTCTCCCAAAACATCAAACATCGCACATCCAACAGGACATATATGATTAGGTTCATGAAAATTAAATAAAGAACGCTCACGCTCTGAAAATATAGCCTTATATATATCAAGTAAAGTTATATCTTCTTCTTTTAATAATAATTTACTACCCTTTTTAGTTGTATCTATAATATCTGCTTCTTTTAATTTTAATAAAATGCGTCTTATAATAGCTGGATTTGTTTTTACACTCTTTGCAAGTATAGTAGATGTAGCACCTTCATCTTCAAAAAATGAAATACACAAAATGATATGCGTTGCTATAGAAAACTTAGTATTAATATTCATACATTATAAATATAATATATATTTAAAAATTGACAATTATTAAATAAAAAATTGTTGTAACTATTTTGGTTACAAAAAAATATTTGTTTTTATGATTTTTAGCTTGAAAAATAAATTTATTAATATAATATTATCTTAAAAATAAATAACTTTCATAATTTTATAAGGAGAATATAAAATGATAAAAAACATTTTAATAGCTTGTTCTTTAATTTTTTTAATATCTTGTGGTAGCTCTAAAACTAATGAAACAACTACTACAGATACAACAACAAAAGCATCTGTAAAACCTTCAGATATTAAACAAAGAAATATAGAAGTAATATCAGTAGAAGGTACTGTTTTACCTGAAAGTATAAAATACAAAAATGGTAAATTATATATAGCAAATTTAGGTGATGCTAATGCTCCTAAAGATGGATTTATATTAGTAGCTAATGCTGATGGTAGAAATCCTAAAAAATTATTTGAAGGAGAATTAGACAGCCCTAAGGGATTTTCTTTCTTAACTGATGATATTATCATTATTCCTGATCAAGTTAATGACAGTTCATTATTAGGAAATATTGTATTAGCAAGCATTAAAGACAATAAAGTTATAGCTAAATTAGAAGTACCTAATTCTAAATTTTTAAATGATACAGTAGTTATAAACCCAACAACAGTTGCTGTAACAGATACTGGTGCTAATAGCGTTTATTTTATCAATGTAAAAAACAACTCTGAACTTTCTTTAGCAAATACTGCTACTGGAATTGTTGGTGCTAATGGAATTGCTCTTATAGATGGTATTTTATATGTTGCTGGTTCTACTTTTGGAGGTGATGCTAATGGTGGAAATGTTTATACATTAAATACTGATGGTAGTGGTGTTACTATTTGGAAGGATAGAAAATTAGGTGCTGGTGCTTTAGATGGTATTGCTGTTTATAATGGTTTATTATATGTATCTGATTGGGGACAAGATCTTGCAAATGGTAATGCTTCTGTATGGGCTTATGATATGAATACTAAAAATGTTGTAGATAAAATATCTGGTGATTTAAGTGGTGCTGCTGATATAGATTTAGTTAATGGTGTTATATATGTACCAGAACTTACTACAGGAAAAATTAGAAAAATAGATTTAACTAAATAATAAAAGTTAAATAACAAAAAAGGGATACTATAATTAGTATCCCTTTTTTATATATACAGACTATTTATTAAAAATTATTTTATCTCCTACTTTTGAAGCTATAATAGTATCTCCATCCAAATACTTTCCTTCAAGCATCTCCTTGGCAAGCGGATTTTCTATATAATCTTGTATAGCTCTTTTTATAGGACGAGCTCCAAATCTTGCATCATATCCTACTTCTGATATAAACTCTATTACATCATCAGATAAAGAAAGTGATATATTTCTATTTTGTTTAAGTCTATTAGAAAGTCTATATACTTGTATCCTCACAATGTCTGATATATACTTTTTATCAAGTCTTGTAAATGTAATAATATCATCTATTCTATTTAAGAACTCAGGTCTAAATAATATTTTAAGTAATTCATCAACTCCTTCTTTTATTTCATTAGGATCATCCTTTTCAAGTATAACATCAGAACCTACATTAGAAGTCATAATAATAATAGTGTTCTTAAAATCAACAACTCTACCCTGTCCATCAGTAAGCCTACCATCATCCAATACCTGAAGAAGTATATTAAATACATCAGTATGAGCCTTTTCAATCTCATCAAATAAAATCACAGAATAAGGACGACGACGAATAGCCTCAGTAAGTTGTCCACCATCCTCATAGCCCACATAACCAGGAGGAGCTCCTATAAGTCGAGTAGTAGAAAACTTATCCATATACTCACTCATATCTATACGCATAAGTGCCTTATCATCATTAAATAAAAACTCAGCCAAAGTCTTAGCAAGTTCTGTCTTACCAACACCTGTAGGACCAACAAATAAAAAACTACCCAGAGGTTTATTCTCATCAGATAAACCAGCCCTATTTCTACGAATAGTATCAGCAACAGAATTAATAGCTTCATCTTGCCCTATAACTCTCTTATGTAGAACTTCCTCAAGCTGTAAATACTTCTGTTTCTCACTTGAAAGCATTTTACTCACGGGTATTCCAGTCCATACAGATACAATATTTGCAATATCCTCTTCAGAAATTTCTTCTTTAAGTAAAGTATTTTCATTAGAGTTATTTTCTAAAGCCTTATTAGCCTCCTCTATTTTTTTCTCAAGCTCAGGTATCTTACCATATTTAATTTCAGCAGCCTTAGCCAAATCACCATCTCTAGTATACTGATTCTCCTTAATATGAAGAGCTTCTAATTCCTCTTTTAACTTTCGAGTACCTTCTATTCTTGTCTTCTCATTATTCCACTTAAGCTTCATTCTATCACGTTCTTCTATAGTTTCTGATAACTCTTTTTCTATTTTTTCTAAACGCTCTTTAGAAGCATTATCTTTTTCTTTAGAGAGAGAATGCTTTTCTATATTAAGTTGTAATACTTTTCTCTCAAGCTGATCGAGCTCTGTAGGCTGACTTTCTATTTCCATTTTTAATTGACTAGCAGCCTCATCAACCAAATCTATAGCTTTATCAGGTAAAAATCTATTTGTAATATAACGATTAGATAAAACAGCAGCAGCAACTAGTGCATCATCCTTAATTCTAACACCGTGATGAACTTCATACTTATCCTTTAAACCACGTAGTATAGCAATAGTGTCTTCAACTGTAGGCTCTTTACAAAATACCTGCTGAAATCGTCTTTCAAGTGCCTTATCTTTTTCTATATATTTTCTATACTCATCTAATGTAGTAGCTCCTATAGCCCTAAGTTCACCACGTGCAAGAGCAGGCTTTAAAAGATTAGAAGCATCCATTGCACCCTCAGTAGCTCCAGCACCAACCAAAGTATGAAGCTCATCTATAAAAAGTATAATATTACCATCAGATTTTTCTATCTCAGTAATAACAGCCTTAAGTCTCTCCTCAAATTCTCCTCTAAACTTAGCTCCAGCAACCAATGCCCCCAAATCTAAAGCTAATAATTTTTTATTTTTTAAACTATCAGGAACATCCTCAGAAACTATTCTACGAGCAAGTCCCTCTACAATAGCAGTTTTACCAACTCCAGGCTCCCCTATTAAAACAGGATTATTCTTAGTACGTCTAGACAATACTTGAATTACCCTACGAATTTCATCATCACGCCCTATAACAGGATCTATCTTCTCAGCAAGTGCCAAAGCTGTAAAATCCTTACAATATTTCTCTAAAGACTTCATTTTACTCTCTGCCTCTCTACTATCTATTTTTTGATTGCCCCTCAAAGCCTTAATAGCATTAAGAGTATTATTCTTATTAATACCAAAACCTTTAAGCATATCAGACACTTTATTACCCGCATCTATTAATGCTAAAAATATATGCTCAGTAGAAATATAATTATCTCCCAAAGAAGAAGCCTCTTTCTCAGATTTTGCTAATACCTTAGAAAGATTAGGTGAAAATCTAAGCTCTACATTCTCACCTAATACTTTTGGATTTGAATCTACTATTCTTTTAGTATTTTCCAATAAAGTATTAAAATTTACACCTATTCTTTCAATAAGTGGTTTAATAAGACCATCTTCTTATTTTAATAAAGATAATAGTAAATGTTCGCTTCCTATTAAGTTATGATCTTCTGCATTTGCAATATTGGCAGCATCATTAATAGCTTCTTGTAATTTTATAGTATACTTATTATAATCCATACAATTAATCTCCTTAAATATACTATAAATAACTAACAACAAAAATGAAGAGTAAAATATAGTATTTATAATACAAAATTAACAATTATAGTATAGTATATGTATAAAAGAAAAACACTATAAAGTATAGTATATAAAAGATGTTTTATTTTGATATATTTTATCTATAAAACAAAAAATAAAAAAATAAATTTTTTTAGAAAAAAATTACTTTTTATACGCCCACATCTCTATTTCAACCAAATAACCTTCAAAGAGAACCGCCTGTATAGTAGTGCGAACAGGAAGAGGTTTATTTTTAAAATATGTTTTATAAACTTGATTAAATCTATCCCAAACACTCAAATCAGATATATAAACATTCACCTTAAAAACATCATCCAAAGTACAATTAACTTTCTTTAATTGCTTAATACAATTATCAAGTGTAGTTCGTGCTTGTGTTTCTATATCATCACCTACAAGTTCTTCATTTTCATCTTCAGCTACTTGACCACATATAACAACAAGTTTACTACACTCTATCTCTAAAACACTAGAATAAGGTAAATTATTTTCTTTATTTTCTTCAATACTCATAATAAAGCACTCCTAAAATATTTTATAATCCCCAAGTATCAGGAGACTTATTCCATTTTGATGCTATTATAAGTTCTTCTTCTGTAATATAATTCTTCTCCTTAGCTACTTCTATTAAAGTAGAAAAATTAGAAAGTGAGCTAAACTTAATATTATTTTCACTAAAATTATTTTTAGCCTTCTCAAACTCATACTCAAAAATAGAAATTATCTCAAGACCAATAGCTCCCTCTTCTTTTAAAGCCTTAAAAGCATTAATAGATGATGAACCTGTAGAAATTAAGTCCTCTATTAAAATAACTCTCTTACCAGAAACTTCAGCACCCTCTATTTGTTTTCCCCTACCATGCTCTTTCTTTTCTGCTCTAATATAGCATAAAGGCTTATTAAGTTCATAAGCTATAAAAGAAGACCAAGGTATACCTGCAGTAGCAGTTCCAGCTATAATATCAAAATCTTTATTTTTAAGTATGTCTATAAATGACTTTACTATTTGCTTTCTTTGAGATACAAAACCTATTAAATATCTATTATCACAATATATAGGGCTTTTTATTCCTGATACAAATGTAAAAGGCTCTTTGATATTTAACTTTACTGCTGAGGTATCAAGTAGAGCATTTGCTATTAATTTTTTTCTATCAATATCATTACTATAAAAACTTTCTTCTTGTCTACTATTATTACTTTCTAACTCTTTTAACCCTAAAGAAATTTCTTCTATAATCTTAATACAAGCTTCTTTTCTATTCTCTGCCTTTAATATAGGACGACCTATAACTAAATAATCACACCCTTCAATCATAGCTTCTTTTGGAGTGAGAACTCTCTCTTGATCATCCAAAGAAGCCCAAGCAGGACGAACTCCTGGACAAACTGTAATAAAATTACTACCACACTCTTTTTTGATAATAGAAGCTTCTCTTGGGGAACATACAACCCCATTTAAATTAGAATCTTTTGATAGTTTAGCTAAATTAAGAGTAAGCTCTTTTAAGCTCATATTAGAGTGAAAAATCTCACATACATCATCTTCACTCAAACTAGTTAAAACAGTAACACCTATAAGTAATGTATTATCATTAACTTTCTTTATCTCATCAACACACTTCTGCATCATCTTCCTACCGCCAGAAGAATGAACATTAAACATAAAAATATTTTGTTTAGAAGCAAAAACAGATGCCATAGCAGTAGTATTTGGTATATCATGAAACTTTAAATCTAAAAAAATCTTTTTATTTTTAGAAACTAAATAATCTATTATACTACCTTTAGTGTTTAAAAATAATTCTAACCCTACTTTATAAATTAATGCCTCATCTTCAAGTTCATCAATAAGCTTAATAGCATCTTCAATATTATTATAATCTAAAGCAATTATAAGTCTCTCTTTAGCATTATTACTTAATATCATAATAAAAACTCCAAATAAAAATATTTTTATAAATGTGCAACGCCAACTAAATCTTTTATATTATCTATATTATTTTCTAATAAATAATTATTAATACCATCTATAACTTCAATACAAGATAATGGATTTGAAAATATAGATGCCCCAATAGACACTAATGAAGCACCAGCCATTATAAACTCCAAAGCATCCTCATAATTAGAAATACCGCCCATACCAATAATAGGTATACTAATAGCCTTAAAAACTTGATAAACCATTCTAACAGCTATAGGACGAATAGCTTCACCAGATAGCCCTCCAAAAGTATTACCAAGTAAAGGTTTTCTTTTTCTTATATCTATTTTCATAGCAAGAAAAGTATTAACCAAAGAAACAGAATTAGCCCCAGCATTTTCAACAGCCTTAGCAATAGATACAATATCAGTAACATTAGGAGAAAGTTTTACTATCAAAGGCTTATTCGTTAAAACTTTTTTTACTAAAGATGTAACATTCTCAGCACTCTCACAACTAACACCAAAAGCAAGTCCACCATTCTTTACATTAGGACAAGATATATTAAGCTCTACAAAATCAACCCTCTCAATCTCATTAACTATCTCTCCAATCTTTATATAATCTTCAATAGTAGAACCATTAATATTTGCTATAATAGGAGTGTCATATTTAATATTTGTAATAATAGAATCTCTAAAATATTCTATACCAGGATTTTCAAGTCCTATACAATTAAGCATACCAGAAGGAGTTTCATATATTCTAATGCCACTATTACCATCACGCTTTTCAAGAGTAAGACCTTTTAAGTTAACAGCTCCTAATTTATTAACATCAAAATAATCACTATACTCATCACCAAACCCAAAGCAACCAGAAGAAGTTATAACATTATTTTTTAAAGTTTTACCCAAAAATATAGTCTCTAATCTATTACTCATACTAAACTACTCTAATATTAAATCTTTAGAATTAAATACAGGTCCATCATAACAAACTTTTTTCTGACCAATATTAGTTTTGATACTACAACCCAAACAAACATTAACTCCACAAGCCATCATATTCTCTAAAGAAGCATAACACTCTATATTATTTTCTATAGCAATCTTTGAAACTAAGTTCATCATAATAGTAGGACCACAAGTATATACTCTATCAAACTTATTATAATCTAAAATACTTCTAAACTTTTGAACAGTATTAAGCTTTTCTCCAACAGATCCATCATCAGTACATATAAAAGTATTAATAGAATCAAAATTAAAAAAATTCAAAATAGAAACAGAACCACTATTAGAACCACCAGCTATAAATGTAATCTTATTATTCTTTTCTAACAACTTATCTATTAAAAGCTTCATAGGAGCAATACCAACTCCACCAGCTATTATTAAAATATTATTATTTTCTATATTAGTATCAAAACCATTACCAAGAGGACCCTGAATATTAATAATATCTCCACTTTTTAAGTTAGAAATATATTTAGTACCACTACCTTTTATATGATAATAAAACTCTAAAGTATTATCTGTCATATAATATAAACTTATGGGACGTCTTAAGTAGGTATTACTTTTAAGCATAAAAAACTGTCCAGCTTTAGAATGTTTAATAGCCTTAGTAGATAATACACGCATTAAAAAATTATTATCAGATATACAAATATTTTCTAAAATTTCACAATCTTCTAAAAACATATTTTATACCCTAATAAAAAAGAATGCTTAAAAAACTCATCAAAATAATGAGAAAAGCATTCTTTAATAATTGTCAAAATATTTATTAACTTTTCATAATAAAATGTGTAGTCCATAATATTTAGATATTATCTTAAACTGCAAAAAAAATCAATTACATTTTTGAAGTTCCTCTAAAGCATCTTTATTATCAGGATTAAGTTCTAAAACCTTCTCAAAAGCCTTTTTAGCATCTTCTATTCTATTAGCTTCCTTTAGAACAAGACCATAATTAAACCACTCACCAAAATCTAAAGGCTCTAATTCCAAAGACTTTTCAAAGGCATATATAGATTTATCATACTCTTTTGTATATATATAAGTTTTAGCAAGTAAAGAAAAAGTAAATACATTATCAACATCTATTTCTGTAGAAGACAATAAAGCCTCTGAAGCTTTTTTATAATCTTGAATATTTAAATACGCAACTCCAAGTCTAAATAAAGCTCCTGAACTTTTAGGATTAATACTAATAGCTTTCTCTAAATAATTAATAGCATTATTAAAATCACCAAGTTTTAAATAAGTTCGACCTACAGAGTGAAGACAATAATAATTATCACTATTAAGCTCTATAGACTTAAGAAAATAACCTAAAGCATTATCATAATCTTCTAAATCAAAATAAGATAAACCTAAATAAAACCAAGTATCATAACTATCACTAAAAATTTTAAGAGAATTTTCAAATGCCTCTATAGCATTAGAATAGTCATGAAGCTCATAATATGTTCTACCAAGCCAATATAAATAAGTATCACTGCTTTCCAAATTACAAGCACTGATAAAAGAATCAAGTGCATTTTTATAATTCTCAAGAGAAAAATATGATATAGCTAAATTAAACCAAACTTCAGAATTATAATTATTAATCTCTAAAGATTTGTGAAATACTTCTATAGCCTCTTTATATTTATTAATAGCAACATAATTCTTGCCAAGTAATAAATAATAATGCTCATCATTATTTTTAATTTTATTTATAGTCTCTATACTATAATCATACTTTCCTATAGTATAATAAACTTCAGCAAGCTCAAAATAAATATAATTACTATTATGACTAACCTCTATAGCCTTAAGTAAATAGTCTATAGCATTTATATAATCTTCTCTAATAAGATAAACTTTAGCTAAGAAATACCAATTATCTGATATATTATCATCTATAGTGATAGCTTTTAAAATATTATCTAAAGCATCATCTAAATTACCTATATTAAGATAATAAATAGATAAAAATAAATAAGCATAAACATTATTAGAATCAATTTTCAAAATGTCTAAAGAATATTTTTCTACATCTTCAAAATTTCCATTTCGTATAAAAAAACGAATGATAAGTAATTTATAATCTATATTATCTTTATATGTTTTAATAAGCTCTTTTAATAACTTAATAATCTTATCATTTTTTTTATCTATATAACAAAACATTATTTGTTTTAATTTATCCTTCTCATCCTTAGATAAATTAGACTTATTATTTTTAATATCTTTTTCAAAAGATTTAGATATAGAGTTTGAAATATCATTAATTTTTTTAAAATTAGTAATTAAATCTCTATTCTTTATAACCCCATTATCAAAACAAGCTTCTAAAAATAGATAATATTCTTTCTCATCATAACTATTAAAATGTACAGACATATATTCTCTTATAAATAGTAATTAAAAAAATTTAATAGAGAAAGAGTATAAACAATAATAAAATAAAATACAATAAATTCTATTTGAAAAAAATACCTTTATCAATTATTATAAAAAACCACTAATAGTTAGTATATAAAAATTAAGGAGAGTTCAAATGCCTAATAAAAAAAATGTAAAAACAAAAGAAGTAGTAGTAAAATATAATGTATCTGAAAGTACATTAAAACAATCTGATAGAGAAATATTTAATATAATGAAAAAGGAATATAAAAGAGAAAATTTAGGTATTGAACTTATAGCAAGTGAAAATATAGTATCAAGAGCAGTAATGGAAGCTCAAGGCTCTATATTTACAAATAAATATGCTGAAGGATATCCTAATAAAAGGTATTATGGTGGATGTATTAATGTTGATGAGGTTGAAACTCTTGCTATAGAAAGATTAAAAAAACTATTTGATGCACCTTTTGCAAATGTACAACCACATTCAGGGTCACAAGCTAATATGGCTGTTTATATGTCTGTATTACAAAATAGCGACACTTGTCTTGGACTTTCATTAGACTGTGGAGGACATCTAACACACGGGCATAAAGTAAATTTCTCTGGAGCTAATTATAATTTTATTCATTATGGTGTAAATAAAGAAACAATGCAGATAGATTATGATGAAGTACTTAACTTAGCTAAAAAACACAAACCTAAATTAATAGTGACAGGAGGTAGTGCATACCCAAGATTTATAGACTTTAAAAGATTCAGAGAAATAGCAGATGAAGTAAATGCATACCTACTTGTAGATCAAGCACATATTAGTGGACTTGTAGCAGCAAAACTTCATCCAAACCCTATAGAATATGCACACTTTGTAACAGGTACTACTCATAAAACATTAAGAGGTCCTCGTGGTGGATATATATTATCTACTACAGAAGAACTTGCAAAAAAAATAGATAAAAGTATTTTTCCTGGTATGCAAGGTGGTCCTCTAATGCATATAATAGCAGCTAAAGCAGTATGTTTTAAAGAAGCTTTAGATAAAAAGTTTATTAAATATCAAGAACAAGTATTAAAAAATGCAAATGCTTTTGTAAAGGCTTTTAAAGAAAAAGGATATTATATTATCTCTGATGGAACTGATACTCATTTACTTCTAATAGATGTAAAAAAGTCAAGAAATATAACAGGAGATAAAGCAGAAAAAACATTAGATAAAGCACATATTACAATAAATAAAAATACAATACCCTATGATACAGAGTCCCCTATGGTTACAAGTGGTATAAGAATAGGTACACCTGCAATTACTACAAGAGGTTTTAAAGAAAAAGACTGTATAGAACTTGTAAAATATATAGATGATGTATTAACTAATTGTGATGATGAAAAAACAATAAATGCTACAGCAAAAAAAGTATTAGCACTATGCAAAAAATACCCTATATACAAGTATATAGATGAAATGTAAATAATAGTTAATATAAAATAAGAGCATGTATTTTATTATAATACAGCTCTTTTTTATTTAACTAATTATAAATTACTAACCTCATCATAAGTAGGAATAGAGTCTATTGCCCCTTTACGTTGTACCGTAATGCTTGCAACTTTCATAGCAAATAATATAGCCTCTTCTAAACTCTTATCATAAGAAAGCATTCTAACAACAGCACCTAAAAAACTATCCCCAGCAGCTGTAGTATCTACAACATCTACTTTATAAGCATCAAAATGTTTAATATTTTTAGAACTATCTATTAAATCACATCCATTTCCACCAAGTGTAAGTATAATATTTTTTACACCACAAGATAATGCATAATCAATACCGCCGATAAGCTCTATCTCTGTTTCATTAGGTATCAATATATCAACACCCGATAATATTTCTTTGCTAAGTTTAACGGCGGGTGAAGGATTCAAAATAACAGTTTTATTAATCTCCTTAGCAATACCAATAACATACTCAACAATATTAAGAGGTATCTCAAGTTGTAAAACTATAATATCATAATCATTAATAATATCTTTTTTTATATCTTCTTTATTTATTAAAAAATTAGCACCAGAAACAACAACTATATGATTAGCACCTTTAGAGTCTACTGTAATAACAGCTATGCCAGTAGATGAATTATTTTTTATAATAATATTATCAGTATTAACATTTATATTAGATAATGCTGTTTTTATTTCTTCTCCAAAACTATCATCACCAATAGCACCAAACATAGAAACACAAGCATCAAGCTTGGCAATAGCAGCAGCCTGATTAGCACCCTTACCCCCATTATGTGTAGCAAAACTATTTCCAAGTATAGTCTCACCTTCCTTTGGGAATCTATCAGTATTAACAACCAAATCTTTATTAATACTACCAATAACTAATACTTTTTTACTCATACATAACCTTTATAAAAAATAATAATAGTAGAATATAATTTAATATACTCTACTATTATATAAAAAACAAATATATATATTACTTAACTAAAGTAACTTCTACAGGTATTTTTTTCTCAACCTCTTCACCATTAGCAATTTTAAAAGCAGTCTCAACAGCAATAGAACCCATTAAGTCAGGTTGCTGAGCTACAGTAGCTTTCATAAGTCCATCTTTAACCGCTAAAACAGCATCTTCTGTAGCATCAAAACCAATAATAGCAATATCCTTTCCAGAAGCAACTATAGCCTCTAAAGCACCCAAAGCCATCTCATCATTATGAGCAAAAACACCTTTTATGTTAGGATTAGCTTGTAAAATATTTTCCATAACAGATAATCCTTCAGCTCTATTGAAATTTGCAGTTTGACTAGCAACTACTTTTAAATTTACATCAGCAATATTATGAAAACCCTTACCTCTATCTATAGTAGCAGAAGCACCAGGTATACCAATAAGCTCTGCAACATCAGCACTACTTCCTACTAACTCCAATAAATATTTAGTAGCAAGCTCAGCACCAAGTACATTGTCAGAAGAAATCTCGCTATCAACCTCAACACCATTAACAACCCTATCTAATGCAATAACCTTAATACCAGCATCAATAGCATCTTGAACAGCAGGAGCCACAGCATCAGAATCTACAGGATTAACAATAATAACCTGAACTTTTTTAGATATTAAATCCTCAATATCACTAGTTTGCTTAGCAGTATCATCAGAAGCATTAACAACACTCAAATTGATATTAAGTTCTTTAGCCTTCTTTTTAGCACCATCAGATAAAGATACGAAAAAAGGATTATTTAAAGTAGATATAGATAATCCAACTGACACTTTATTAGAATCCTCAGAAGAAGAATTTCCAGCTCCACAAGAAATAATAAATAGTAGTAGTGATGAAATAAGCAAAATAAATTTTTTCATTATTTTTCTCCTTAAAAAATTTTTATAATATTATCTATTTCTATCAGAAATAACAGCTAAGAAAATTACAAATGCCTTTACAACATCTTGATAATATGATGATACACCTATAATATTTAATCCATTATTTAAAACAGCAATAATTAATATACCAATTAAAGTACCAGTAATCTTACCACGACCACCAGACATACTAGTACCCCCCAAAGCAACAGCAGCAATAGCATCAAGCTCATACCCCACACCCAATGTAGGTTGTGCAGAACCTAAACGTGATACCAATATAAGTCCAGATAATGATGCCATAAATCCAGAAGTTGCATATACTATAAGCTTTACTTTATTAATACTAATACCAGCAAGCTCTGCTGCTTTAGAATTACTTCCAGTAGCATAAATCTGTCTACCTAAAATAGTACTTCTTAGTATAAACAAAAATAAAATAAAAAATAAAGCAAGTATCCAAACAGGAATAGGTATGCCAATAAATGAACCTTTACCTATATTATTAAGTATAATATTATCTCCAAGTCTTGATATAGGACGACCACCACTTAATATCATAGTGATACCTCTATAACCTGTCATTGTAATAAGAGTAGCAATAAAAGGTTGTAGTCTTGATTTTGTAACCATAAGACCACTAATAAGACCTAATAAAATGCCAAATATTAAAGCTACTATCATAGCTATAGGTGCTGGAAGACCCATTTTTATAGTATGTGCACATATTATACTTGTTAAAGCTAATATAGACCCTACAGATAAATCTATTCCTCCTGTAAGTATAATAGCTGTCATACCAAATGCTATTAAACCATTAATTGCAGATTGTCTAAGTAAAGATAAAAAATTACCAAAAGTTCTAAAATCAGGACTTATTATACCAATAGTAATAATAAGCACAAATAATGCTATTAATGAACCATAGTCCTGTATATATTTTAATTTATCCTTATTCACAATTCTCCTCCAGTAGCAAGTATAATTATATTTTCTTCATTGATATCTTCTTTAGTCTCTAGAAAACCACTAAAATGACCTTCATGTATTACCATAACCCTATCACTCATACCTATAACTTCAGGTAGTTCTGATGACACCATAAGTATAGCAAAACCATCATTAGCCAACTTATTAATAATAGAATATATCTCTTTCTTAGAAGCTATATCAACACCTCTTGTAGGTTCATCAAGTATTAATATATTTGGATTGCTTAATATCCATTTAGCAAAAATAACCTTCTGCTGATTTCCACCACTCAGATTTCCACATATATGATTAATACCACTACACTTTACATTAAAGTCACTAATAGCAAGAGTACTATTATTATTTTCTTTTTCTCTATTAATAACAAATTTATTATTAACAACAAGATTAAAATTATTTAATGAAATATTAGTTTTAATATCTTCATTAAGCATTAATCCCTCTTCTTTTCTATCTTCTGTGATAAAACCAATACCAGCACTTATAGCCTGTTTTGGATTTTTAATATGAACAACCTTACCATCAATCTCAATATGTCCACTATGAACAGGTAGCACCCCAAAAATAGTTTTCATAATTTCAGTTCTACCAGCACCCATAAGCCCATAAACACCAAGTATTTCTCCATAACGTAAATTAAAAGATACATCTCTAAAATAAGGCTCTGATGTGAGAGAACATACATTTAATGCTATATCTCTCTTAATACTCTCTGTTTTTGGAAATCTGTCTCCTATATCTCTACCTATCATCATATTAACAATCTCATTAATAGAAGTATCAAGTATATTACGAACACCTACATAACTACCATCTCTCATCACAGTTATTCTATTACATAACTCAAATATCTCTTCCATTCTATGAGAAATATAAATAATAGAAACACCATTATTTTTTAATTCTCTTATTATTTTAAATAAATGCTCTGTTTCTTTATTTGTTAAAGCTGCTGTTGGCTCATCCATTATTATAACTTTGATATCAGATATTAAAGCTCTTGCTATTTCAACCATCTGTCTTTGACCAACAGATAAATTAATAAGTTTATCATTATAACTCAAACTCATACCCAAAGACTTTAGAGTATCTTGAACCTTAGCTCTCATAGCCTTCTTATCTAAAACACCAAATTTATTATATATTTCTTTCCCTAAAAATATATTCTCTTCTACGGTCATATCAAGTAAACTATTAAGTTCTTGATGTATAAAAACAATTCCAAACTCCTCAGCTTCTTTAGGATGATTAAATGAAACCTCTCTATCATCAATAATAATACTACCAGAATCTTTAGAATATACTCCAGTTAATATTTTCATTAAAGTAGATTTACCAGCTCCATTCTCACCCATCAAAGCATGTATCTCACCATCAGATAGTGAAAAAGAAGCATTAGTTAAAACTCTAACACTACCAAAAGATTTTTGAATATCTTTCATCTCTATTTTCATAATACCACCATCTTAAAAAATACAAGCAGATCTTAATATAATATTAGCGTATGCTGTTGCCTCTCCTGTTCTAATTATAGCTTTACAATTAGAAGTTTGTTTCTTAAACTCTGTATGAGCTACATATTCATATTCTATACCATTTAATAATGATAATATTTTATTATTTATATCAACATTTTTATCTTTTATCTCAGATGCTAATATAAAATGTTCTACTTTCATATCATTAATAACTTCTTCTAAAACATCAATAAAACTTGGGATACCCATCTTAATAGACAAATCTATTACCTTAACATTATCAGGATAAGGAAGACCTAAATCCCCTATACAAATACTATCAGTATGCCTAAGTTCTGATAATACTTTAGATATTTCTGTGTTTATTATTCCTTTTTTCTTCATAAAATAAATAACTCTCTATAAAAAATATTATTAATTAATAAAAAATACTATAACACAAAAGAGTCTAAAAGCAAGTTAATAAACTTTTTATGATCTACACTTGTTAATCTCTTTATCTTTATAAGATTTTGAGTTTCGCCTTTTTCTCTAAGCTCATTTTTATGATAAATACTAAGACCACGAGTTTTACCATCAAGCTGAATATCAACATAAACTTCTTCTGTAGTATAATGCTCTGAATGCTTTATATAAACAATAGGACAAGCATCATATATTAAAGCACGGCGAGAACCAAACTCTCTTTCTATAATAAATCTTAATAATTGTTCAACCCAATTATCTATTTTTTGTTTGCTCACATACTCATCTAATTCTTCAGGAAGTATATAAGCATAATTATCTGTTATATCTAAATCACTAAGTACAATATTAAGCCCTTGATTAAATACAAAATAAGCAGCCTCAACATCAGAATAAAAATTAAACTCTCCATATTGAGTTATATTACCATAAGAACCACCACCCATTATATATAAGCATTCTATTTGTTCTTTATACTTAGGAAAATGCATTAAAAATGTACTAATATTTGTTAATGGTCCTAAAGCTATAATATTTAATTTTTTATCTTTATTACTTTCAAACCAATTAATAAGCCCTTGAAACATATGCTCCTTAAACTCATATTTTTTTTCTATAACAATAGGACCTAAATTAGTTCCGTGAATTTCACTTGCTGTAAATTGAGTTCCTCTGCAAGCACAAGAAGCTCCATAATATGCTGGTATATTTTTATTTTTATAATCTAATAAAGCACAAAGATTAGTATAAGTAGTGTTAAGACCCAAATTACCAGCTACAGCACTACAACCTACTATATTAAAATTATTATTTAAAGCCCAAAGAATAGCAACAGCATCATCTATACCAGGATCTGTATCTATCCAAAAATATTTATCATTCATATAACAACCTCATTTTTATATATAAAAACTAAGTATAGTAGATAAAAAACTATTTTCAATATAAATTAATAAATATTTTAAATTAAGTACTAATATATGATATTTGACTTAATACAAAAATAATAGTATTATGATCAAATGAAACATTTAATAAATAAAATAACATGTGATGATGCTTTAAATTCAATGAAACAAATTGATGATAATAGTATATCATTAATCATAACAAGTCCACCATATTGGAATTTAATAGATTATGAAGTAAAAGGTCAATATGGACAATGCTCTTATGAAGAATATTTAGAACAAATGTTATTCATTTTTAAAGAATCCGCGAGAATCTTGGAGCCAAATGGAAAAATAGCATATATAACCCCTATAGTTCCAGTATCTAAATCCATAGATAACTCAACTCACACGAGGAAACTATTAAATATATCATCAGACATAGAAAGAAAAATATTAGATGCAAATATAGGACTACATAGATTTAGTTTATATATATGGCAGAAACAAACTTCTAAAAAAATGTTTGGAAGTTATCCGTATCCTCCAAATATTTACGAAGATAATACTATAGAATTTATAAATGTATTAGTAAAAGATGGTTCTCCAAAAAAAATTCCTAAGGAAGTAAAAGAATATAGTAAAATAACACAGGAGGAATGGTTAAATATATCTATGCAAGTTTGGCCTATTATGCCAACTAATATCAATAGAAAAAATTTGGGAGGACATCCAGCACCTTTTCCTATTGAAATACCTAATAGATTAATAGCTATGTACTCTTTTGCTACAGTTGAAGAATTAGGGTTTAAAGGTGATATAGTACTTGATATGTTTAATGGTTCAGGAACAACAACATTATCAGCCTATTTAAGTAATAGAAGATTTATAGGAATAGAATTAAATATAAATTATTGTAATATTGCTAGAGAGCGAATTTCAAATATAGATAAAAATATAGGTAGAAATTTAATAATAGATAAAGTAAAAATGCCACAGAAAGAAAATTATAATATTGATAATAATTCTGAAAAAGGTCAAATGCTATTTAGCTTATGAATACATATTGGAAAAATTTTATAAAAACTTATATAAGTGACACTTTATATTGGTACATTCCTAAAGGCTTTACAGTAAAAGAAGAAAATTTTGAATCTATTAGAAATAAACTTAAAGTGTTAAATAAACATAATTTTAAAAGATTTGATAAAAATTTACAAACAATTATTAGAAAAGAACTAATAAAAAAAAATTTATATATTCCTAAAGCTAAAAACCAAAGTGAAGAAGATGAAAATGCAATAGTTAGAGTATTAAAAGTAGTAAATACTACTTTAGGATTAGCTTGGGTAAATGATAGTGAAAAATTACATATAACAGAAGTTGGTAAAAAAGTATTAGAGGATAATAACTCATATAAAGAAATAATCAGAGAACAAATACATAAATTTCAATTTAATAAGTATAAAGAATATAGTATTCAAGTAAATCCTATTTATTATTTATCAAAAGTTATAATTAATCTAAAAGATAAATATCTTACAAAAGATGAATATTGCTTATTTATAGCAAAAAAAATGTATAACTATGATATTAGTAAATCTATAGAGGAAGTAGAAAGATATAGATTATTGTCTGACAATAGTAAAAATAAAATAATAGAAAAAATAAAATCTAAAAAAATACCTATTAATAAAAGAAAATCTATATATGAAACTATATTTAGAAATAGTACATATGCCTTTAATTTTTTTGTATCATCCAATTTATTTAAATTAGAAAAAAAATCATTAAATATTTTAGACATACAAAAATTAAAAACATTTATAAAAGAAAATGATAAAAATAATATATGGATAGAATTTAGAGAAGAAAAAGATTGGTTTTACTATTATGGGAATTATAATAAAAAAACTGCTATAGAATTTGCATTAGATTATTATAGAGATATTTCTGATGTTAACAATTCTATAAATTTATTTAATTTTTGTAAGAAAAATAAAATTAGTATAAATAATGAAATTTTAGATAAAGACTTTAAGTCTGTTTTAGTAGACGAAAAGATTTTAGAAGATTTTTTGGAAAGACATCTTGAAGAATTAGAAGAAGGATTAAAATTAATAGGTAGACAATATCCCACTATTACAGGCCCTATAGATATATTGGCTAATGATAAATATGGGAATATCGTAGTTATAGAACTAAAAAAGAATAGAGTAGCTGATAAAGTTATAGGACAAATATCAAGATATGTTACATTTTTTGAAAATGAATTTGAGAAACAAAAAATAAGAGCAATTATAGTAGGAAAAAATATAGATAGAAATTTAGAAAAATCTGTAAAAGCCTTAAAATTTCAAACAGACTTATATAAATTTGATTATAAAGTAGCATTTAAAAAAATAAATTAATAAAAAATCATAACTATATACATAAAGTATAAAGCTATGATTTTATAACACTAACAATATTTACTCTTTAATAAACTTCTTAAAACTATTAACCTTATCTTTAGCAAGAGAAACTCTTTTTATCTTATCTGTTTCCTTAATACAAACCTCAAAGTAAAACTTAATCTTAGGTTCAGTACCAGAAGGACGCACTGTTATCTTAGTATTATCCTTTAATATATATTGTAATACATTAGACTTTGGTAATGTAATATCGCTTATTTTTTTTCCTGTGTTATCATAAACTTCTTTTTTCTCATAATCACTAATGCTCACAACCTCAATACCCTCTATCTCCTTAGGCATATTACTTCTATAATAATCCATCATATCAGATATAGCCTTAGCTCCATCAGCACCCTTTTTAGTGATAGAAATAGTCTCCTCATAGAAAAAGCCATATTTCTCATAAATACTATCTAAATACTCAACCATAGTCATATTATTTTCTTTACAAAAAGCCAAAACCTCAGCAATAGCAAGACAAGAAGAAACCCCATCCTTATCACGTACATTGCTATTAATACAATATCCAAAACTCTCCTCAAAACCAAATAAATATTCACCATCAGTAGTAGAAGATATTTTTTCTGCAATCCACTTAAAACCAGTAAGTACATTATAAAGCTTTATATTATTAGCCTCACACATAACTCTCCCAAGCTCTGTAGTTACTATTGTCTTTACTATATAAGGATTTTTAATATTTTTCTTATTTGTAATAAGATAATCAGAAATAATAGAACCTATCTGATTTCCAGTAAGATAAACAAACTCACCGTTAGAATCTTTTAAAGCAACTCCAACCCTATCACAATCAGGATCTGTACCCATAACCAAATCAGCTCCTATTTCTTTAGCCTTTTTTACAGCAATCTCTAAAGCTTCAGGATTTTCAGGATTTGGAGAATCTACTGTAGGAAAATTTCCATTAGGAGACTGAACATCATCTAAAGTAACAACATTTGTAAAACCAGCTCTACTTAATACCATAGGTACCATCTTATATCCAGAACCATGTATAGGAGTATATACTATTTTTATATCATTATGTTTTTTAATAATTTCAGGATGAACTACATAATTCATTAAGTCAGTAGTATATTCTTTTTCAATATCAGAACCAATCATTATAATATTAGAAGTATCTCCCCTTTTGATATCCTGAACTTTTACTTTTAATACTTCTTCTATTATATTTTTATCATGAGGAGGTATAACTTGTGCCCCATCAGACCAATAAACTTTATAACCATTATACTCCTTAGGATTATGACTTGCTGTAACTACAATACCCGCCATACAATTTAATTTTCTAACCGCATAAGAAAGTAAAGCAATAGGGTGTATATCATCATATAAATAAACCTTAATTCCATTTGAAGAGAGAATCTCTGCAGCAGTACGAGAAAAAACATCAGAATTATTACGAGAATCATAACTAATAGCAACACTAATTTCAGAAGATGATGTTTGTTTTAATAGATAATTAGCAAGTCCCTGTGTAGCAGTACCAACTGTATAATTATTCATTCTATTAGAACCAACACCCATAACACCTCTAAGTCCACCAGTACCAAACTCTAAGTCTTTATAAAAACCGTCTATTAATTCTTTTTCATTACCACTATCTAATAAAGACTTAATCTCATTTTTTGTATTATCATCATAAGGTCCATTAAGCCAAGAATCTATTCTATCTTTTATATATTGTTCCATATTTTATACACCCTTTAAAAATAATATATAAAAGCATACTAACAATTTATCAATTTGTCAAAATTTTTTTAGAGTTTTGAGAAAATATTTCAAAATAGAATAATAAAACTAGTCTGATTTTCAATTTAAAAGATGTTTAATATTTATAAAAATAAAATATGGATTTTAATAATGAAATATATATTAATAATAATATTCATTTTTAATATAAATACTATACAAGCAAAAATGTATAATGATATAATAAAAGACTTTGAAATTATAGAAGTAAGAGATGGTGATACATTTATTATTAGTATTCATAATATACCAAAAGTTTTTGGAGAAAAAATTGCTGTAAGAATAAGAGGTATAGATACTCCTGAGAAAAATGATAAAAGAGAACATATAAAAAAAATAGCCTATAAAGCAAAAGAAGAACTTGAGATATTATTAAAAAACTATAAAAAAATAGAACTATACAACTTAGGAAGAGATAAATACTTTAGATTATTAGCAAGTGTCAAAGTAGATGATATAGATATAGCACAATACCTAATCTCAAAAGGATTAGCTAAGCAATATAATGGTGGTAAGAAAAATTGGTAAAATATTACTTTATATATTGAGAATAATATATACTTTTCCAAGTAATACATAAGAAATTTTTCCAATCACATTTAGAAGTAAGAGCTTCTTTAACATCTGGTAAATAAAGCTCTTCAGGACTAGTTCCACTATTAAAAGCCTGTTTTGAGTTTTGTAACTCTTTAGGATCAGTACCAAAATACTGAACTTTCTTTAACTTTGTACAATTAGCAAATGCACCATCATCTATCTTAGTTAAATTTTCAGGTAAAACTAAAGACTCCATTTCAGATAAACCATCAAAACTATTTTTACCTATAGTAGTAACGCTTCCAAATAAATATAAAGACTTTATAGCCTTACAATTTTTAAATGCATTATCCTTTATCTCTCTTAAATCCTTTGGAAATCTTATATAAGATAAAGAAATACAATTTTCAAAAGCACTATCTTCAATAGTAAACATAACATCGCAAAGTAAAACAGATCCTAAAGTTTTAATATCTTTAAATGCATTTTTAGGCATAGAAGTTAAAGTAGTCTTAGAAAAATCAACTTCTATTTGATCATTAGCATATTTTGAATCATTAAGAACTTTTTTAATATTATTTATAGTTAATGTAGGATCATTTACATCACCAGTAATAGCTATAATATATTTACCAAATATATTTCTATTTCTAATCATTGCAGTTTCCATTACATTATAATTTGCATCTGATTTTACCAATATTAATTCTCTATTTAATGTATCAGAATAGTTCTCTAAAGTATCTGTAGGGGATGTAGTGTTATAACTACAAGAAATCATAGAAATAAATAAAAATATATATAAACAAAATTTCATAAAAGAATAATCCTCTAAACAAATAATATAAAATAATAAATATTTAGCAACTACTTTTTTAATAATCAGGTATAGTAAATCTTAAACCTAATAATAACTCATGATGCCATTTAGGTGCCACATCTATTAAAAATCTATATGCTATATCAACATTAAGCCAAGAAAGTATATAATATGAAAAACCACCAGTAAAAGCAAAAGCAAAAGCATATCGAGCCAAATTAAGATCAAGTTCACTTACACTAACAAGATCATAAGAAGTCACAATATTAGCACCTATAGAAAATCCAAAAAATAAAGAAAATAAAGGATATGTAGTTTCTAATATTTGTTCACTAAGTGCTTGATCTATTAATGGATCATCTGTAAATAAGAAGTTAATATCATAATAAAAGCTAGTAAATATATTATGCATATTAATATTATTTGAAGCATACACAGCATGAGAAAAATTATACTCTAACTCAAGTCTAAAAGGAGATACCTTATTTTTAGTAGGAAGTCCATATCCAACAGAAAAACTACCACCTACATAGTTATAATACCCTATACTACCATCTTCTTGAACGTATGAATTATTAGCATCATGACTATAATAAAACTTTGGAGAAAAATAAAGTCCCTTAGCAGAAATAACTTCTTGAGAAAAAACATTATTATAAATATGAAAAAGGAATACAAATATTATTAATATATATTTCATCATAATCTAATACTCTTAAAAATTAATCCTCAAAGCAGAAACTATATCATGCATAAGATTTGAATCTATATCTAAAAATAGTCTATAGCCAATATCTAAAGTTAAAGAAGCTGTAATATTAACAGCAAAACCTAAACCAAATCCATATACAAACTCAAATTTATCATAATACCTACTAACAGTAATAGTACCCAACATCTCTTCAGTAGTCTGTAAAGTATACTGATTAAGTCTCGCTCCAAGAAGAATACCTACATAAAATGTTAATAAATCTCTCATACCATCTTCATAAATACCCATAGGCTCATCATTATACTTAACCTTCAAAAAATTTACATCATAATAAGAACCAAATAAAAATGTATGAATACCTAATGATTTAATACCTGTACTATACTTATTTAATCTTGCATCCGACCTAAATATATACTCAAGCTCTAATCTAATAGGAGTTTTTCTAGATAAAGCTAAAAAATTATATCCAAAAGCAATTCCACCACCATAAAAATAATTATTAACATTAGTTGTATTATCAAATAATTTATTAGCATCTATATTTCCAACACCAGGTATTGATACTTCTGGTATATTATTAACTTGTCTTGAAGAAGATGAAGTAGATGTTGATGTATTGTTTAGTGCCATAGAAGAGTATATTGAAGAATATGTTGTATTTATAGGTAAGGTAAATCCTGGAGGAAGAGTAACTCCTGGAGGAAGAGTAACTCCTGGAGGTAATAAATCTTCTATACCACCTAAAACATCATCTAATATACCATCTAATCCACTATTAACCCCAGGTATTAAAATAGTATCAGCCATTACTTTACCTGAATCTTGTATTGTAAATATAAACTTAGGAGATATATAAAAACCTATATTAACACTAAAGGCAGTGTAATTAAATAAGAAATATATAAATATAGCCAATATAAATCTATTTAAAAACATAAAAAACCTCAAAATAATATCCCTATAGAAAATCTTGGTAAAGGCACTGCCCTAAGTAAATAGACAGATGAAAAACCAAAATCTAAAATGGATATATCAATAAAAGGACGTATTCCAGAGTAAATACCCCAAGTCCTAGATAAATCTATTCTAAAACCAAACTCTAAAGCAACATATTTATCAAAAACAAAAGCATCCCTATTAAAAGGCAAAAGTCCTTCTATATAAGTACTACCTTTATAAAGAGTAGCTTTAGTAATAAATATAGTGCCTCCAGCTTTAGGCAACAAAAAAAATCCCGAAGCATTGTCATCTTTATTATAATAAATTCTAACCCCCGCAGAAAATGGAATAGCATATACATCACTATTAAAAAAAGATTTATCATTAGTATAAAAAGCACTAACCATATAAGTACCTATTGTAGCATCAAGTTCTATCTTTTCAGCAAACCTATATGTATATGTAAATCTAAATCCAAATTTTCCCTTTAACGCACTATCTGTACTACCATTCTTCTGTTCATAACTTAAATTAACAGCCAAAGGTGCTGAAACCATAGAAAATATAGTAGTACCAAAATCTAATCCAAATGAATGCGTATGAGTATCAAGTCCATTTAATACATTAGTAGATACTCTCTTAGGAGGAGGTTCTTGTAATACTTTATTTGTAGCTTCAAGTCTATCTCTATCTATAGGAGGAGGCATAATTATATTTGTTTTTGATTCTAATGGTTTTATATCTATAATGTTATAATCAGAAATAAAATTATTCTGAGCGAAAGAATATATACTAAAGGTTAATATAAATATAAATACAAAAAAAAGTCTCACAAATATATAATACCTTCCCCTAAACAACATCATTAAAACCTTACAGTAAATCCTATCCTCGGAAGTAGTATAATCCTTAAAGCAGATACTCCAGATACAAATGAAGGAAAACTGTCAAAAGAAGGAATTAAGCTAACATCTATAATACCCGTACCAAAAGCTATAAAACTTTGCCTGAAATTTTCATACATATTCTTAACAGGTGAACTAACATAGTATCCTACCTCAAATAAAGATACATCAAAATACATCCTAACAGGCCACTCTTTTTTAGGAAACATTTCAATACTCCAACCAAGCTCATAAGATAAATATATACCTATATTATTATAAACTTGATCTTCTTCTTTTTTATCTACTGGATTTCGTAGCTTTAGTCTGTAAACTATAGGCTCAAAACCAACCCTGACGGCGTGAACAAAACTCCGATCAATACCTGTAAAAAATTTAGCTCCAAGAGTAAAAGGAATATATATAAAATTCGCCTCCAAATATGCATCCAAATCTACTACACTTATTCCTAATGCCCCCAAATCTAAACCTTGCTCTAAACCTAATCTATAAGTGGTGCTTTGTACACCAAAACCCACCTCTATACCTATAGCAGGATCCAACATATATGTATATGATATATTTGGAACATACCACATACTACCTTTAAAATCTAATAAATCTAAATAGTCATAAAAACTGGGTATTAAAAATTGAAGATTTATCTTAGAAAAATTTGTAAATACACTTAAGTCATAAGTATAAGCATCTAAAAATAATGGTACAAACCCTGCATAGCCTGATGAGAGATTCAAGCTAATAAGATGTCTTCCTCTATTGGGATCCACAAATTCCTCATTAGTAAAAACAGGAAGATCATACTTATTAGTATCTATATCCCTTGGCATCACTAATATTTCATCAGACTTATAATTAGTAAGTTTATTTACATCAAAAATCTTATTATTATTTGAAATAAAATACTTATTAGTATTGTTTTCATTAGAAATTAAAAAAATATCAGTGTTATTAGAATATATATATATATTGTTATCACTACCTGGTCTTTTTTGGGAAAAAGCAACAATTGTAAATAAATTAAAAATTAATATACTAGATAATAAAAATCTTATAAAAAACATTAAAAATAAAAGCCCATTTTTTAATAAAACACTTCTATTAAATATAACAAATAATAGAATATAATACCACATATAAAAAACTATCGACAAAAAAATATTAAAAATAAATATGAAAATAAACTTTTTTATTTTTATATGATAACAACTTGACAGAAAATTTGATTTAAAGTAAAATTTCTATTTAGAAAGTAAGGGTTAAATGGGGATTATATCTTGTATAAGAAAATAAAAAATGGTGAGTATGATAATTCTAAACATATCACCTGTATTGTTAATCATCAAGATAATTATAGAAGAATCATTATTAATAGAGATTATAAAGTAAAAAAATATCATATAGACTTCTTTGTTGCTGGATATAAATATAATAATGGAAATGATATTATAGAAATTCTATCTAAAAATGAACCTGTAAACTTAATTAGAGAAAATTTCAATCCATACGATCCTTTTGCAACAGCTTTATATATAGATTATTCTATTAGAATAGGATACGTACCTAGCGTTATTTCACCATTAATAGCACATAAATTAGAAGATAAAAAAAATAATGTGTATGCTATTATTAAAAATGTAAAATTAGATGTTGATGATGAGTGTAAAATAGAAATTAGACTATTTATAGAAAGTAATTATAATTTTAAGAAAAACTCATAATGAATAAAAACAATATATTCAAAATAAAAAATGAGAATGATTTTAAAAAAGTTAAAGATTCTCTAATAACAACTCCTTTTAAAAATGCTTTATATGTACTAACTGGAAAAGAGAGACTATTTAAAAAGTCTTTTATTGTATCTATGCATTCTTCATTATTTAATGATGAAGGTGATAGTGAAATGAATTATAGTGTATTTTATGATAAAAATGATGTTTCTTTTTCTTCACCTTTAGAAGTTGCTGATACTCCTCCTTTTGGTGTTGATTTTAGACTTATAGTTGTTTATAAATATAATTCTTTTCAGGATGATTTTTTAGAATATGCTAATAATCAATCTAAAACGGCTATTGTGATATTAGAAACTGAAAATACAATAGATGAAGATTCTATATATAAATACTTCTCTAAAAAACAAAATACAAACAATATATATTTTATAGACTTTCCTCTACCAGATGAAAAAGATTTTAAGGTTCTTATTAATGATTATTTTAATAAAAATAAAAAGAAAATATCTAATGATGCTTTAGAGTATTTATTAAATAATATAAACTTAGACTATGATGCTTTATATTCTGAATTGGATAAGATTTGTAGTTATAATGATAAAGACTTTATTAATATAGAAGATATTATAGATTTTACTTATGTATCTAAAAATAAAAATATATTCGATTTTTTAAATGCACTTTTAGAAAGAGATAGAAATAAATGCTTTAATATAATGAAAAGATTAGATCAAGAAGCTTCTTCTTCCTTAACACTAATGATGAATAATTTTTTAGCTATATACTATATGAAAATATTTTCACCACAAACAACATTAAATGAAATAAGCAAAATAACTAAAATACCAGTATTCATTCTAACTAAAACAAAAAACTATATAAAAAAATACTCAATATCAGAAATAGTATTTATAATAAGTAAAATATCATCTCTAAATACATTAAGTGTAACAACTCCAAATAATATATTCAAAACCCACTTTGAACTTTTTATATTTTCAATTACAAAATAAATACAAATTTCTTAATTAATATAAGAATATTTTCTTTGACAAACTAAAACTTATTTTGTATAATTGTAAAACATTTATTGGAGTGTAAGTATGTATTTAGTTAATTTAATGGAACAGAAAATTTCTAAATTAGTAGATATATTTCTAACAGAAAAAAATATACCAGCAAATGCCTCTATGCGTATGGATATAATAGCATACACATTAAACAGAGTACAACCTCAATACGTAACTAGTGCTAGAGGAGTTCTACATAGTTATGATGATGATACAGATAAAAATAATGAAATATTAGCAATAATTTCAAAAGCTTCTGAAATTATAAGAAGAAGAAAAGAAACTACTGCTTTAGAATCTGTACCTTTGATAGATACTGCTGGATATTATATTACATATCCAAGTATAATGGGAAATATTTGTTCTTCTACTAAATTTGAAAAAATAGAAGAAGCTTTAGTATATGCTTATCATAATGGTACACTACTTCAAGGATATGGAGCAAACTTTCCTAATGCGGCTATTGTATCTAAAAATGTACCTGGTAAGTTTATGTTTTGTTTTATGCCTACAAAGACTGAAAGTAAAGATAGTGTAGAAATAAAATTAGATATTATAATAGAAGCTAAAAATTATAAAAAACATCAAACTACATTATCATTTAATTTAGAGCCTTCTTTCTATAATGCTGGTGATATGCCATTATTTCAAGTAGAAGAAGTTGATGATATTTTATTAGAAAATTAATTTTGTAATTTAATTAGATAAATAATGAAAGTTATACATTATATACTATACTCTTGTATTTTAATTTTATTAATTACTATTTTTATAAAAAGCTATAAAACTTCTTCAAATATTAAATCTGGTCAATTTTCTCATAGAGATTTAATTTCTTTTTCTAATAATGAAATTAGATCTATAGCGTCTTTTAATTTTAATACTTCTTTTATAAAGTTAGCTGAAGCTTTTGAAGTACCTGAAAATAATATTAGAAATAATATACTTAGAAAAAATCTAAAAGTAAGAGCTAATGATGCTGAGCTTATTATTTTTGTTGGAGACAAAGAAATAGAACAAATTACTATTAATATAAATAATGATATTGATATACTATTAAATAATTTATTAAAAAATATGCAAGCTAATAACTTAGAGATAAATAAAGAAATAATAGATAGTGACAATGGTGAACAGTTAGCTGAAATATACACACATACAGATGATGATTATCAATTTATCATAACAAAAACAACTACAAACTTATCTATAGACTATATTAATATAAATCATTAATAAAATATGATAAATCAAAATTATAAACTAAAATCTAATATTATAATGCCAAAATTAGGACTTGGTACTTGGCAAGTTGGAAGATACAAAGATAAATTTAATGATGAAGTAAAATCTATAAAATATGCATTAGAGAATGGATATAAATTAATAGATACAGCAGAAATGTATGATGATGCTGAAATTGTTTTATCTGAAGCATTAAAAAATAGTGATACTAAAAGAGAAGATATTTTCATAGTATCTAAAATATATCCTCATAATGCAAATGCAAATAATTTCTTTACAAGCTTAGAAAATAGTTTACAGAGAATAAATACTAATTACTTAGATATGTATCTTTTACATTGGAGAGGTGGAGCTAATATAAAAGAAGTTGTAGCCCTTATGGAAGAAGCTAAAAAGAAATGTTTAATTAAATCTTGGGGTGTATCAAACTTTGATATAGATGATATGATAGAATTAAAGAATATAGAGTATGGTAATAGATGTGAATGTAATCAAGTATTATATCATCTACATTCAAGAGGAATAGATTTTTCTTTATCTGAATATTTAGAAAAAGAGAATATAGCATTAATGACATATTGTCCTTTAGCACAAAATGGAGATTTAGGATATAAGTTATTAGAAAACAAAGTATTAAAAAAGATAGCAAAAAAACATAATGCTACATCTTCTCAAATTGCATTATCATTTATAATGAGTTTTGAAAATAGAATAGTAATTCCAAAAAGTACAAATAAAAATCATATATTAGAAAATAAAAAATCAGAAAACATTATACTTGATAATGAAGATATAGAAGAAATAAATAAAGAGTTTCCAAGACCAAATATAAAAACTCACTTAGACATTGTATAAAATAAAAAAAATAAAAAATAAGGATTAAAAATGAAATCTATATATACAATACTACTTTTAATATTATCAAATATATTTATGACATTTGCTTGGTATGGTCATTTAAAATTTAGTGAGATGAAAGGTTTTGAAAAGTTATCATTACCTATTATTATTCTAATAAGCTGGGCTATTGCATTTTTTGAATATTGCTTTCAAGTGCCAGCAAATAAAATAGGATTTGATGGCAATGGTGGACCTTTTTCACTTCTACAATTAAAAGTTATGCAAGAAGTTATTACACTATCTGTATTTACTATATTTACACTTGTATTTTTTAAGACAGAATCTTTTAGAATAAATCATTTTATAGGATTTATATGTTTAATACTAGCTGTTTACTTTATATTTAAAAAATAGATTTTAATTATATTCAAAAGTATTAAATACTTTTGTAAACTCATCAATATCTATCTTAAAATCAAAGTCATTATTCTTATTATGATTATTTAAGAATTTAAAGTTATCCTTATTAGTTTCAGTATAATAGGAATAAGTTCCCCCTACATTCTCTAAAATAAATGTCCAAGTATTTTCTTCAGGTCTAATATATGGTTCTATACCAAGAACTTTAATACCTTTATTAGAACATATTAAGTTAGCAAGACCACTACCAACAATAGAAATAACTCTCTCTACATTATAAAATAAAAAAAACTGATATTCTAAAGAATGCTCTTCTAAGCAAATAGACTCATATCCATATTTACTTAATAAATTTAATAATTCTTCCTCATTTAATAGATTTCTTGTTTTTAGTTTTTTTCTTCTTAAATATACCTTTTTAGGAAATGTATAATTATCTTTATTTCTTAAAAAAAGCTCTTTTGCAAATAAATTATATCTAATAAATACCCACTTATCTGGTCTCAATACTCCACAAGGAAGTGATGGAATATATAAATTTTCACATTCTACCTCCATTTCATCATCTATATAAAATATCTTTTTATCATCAAAACCAAATAACTTTAAACTCTCTCTATGAAATGAAGAAATACAACCAGAACCTAAAACAATAGTATCTATCTTTTCAAATAATCCGCTATCTTTTAATATAAATAATTTAGGTAAAATATCTTGTATCCAATGAGCAAATGATACAACCCATAAAGATTGTAATGAAAATATATTTCCTTTAATATAAACTTTTTTCTTAAGCGGATAAAAAGCAAAATAACCACCCAAAATAAGAGTATCAAACATACCCGTAGGTATTAAATCTCTAATTAATTTTTTATCTTTATTAAAATAATATCCAAATGTAGAATATATATAAGCATTACTTAATTTACAAATATAATTAGTTCTATCAGAATTATCATAATCTATACTATAGACTATATCATTTTTATCTAAATCATTAATAGTAATAGAATTCTTATAAAGAACTTTAGAAATATAAGAACCTATTTTTCTTCTAATAGTTCCATTTAATAATTTATTGCCAAGTCCCATATATCATACTCCTAATTAATTAAATTCTTAACTTCATCCCAACTAAGTTTAGAAATATCTCCCATACTGCCATCAACAACAGTATCTATTAAAATACGCTTTTTATCCTGAAGTTCTAAAATTTTCTCTTCAATAGTACCCTTAGTGACAAGCTTATAATTAGTAACAACACGCTTCTGACCAATCCTATAAGCCCTATCCGTAGCCTGATCCTCAACAGCAGGATTCCACCACAAATCATAATGGATAACAGTATCAGCCTTAGTAAGAGTAAGACCAGTACCAGCAGCCTTTAAACTAAGTAAAAATATAGGAGCCTCTCCATCATTAAAACGATGAACTAAATCCATCCTATCTTTAGTAGTACCATCCAAATAAAAATAATTAATTCCAAGTTTCTTAAAAGCTTCTCTCATAATTTTAAGCATTCGAGTAAAAGAACTAAATACTAATACATTATGCCCTCCAGATATAGCCTCACGTATCATTTCTATAAATAATTGAAACTTACCACTTGTATGACTATCCCCCCTCAAATCTGGATGCATTAATTTAGGATGACTACATACTTGTCTTAATCGTGTAAGAGCAGAAAATATCTCTATATGAGATTGATTAAATCCCTTTCTCTTAACAGTTTCAAATATTTCTATACGAGCAGCCTCTAGTATAGACATATAAAGCTCTTTTTGATCTTTAGTTAAATCACAATACTGTACTATTGTATTTTTAGGTGGTAAATCTGTAAGTACATCTGTTTTTAATCTTCTTAAAATAAAAGGAGCTATTCTTGTTTTCAAATTGTCTAAAGCCTCTGTAGAATTATCTAAATTTGATAATATAGGAATCTCATACTCCTCAACAAAGTCCTTATGACGCCCCAAAAATCCAGGCATAAGAAAGTCAAACATAGACCACATCTCGCTAATACTATTTTCTATAGGAGTACCACTAAGAGCAAGACGTTTTTGACTTTTTAAACTTTTTACTATCTTAGCATTTTGAGTATTTGCATTTTTTATATGTTGAGCCTCATCTAATATAACATAATTAAACTCATTCTCACTTAGTAGCTTTATATCTCTCTTTAATGTAGAATAAGAAATAATAGCAACATCATAATTACTAACAGCCTTAACCTTTCTTAATCTCTTTTTAACACTACCAGTTAATACTATAACTTCAAGTTGAGGAGCAAATTTACGTATCTCATAATACCAATTTGATACACAAGAAGTAGGAGCAACTATTAAAGAAGTATTAGTAGCACCATTTTCCTTTTCTTTTAATATAGTAGCTATAGTCTGAAAACTCTTTCCTAAACCCATATCATCAGCAAGTATACCATTAAGAGACATATCAGCCAATTTACGAAGCCATTTATAGCCTACTAATTGATAATTTCTAAACTCACCAACTATACCAGTAGGAGGGGTCTCATCATAATCTACTTTTTTAATATTATTAATAGTCTCAAGCGAAGTATCATCCAAGTCTAACTCAATACCACTATGCTTTTCTAACATATCTACAAAATATGGAGCAGAAAACATAGGAAGTAAATATCTATTGTCTATATTACTTTCTATATCTCCTTGAAACATCTTTGCAATATAATCTATAACTTCTAAATCTATTGGTACAAATGATCCATTTTGAAGCCTTATATATTCTCTATTTTTTAATTTTACTTCTCTAATTATATCTGTTAGATCGTGTATCTCTTTTACGCCATCAAAAGAAAATTTTATCTCAAAGAAATTAATACTTTTTGTTAAAGAGACTTTCATATTTAGAGGTTTTACATTTACCTTTAATGCCTTAAAAGATTCACTATAATAGCAAGTCCATCCCCTATCTTGTAGCATTGGAAGTATTTTATAGCATAAATAAAATATAGTTTCATCATCTTTTGTAGAAAAGGTATAGTCGCCATCTTTTTCTAAATATTTTGATAGTGTATCACAAAAATATTTTTCTTTTTCTTCATCTCTATAAAGCTCTTCATTAGATGAAAATAATGAATTACTTGTATAAGTTCCTGAGTATGGATCTACTGTAAAATTGCCGTATTTAAATCTTATTGTAGAAAATACATTAGTACCATCATAGTCTAAAAATAATAATGCCTGTGCTGGATAGGCTAATATTTCATTATGTGTTATATCTTCTGGTAATTCTACTAAAAAATCTTTTTTTAAACTTGGTAATACCCTTGAACAAAAATCTTTTATATAATCACTACTAATTACAACTGAAGATTTAAACATTGTATTTATAACTTTTGGGTATGATGGTTTTGTTTTATAGAATATATCTTTATATAATATATAATCGCAGTTTTCTCCGAATGTATATATTCTATTAATATCTATATCTTTTATTGTTAGATCTAATATTAAATTTTTATCTATACTATAATAACTTTGTATACCTAATTGTAGTGGTTCTTCTTGAAATAGTATTACTTTACTTTCTAATCTTATATTATGTATGTCTTTTAATATATCTAAACATTTTTGTGCTTCATAATCTTTAAAGTGTAATTTACCACTTTCTTGATTATGCTTACCTTCTGTATATAAATTATTCAAAAATCTAATCAGTCGGGCTTCGGATTTACTAAAATCTTCTAACTCTATTTTCTTTTCTATATCTTCAAATTTTTGTATATCGCCAACTACACAAGAAAATAAAAAATTCTCTAAACTTGATATTCTATACTCTTTTTTTGTTTCTAAGTCTATTAACTTTAATGATAATGATAGTATTTTATCATTGGTGTTACCTCTTAATGAAAGTAGTACTGATAAGCTATAATATTCCCTATATAGATTGTCTCTATAGGTATCCATTAATGGTGAGCGTGTATAATATAACCAGCTTGTTTTATCTATTATTATACTTTTCTCTTCTTTATTATCAGTTTCTTCTATTATATTGTCTGAAAAATTAAGAAGATTTTCTTTTGAATCATCAGTATCATCAAAGAGTGTATTTTCTTTCATAACTTATTTTTCTTTTATACCCAAAATATACTTAAAAGAATGTTAACATAATACTGTTTATTTATACATTACTTTTTTTAGTGTACCTATAATAAAGAAAAAACTGAAAATGTCAATAGAATTTTAATTTATATATATTTATGTTTTTTATTCTTTAATGTATTACTTCTTCTTTTTATATTATTTAAATATTTTGAATGAGTTAGTATATCTGTTGCTAAATTTGATATTGACTTATTTTTTATTTTTGAAAGTTTTTCTAGCCTTATAATTAATTTTCTATCTAAGTAAATTGGTGTTAAAATATCTTCTTCTTTTTCTATATAAAACATACCAGAACGAAAATCTTTTATATTTACTGCTTTTGAAAAGTCGTACTCTTTTTTCATATTATTTTTTAATTCCTATCTTTATTAAAATTAATATAGTCTCTCTTTTCTTTACTTGTAGCATATCTTGCTGATATTATTCTTATTATTTCTACACCTTCTCTACTTCTATCTGTATGTACTACAACTACTATAGTTTGATTTCCTATACTACCTAATGTTATAAAACGCTCTTCTGTATATGATAAATCATCATCCTTCATAATTAATGCATTATTATCTGTAAAAACGTGTAATGCTTTTTCAAATGAAATTTTATGCTTCTTTATATTTAATAAATTCTTTTTTTCATCCCATTCGAATTTTACCATATATTATTATATTCTACATATTTTATAAATTATAGCAATTATTATTATTTATTATATAAAAAAAATTAAAAATAGTATATATTAATATCGTTAAATATTTATTTTCTCATATTAAAGGAATATATTAGTATTATGTCTGATAATAAAATTAAAGCTTATGAAACTATTAAAAATCTTGTATACAAATTTGAAAGTAATTATAGTCAGTATAATGATATTAATTATAATGAAACTATGACTAGACGTGATTTTATCGACCCTTTCTTTGAAGCTCTTGGGTGGGATGTCGCTAATAAACAGGGGTTTTCTGAAACCTATCGTGATGTTGTACACGAAGATAAGCTAAAAATTCGTGAGTCTAAAAATAATGTGCTTCGTTGTAAAGCTCCTGATTATGCTTTTCGTATTGGCGGAAATCGTGTATTCTTCGTTGAGGCTAAAAAACCTTTTGTTAAGCTTGATAATAATCCTGAAACTGCTTTTCAACTTAGACGTTATGGGTATAGTGCTAGTCTTGGGGTTAGTATTCTTACTGATTTTGAAGAAATTGCTATTTATGATTGTAGTGTTAAGCCTAATATTAATGATAAAAGCTCGGTTGCCAGAATTAAATACTATAACTACAAAGAATATCTTAATGAAGATGTATTCAACTTTATATATGACACATTTGCGAGAGAAAATATTCCTCGTGGCTCTTTGGAAAAATATATTGCTGATAGCAAAATAAAAAAAGGGACTAGCTCTGTTGATAGCGACTTTTTAAACTCGCTTGATAATTTACGTACTAAACTTGCTGATAATATTAATAAACTTAATAAAAATCTTTCTGTACGCGATCTTAACTTTGCTGTGCAGGCTATTATTGATAGAATTATATTCTTACGGGTTGCTGAAGATAGAAATGTTGAAGAATATGGGAGACTTAGGGTTATTTGTCAAAACAAAAGTGACTCGTTTTATCTTAAACTTATTGATGTTTTTAGAGATGCTGATAGTAAGTATAATTCGGGGCTTTTTCATCTTGAGAGTGATTTTATTACTACTAATCTTCAAATAGATAATAAGGTAATTAAAGAGATTATTGAAGAGCTTTATTATCCTATTAGTCCTTATGAGTTTTCTGTTATCTCTGTTGAGATTATTGGGAATGCTTATGAACAGTTCTTGGGGAAAACTATTTCTATTAATAATCGTAATAAGGCGGTGATTGATCTTAAACCTGAAGTGCGTAAGGCGGGAGGAGTATATTATACGCCTGAGTATATTGTTGATTATATTGTGCGTAATAGTGTTGGAGTTATGATTGAGGGGAAGAGTCCTGAGGAAATTGCCAAAATCAAGATTATTGATCCTGCTTGTGGAAGTGGTAGCTTCTTACTTGGTGTTTATCAATATTTACTTGATTATCATCTTGATTATTATAAGAATAAAAAACAAAATACAAAGTTTCGTGGCGTGAAAGATGATGTTTTGAATGAGGGGGGCGATGGTCTTAGTCTTTGGCTTAAAAAGCGTATACTTGTTAATAATATCTTTGGGGTGGATATTGATGCTAATGCTGTTGAGGTTAGCAAGTTGTCTTTGCTTTTAAAATGTTTGGAGGGGGAAACTAAGGCTTCGCTTATTAATAATGCGAGTTTGTTTAATGAGCGGGCTTTGCCTTCTTTGGAGGATAATATTAAGTGTGGGAATAGTTTGATTGGGAGTGATTTTTACAAGAATGAAGAAATGCTTTTGCTTGATGAGGATATGCAATACAAGATTAACTGTTTTGACTTTGAGGATGAGTTTAAAGAAGTATTTAAAAATGGTTCTAATGGTTTTGATATAGTTGTTGGAAATCCTCCTTATGTACAGTTGCAAGGGATGGAAAAAGAATTTAAAACTGGGTATCAATCTGGAAATTATAAGACTTATCATTCTATGGGCGATATTTATCAGCTTTTCTTTGAGAAAGCACTTAATATTATTAATGATAATGGGGTTGTTGGTTTTATTGTTTCTAATAAGTGGATGAGGGCTGGGTATGGTGAAAAAACGAGAGAGTATTTTTATTATAATGCTAATAATGTGAAAGTTGTCGACTTGGGGGCTGGACGGTTTAAAGGGGCTACTGTTGATACTAATATTATTTTTTATGGTAAGAATAATAAAAAAGAAATTGACGAGAAGAGAGTATTTCTTGCTGATAAATTTTATGATGATTTAGAAAAACTATCTTCATTAACTGAATTAAAAAATAACATAGTAGCTCATAAAAATAAAGAATGGATTATTACTAATAATGAAGAAAACTCTATATTTGAAAAAATTAAACAACATAAACCTTTGAAAGATTGGGATATTACAATAAACTATGGTATAAAGACAGGATTTAATGAGGCTTTTATTATTGATGAAGAGACTAAGAATAAACTTATTGAAGAAGACAGAAAAAGTGAAGAAATTATAAAACCTTTACTTCGTGGACGTGATATTAAAAGATATTCTTATAACTTTGCTAATCTTTACTTAATTAATACACATAACGGTATAAAAGAAAAAGGTATACCTCCTATTGATATTAAAAACTACCCTGCTATAAAAAAACATTTAGACAAATATTATAAACAATTAGAAAAAAGACAAGATAAAGGTATTACTCCTTATAATTTGAGAAACTGTGCTTATTTAGAAGATTTTGATAAAGATAAAATTGTGTGGACACCTGTTAATGGAATTTATTATTTTTCATTTATAGATAAAGGGTATTATTTTAATAATTCTCTTTTTATGATTACTGATAATAATAATGATACTAACAAATTAAAATATCTATTAGCAGTATTAAATACTGTTACATTTAAATTAGGAAATTTAATTACTCCTTTAACAAATGTAGGACAATATGCATACGGCTCTAAAGAATTTATGCAAAATATACCTATACCAGAAACTGACGAAGAAACTAAAAGAAAAATAGTTACTCTTGTGGATACTATTATTGAGGAAAATAAAAAGATTAAAAACGAGAAAAATCCTAACTCTATTAAAATTATTAATACTAAAATTAAAGCTATTGATAAAAATATCGATACTATAGTTTATTCTTTGTATAAACTTAGTGACGACGAGGTTAAAATCATTGAAAACTCGTAACGCTAAAAACATAAACTTTATGGCTTTTTTGTTTCTTTTTTATCCAATAAAAAAGAAATAGTTTTTTGGTTCTTTTTTTCTATAAAAAAAGAACAATATATACTATAAGTAGTTTATTTTATTATCTTTATGTATTATAATGTTAAAAAAATTTGGAGTCTATAATGTCAAAAGATATTAATCAAACATCATTTGCAGAAAGTACAAAATTAAAATTAGAAATACTATCTGATTTTTTTAAAGAGTGGTTTCCTGTTTTTATAAAAACACCTCAAATAAATAAATTATATGTTTTTGACCTTTTTGCTGGAAGTGGTACTGATATTGACGGGACATATGGATCGCCATTAATATTATTAAGCGAAGCTAAAAAATTTTGTAAAAATAACTATAAAAATATAACATTTATTTTTAATGATTCTGAAAAAGATAAATCTGACAAACTTAATAAAAAAATTAATAAATATATTAAAGAATGCAGTTCAAATTTTTGTAAAAAACATTGTATTTATAAATATAATGTTGAAAATCAACTTTTTCAAGAATATTTTTTTAATAATGAAATACAACATATTCTTCAAAATAATGAAATAGCAAAATTTTTATTTTTGGATCAATATGGAATCAAAGAAATAAATAAAGAAGTCTTTAATACATTGATTAACAGTCCTAAAACAGATTTTATATTTTTTATATCTTCTTCCATAGTTAAAAGATTTAAAGATATTCCAGAAATAAAACAATATATAGACATTAATAATATAAATGTTGTAGAAAATGGTTACGATAAAAGTCATTTAGTTGTATTAGAATATTATAAAAGTTTAATTCCTAAAGATATGGAGTATTATATTCATGGATTTTCAATAAAAAGAGGAGCTAATTATTATGGATTAATTTTTGGTTCTTCACATACTTTAGGAATGGAAAAATTTCTAAATGTTTGCTGGAAACATGATCAAAATTCGGGTGAATCTAACCATAATATTAATAATGACGATACTTTTTTTGGAATAAAATCAAATAATAAAAAAACTATGATTGAAAATAATATTCGTAGTTTAATTTTAAATAAGCAAATAACTACTAATATTGATGGTTTTAAATATGCTATGAAAAATGGATGTAAACCTGAATTATTTAAAAAAGTTATTAAAGAAATGGAAAAAGATAAAAAAGTAGAATTAAAATCTTGTAATAATCTAAAAGTGAGTTATGCTTCTACTAATATACACAAAGTAGATAAATATACTATAGAGGTTTTATAATTTTAATGAGTTCAAAAATAGAATGGACTGAAGATACTTGGAATCCTGTTACTGGATGTACAAAAATAAGCGAAGGTTGTTTGAATTGTTATGCTGAAAAAATGGCTTATAGACTTTATAATATGGGCGTTGAAAATTACAGAAATAAATTTGATATAACAATTCACGAACATATGCTTAATTATCCTAAAACTATAAAAAAATCTAAAGTAATTTTTGTAAATTCTATGAGTGATTTATTTCACGAAGATATACCAATAGACTTTATAAAAAAAGTATTTACTGTTATGAATAATTGCCCTCAACACATTTTTCAAATTCTAACTAAACGCTCAGAAAACATGCTCAAAGTTATAGATGAAGTGAAATTAACTAAAAATATATGGTTGGGTGTTACGATAGAAAATAATAGAGTGTTGTATAGAATGAATGACCTATTAAAAGTAAATGCAAATATTAGATTTATATCTTTTGAACCTCTATTGGAAAATATAAATAATATAGACTTAACAGGTATAGACTGGGCTATTGTAGGTGGTGAGTCAGGACATAACTCAAGACCTATTGAAGAAGATTGGATACTAAATATAAAAGAAGCCTGTAAAAAATCTAAAACTGCTTTCTTCTTTAAACAATGGGGTGGTGTAAATAAAAAGAAAAATGGTAGAATACTGCAAGGTAGAACTTGGAACGCTGTACCCAAATATGATTTTAAATGCTAATTAATAAACTCTTCCCCTCCCTCGCGTAGCCCCGTTGCTTTTTTCCGCTATCAAAGTATAATTCTTTACACGCTCCAAAGGCACAATACCACTCCCCCCGTAGCTCCACACCGGACATAATAATACATTGATTTTTTAAACAATCAAAGTATAATTTTTAAAAACTTTGGAGGATTATATGGTTTTTAATGTCATCATTCAAAAAGATAAAAACGGATACTTCGCTCAAGTACCTGAACTCAAAGGTTGTTTCTCGCAGGGTGACTCATTAGAGGAAGTAGATAAAAATATTAAAGAAGCTATTGAACTATATCTCGAAACTATGGACAAAGAGGAAATTCAAGAACTACATCAAAAAAACTCATTTATTAGACCTTTAGAGGTGCTAATTGAAAAATAATATTCCTAAAATTACTGCCAAAGAAGATGAAAAAATATTGTTGAAAAATGGGTTTATAATAGATAGGCAAAAAGGTAGCCATAGAATATATATTAAAAATAAAAAAAGAGTTGTTGTACCACACCATACAGGTAAAATATTACATCCTAAAATTGTTAAAGAGATATTTAATATTATTAATGATGATGAATAAAATTATAAGGAGATTATATGACTGTCAAAGAAGAGTTGATTCAAATGATTAATTATATGAATGATGAAAATATTCTCGAAACTATAAACTTTATCAAAAATAAACAGTATCTCGATGAGGCTCTCAAGCTCGAAGAACAGGGCGAAATCGTATGCAAAACTTTAGACCAACTTAAAGAATTCGAAAAATGAATATAGTCTTTAATAAAAAAGCATAAAACTACTACTTCTTGATTTTTACAAAAGTTGGTAATATAATAATCCTAAGGAGAATGATATGAAAAAATACTACATCAGAAACGCTATCTTCGACTTCGATGGCACTATCGTCGACTCTGAAACTATATACACTAAAGCTCTATACAAAACTACTAAACAGATGAACGCTCTCACTGATATTGACTTCCATAAGCTCGCTGGATATCAGACAAAAGATATGTATAACATCATTGCTAAAACCCACAAAATACCTGAGGATTTCTTCTCTAATACTCAACTAGTCTTTGATAGTATGCTTGAAACTGAACTTAAACTATTTGATGGGGTAATTGAGACTATACAAAAATTTAATAATATTGTTATAGCTTCTAATAGTAAGATAGACTATGTTCAAAAAATTGCTAAACAACAAAATATTCATCAATATATAAAGAATTATTCTTGCCATAATGATAAGCTAAAAGCTAAACCAGAACCTGATTTGTTCTTAGATGCATTTAAAAATATACAGGATATAGATAGTCAAACTACATTAGAAAATACTATAATCTTTGAAGACTCTATTGCTGGTGTACAGGCTGCTAAAAAAACTGGTATAAAGATTGTTGCTATTACTAATAGTTATGATAAAAATATACTGCTTGAAAATGGGGCTGATATTGTTGTTGACAAAATTGATAAAGTATTTGAGTATATTGATATAATCTAATTTATCATAATAACCTTTTATATAGTGATTAAATTTTACTATGCTATAAACCGAAAATTTCTTATATAAAAGGATATGATATATGACAGGGCATAATTATTATTATAAGTCTACTACAGAAAAAGAATTTAATTGTCTAAAAGATGATGATAAACTAATAGAGGCTTTATCTTATAAGGGTTATACTGTTTATGCAGTAAAGCAAAAGTCAAATCAATTAATACCATATCATGAACACCCTTCTGAAGAGATGGTAATTGTATTGAGCGGTAAAATAAGATATATTATAGAAGAAGAAATAGTAGATTTGGAAGCTGGTGATATTATTAGAATACGTCCACACTCTATTCATTCTATGATAGGTACTGCTGAAGAGGGCATTTCTAATTTACTACTTATATTTATCTAAAATAACTCATTTTCATTAGCAATTATCTCATCATTAGACAGTGTTATATCATCTATAGAGTTTTCATTATTATAACACTTACTAACAAAATCACAAAATTTACAATGAGGACCAACACTTTTATTATAAACCCTATCATACCTTATATCATTAATAATTTCATCAAACCACTCACCAATATATAAAATAGAATCATGAGAAAATTCAACAGTATCAAATTTATCCTCATCAAAATGATAAAAAGAAGCAGTAGCTACATTAGACCTTAATTTATCAAGTAAATAAGCATAAAATTTCAACTGTATAGTTTTTCTATCTCTATCTTTATTATCTTCTCCAACATCATAATACTTAGTTGTCTTATAATCAACTATATGCAAATGAGAATCTGAAGAAATATCTATTCTATCAACACGTCCAAATAAAATATAATCTCGAACATTAACTTCCATATATTCTTCTCTATTATATGGAACTTTATTTGCAAAAGTATTAAAAAAATTTGAAAGCATTTCTAATCCCTTAATACCCATTTCTCTTTCTTCTTCACGAGTATTAAAAAAAGATCTTATTCCCATTCTTTTCCATAACTCTCTAAAAAGATTATGCAAACTATCTAATGTTCTATCTTCGGCCTTTTTATCATAAAAGTATTTACACGCTTGATGAATTATATTACCAAAAATAAAATTAACATTTAAAGCTTTCTTTTGATTTTTAAATGGTTTTTCTATATAAGTATATCTATACTTTCTAGGACAAAGTAAATATGTAGATAGACTATACTCACTAAATCTTTGTAATTTTTGTTTTTGCATAAATAATAAAAAAATTGGGAAATAAAATCACAAAATTTTATCTCCCAATTGATAAATATAACTTTATATATTATTACCAAGTATCTCTTGGATCATCTTCTTCTCTATAAGTCTCTAAGTATACATCTGTTTTAGCAACTAAATTATCAAAATATACATAGTACTTACCATAAGAATCTCTAGGATCAACTTTAACATGTATACCCATAAAGCTTATACCCTGATCAGTTTGACCTCTAAAGTTATCTTGTTTAATGCTTGCAGGAACTTGTACAGTAATGTTTTTCCAACCCATAAAGTTAAGAGACTCATTACCAACAACTTGAAGTTTACCATTTACATCATATAAATAGAAACTCATCTTATTATTGTGATTACGACCTGCAACCCATACACTAATTTCTTTAGTATATCCTGGGATTTTTACTGGTCTTGGAGGAGTTACTGCAAAATGAGGATATCCTGTTCTAAAGTATTGAATTTTAGCACCTAAAATATACTTATTATTTTCTTCTCCATCAGCAACCACATCAGCAGGACCACCTTCTCTACGAAGGATACTTGCTACTCCAAAATCTCTTGGCATAGAAACCTGCCAAGTATTAGCAAATTCAAAATCATCTATTAAAAAGTTAGTGATAGCTTCTGTTACAAAGTTGTTACCACCTTCACCTTGTTGTTGCTGTTCATCTTGTGCTGCATCCTGAGCGAATAATAAGAATGCAACAGTTAAAACTAACATTGTTATAAAGATACTTAATCTTTTCATTTTTATATTTCTCCTTTAACTTAATTAAATTTTATTGTTGCGCTTCCTCATTATTAGCAGCTTCTGTATTATTATTACTACCTTCACCACCAACAACTTGAGCTCCATCTTCACCATACTGTTCAGCTGTTCTACCACCATATTCTTTACCAAGAGTAGTTTCAATATCTGAACCATCATAAGCAGCTCTAAATGTATCTGTTACTGTTTGGAAATAGTCTAGTAACACAACAAAATTATCTGCTTTTTCTTCTGGAGACGACCAGAAACGGAAGTTTAAGAATCTTAAACCTTTAGCTCTTGGAACATAAGATTCTGATTGAGGAATAAAACCTGGAACTGCTGTACTTAAGTTTTTCCAACCTATATATCTTAAAGAACCTAAAGGCAATGTATAAGTATAACCTTTATAATCTTCAAATATCATTTCCATAGTGTAGGCATAATTACCACCCCATACCCATACATCAAAAGTTTCTGCTTTACCTGGAACTATTTTTTGAACTGTAGGAACAAGATCAAAGAAGTTATATCCTTTTCTAAAGAAAGAAACTGATGCTGATAAAGAGTTTGTAGAGTTATAACCCTGATTACCCATACCATAAGGCTTTGTAGCAAATAATCTTAAATTAGGATATTTAGTTACAACACCATTTTCATTAGTTCTATCTCCAACAAAAAGAGAACGACTTGCATTAGAAATTGGTTGCCACTCATCTAATGTTTCAAAGTTATAAAGTAATCTAGTTTCAACGTAAATACTTTTTCTTTGTCCAAAAACAAGCGAACTTATGCTTAAAAGTAGACAAATCATTATGAGGTAGCGAGGGCTTACTCGCATACTTCTATAAAATTTCATAGCACACTCTCCTTAATATTTATAGCTAAGCATTTATATTCCATAACTCTACAAATTATATTCTAATATAAAAAATTGTCAACTAAAAATCCATAGAATATTTCATAAATACCATTGCTTTTATTGATTTATCGGAATTGTTATGTTAATATTTAAAGTGATAAGTTTTTATTTTTAGTGTGTTTTAGTGTGAGAATTAATAAGTATATTGCGAGTAAAAATATTGTAAGCAGGAGAGAGGCTGAAAAACTTGTATTGGATGGAAGAGTAAGAATAAATGGTTCTGTTATAACTAATTTAGCTACTCAAGTGAATGAAAATGATGTTGTAGAAATAGAAAGCATAGAAGATATAAAAAATGATAAAATTTATATTAAATTAAATAAGCCAAGAGGGTATGTATGCTCTACTAATAAAAATGAGGGAATACCTATTTATAAATTAGTAAAAAATATAAAAGAAAAAATATACCCTGTTGGAAGATTGGATAAAGATAGTAGCGGGCTTATAATACTCACAAATGATGGTGTTTTTGCTAAAAATATTATAGAAGAAAATTCTAATTGTGAAAAAGAATATTATGTAAAACTTAATGATGATATACCTGATGGGGCTCTAAAAAAATTAGAGTTTGGGATGTCATTAGATGGCAAAAAATTAAAACCTGCAAAAATAAAAAGAATTGATAAATACTCATTTTATATTACTCTAACTGAAGGTAGAAATAGACAAATTAGAAGAATGTGTGAGAAAGTTGGATTTAGGGTTGTAATATTAAAAAGAATTAGAATTGCAAATATTTTCTTAGATAGTCTTAAAGAAAAAGAATATCAAAATCTTAACAAAGATGAAATAGACTCTATTATTAAGTATTAAATTAAAATAATATTTTGATATTTTTATATAGAAATTAATACGTATACGTATTATTATAAAATATAAAGGAGAGTAAATGAAAAAAATTATAAATCTACTAATAATGCAAATATTCATAATAAGCATACTCTTTGCAAAAGAAAAAACTCCATTAGAATATCTACACGATAATACCCCATTAGAACCTACTAAAGTATTTGATAATCTATACTGTATTGGTAGTGTGAGTGTTGTTTCTTGGGCTATTAACACTTCTGATGGAATTATATTAATAGATTCTATGTGGGATAATAGAGATGCAAAATTAATTGAAGATGGGCTAAAAAAATTAGGGTTAGATACAAAAAATATAAAGTATATACTAATAAGTCATGGACATGGCGATCATTATGGTGGAGCTAAGTATCTAAAAGATAAATATAATTGTAAAGTTGTATTAAGTGAAGTAGATACAAAACTTATGTACGAATTAAATACTGGACCAAATACTGATAGAGCACCTAAAGCTGAAATTGATATTTATTCTAAAGATAAAGATGTTATAACTCTTGGAGATACACAAGTAAATATATTATCTACTCCAGGACATACTGCAGGTTGTTCATCTTTTATATTTCCTGTTAAATATAATAATAAAGAACATATAGCAGTATTATGGGGTGGTACTGGAGTATCATCTGAAAAAGAATTAAAATATAAATATAAGGAATCAGCTGAATACTTCAAAAAAGAAGCTATAAAAAGAAATGCAGATATAGCATTAACTGCACATTTATTTCATAATAATGGATATGAAAATCTAAAAAAAGTTGCAAAACTCAAAAAGGGAGAGAAAAATCCTTTTCTGCTAACAAAAGAAGAAATGAATAAATACTTAGATGATCTAATAGAAAAAGGCAATCAAGCTATAAAAAGCATATAGATATGTATTGATTTATTATAATAATAACAAGTATATTCTTAAAAAAATAATATACTTGTTATTTACTATAAGCTAATATAGAATAGTATGTATATAAAACTTCATAGTTGGAGACTTATTTTTGATACATAATATATGTCACGAAGTATGCTACACTTCAAGAAAAATATATCAATATATAGAGAAAAAAATATATAGTTTTAATATAACTCCAGAACAATTTATAGTTTTAAAAACATTAAACAAACAAGATGCAATATCACAAAAAGAATTATCAACAAAACTAGATAAAGATCAAAACACTGTAAAAGCAATAGTAGATAAGTTAGAAAGAAAAGAATTAGTAAAAAGAGTAAAAAATGATATAGATAGAAGAGCATTCTACCTATTTATCACAGACAAAGCAAAAGAAACAATTAAAATAGTAGAACAATATGAAAAAGAAGCATTAAATAATATGCTACAAAATATAGACGAAGATGAAATAAAAATATTAGACAATATTCTAACAAAAATAAGAAATAATATTAAATCTCAACATCAATAAAATTATTATTAATAAGCATCTTAACACTACTAAAACCAACTTCTCTTAAAGTATCAATCATATCAATATAATAATTATCAAGTCTATCTGCAACATGACAATCTGTATTAACAATAATAGGAATATCAAGCTCTAATATTCTTTTTATAGTTAAATCATTAGGATAGTATGCTTTAAGATTATCTTCTTTTACCTTTCCTGTATTAATTTCTATCATCATCAAACCATTATTTTTATTATAATCTTTTATAGCAAGAAGAACATTATCAATCAAATCAATATGCCACTTATCATAAACATTAAAATATTTATTATTCTTATTATACTTTCTAATCAAATCTAAATGCCCTATAATATCAGGTTTTTGAGTATTTATCATTTTTATAATATTATTATAATATCTTTTAGCTATTTCTTTTATATCAGAAAAATAATTAAGAGCATAAATAAACTTATCTTCAGAATTATCAATAGGATAATAATTACCCTCATCATCTTCTATAAAATGAACAGATCCTATTCTATAATCAAGCCCCATTTCAATATCAGTATCTTTACTTAAGTTAGAATAATAATCACCCTCAATACCAGCATATACTTCTATCTTGTCTTTATATACTTCTTTACACTTTTTTATATCTTCCAAATACTTAATAGTATTTGCAACGCTCATAGAAGATATATCATAATCAAAATGAGAATGACCAGAAAAACCAATACTAATAAAACCCTTATTAATAGCAATTAATATATTTTCTTCTATAGTGTTTTTTCCATCACAATAAGTGGTGTGAGTATGTATATTTGATATATATTTCATAAAATAAAAATCCGATATTTTTTATATTATAATACATATATTATAAAATATTTATTTAAATACAAATTTATTTATGATAAAAAAAATTATATTAATAATATTAACCCTTATCAGTATAATAGGTTGTTCTACAGTAATAATAGCCTCAGGTGGATCTAAAAAAGTAAAGAGTATAGAAGAAGAAATAAAAAAACAAGAACAAGAAAAAATAAGAATTAGAAATGAAAAAAATAAACCTGTTAGATATCAGTATAGACTTACAGAAAGAGGTAAAATACTAATAGTGCCACAAACTATTTTATTTGATGAAAATAGTGATGTTGTAGATATGAATAAATATGAAACTACAATAAATTATGTTTCAAGCTTAATGAATAACCCAAAAATTATAAGTATGATGATAGAAGGTCATATAGGGCATAATGAAAGCCCTGTATTAAAATCTTTAGTATATCAGGCAAATAGAACAAATAATGTATTATACCTATATAACTACCCCACTCAAGATAGAGTAGATCTTTCTGAAATAAGGGCTAAAAATGTTGAAAACTATATACAGGCAAATGTAGAACCTATTTATTTAAGTAAAATTAAGATTTTAAGCTTACAAGATTTAATAGCACCATATTTTGATGAGAGTAAAAACAGAAGAGTTGAGTTTATCATTATGGAAAATGAAGATGATATACAAAAATATCTAAGATATATAGATAAAGCATTCAATGAACTATATTCAAAATAACTATAAATAGTAATATTTTTATTGCTTTTTAATTCTTTAATAGTATAATATTCTATCAATAATAAAAAATTTTAAACATTAAAGGAAAATACTATGAGTGAAATGGGTAATAATGAAAAGAGAGAAAAACTTTCAAGTAGATTAGGCTTTTTATTAGTATCTGCAGGATGTGCTATTGGACTTGGTAATGTTTGGCGATTTCCTTATATTACAGGTAAGTATGGGGGTGCTGCTTTTGTTATAATCTATATTTTGGCTTTAATAATTTTAGGTCTTCCCATACTAATAATGGAATTTTCTGTTGGACGAGCTGGAGGACGTGACTTGGCAGGTTCTTATAAAAAACTTCAAAAGCAAAATCATAAATGGCATATTATAGGATATATACAGTTATTTGGTTGTGTATTACTTATGATGTTTTATACTACTATAGCTGGTTGGTGCTTAGCTTATACTTATTTTACTGCTATTGGTAAACTTGATGGACTTAATGCTAATGAGATAGGAATGTTTTTTTCTAATGTATTAGCTTCTCCTTCTACACTTGTATTTTGGATGGGTATGTCTATATTGCTTGCTACTATTGTATGTTTGAATGGTCTTGAAAATGGTGTTGAGAAGGTTACTAAGGTTATGATGAGCTTACTTTTCTTTATACTTATTGTATTAATTGTAAGAGCTGTTACTTTACCTAATGCTTCTGAGGGGTTAAAATTTTATCTTTTACCAAATTTTGAAAACTTATTTGGGGGCAGCTTAAAAGACTTTTTTACTGTAGCTTATGCTGCTATTGGACAGGCATTTTTTACACTTAGCCTTGGAATTGGTGCTATGACTATATTTGGTTCTTATATAGATAAAAATTATTCATTAACTGGTGAATCTATTATGGTTGTAATATTAGATACATTAATAGCACTACTTGCTGGACTTGTAATATTTCCTGCTACTTTTGCTTTTGGTATTAATCCTGGAGAAGGAGCTGGTTTAGCTTTTTTAACTTTACCTAATATTTTTAATATTATGCCACTTGGTAGAATATGGGGTACATTATTTTTCTTATTCCTATCTATGGCAGCACTTACTACTATAATAGCTGTATTTGAAAATATTATAGCAGTTACAATGTCTGAAACTAAGATGGGTAGAAAAAAAACTACTATAATAGTTGCTATTTCATTATTTATATTAGGACTGCCATCTGCTTTAAGTTTTAACTTATTATCATTTATACAACCTCTTGGTAAGGGGAGTTCTATTGTTGATGGTATAGACTTTTTGGTAAGTAATAATTTTCTACCTCTTGGAGGATTAATAATACTTATATTCTGTACTCGTAAATTAGGATGGGGTTGGGATAATTTTATCAAAGAAGCAGATTCTGGAAAGGGGATAAAATTCCCTAAGTGGTCTAAGTTTTATGTATCATATATACTACCACTTATTATTATAGCTATATTTATTATAGATTATATAAATAAACTCTCTAAAATAAATTAAAAAATTGATATTTAGAAATTAAACTATATAATTTTTATATCGATATATAATTAGTATATAGTTTATTTATTTTTTAAAGAGGTGATAATTGTGTATAATTCTATGCTCGGATATGCTTCTAAACTTGTAAAAGGTAATACACTATTTTCTATAATAATGTTTATAGTAATATCGCAACTAATGGTAATAAACTCTATATTCTCATTAGTATGGAAATATGAAATATTATTAAATGAAAATTATGCACCTTTCTTTAGAGAATTATCAATATACTCTATATTTATATTTGTAGGTATAGCTTCTCTATTATTTGCTATGATAGTGAGTATTTATTTATTTGCAAAAAATAGAAGAATGTTTTCTACTCTTAGAATATTTGGAGCTACTAAACTATCTATAAAAAAGCTATTTACTATTATTAGTTTACTTTATATTAGTATTTCTTTTGTGATATGTATTATAGAAGTTACTATTTTATATATAAGATATAATCAATTTATCAAAACTATTATTTCTACTTCTGATATTATTAATGGTATATTTATTGTATTTTGTTTTAATATAGCTTTAATGGCTATTTTTATGTTGGGTTCTACTATCATAAATAATATTTTACTTAGAAAAGACCCTTATGAAGATTTAAGAGGTACTCTATAATGAATATAAAAGTTATTAATGTTTCTAAAGAATTTTATTTTGGAGTAAATAAATTAATTGCTTGCAAGGATATTAGCCTTGATATTAATCAGGGAGATTTTATCAGTTTTGTAGGACATACTGGAAGTGGTAAAAGCACTTTATTAAGTCTCATTGGGGGAATACTTAAACCTACTGAGGGTTCTATTTATTATGATGCTAATAAGCTAAATAATCCTTCAGAAGAGGTATTATCTTCTTTTAGACGTGAGTATTTTTCTTATATATTTCAATATCCTGTTGTTATACCTACTCTTAATGTTATGGATAATATTTTAATGCCACTTGCATTTAAACATAAAATAACAGAAGAAAAAATAAATGAAACAAAAGAAAATCTTGCCCTATTTGGACTTGAATCTAAAATATATACTCGTGCTTCTAATTTATCTGGTGGTGAGATGAAAAAAGTTTCTATATTAAGAGGTCTTGCTTATGGGTGTAAATGCTTGATTGCTGATGAACCTACAAGCGACTTAGATCCTGCTACTGTAAAAGTTCTTATGGAAATATTAGAAAAACTAAATAAACAAGGAACTACTATTATAATGGTTACTCACTCTCATAATATTGCTGCTGTTGCTACTAATGTTTATGAGATGGATAAGGGTAAGATTGCTCGTTGTCTTAAGTAGCTATCATTTTTTAATTTGACTAAAAAAAATTATAATATTATAATAAAATCAATATGAGTCAATTAATATTATACATTATAATTTTTATCATTATAGCAGCTATAAGAATACTAAACAATATTAAAGTATCTAATAATCATAGTAGTAAAAAAACACAAAACAATAATAAATATAATAATGAAAAAAAAGAATATAATGATGATGATATTCTAAAAAAACTTTTTGAAAACTTAGAAGAAACGAAAAAGATATTCCCTACAACAAAAACTATAAAAGAACATTCTACTGATAATGAAATAACAGAAATAGAAGAAATAAAAGAAGAAGCATCTGAATATAATACTATAAACTCTAAATATGCAAAATATAATGACTATAATTATGCTATAGAAGAGGCTAATAAACCAAGAGTAAATATATCAGAAAATATTTCTTTAACGGATACTCATCCTATATCAGTATATAATAATAGAAAAAAGCAGTTATTAAATAATTTAAATATAAAAAATGCTATAATGTATAATGCTATATTAGAACCTAAAAGATTAAATTATAGATTTAAAAGAAAAAACTAAAATGTCACACAATAAAGAATTTGATAAATTAATAGAAATAATCAAAGTATTACGTGGAGAAAATGGATGTGCTTGGGACAAAAAGCAAACATTTGATTCTCTTATTCCTTTATTTTTAGAAGAGTCTTATGAGCTTACTTCTGCTATTAGTAATAGAGACTATGATAATATAAAAGAAGAGCTTGGGGATATACTACTTCATATTATATTTTTCTCAGAACTTGCTAATGAGTTAGAATATGAAAATAGATTTAATATAGAGGATGTATTAAAGGAAATTAATGAAAAATTAATACGCCGTCATCCTCATATATTTGGAGATAGCAAGGTTAATACTGTTGATGGTATACTCAAACAGTGGGAAGAAATAAAAAAAGAAGAGAAGAAAGATAAAAAGTTAGAAAGTATCTTAGATGATATAGCTATAAATCTGCCTATATTTGAAAAGTCATACAAGCTTATGAAAAAGGCTGCTTCTGTGGGATTTGAGTATCCTAATATAGAAGATTCTATTAAAAAGATAGATGAAGAAGTTGCTGAAGTAAAAGAAGCATTTTTAGAAAATGATAAAGAACATCTTGAAGAAGAAATTGGTGATCTTATTATGGTTGTTATAGATTTTGCACGTATGGCTAAAATTAATCCTGTTAATTCTTTAATAAGATGTAATAATAAGTTTAAAAAGAGATTTAATTATATAGAAAAGAAAGCTAAAGAGATGAATAAGCCTTTAGAAGAACTTACTCTCAAAGAAATGGATGATCTTTGGAATGAGTATAAAAAGAATTATGAATAATTGATTTTTTTATTTTTATTAATATAATATCTTCCTAATTTTCAGAATAAAAATTTTAAAGGGGTAAAATAATGGCAGAAAAAGAAATATTAAATTTTGAAGCAGAAACGAAACAAATACTAAATTTAATGGTACACTCTATATATACTCATAAAGAGATATTTTTAAGAGAATTAATTTCAAATGCTTCTGATGCTTTAGACAAGGCTCGCTTTGAATCTATTACAAAATCTGATAAATATACAGACATAGACAATTTACATATAAAAATAGAAATAGATGAGAAAGAAAGAATACTAAAAATAATAGACAATGGTATTGGTATGACAAGAGAGGATGTTATACAAAATATAGGTTCTATTGCAAAAAGTGGTACTAAGGCTTTTTTAGAAAAATTACAAAAAGAGAAGGATAAAAAAATAGATTTAATAGGACAATTTGGAGTTGGATTCTATTCTGCATTTATGGTAGCTGATGATATTATAATAGAAACTAAAAATGTAGAATCTGATAAAGGGGTACGTTGGGAGAGTAATGGGGATGGATCTTACTCTATAGAAGAAATAGAAAAACAAGATAGAGGTACTACTATTATATTAAAATTAAAGCCAAAAAGTGAAGAAGATGAAGACTATTTAAGCACTTATGTATTAGAAAGACTAATTCAAAAATATTCAAACTATGTACACTACCCTATCAAAATGAATATGCCTATACCTAAAAAAGAAGATTCTGAAGAACAGAAGTATGAAGAGAAAACTATTAACTCTATGATTAGTATATGGCAAAAGAGTAAGAGTGAAGTTAAGACAGAAGAATATAATGACTTCTATAAAGAACATTTTCACGATTATGCTGATCCTTTTGAAATTATACATACAAAAGCAGAAGGTACTATAGAATATACTGCATTATTATTTATACCATCAAAGGCACCTTTTAATTTTTTACATCCTGATTTTGAAAAGGGTTTGGAGCTTTATTGTAAGAATGTATTTATAATGGATAAATGTAAGGATGTTATTCCTGATTATTTAAAATTTGTTAAGGGGCTTGTAGATTCTCAAGACTTTTCACTTAATATATCAAGAGAGATTCTACAGCATACTACTCAATTAAAAAGAATATCAAATAATATAGAAAAAAAGATTTTAGATACATTAGAAAGTAAATTAAAAAATGATAGAGAAAAATATGAAGAGTTCTTTAGCGAGTTTGGTGAGTCTATAAAGATTGGTATATACTCAGACTTTTCTAAAAAAGATAAGCTTTCTAATCTTTTATTATTTAAATCTACTAACTCTGATAAATATACTACTTTAAAAGAGTATAAAGAGAGAATGAAAGAAGGACAAGAGTTTATATACTATGCTGCTGGTAAAGACAAGGCTTCTATAGATAGACTACCTCATATGGAAGGTATAAAAGATAAGGGATATGAGGTATTATACTTCACAGATAGAGTTGATGAGTTTATGATTGGTATGATGAGAGATTATGATGGTACTCAATTACGCTCTATTTTACAAGCTGAAAAAACTGAAGAGAATAAAGAAGAAAATAAAAAAGAAGAAAACACAGAAAATAAAGATATATTAAACTCTATTAAAACTGTACTTAGTGAAAATAAGGTTGCTGATGTACGTGAGAGTCATCGTTTAAAAGAGAGTGTTGTTTGTCTTGTAAATAAAGAAGATTCTATGAGTTTTAATATGGCAAAGATTCTTGCTGAAACTGGTAATTCTATGTTTGGTATGAAGCCTGAACGCATATTAGAAATTAATACATCTCACGAAGTATTTAAGGCTATGGAAAAAGAATATAATACAAATAAAGAATCTGACTTATTTAAAGAGTTTGCAGAACTACTTTATGATGAAGCTTGTATATTAGAAGGTATACCTCTTGAAGATCCTAAATTATTTGCTACAAGAATGAGTAAGTTAATGCTTAAATTATAAAAAATAAAAATTTAAAAATACAAGAGGAGTGTTTATTAAAAAAAACATTCCTCTTTTTTATATTTTATTATTTTAAAACTTTTAATTTATCAACACATTCTCTTAATGCCTCAAAAAACTTATTAGCCTTATCTGCTTCAGACTTATAATAAGAAATAACAAATACTATTCCCTCAGGAGCATAATTATAATTTACACCAAAACCCTTATCCATAACAGGAGTAAATAATAAGTAGTTCATATAATTATTATATCCAAGAGAAGTAGTAGATAAGAAGTTCTCAGATATTTTTTTATACCCAATATCATTGAAAAACTCTAAAGCAATAGCCTTATCTTCAGCACTCAACTTTAAAACCATTAAATAAAGTCCAAGTAAATGTCTATTAACACCATTTGCAACCTTACAAGCCTTAATTCTATTTTTATGCTCAACTTCCGCTACTTTTAATTTAGAATAGGAATCACTATCATTATTAATAAGTGAGTTTATAAAATCAACAGATTCACAAGATACAGACCTCACACACTCAGTTCTACCATACTGATAGTCCCTCATATCAACAGCTTCATACATACCACGAACCTCATTAAAAGCCTTTTTCTGTGCATACTGTAATACAAATTGCATTATAGCATCCTTACTAAAAGACTCTAAAGATTCATTGTGTAATTCTAAATCTATTTTTCTAAACTCAAAATTACTTATTTTCTCAAAATAATCTTTCTCTATTTCAGAAACTATATTCTTATAATCATCATCAAAATACTCATCAATATAAACACAGTGAGATTTAGAAGCATTAGTGCTAACAATATTTTCTTTCATCAATGATACAGCACGCTTAATTATTTCTAATATAGTACCACCATCTTGGAATGAATGCTCTACATTAATATAAAACTCTTCTTCTTTTTTATTATAAATAAAGTTAAGAGGTTTATAAACCCAAGTATTTTTTGCTTTTAAATAATGATAAAACTTAAACTTATCTTCTATAGTAGATAACTCTTCATCAAAAATAGAAATATTAAATAAACTATTTTCAACAACATCAAAAAAAGTATTATAATCATAATAACTATCTCTAATCTCAAAAGCTCTATCAGAAGATGCAAATGATATAGTAGATAGAGAATAATCTTTATATTCTGTATTTTTAATTATATCATTAATAATACCCTCTATATTTAATAGACTATCATTATCATCTATAACTTGAATCTTATATAAATTATTCTTATAAAAACAAGTAATATAATTAGAATTATTTGTAGAAATATTATATTTATCTCTTTTCTTATAAGGAACACGAGAAGCCCCTCTTAATATTTGAAACTGACTCAAACATATTTCATTTCCACGAGCATCATATACTTTCTCAAATTCTCCTATTCTATATTTTCTACAAACTTCAGATAAAGCTAATATAAATCTATTAACAGAATTAATACTAATAGGGTCTTCAAAATTAACATTAGAAGAAAAGTTGCTTTCTATGATAGGAGTTAATCTACCATCTAAATAAGAATTAAACCAAGCAGAACTTAGCCAACTTGTATTAGAATAAATATCTTTCTGCTTTTGAAGTAACTCTTGTAATTTTATTCCAATATTGTTTTGAAAATTATTTATAATATTAACACTATTTTCATAATCTTTTTCATTAAGTAAAGGTTTAAGCCATACTTTATATTTAGATAATGTATCTTCTAATTTTGGAATTGGTAATTGCATTTTATTATCCTTAAAATAAAATAGGCTAATAAAATCAATAGAAATTATTAGCCTTTATAAAAATTAATAATTATTCATCTTTCTCAAGCATCAATTTTAATACCCAACCTATAAATACTAAAGTACCAACTATTAAAACAGTGCTTATAATATTTTGTCCAACAGTTTGATTTAAATATAACATTATGTACTTCCTCCATTAAAACAAATTACTTTTTAATACAAAGAACTTACTTTTTATCTTTTTTTATCTGCTTAATAAAACCCGCTATTTGAAGTAGCATTAAAAATACAAAAGGAAATCCAGCAAATGATCCTACAGACTTAATACCCTCTATCTTGCCTGTAACAACAACATCAAATCCAATTAAAGCCATAAATACAGACCACATAATAGCCTTAGTTTTAGATTCACTCTTACCATCGCTACTAGTCATAATTCCAAGAGATATAGCAGTACTAGTTACTGTAGTTACAATAAATCCACTAAATAATATAACAGTAGCAACCTTAGTAATTCCAGATAAAGGTAATAAATCTAATAAGTTATAAATTACACCCTCATAAGCTCCACTATTAGCAATCTCAGCAAGTGTCTTAGTACCTTCTAAAGTATCTAAAAGAGCATAACCAGAGAACACAGAGAACCATACTATCATAAAGCCAGCAGGTACAAAAATAGAAGCAAGTACAAACTCCTTAATAGTTCTACCTTTTGAAATTTTAGCTAAAAATACTCCTATAAATGGTGTCCAAGTAATCCACCATACCCAATAAGACATAGGATACCAAGTAAACCAGCTTCTATCTCTAAATAAATAAAGTTCAAAACTAAATGGAATAGTTTGAGTGATAATTCTTCCTATAGTATTAACTATAACACTAATAAAATAATGTGTAGGTCCAACTAAAAATACAAAACATAATAGTATTAGTGATAAATACATAGTATAATCACCTAAAATTTTCATACCCTTTTTTATAGGGAAAATAGAAGCAGAAGTATAAGCTAAAAATACAGCTATTAAAATCATAAGCTTAGAGCTCATACTTGAAAAATCTTTACCTGTAATAGTAAATAATCCTGCACCTATTTGAGTAGTAGCCATTGCTATAGAAGCTGATACTGATAATGCTATAGAAATAATTGCAAATGCTAATATGATAATTAACCTTTTTTGACCATTTCTTTTTTTCAAAAGCTTTTTCTATAACATTTGAAGGAGAAAACTCAATATTATGCTGATATACAAAATATGCTGTTATAAGTCCTCCAATAGTATATAAACACCCCAAACCCATATAGCAAGAGACATAGCATTTTCCATAGCTTCTGCAGGTGTAAGATTTGGATTATTAACTCCTATAGGTGCACTATAATAATGCCATAATGCTTCTATAGGTCCATAAAATACTATACCAACTCCAATACCAGCTGTAAATAACATAGACATCCAAGAAAATAAACTATATTCTGGTTTAGCACTATCTCCACCAAGTCTAATACTACCATATTTTGAAAATGCAAAATATAATCCTAAAAGTAAAGCTAAAAGTGGCAACCAAGTTACAAGCCAGTCAAAAGTTGTAAATAAAAATGTAGTTGTTTTTATAATACTTTCTGTTAATAAAGTAGGCCATATTACAGCTATAATTGCTATGATAGCAACAAATGGAGCTGTAAATAAAAAATAATTTGGTCTTTTATTCATTAAAATACCTCCATATATTAAAAAATTGATATATTTTATATTGTAAAATATATTTAATTATCATAATAATTTTCTTATTTATTTTATAATATAAAGAATTATTACGATATTATAATTATATATACGAGGTGGAAAATAATTATGATGAAAAAAATCTACATATTAATATTTTTATTAAATCTATTATTAATAAGTTGCTACGTAAATACAACACCTGTAAAATCTGATTATACAGTAGTGGAAGATACTCCACCAGAAACATCATCATCTACACCACCTTCTATAGATAATAATCCAGAAATGAATGAAAATTATAAAGAATATACTATACATAATGTTAGTTCAACTACAAAAGTTTATGTAAATACTGATAACTTCTTTGAAAAAAATGATGAATTAGAAAAATATTATAGAAATCAAGTTGAAAATAAAAAAGTCATACATAAAGACACAAAAGAAGAAAAATATAGGTTTGATAAAAATTTAAATGTTATAAAATACAATAATGATATTAGCACAATATACAAAAGATATATACAATCTGTTTTAGTAATAATGTCTGATAAAGATTTCCCTTTAGATGGTGAATATGTTGTTGGTGCTATTTACAAGATAGAAAAAGAAGATAATATAACTGACTCTACAGATAAATACGAAATATTAGTTTATAATAATTATAGACATTATACAATAAATGGAAAGCAATATTATATTATATCTATATTTAATATTCCTGCTTCTGATGTAAGTAAAAATTATAATCCAGAAAATGTGTATAACGGAAAATATACTTTTACACAAAATCCATATTGGGAATGGACTATAGTACCTGTAGATTTTAAATAAAATATAAAAATATTATATACTTCTAACAAATAATTTTATTGATATATAAAGTATTATTTTTTTTATAAATGTATTATACTGTATATAATGATATATATTATTATAGAGGTATAGTATGCAAAACTTAAATCAATTAATAGATCACACTATATTAAAACCAGATATAACTATAGAAGATATTCGCAAATTATGTATAGAGGCTAAAGAGTATAATTTTTATTCTGTTTGTGTGAATCCTTCTTATGTTAGCACTGCTTATCAATTTTTAAAAAACACTAAAGTTAGAATATGTACTGTTATAGGGTTTCCTCTTGGTGCTACTAGTAATTTGTCTAAAGTGTATGAAACTACTGTTGCTATTAGTGATGGAGCTGATGAAGTTGATATGGTTATAAATATTGGATTTTTAAAAAGTGGTAGAATTGATTTAGTAGAGAGAGAAATTTCTGCTGTTCGTGATAATTGTAATAATACTTGTTTAAAAGTTATAATAGAAAATTGCCTACTAACTGATGAAGAAAAGGTTTTAGCTTGTAAAATAGCAAGAGAATGCGGTGCTGATTTTGTAAAGACTTCTACAGGATTTTTTGACTATGGTGCTAAAGTAGAAGATATTAAAATTATGAAAAGTGCCATAGGAGATTCTATTGGTATTAAAGCTTCTGGGGGTATTAAAACTTATGAAGATGCTATTAGTATGATTAATGCAGGAGCTAATAGAATTGGAAGTAGTAGTTCTATAGATATAATAAAAAACAAAAAAAATTAAAAATTGAATATAATTTAATATCAATATATAATATATTCTATAATACTTAACTTACGGAGAACAATGTATGAAAAAACTCTTTTTATCAATGACTATTTTAATATTTGCTATATCTTGTGGTGGTGGTAATGGCAAAAATGCTAATAACTATGAATTAGCACTTATTACAGATGTTGGTACTATTGATGATAGATCTTTTAATCAAGGCTCTTGGGAAGGAGTTAAACAATATGCCACAGAAAATAATATTACATATAAATATTATCAACCTACTCAAAAAACTACAGATTCTTATATAGATGCTATAGACTTATCTATAGTAGCAGGGGCTAAATTAATAGTAGCACCAGGATATTTATTTGAACCTGCAATATACAAAGCACAAGATACACATCCAGACACTAAAATTATATTATTGGATGCTGTTCCAAAAGATGATGCTACTGGAAATATAAAAATATCAGACAATGTTTATTCTATATTCTATGCTGAAGATGAGGCTGGATTTTTAGCAGGATATGCTATAGTAAAAGAAGGGTATACTAATTTAGGATTTATGGGAGGAATTGCTGTACCTGCTGTTATACGTTTTGGATATGGATTCGTACAGGGGGTTGAGTATGCTGCTAAGGAATTAAATCTTAATAATATAAAAGTTGATTATACTTATTTAGGTAGTTTTGTACCAAGTCCTGATACACAAACTAAGGCTAATGCTTGGTATAAAAATGGTGTACAGGTTATATTCACACCTGCTGGTGGGGCTGGTAATTCTGTAATGTCGGCTGCTGAACAGAATAATACTTGGGTTATAGGAGTTGATGTTGATCAAAGCGGTGAATCTCCTACTGTTATAACTTCTGCTATAAAGATGATATCAAAATCTGTTTATGATGGTATTACAGACTATTATAATAATAATTTCAAAGGTGGACAGTCTGTTATATTAGATGCTAAAGTAAATGGTATTGGACTTTCTATGGAATCTTCTAAGTTTCAAAACTTTACTCAAGAAGATTATGATAATATATATTCTAAATTGGTAGATGGAAGTATAAAGCTACTTAAAGATACTGATGTAAAAAATGTATCAGAATTACCATTAAATAATATAAAAGTAAATTTATTACAATAATAAAATAAAGTTTAAATAAAAAGTATAGTAAAGAATAAAAAATTTATCTTTACTATACTTTATTTATTTTTATTTAAAAGTTAAAATAAATAAGTAATTATGAAAAACATGTCATCAAACAATCAATCATCAAATTCCTATGCAGTAGAAATGCTTGGAATTACAAAAAGATTCAAAGGTATTATAGCAAATAATAATATTAGTATACAATTAAAACAATCAGAAATTCATGCTCTTTTAGGAGAAAATGGTGCAGGTAAATCTACACTAATGAGTATACTATTTGGGCTTTATAAGGCAGATTCTGGAATTATCAAAATAAATGATAAAGAAGTAAAAATAGATAATCCAAACATAGCAAATAAATTAGGCATTGGAATGGTTCATCAACATTTTAAGCTTATACATAATTTTACTGTATTAGAAAATATTATGCTTGGTATTGAAACTGTAAAAAATGGACTATTACAATTTTCTAATGTTAGAAAGAAAGTTATAGAGATTAGCAATAAATATAATTTTAATATAGACCCAGATGAAAAGATAGAAAATCTAACTGTAGGGCAACAACAAAAAGTAGAAATATTAAAAATTCTATATAGAAATAACAATATACTAATATTTGATGAGCCTACAGCAGTACTTACCCCTAATGAGATAGAAGAACTTATTAATATAATAAAATCTCTTGCAAGTGAAGGTAAGTCTATTTTATTTATAAGTCATAAATTAAATGAGATTAAAGAAGTTGCTGATAGATGTAGTATATTACGTAGAGGAGAATATATTGCTACTGTTGATGTTGCTACTACTTCAAAAGAAGAGATGTCTGAGATGATGGTTGGACGCAAGGTAGCTTTACAATTAGATAAAAAAGAAGCTAATACTAAAGATACTGTTTTAGAAGTAAATAATCTTATAGTAAAAAATAAAAATGCTAATAAAAACATTATAAACAATATATCTTTTAATGTAAAATCTGGAGAGATAGTTTGTGTTGCTGGTATAGATGGAAATGGACAGAGTGAACTTATATACGCTTTAACAGGAATTATAAATATAGATTCTGGCAATATAAAACTTAATAATAAGGATATTACAAATCTTAATATTAGAGAAAAAACTCTATCAGGAATTGGGCATATACCTGAAGATAGACATAAATATGGACTTGTTTTAGATTATTCTCTACAAGAAAATTTGATACTACAAAATTATTTTGACAGTAGATTTCAAAAAAATGGATTTCTAAGATTTAAGAATATAGAAAAATATGCAAACAATCTAATAAACAAATTTGATATAAGAAGTGCTTTAGGTAGTAAAACAATAACAAGAAGTATGTCTGGTGGTAATCAACAAAAAGCAATTATAGCAAGAGAAATAGATAGAAATCCAAATCTACTAATAGCAGTACAACCAACTCGCGGTCTTGATATAGGTGCTATAGAATATATTCATAAGCAGATAATAGAGCAAAGAGATAGTGGAAAAGCTGTATTACTTGTATCTCTTGAAATTGATGAAGTTATGGATTTGAGTGATAGAATACTTGTTATGTTTGAAGGGGAAATAGTTGCCAATATATCACCAAAAGAAACTACTATCAATGAACTTGGGCTTTATATGTCGGGTTCTAAAAGAAATAATATATAAGGTTTTATACAATGAAAATAGATAGTATAAAAAAAAATATTTCAAATATCTTAGAAAAAGATTTATTTATAAATATATTTTCATCTATACTTGCTATTATTATAGGTCTTTTAATTGGCTTTATTATTTTACTTATTAGTAATTATAAAGATGCTATACCTGCATTAATAACTATTTTTAATGGAGGTTTTTCTGGTGGTAGTAGAGGTATTGGACAAGTTATATTCACAGCTACCCCATTAATACTTACAGGTCTTTCTGTAGGATTTGCTTTTAAGAATGGTCTTTTTAATATTGGTGCTTCTGGACAATTTATAGTTGGAGCTTTTGCTGGTGTATTTGTTGCTATAAAATGTACATTTATACCTTCTAATATACATTGGATTGTTGCTTTAATATCTTCTTCTATTGCTGGAGCTATATGGGCTTTTTTACCTGGATTTTTAAAGGCTCGTTTTAATGTTAATGAAGTTATATCTAATATAATGATGAATTATATTGGTACTTATTTAGTAAATTATTTAGTAACACTTACTATTTTTGATATACTAAAAAATCAATCGCAAAATATTCCAAGCTCAGCTACTATTCCATCTATGGGACTTAAAGCTATATTTAGAGGCTCTTCTGCTAATGGTGGATTTTTTATTGCTATTATAATGATTATTATAGCTTATATAATACTATCAAAAACTACATTTGGATTTGAGCTTAAAGCTACTGGTCTTAATAAATATGCAAGTAAATATGCTGGGATTAATGAAAAAAGAAATATTATTTTATCTATGATGATATCTGGAGCTTTTGCTGGACTTGGTGGAGGATTATTATATTTATCTGGTTCTGGTAAATATATTGAAGTTGTAGATGTACTTGCTTATGAGGGTTTTTTAGGTATTCCTATTGCATTACTTGCCCTTTCAAATCCTATAGGTATTTTATTTTCTGCATTATTTATAGCTCATATAACTGTTGGGGGGTTTTATATGCAAATATATCAATTTACTCCTGAAGTTATAGAAATGATTATAGCGTCTATTATATATTTTAGTGCTTTTGCATTAATGTTTAAAAGTATAATAGGGTTTATACAAAATAAAATTAATAAAGTTTAAGGATATAATATACAATTATGCATACTATTTATTTTTTAGTACAACAGACTATGTTATTTTCTATACCTCTTTTACTTGTAGCTTTGGGGGGTATGTACTCAGAACGTAGTGGAGTTGTAAATATTGCTCTTGAAGGAATTATGATTATAGGTGCTTTTTTTGGTATATTTTTTATAAGTAAGTTTTCTACATTTTTTCCACCAACTATAACATTATTCATAGCAATTATGATTTCTATAGTATCAGGTATGCTTTTTTCTCTTCTACACGCATATGCAAGTATTAATATGAATGCAGATCAAATAATAAGTGCTACAGCATTAAATATTTTTGCCCCTGCTTTTGCAATATATGTAGCAAGAAGTATTCAAACTGTTCAACAAATTTCTTTTATTAATAATTTTAGAATAGTAGAAGTTCCTATTCTATCTAAAATACCTATACTTGGAGACTTTTTATTTAAAAATACATATATAACAACATATATGGGTTTTTTAATTCTAATAATATCTTATATAGTTTTATATAAAACAAGATTTGGACTTAGACTTAGAAGCTGTGGAGAACATCCTCAAGCAGCCGACTCTGTAGGTATTAATGTACATAAAATACGCTATATATGTGTGGCTATATCAGGTGCATTAGCTGGACTTGGAGGACTTGTATTTATAATACCAACTTCTACAAACTTTAATGCAGATGTAGCAGGTTATGGTTTTTTAGCATTAGCAGTTCTTATTTTTGGTGAATGGAAACCTATTAAAATATTATATGCCTCTTTCTTCTTTGGATTTATGAAAACATTATCTGCTGCTTATTCTGGTATTCCAATACTTGCCTCTCTACAAATACAAAATCAAATATATAAAATGATACCATATATAGCAACTATTATAATACTCACTTTCACATCAAAAAACTCTAATAGCCCTAAAGCCCTTGGAGATGCTTATGATAAGGGAAAAAGATAGTATTTTTAGAAAAAAGTGCTAAAGCTAATTTACTTTTATAGTTTTAACTGACGATACTATAACTAAAGCAATAATTATATTTTTGGAGTCAAAAATGTTGAAAAAGTCTATATTAATGATTTTGTTATTGGTATTAGCTGCGTGTAAAAAAGATGATTCTATACAGGATGACTATATAAGTCAAATAGAACAAGAATATCAACAATCTAATACTGGAAATGTTGTTATAGAATCTGATAATAATTATTCTCCTGCTGGAAACAATTTTTATGGAGATTCTGGTTATGGAAGCACTACAAATCAATATAGTAGTGATAATAGCTATTCAGGAAATTCTTACAACACTTCTTCTACTCCTACATATAGTAAGCCAAAACCTGTAAGAGCTACTGTAAACAACTTTTATAGCCCTTGGACTTCTAAAAATGATCCTCAAACTATAAAAGAAATAAGAGTTATGATTGCAAATAAAGAGTATAAACAAGCTAAAGAGTATATTGATAATTTAGATTTAGCTAATTTACCTTCTGGTGTAGATTTGGGTCAGATTTATCAATTTAAGGGTATTGTTCACTATTTCCTTTCTAAAAGTGATAGTGCTAATATTGCTATAGCTGATGAAGCTTTTAAAAATGTTATGGATAATACTCAAATAGAAAAATTTAAACCTCTATCTTTACTTTGGAATGGTATGTTATATCAAACTTATTCTACTGATAATGCTGAATTAGAAAATGCTGTTGCTTTATTTGATAGAGTAATTAATGAGTATCCAAGAACAAGATTTGCTAATGATGCTACTTTCTATAAGGCTGTAACTTTAAAGAAATTGGGTAGAGCTGAAAATGAGTATCAAGATCTATTCCTTTCTATTAAGCGTGGTGGTTTTACTGATACTTTAATTTATTCTCAGAGAGTAAATGATTATGTTGATGCTAATGGTTTAGTTGATAGAGAAATTAATTAATGTAGATTATATAGTTAATTAGTATATATATTATAAAGTAGGTATTATATTTTAGTACCTACTTTTTTTGTGTATAAAAATCATCGCGATAATTAGAATATATAATTAGAATATATAATTAGAATATATAATTAGAATATATAATTAGAATATATAATTAGAATATATAATTAGAATATATAATTAGAATATATAATTAGAATA
>CALXQJ010000004.1 GCA_944390575.1 uncultured Spirochaetota bacterium
ACACAAAACAACACAAAACAACACAACACAACACAACACAACACAACACAACACAACACAACACAACACAACACAACACAACACAACACAACACAACACAACACAACACAACACAACACAACACAACACAACACAAAGTAGTATATTTTTTTATACTAATTATAGCATCAATATTTATTATACAATGTAAGATAAATAATATTAACACTAAAATAAGTAACAATATAAATGGAGAGATTATTATAAATCCTAATGGATATACTCCACTATCAGGAATATACAAAATACCACAATATAATAATAGAACTATAAAAATAATGGTTAAAGGACAATATGGAGAAGAAGATTTAATAAAAGAATATTATCCTTATTATGGATCAGAATTTGAAATACATGGTATGTACCCTGAAACTACTAATACTATTATAATAAGTGATGGAGAAAATGAGATAATAAAAGAGCATCATATAGGAAAAATTACTATTAATAATACTGATATAAAATTAAAGTATGATATAAAAACAAATAATATAATAATAGATGATAAATACAAAAATAATCCAGAACTTTTATTTGTATCTATTTTAGAAGAAAATAATAATAAATCATCTAACAATACTGTTGGAATAGGAGATTCTTGGGAGTTTGTTGGAGTAATAGCTATATCGCATAATGGATATGTTAGATATATCAATAATAAACATACCTATATATCAAAATTAGATACTATTAATAATAAAATAGTATTATATGAAAACATAGAAGGTGGAGATAAAGATTCTTCTATATCAGATTTACTTGGAAATACAATAGTAAAATATCAAAGTTTTTCTCACCACGATACTATAAAAAAAGGTGAAAACTATCTTTATTTATCAAGCTCTCAATTTGGGCATGAAGATAGATTAATAGAAATAGATAAAAATGGAAATATTATAAATGATAAAAATTTTGCAACTTTAATATATAATGCAGTTAAAAATGATAGTAATAGTATTGATGTATTAAAAAAAATAGTATTTAATGAAAAAATTAATAATGTATATATTACTAATAATGAAAATAAACAATTAGATTGGTTTCATGCTAATTCTATAGTTTATGATAGTAATACAGATATCTTATATGTATCAGGAAGAACACAAGGAGTACTTGCAATAGATTATAGTAATTGGAAATTAATTTGGTATCTTGCTGATAATAGTTTTATTTCAAAGTCTGGTAGTTCACCAAATAATTTATACTTGAAAGATATAGAAGCATTAAGTCCATATAGAGTAAAAGGAGATGGACTTATAAATGGTCCTAAAAATCAACACTCTTTATTTATATTACCAAATGGTAACATTGGAATGTTTGATAATCAAGGAGATGAAACAGTTAGTACAAATGGATCAAGATATATTGAATATAAAATATCTGGTAGTTTTGGAAATTATACTGCAGAGACTATATATGAATATAAAGATAATAGTTTATATTCACAAATTATGTCTGATGTGGACTACTCAGGAGAACAATACCAAAATTTACTATTATGTTATTCGTATCCTAAAGCAACTATTTTAGAAGTAAATAAAGAAAGTAAAGAAGTAGTATTCAGACTGGATTTACCTTTTTCTACTTATAGAATAGACAAAATGCCTTTATATTATGATGAAAATAGAATATATACTGAAGAATCAAATTTGAAAAATAAATAAAAAATAATCTTTTATTATTGACATTATTTATATTTATTTTATATTGTTTAAACATATATATAACAATAGCTCGAGTAATGGATATTCTTTGCAGGTGTATCTGTTGACTAAGAAAGGCTTATCAATATAAGCTAGAACGAAAAAAACCCTATGCGGGTAAGCGACGAGTAAACTGCGTTTTATACGTTAATAACGGTATATACGTAATTTTACGGAGGCTATTGTAAAAATTATACGCATAGGGAGGTATATCGCGATGAGCGATAATATTATCATTTCTTTAAAAAATATTAATGTATCATACTCTAATAACACTATATTAGAAAATCTAAATTTAGATATTAAAGATAAAGAATTCCTAACTTTATTAGGTCCTTCAGGTTGTGGTAAAACTACAATACTACGTACAATAGCAGGTTTTATAAAGCCAGACTCAGGCTCAGTATTATTCAATGGAAAAGTGATTAATAATACACCAGCCTATAAAAGAGAAGTAAATACAGTATTTCAAAGATATGCACTATTTCCACACCTTAATGTTTTTGAAAATATAGCATTTGGACTAAAACTTAAAAAAGTTCATAAAGATGAAATTAAAGAAAGAGTTCATCAAATGCTAAAAATGGTAAACTTAGAAAACTATGCTTATAGAAATATAAATAACCTATCAGGTGGACAGCAACAAAGAATTGCAATAGCAAGAGCATTAATTAATAAACCAAGAGTATTATTACTCGATGAACCTCTTGGAGCATTAGACTTAAAACTTAGAAAAGAAATGCAAATAGAATTAAAAAAAATACAACAATCATTAGAAATTACATTTGTTTTTGTAACACACGATCAGGAAGAAGCACTTACTATGAGTGATACTGTTGTTGTTATGAAAGATGGGGAAATACTACAAATGGGTACTCCTCAAGATATTTATAATGAGCCTCAAAATGCTTTTATTGCAGATTTTATTGGTGAGAGTAATATCATAGATGGAATTATGCATGATGATTATTTAGTTGAGTTTGCTGGATATATGTTTAATTGTGTAGATAGTGGATTTGAAAAACTTGAAAAAGTGGATGTTGTTATACGCCCTGAAGATATTATAGTAATTGATGCTGAAAAGGCAAATATATCTGGACTTGTAGAATCTACAATATTTAAAGGTGTACATTATGAAATGATATTAGATGCACATGGTTATAAATGGATAATACACTCCACAGAAAAATGGGAAGAAGGTAGTGAAATAGGAATTGATATTGCAAAAGAAAATATTCATATAATGAAAAAAACAGTAGAAGAAATAAATATATAAGGAGTAGCGTATATATGAAAACAAAAATACCCGCTATACCATATTTAATTTGGACACTCATTTTTGTACTTATTCCTTTATTTCTTATCATATACTTTGCATTTACAGATAAAAATGGAAATGCCACACTTGATAATTTTTCACAAGTATCAGCATTTATGCCTGTTATAATACGATCTGTAATACTATCATCTATTGCTACTATTATTTGCTTAATATTAGCATACCCTATAGCTTTTTATATATCAAGAAAAAGCAAAACTATGCAACATACATTTATAATGCTTATAATGCTTCCTATGTGGATGAACTTTCTACTTCGTACTTATGCTTGGCTTAATATATTAGAACAAAATGGAATATTAAATAAAATTCTTAATTTAATAGGTTTATCTTCTATTAATCTTATAAATACAAGCTGGGCTGTATTAATTGCTATGGTTTATAATTATCTTCCATTTATGATACTACCTATATATTCTATTATGACTAAAATACATAAAAGTTTAATAGAGGCTTCTCAGGATTTGGGGGCTAATTCTTTTAATGTATTTACAAAAATTATTTTTCCTTTAAGTTTACCTGGACTCGGTGCTGGGGTTACTATGGTATTTGTATCAAGCGTATCTACTTTTGTTATATCTCGTATGCTTGGGGGATCTTCTAATATAATGATAGGGGATTTAATTGAAATGCAATTTTTAGGTGTATCTTTTAATCCTAATTTAGGGTCTGCTATTAGTATTATACTTATTGTAATATCTATTTGTGCTATTACTTTAACTCAAGCTGATGATGAGGATATACTATTATGATGAAAAAAGTTTTATCTAGAGTATATGTGGCTTTTATATTTTTATTTTTATACGTTCCTATTGTAGTATTGGTATTTTATTCTTTTAATAAGTCAAAAAGTAGAGGTGTATTTTCTGGCTTTACTCTTCATTGGTATCAAGAATTATTTTCTAATGACTTAATTCTACATTCATTTCTAAATACTATAATAGTAGCTTCTGTCTCTTCAGTATTAGCAACTCTTATAGGTACATTTGCAGCTATTGGAATAAATAGCTTTAATAAAAATATTAAAAATACTATTATGGGTATAACTTATGTTTCTATTATAAATCCTGAGATAGTAACAGGTGTTTCACTAATGCTACTTTTTGTTATACTAAAAATTAAGTTTGGATTTACAACTTTGATACTTGCTCATATTACATTTAATATTCCTTATGTAATACTAAATGTACTTCCAAAATTAAAACAACAAGATAATAGTTTATACGAAGCAGCATTAGACTTAGGATGTACTCCTTTTATTGCTTTTTGGAAAGTGGTTATACCTGATATACTTCCTGGTATTATAGCTGGTTTTTTAATGGCACTTACTTATTCTCTTGATGATTTTGTTGTAAGCTATTTTACTTCTGGAATTACTTCTCAAACATTGCCTATTACTATTTACTCTATGACAAGAAAAAGAGTAAGTCCAGAAATTAATGCTATATCTACTATTATATTTATTGTAGTTTTAGTTACTCTATTAATTGTAAATATTAGAGAAATAAAAAAAGAAAAGAACTTTTATAAGAGGAAGTATAAGTAGTTATGGAATATATTATGCTAAATATTTGTATATTTATATCTTTAATAGTCACCTCTAAGTTTATAGAATACTCTTATCATATAAGATATTTTATAATGCAACTACAAAACAAATTTATTTTAAGGATAAAATATGAAAAATATTATAGCTTTATTATTATTAATAATAACATATTCACTTAATGCTAAAACTATTGATGAGAGCAAATTAGATTTAACCTACTATCAGAAGTTTAAGGGTAAAAATAGAGTTGTTAATGTTTATAATTGGGGGGAGTATATATCTGATGGATCTGATGATTCTATAAATGTTAACAAAGAATTTGAACGTATTACTGGTATTAAAGTAAATTATACTACTTTTTCTTCTAATGAAGAGCTTTATGTAAAGTTAAAGGTAGGTGGTATATCTTATGATGTTATAATCCCTTCTGATTATATGATAGCAAAATTAATACGTGATAATCTTATTCAAAATATTAATTATAATAATATACCTGCTTATAAGAATATAGATGATAGATTTAGAAAGGGACTTTATGATCCTAATGGGGAATATTCTATTGCTTACACTTGGGGTATTAATGGTATCATTTACAATAAAAAGTACGTTAATGAAGAGAATATTGATTTAAGTATTCTTTTTAATGATAAATATGCTGGTAAAATTTTAATGTATTATAATCCGAGAGATTCTTTTGCTGTAGCACAAGCTTATCTTGGATATTCTCTAAATACAACAAATGAAATGGAACTTAGAGAGACTGCTCGCATTTTAAAAGAACAAAAAAATATAATACAAGCTTATGTTATGGATGAGATATATGACAAAATGGAATCTGAAGAGGCTTATATAGGGGTTTATTATGCTGGTGATGCTTTATCTATGATAGAAAATAATACTAATTTAGACTTTGCTATTCCTTCTAAAGGTGCTAATTTATTTGTAGATGCTTTATGTATACCTTCTAATGCTGAGAATGTTGATACTGCAGAAATGTATATTAACTTTATGTCTGAAGCTCAAGTTGCTCTTGCAAATGCCAACTATATAAATTATGCTTCTCCAAATAAGGCTGCAATAGAAATTATGGATAAAGAGATGAAAAATAATAAAATTATATATCCTCCAAAAGAGATTTTAGATAATACTGAAATATATTTAGAGCTACCTGAAGAGACTAATTTGCTAATTGATGAGCTTTGGCGAAACATATTATCTGAAGATAAAAAGTATAATAGCTTAGTAGTTCCTATAGCACTTGCTATAATAATTACATTATGTATTATAATTGCTATGAAGAAAAGAAAAATGAAAAAATCATAAAATAAATATGGTATGATTATAGTATAAATGAATACTATAGTCATACTATTATCTTTATTATAAAGAAAACTGTATCTTTCCAGTTTCAGTATTAGCACTTGCTACTAATATGCGTATTCTATCTCCAAGTTCATAAGCTTTTAATCTATCAAGATAAATACTCTGAGTATCTTGATAAAATCTATAATTAGAGCCAACATAATGAGCTTCTATAAAACCTTCTATTTCTAAATCCTCTACTTCTACAAATATACCCTTATTAGAAATAGAGCTAATAATACCATAATACTCATCACCAAGTCTATCTTTCATATAACGAGCTGCTTTTATCTGTATTAATGTATTTTCTGCCTTTTTAGCTTTCTTATCTAAGATAGATAAATGTTCTATATTAGTAGTACATACATCTTTTAGAGTATCATTAATAGAAGAATTTTTATTTATTATAACATCCTTTACTATACGATGAATAAGTAAATCAACATACCTTCTAATTGGAGAAGTAAAGTAAGTATAATAGTCTAAAGATAATCCAAAATGACTCTTTTTAGTTGTACTATAAGATGATGGCGTCATAGAGCGTAAAAGAACAGGAATTAATAAGTTTTCATACTCACTTCCTCTTACCTTTTCTACAAACTCATCTATTCTCATTTTATTTAAATCAAAATTTTTATTTAAAGCAAGCTTTTTAAAATTATTAAAACGAACCTCATCAGGCTCTCCATGATAGCGATAAATAACACCATCAAAATCTTTAAGCTTAATAGCAACCAAACTATTAGCAAGAAGCATAAACTCTTCTATTATCTTATGAGAATCTAAACTCTCAACTATATTAAACTCTAAAGGTATACCATTATCATCTAACTTAATTTTTAAATCTTTATTATTAAACTCTAATACACCTTTTTTCTTTCTATTATTATATAATATATCTTTTATCAAATTAGCATTTTTTATAAGCTCTAAAAGCCAAGACTCATCTGTATTTTTATCATCTATCAAATCTTGAACATAATTATATGATAATTTTCTATCAGAATGAATAATGGATTTTACAATATTAAAATCTAAAATATCTCCATTAGTATTAATATTAGCAATAACACTCAAAGTAAATCTATCAACACCCTCATTAAGAGAAAAAATATTATTAGATAGTATAGAAGGAAACATATTATAAACAGTATCAATCAAATATGTAGAAGTACCACGACTTAAAGCCTCCAAATCTAATTTAGAGTTTAATTCTACAAAATGACTAACATCAGAAATATGTATATAAAGTTTATATGTATTATCATCTATACTTTCTATACTAAAAGCATCGTCCAAGTCTTTAGATTCTTCACTATCTATTGTCACTGTCTTTAAATGTCTTAAATCTACTCTATCATCTTCTACTGCACTAAAATTAGCACTATTATTAATATTATTAGCAATATTTATAATCTCATCAGAAAAATCAAGTTTTATATCATAAGCCTTAGCAATAATAGAACTATCTAATTTAGCATTATTAGCATTTACATTAACTCTCCTAGTAGCAATAGCAACCTTAGGAGCATCTTCAATACCTTCTATCTTATTAAGATAAGCCCTACCCTCTTTAGTTACCTTCAAAACATTTGTATCAGTTTTCTGAATATATCCATCACTAATAGCTTTTCTAATTAAATTAGTTAAACTCATTTTATCAGTAGATGTTTTAGAATTAAACTTTATAAATATATTATAATCCGCAGATTGCTTTAATAATTTTCTTATTATATCTTCTACTGTTTTCATATTATATTCTCTTTATAATAATAGTTTATTATTTTTTTAATGGAAGTTTATTTATACTATCTATAACCCATTTATTTGATTTGTTATATAGTGTTATATAATAATATGTAGGAGAGTACATTGTATTTCTAATAATAAAATATGCTGTATCTGTTTTAGAGCTATCACCTATGGTATAATTAATTGTAGATGAATATTCACTTATATTTGTATTTTGAATTAAGTTTTTTATAGAGTCATTATTGTTTATTAATATATCTTTTAATGAATCTATATTTTCTATATTAGAGTTTTTCTTAAAAAAATCTATATTATCAATATTCTTTTTAAAATTATCAAAAAAAACAAATAATTCTCTTTTTCTAATACTATTATTATCTTCCAAACAAGAAGTAAAAAATAAACTAATACAAATTAATAAAATATATCTCATACATATACTCATCATTTATTATATATTTAAAAAATTAATAGTAATAATATTCCATTTTCCATTCAAAAACATAGCAACAATTTCCATAGAATTCTTAGATATACTATTAAAAGAAGGATACTCAATTTGTGCTATATAAACCCCATTAAACACACGATAAGTCACACTAACATCATAAAAAGAAGAATCCTTAGGCAAATAATTACAAAGTGCCTCATCACTATCAGAAAATAATCTCTGAAATAAAGCCCCCCTCGACTTAATAGAAGAAACTATATCAGAAGGACTACGCTCATAAATAACAGCCATCTTAGAAAGTGTATCTAAAGACTTTAAATCTAAATCAAAAATAAAATTAGAAGTAAACTCTAAAGTATCTTTATTTGCAATAAGCTTTGAAATGTATTTTTCAAATTCATAAGCACCATACTCTGAATTTACATTATAAGTAGTGCTATTCTTATTACAAGAAATGATAAAAAAAACTAATAATAAAATAAATATACTCTTTTTCATATACAAACTACAAATATTTAATTTTTTATTTATCCTTTTCATTATCATCAATAATCTCAGTTAGAATATCAGAAATCTCACTATTTCCTTCTTCAAAAATACTATGCTCTTCGCTATTTTTTTTCTTAAATATTTTATGGAAAAAATCATTAATATACTTTTTTATATTAGTAAAAGAACTATGTATTATTAAATATAATAATACAAATATACTAATAAAACATGTATAAACAAACCACTCACCAAATCTTGTATATATAGTAACATCTTTATTTAAAGCTACATTTGCAATTAAATAATCAGGTACCCAATAAAGTAAAGTAGATACTATTTTTCCTGTACTGCTAATATGTCCGGTAACTCCAGAGTTTCCATTATGTACAATATCTCTTCTATTCTCAATAGCTCTAAATACAGACATATAAAAATGTTGCTCTAATGATTCATCACTATAAGACCAAGCATCCTCAGTAATAACAGCCAAAGTCTCAGCACCATCATAAACAAACTTACGAGCAAAATCTCCAAAAGCACTCTCATAACAAATAAGTCCAGAAAAATTATACCCATTAGGATGCTTGAAAACTGTATATTTTTTACCAATAGTCCAACCACCAGCACCAGCCTTTCTAAACTGTTCATGAATAGCTTTAACTACATAATTAAAAGGAGGAGTATTAAGCAAAAACTCATTATCTTGAAAAGGATAAGCCTCACCACCAGGAACTAATTTAATTTTAGCATAATCATCTAAAACATTACCCCTATTATCAATAAACTCCATTCCATTATAATAATCATAAGGGTCATAAGCATTAGAGTTGGTATTTTCTTTTATTATAATAGTACCAAGTAAATGATATGTTTGTGTATTTCTAATAGTATCATACAATATATATGTATTATTAATGCTTGGATATATAGAATTAGATGCTATTCCATATTCAAAAGACTCTCTATTTTGATTTAAATAATAACTATAAGCATCCATAGTTGCTGTTTCTGGATATATCATTAAAGATGGTCTTGATAATGAAGCGTCTTTTGCTAATCTTGATAATCTTTTTACTGTTATAGTTCCATTTTGAGATATACCGTCTGGTTTTTCTTCACTTTTAAATTTATCAGATTTAAGTAAGAATTTCTCAGCAAAAGCAGAAAGTCCCTTAGAACCTTTTCTAAAAGGCTCTCCTGTATATATATTTCTCCAATAAATATTAGGGTCAAAAGATTTCTGTATTAATGCTATAGTAGTTTTTGGAAGTCTATGTCTTTTAGATTCCTCTGTACTTAGCTTAATAGCGCCATATAAAATTATAATAATAAGTGATAAACCAGATGCTAAAGCAGGTATATAATTTTTCTTATTATCAAAACAATTTCTATTTTCTGCATAAAGTAGAATATAATGAGCTATGACAGCATTAGTCAAATAAACAAAAAAACTAACTCCTAAAACTCCTATAATATCTGCAACTTGTATGAAAATAGGGAAATTCCACTGAGAATATCCTATAATCCCCCAAGGAAATCCTAAAAAACCTAAAGTACGCATATACTCCATTGCTGTAAAAACTATAGGTATAGATAAAAATCTTAATTTAGGAAGTTTATGCGATATAAATCCACTAAGAAGAAAAGCTGGTAAATAAAACAATAAAACAAGTAAAAATAAAATAGTAAACAATGCTAAAAAAGCAATAAAAGCAGGTGTCTCCTTAAGCATAAAAGCAGATACCCAAAACAATAAATAAGAAAAAAATGCAAAAACAAAAACAATAGAAGATAATATATAATACCTTATCCTATCAGCCTTATAAATTACTATACACAAAGGAATCAAAGCAATAAAAGAAACAGGAAACAAATTAAGAGGTGGAAAACTAAGTATTAATAATAAAACACTAATAATACTTAAAACTATAATACCATATACATACGAATTGTTTTTATTCACTTATAATATCCTAATACTTATAATTTATTTACCAGTATAATTTTTTTTAATTTCACTAATAAATATTTTATCTTGATATGCAATATGCTCTAATAACCAATCTTTTAAATAATGAATAAACTTATATACAGAATAAGGTTCCCAAGTTTCAAAACCTTTTATATGTTCTATAAGTTGAAGTACAAATTGTCTATGCATAGATTTATGATCATCTTTTTTAGAATAATTTGTACTATCCATAATTTTTTCTTCTTCTGAGAAATGAAAATTAGTATAATCTATACACTTTTTAATAGCCTCTAATAAAGCATTTTTCTTATTAGCAGTATCATCCAACATTACAGCATAAAGATTATTGATAATATTAACAAGTTCCTTATGTTGTTCATCTATAACTTTATGACCAGTATCATAAGAACTAACCCACTTAATTAATATAGTAGATTTTTTTTCTTCTTTTTTTATAATATTTTCTAATTCTTCATCAAATTTATCATTCATAAATATAATAAAAACCTTATTCTTTTTATAGAATATATCTACTAATATCTCTATTTTCTTCTATACCCTTAAGCTTCTCTTGAACATCACTTTCTGTAATAACAATAGTTTCACCTTTATGTTCATCTGCAGTAAATGATATATCATCAAACACTTTTTCCATAATAGTATATAATCTACGAGCACCTATATTTTCTACATTAGTATTAATGTTATAAGCTAAATCAGCAATTTTTTCTAAAGCATTATCTTCAAATTCTATATTAACACCTTCAGTCTTAAGAAGCTCTTGATACTGTTTTGTAATAGAGTTCTTAGGGTTTACTAAAATAGATTTAAAATCTTCTTTAGACAAAGACTGTAATTCCACTCTTATCGGGAATCGACCTTGAAGTTCTGGAATCAAATCAGAAGGTTTATGAGTATGAAAAGCACCAGCTGCTATAAATAATATATGATCAGTTTTAATAGGACCATATTTAGTTTGAACAGTAGTACCTTCTACTATAGGAAGTAAATCCCTTTGTACACCATGTCTTGCAACATCTGCTTGATTACCATTATTACCACTAGCTATTTTATCTATCTCATCTAAGAATATGATCCCCATATTCTCAGTAACACTCAATGCCTCAGAAGTAATTCTATCCATATCAATAAGACTTTCACAAGCCTCAGATATTAAATACTTCTTAGCCTCAGCAACTCTAAGACGCTTATTTTTTTTGTTATTAGGCATAATACTACCAACCATAGATTGAATCATATCACTCTCTTCAAAGCCCATACCAGGTATTATACCAAATACTTTATTTTGATTAGTATTAATTTTTATATCAACATAACTATCATCAAAATCACCATTTTTAATTCGAGCTTTTAACTGCTCCTTAGCACTTTTCTTTTTATTCTCTTCTTCTTCTGTTAATACTTCATTATCATCTTTTTTCGCAGAAGGAAGTAATAACTTAGCTAATTTGTCTAAGGCAATATCAGTAGCCTCAACTTCAACATCTTTCATCTTTGCAGTTTTAATATCTAAAATAGCCACATTAAGTAAATCACGAACCATACTCTCAACATCACGTCCAACATAACCAACCTCAGTATACTTAGTAGCCTCAACCTTAATAAAAGGAGCATTTACCAACTTAGCAAGTCTTCTAGCTATCTCAGTTTTACCAACACCAGTAGAACCTATTAATATAATATTCTTTGGAGAAACTTCATCTCTTAAATCTTCAGGTAAATGACGTCTTCTATATCTATTTCTTAATGCAATAGCAACAGCACGTTTTGCTGATTTTTGTCCTATTATATATTGATCTAATGCCTCTACTATTTTTTTAGGAGTTAATTCACTTTCCAACTTAAGCTCTATAGACATCTTATTCTATAACCTCCATAGAAATATTATTATTCGTATATATACAAATCTTAGCTGCTATTTCTAAAGACTTTTTTGCTATTTCAGGAGCAGAAAAATTAGTATTTTCACACAAAGCAGTAGCAGCCGCCTTAGCATATTGTCCACCACTACCTATAGCAAGTATATTATTATCACTCTCTATAACATCTCCATTACCAGAAAGTAAAAGCATTCTATCCTTACTAGCAACAATAATAAGTGCCTGTAAATTACGAAGCATCTTATCAGTTCTCCACTCACGAGCAAGTTCTACAGCCGCACGAGTTAAATCGCCAGAAAACTCTTCAAGTCTCTTTTCAAACTTCTCAAATAAAGTAAAAGCATCAGCAGTAGAACCAGCAAATCCTGATATAACCTTTCCACCATATAATTTACGTAGCTTCACAGCATTAGGTTTCATTACAGTGTCACCTAAAGTAACCTGTCCATCTCCTGCTATAGCTGTAACTCCATCTCTATTTACAGCACATATAGTAGTACCTTTAAACATTATAAATTATTCCTTAAAGTTATATTTAAATTATAGTTCTACATTTTACTATATATTTTTATTAATGCAAATATAAAGAAAATATATTTATTAAAATCAATAAATATCATTTATATCTTTTTGGGATAACATTCTAACAAATTCTTCTATTGTATATGAGTTTAAATCTAAATATTCAGCTATAAAAATATCAGGTTTATTACCTTTATTAAATTTAGAATCAAAAAATCTATTATAATGCAAAAAAGAAATATTAGAAAATAAAGGAGCTATATAATCTACCATAAGAGAAAAATATGAATCTCTTATTATAAATAGCTTTTTATTATAGTAGTTAGAAAAAGAATATGTATCAAAATTAGCCCAATTTAAATAATTAGTTTTATAGTAACCAGAAGTATTTGTATAGTAATTAGATATATCAAATATATAGTCATCTGTAAATATTTTACTCTCACTTAATGCAAGACCTTTTGCAATATCATTATATTGACTATATAAAAAATTTTTATTATAGTTTTTATAACTATTAGATATAATAATTAAATTATCAATATCATCGTAAGGTAAAGATAATAACTTCATTAACTCAGAATAAGCAACATAAGCTCCTAACTTATTCCAATGATGATCATATTTATAATATAATTTATAATCATTTTTATAAGTTAAAAGTTGATCTTTAATATAAATAATTTTCACACCACTACCTTTCATATACTCAACAAACTGCTCTGTTCTATTATCATGATTTTCTAATTTATAATATTTTGGAAAATATTCTGGATATACAAATTCTTTTTTAGGACATATTAATAGAATAAAATCTATATTTTCTTTTTTTAACCTTGTATTAAAACTAACAAGCATATTTTTTAACTCTAATAATTCTTTTTCTTCTAATTTATTTCTTAATTTTCTAAATGTAAAATTAAAAAAAAGCCATTTTTCATATCCCAAAAGTTTTCTTGGCGTAGATATAATATTTTTAAAAAATTTAACATCAATAAAATTTTTGAGTTTAACTAATTCATTTTTAAATGGTAAATTATCGTTAAAATAAATATTATAATCTTTTATATATTCATTTAGATGCTTGAAGTCTAAAACAGGTTTTTTGGATATAACTCTATTTTCATAATTAGTATTATCAAAAATATCATAAAAAATTGTATGAATAATATTTGGCAATATCAAAAATATTAAAAATAAGAAAATAACCAAAACTCTTTTATTAAAAGAAATAAAATAAAACAAAAAAAGTAAAATAAAAAATAAAAGTAAATACAAAATAAAACTTAATTTAATTTTTAATATATATTTTATATTACTAATTTTAGTATCTTCAGATATTTTATTTAAGCTACTAAAATAACCAAAAGGCGATCCCTTTTCACCACCAGCAAATTTATAAATAGAATCTATAATAACATTAGTTTTTATATAAACATCATATAAATCATTATTTCTAAAAAATTTACTATTATAAGATAGTTTATAATTATAAATATAGTTTGTAATATTAGAATTAGTATATAAATAGTTTTGTAACATATATATATCTAAAATAATATTTTCTGGAATATCTGTTTTTATTATATTGTTATACTTCAATGTTTCATCTATATTAATATTTATATTACTTAAATAGCCATCTCTTTCTATAAGTCCAAAAATACAAAGAAAGAACATGATAAAAACAACTAATAAAAATAAAACAGAATAATAAGCAGTAAATTTTCTATAAATATTCATAAACATAACCAAAAAATTAAAATCTAAAATAAATAAAAGGATTATATGTATCATTAACTAAAAATACTATACATACAAATAGCAATATAAACAGTATAATCAATTCAAAAAAAGAAATGTTTTTAGAATAAATTATATACTTAATCTTAGGAAATAGATTTTGTATTAATCCAGAAAATATTATTCCAAAAATGAAACATAATTGTGTTTGTGGATGAAAAAAATACCTAACCGTTAAAAATGTTTTTTTATAACTAAACATTAATTTATAAAGTTCTATTGCATGATTTAAATCATTAGCTCTAAATAATACCCATCCCATCATAAAAACAAATATTACATATATATGATTAATAAACTTAAATCTATTTTTATCTAAAACTTTAGATAAAAAGACTCTCTCAAGGATTAAAAATAAACCATTCCATAATCCCCATAATATAAAATTAAAACTAGCACCATGCCATAAACCTGTTACAAAAAAGACTATAAACAAATTTAAATATGTAAATAATCTACCTCTTCTATTACCTCCAAGTGGTATATATAAATACTCCTTAAACCAAGTAGAAAGTGATATATGCCATCTATGCCAAAACTCTTGAATAGATCTTGATATATAAGGATAATTAAAATTCTCTAAAAACTTAAAGCCAAACATACGACCTAACCCTATAGCCATATCAGAATATCCAGAAAAATCAAAATATATCTGAAGTGTATAAAGTAATACTGCAACCCATACAAGTAATGTCCCTAAATCACTAATATCTTGCTTTAATATCTCATCACAAGAAAGTGCAAACATATTAGCTAAAATTACTTTCTTAGATAAACCATAAATAAAACGCTTAATACCATAAGATATATCTACTATATTCTCTTTTCTTGAAACTATTTGACTTGATATATCATGATACTTAACAATGGGGCCCGCTATTAACTGTGGAAAAAAAGAAATATATAAAGCTAAATTAAAAATATTTCTTTGACAAGAAGTAACACCTCTATAAACATCCACTACATAAGAAAGTGCTTGAAAAGTATAAAAAGATATTCCTATAGACAAAACTATATTTTTTAGAGATAATACCTCTTTTTTAGAAATAGAATTAACTATAGAAATAAAAAAATCTGTATATTTAAAATAAAATAATATAGCTATATTTAATATTATACATAAAGTTAAATATATTTTTGATTTTTTAATATTTCCATCATTTTTTGAACTATCTACTAAAATAGCAAAAGAATAATAGAAGAAATCATTATTAATGTATAACTAACACCACCCCAAGCATAAAATATTATACTTGAAATTAATAATAATATATTTCTATATTTAGGATTAATCAAATAATATGAAACAAATACTAAAGGAAGAAAAAGCCACAAAAATACCATAGAACTAAATAACATAGATTAGCTCCACTGATATTTTTAAATTGTAAAATCTGAAAAAATTTAGTTCTGTTCTGTTCTGTTCTGTTCTGTTCTGTTCTGTTCTGTTCTGTTCTGTTCTGTTCTGTATCATATAGAAAAATACCTTATATATTTTAAATACTATAATAAATATACTATATTGTCAACTAATAAAAATATTAAATAAAATAAGCAAAAGTATAAATAAGTTTTATCCGATAATATTATATAACATAATATTATTATACAAAATAAATAGGTATTAATATATGGAAAATCTTGAAAATCAAAATATACAAGAAAATGAAAATCTTGAAAACAAAAGTACACAAAATAATATAAGTAATATAGAAAAACAAAAATTAAAAGAATATAGAGAAACTATTAGATTACTACAAAAGTCTTTAGAAAGAAATTATAATAATATAGATATATATTATATAAGAGCAAAGTCTAAATATACTTTAAGACTATATAAAGAAGCAATAGAAGATTTTAATAAAGTTATAGAATTAGATAAAAAACATTATTCTTCTCACTACTATAAAGCACTATCATATATGAGTATGTCTGATTATAATAAGGCTTTAGAAGGATTTAATAAATTAATAGAAATAGGACACAAAACTGCTGAGATTTATCACTATAAAGCTGTTGCTAATTCTATTTTAGGAAAATTTGAAGAGGCTATAAAAGACTATGATAATGTTATAGAATTAGATAGGTCATACTATGGTGTTTATATGGATAGAGCTATAGCTAAAATGAAACTAAAACTTTATGATGATGCTGTTTTAGATTTTGATGAGGCTATAAAAATAAACTCTAAAGATTTACTTGCTTTATCTAATAGAGCATTAATTAAAATGTATCAACAAAAATATCAAGAAGCTATTAAAGATTTAGATGTAGCTATTAACTTAGATAATGTAGATTATTATCTATACTATAATAGAGGAGTAGCTAAAGTTAATATAGAGCTTAATCAAGAAGCTATTTTAGACTTAAATGCTGCTATAGAAATATTGCAAAGTAATATAGACTTAGACAACCCACATCTTTTTTATATATACTATAATAGAGGAAAGGTATATAAAAAGTTAAATAATTATGATAATGCTATGAAAGATTTTGAGAATGCATTAAAAATTAATAAAAAAGATGATGATATATATAATGATATTGCTATGCTTCAATTTATTCAAAAGAAATATGATGAAGCTTTGGATAATGTAGAAAAGGCCTTAGATATTAATGTTTCTAATTATCTATCATATCTAAATCGTTTTAAAATTCGATATGAAATGAATAAAGACTTAATGGATGAAGAGATGATGATGCAAGAACTTTATCCTGATTTAGAAAATGCCTATAAATACTCTAATGAAAGTATTAAACAAGATATATTAGAATTGGCTAAGAAGAATAAAATAGCTTCAAAATTTGTATCTGATAAAAATATTTCAAAATAATCTATATTGACTTTTTTAATATAACAAAATAATATGATATGTCTTATAAACTTAATTAGTATATAGGTATATAGTTATGAATAAAAAAATAGAGGTATTTGAAGAATATTCCATACCAAAAGCTTTAATATATTTAGCACTTCCTACAATACTTGGTATGCTTGTTAATATATTTTATAATATGGTAGATACTTTTTTTGTAGGGCAAACTAAAGATCCAAATCAGGTTGCTGCTGTATCTCTCACTATGCCTATTTACTTACTTCTTATGTCTTTTGGAAGTTTATACGGAGTTGGTGGAGCTTCATATATATCAAGAAGTTTAGGTTCTAAAAATTATGATACTGTAAAAAATACTTCTTCTTTTGTATTATATGCAAGTATATTTACGGGAATACTATCTACAATAGTATTTTTAATATTTATGCCACAAATATTAAAACTATCAGGGGCTTCTAATGAAACTTATGAGTTTTCTAAAAGCTATTTAACTATTATAGCATTTGGTTCTATATTTGTTATAAGTCAATTATCTCTTGGACAAATTGTTAGAGCTGAAGGTTCTGCTAAAGAGGCTATGATTGGAATGGTTATTGGTACTGTAGTTAATATTATACTAGACCCTATTATGATTCTTTATATGAATATGGGTGTTGCTGGTGCTGCTTTAGCTACTATTATTGGAAATGCTTGTTCTACATTTTATTATATTTGGTATATAAATAATAAAAGTTCTTTTTTATCTTCTAAGTTTCAAGATTGTAAACTTAAAAAAGATGTTATTATAAATGTTATTGCAATAGGTACACCTGTTTCTATTAATAATGTTCTTATTAGTATTGCTAATGTATTTATTAATAATTATGCTACTAAATATGGCAATAATGTAGTTGCTGGTCTTGGAATATCTATGCGAGTATTTATGCTTGTATTATTAATTTTTATTGGTCTTGGACAGGGTATTCAGCCATTTTTAGGGTATAACTATGCTTCTAAAAATTATAAGAGAATGAATGGGGCTATTAAAATTTCTTGTTTATTTAGTTTGTTTATTGGTATTATACTTCTATCTTTTATATGGATATTTGCTCGTGATATAGTTCGTATATTTATAAATAATGAAGAAGTAATAGAGTACGGCTCTCAATTTTTAATAGCTGCATATAGTATAGCTCCTATTTTTGGATTTCAATTTGTATTTATATCAGCATTTCAGTCATTTGGAAAATATATACCTTCTCTTATACTATCACTATCAAGACAGGGATTTGCCTTTATACCAGCTGTTATAATTGGTACTAAATACTTTGGACTTAATGGAATAATGTGGGCTCAGCCTGTTGCAGATATTTTTTCTATTATACTTGCAACTATTATGTATTTAATAATATATATTAATATAAAAAAACATAATAATGCTACTTCTCATTAAAGTATGAATTAAAAATATCTTTATCTATTTCTATAGATATTATCTTCCTACTGTTCTTCTCCCCTTTTAATATTTCTATATCTTTTTTTCTTATATCAAGCTCAGAAGATAAAAACTCTATTATAGCCTTATTAGCTTTGCCATCTATAGCCTTTTGCATAATACGTATAGAATATACACCATTTTCATACTTAAAACTATTAGACTTAGCTCCAGCAATTACCTTAACTTCTATATTCATAAAATATACTCAATTAAATATACTAAATAATAAAAAAAGGACTATTTTTATTATAAATAGCCCTTAAATTATATATGTAATATATATTTATTTTTTATTCTTTATTCTCTAAAGACCAGTCTTCACGAGGCTCTTCTTTATCCTGAACAGGCTCTTTACCAGTCTCTAAATAGTCAATAGCAGCTTTAAGCTGTTTATCATACTTTAAATCTATTATCTCATTATAATTCTTTGTAAATCTACGCTCATTATATATAAAACGCTCTAGAATATCATCACTTATAATAATATTCTTATCTTTTAATTCTTGCTTAAAAGTAGCTAAAGCAGAAGCATCATCACTTTCATTAGGATACTTCTTTACATAAGAAGTAACAAGCCCATCTTTTCTAATAGTAGTTAAAGCTGTGATATCAGCACTTGTTAATTTAGGCTCTACTACAATAAAATCTGGAGTAATACCTTTACCATGTAGTCTTCTACCATTTGGTGTATAATAATGAGCTACTGTAAACTTAAAAGAAGTATTATCTTTTTGATCTAATGGAAGTACATACTGAACTGAAAACTTTCCAAATGTAGTCTCTCCAAGAAGTTTTGCTCTTTTATTATCCTGTAAAGCACCTGCTAAAATCTCAGAAGCAGAAGCACTATACTGATTAACTAAAACTACCATATCTCCATTAAGCCACTTATCTCCCTTCTTAGAAGCATAATAATCTTGATCTTCATTTTTAGTTCTACCACGAGTATATACTATTTTTCCACTGTTTAAAAACTCTTCTACTATATTAATAGCAGTATCAAGTCTACCACCAGGATTATTTCTTAAATCTAAAACAAGCTTTTTCATACCCTGTTTCTCTAAGTCAGATAAAGCCTTATCTAATTCATTGTAAGTTTCATCACCAAAATTAGTAATTCTTATATAACCTACTATATCATCTATCATCTTATATTTAACGCTTTTAAGCTCTACTAAAGCACGAGTAAGAGGAAAATCTATATATTCAGAAACACCTTCTCTATATATTTTTAAATTAACTTTTGTACCAGCCTTTCCACGTAATATTTTAGCAGCAGTATCAACAGTAAGATCTTTAGTGCTTTTACCATCTATCTCTATTATAATGTCACCAGGTAAAATACCAGCTTTCTCACCCGGACCATCCTCAATAGGAGCCACAACAGTAAGACCATTCTTAGGATCCTTAGAAATAGAAAGCCCAACTCCACCATAACGACCAGATATCTCCGTATTTAATGCCTCATTTTGCTTATCATCTAATAAAAATGTAAAAGGATCTCCAGTAGCATCAAGCATACCTTTAATAGCACCATACATTAATTTTTTTGTAGTTACTCCATTTGTATCTACAAAATTCTGCTGTAATGTAGCAAATACTTTTTGAAACAATCTACTATAATAATAAAAATCATTATCTGATTTTGCTGTACCTTGTTGAGCTATTGCTGTTGATGGAGTTTTAAAATTAAAAAAAGAAATACTTAATACAAATACAACTATAAAAATCCATAAAGCCCTTTCTCTATTTTTCATTTATATTATTCCTTATAACTTTTTATTACAAAATATAAACATATTATAACACAAATAATAAAAATTTAATATAAAATATTTAAGCAAAAAAATATTTATTAATATATAAAAGTACTAAAGTTTTTTGTAAAAATGACGAATAAAAACGATATGAACAATAATAGAAATCATTTTATAATATTTGCTACAGTTATAGTAGTAATTATAATAGTAGCTTTTGTTTCGCTACTTGCAACTATAAAAGATACAACTATTGTAGATACTCTAACTAAACAATATCAAGAAACTGCAACAAATAAAATAGTATCAATAACAGATAAAACAAATAAGCAAATTAAAATATTTATAAACCCAGCTCATAATGCTGCTACTAAAGGAAATATTGGATATTTGGGATATGAGTTTTATATGACTTTAAGACTCGCTCAAGAACTTGCTAAAATATTAGATGAGGATAATAGATTTGTATATGAATTAAGTAGGGATACTGGTATATATAGTAGAGGAGTTAAAGAATATTTAACTAATAATTATGCTAAATTAGTAGATTTCTATAATGAAGAATTAGAAAAAAGAGATTTTTCTCTTACAAGATATCAAACTTTAGAATTATACTCTATTAGAAACTATGCTATAGAAAATAAATTCGATTTATTCTTAAGCCTTCACTTTGATTATGAACCTTATATCAGTAAAAGAAATAATACAGAAGGTTTTCATCTAATGGTAAGTCCATATAATGGACAATTTCAAGCATCTATGCAAATAGCAAATACTATTTCTCAGAAAATGAGAGAGAAATATAAAATTGCTAAGAATATAGACTTTGATTATATATTGCCTGAATCTGTATGGAAATTCTATTCAAAAGAAGATTTAGTACAAAATGGTATAGCATTAAGAGGAACTATTTTATTAGGTGATAAATTTGAATATGATTATTATAATCAAAAATTTAATCCAAATGATATACCATCAGTATCTATAAGTGCAGGATATATTCATGATTGGAAATTAGGTCCTACAAAAGCACTTAGAGAACTAGCAGAAAAAATATATGAAGCATTAGTAGATATATATTTCAATTAATATTTCAAAAATTTATATTATTTTTTACCTATATGAAAAAGTATTTGTTTTATAATTCAAACAATATAAAAAAGGAGAAATAATTAATTAAAAAAATATCTATTATATCAATGATATTATTTTTATCTATTGTATCAGCTGTAGTTTATGGTCAAGATAATTATCAGCTTAGTACACATGTATTAAACATTGCTGCTGGTGGTAATGGTGAGGGTGTAAAAGTAGAGTTATTTAAGCTTGACCCAAAAAGTAATAATTGGACTAAAGTAGATGAAAAAACTACTGATGCGAGAGGAAGAATTACAGATTTCTTAGCAAATCAAAGAGGTGGTAATAAGGGTGTTTATAAATTAGTATTCCATACTAAAAGCTATTTTGAAAAAAATAGAACAAAAACATTCTACCCTTTTATAGAAGTAGCATTTGAAATAACAGATGATGCTCATTATCATGTACCTATTACTCTATCTCCTTATGGATTCTCTACATATAAAGGTAGTTGATAAACTTTCTGTAATCTATATAAAAAGATAAATTATAATATTTAATAAAAATAGAAAAGACTGTTACACTTTATTTAACAGTCTTTTTTATTTTTTATTGATAAAATTATTATATTTTGATAAAATTAATAAAAAATAAAATATAGTATGTAGTATGCAGTATAAAGTAAAAAAATACAAAGTAAAAAAGAAAAAGACTCCCAAATTTAAAAATAACAAATCAACACTTAAATTATTTTTTAAGAAATTGGCTAAAATATTAAATCATAAACTTTATTTTATGTTTATACCTCATACCAAAAGTAAAACAAAAACATTATCACTCCCTATATATGTAATTGTTATTATAACTTTAATTATTGCTGGAGGATTATTAACAACTTTATCTTTCCTAACTAAAAATACTGTATTAGCAGGAAAAACAGAAATACTCTCTGGTAATTATCAAGAAAAATTAGAAGAGATTAACAAGTTAGAAAGATTAGTTAGTGATGTAGTAACAAATGATTCTTATCAAGAGAACTTAAATAAAATAATGAAAAATCTAAAAGTATCAACAACAGATCTAACAAATGAGTATAATAATAACTTATTAGTTCTAAATAAAAGAGCAGAAGAATTTGAAAGATTAAAAAACTATTTAGATGAATTAAAAGAAAATATTAGAACAAAACATAATTCATTAGAAAGTATCCCTTCTATACTTCCTATATATTCTAAATATGCAGTTATTGCAATGCCATTTCAAAAAAACTCTATAATATCAAAAGGAATAGGATTTGAAACTATAGCAGGTACTTTAATAAGGGCTACAGCAACTGGAAAAGTTAATTCTATTGTATTTGATAAAAATAATAGTATTAGCATTACAATTAATCATAGTTTTGGGGTATCTACTCAATATAAAGGTTTAGCTACAGCTTCGGTAGTAAAAAATAAAGATATAAAGAAAGGAGAAATTATAGGTGTAGCTAAGACGGGTATTTTTGAATATGATTTAAAAATTGCCTCAGAATATGTAGATCCTTTAATATTTACAACATTAAATAATGAATAAGAATATACAAAATGCAGTAAAATATGCAGCACTTGGTGTTGAGTTTGGAAGTATCGTTTTAGGTCTTGCTTGGATTGGAAATTATTTCGATAAAAAAATATCTACAACCCCACTATTTACAATAATTGGTATATTCCTTGGATTTATATCGGGAATATATAGACTTTATAAAATATCTAAAATTATAAATAAATAAAGGATACTTAAATAATATGAAACCTATTATCATAAGCTTATTAGATACTGACCTTTATAAGTTTACAATGCAACAATGTGCTTTAAGACAGTTTTCAAATGTGTGGGTTAGATATGTATTCAAAAGTCGAAATGTATTAAATTGGACTTATGATATGCATCAAGAATTATTAAAGCAAATTAAATACTTTTGTAATTTAAGTTTTAGTAAGGAAGAATTAGACTATTTAGCTGGACTGAGATTTATTAAAAGAGATTATATAGAGTTTTTAAAACTGTATAAGCCATTAGAAGAGCATATAAATGCATTATTTGAAAATGAAAAACTTACAATAGAAATAGAAGGTCCTTGGTATCAAACTATACTTTGGGAGATACCTATTTTATCTATTATTAGTGAGATATATTATAAGTATTCATTAGAAAATATTGATAATATATATGATTTTGGTAGAAAAAAACTTATAGAAAAAATAGATACTAAAATAATACCTATGCACAATGAAAGTAATATGGGGTTTAAATTCTCTGAGTTTGGAACTCGAAGAAGATTTTCTTTTAATTGGCAAGATGAGGTTGTAAACACTTTAATAGAAAAAGCACCTAATACTTGTTTTGTTGGTACTAGTAATGTATATTTTGCTAAGAAATATAATATATTAGCTATAGGTACTAATGCTCATGAATACTATCAAGTTGGGCAGGCTTTAGAAAATGTAAGACTTGCTGAGAGTCAAAAGTTTATGCTACAATCTTGGGTTAATGAGTATAGAGGAGATTTGGGTATTGCATTAAGTGATACTTTGGGGACTGATAAGTTCTTAAAAGATTTTGACTTATATTTTGCAAAGCTATATGATGGACTTAGGCATGATTCTGGAGATCCTATACAGTGGGGAGAAAAAATTATAAAGCATTATCAAAAATTAAGAATAGACCCAAAAACTAAAACTCTACTATTTAGCGATAGTTTAGATTTTGACAAGGCTTATAATATATATAATACATTTAAAAATAAAGCTAATATAGCATTTGGAATAGGAACACATATTATGAATGATTTTGAGCCTTTATCAAAACAGTTAAATATTGTAATGAAGCTACAAAGTGTAAATAATAAGCCTGTAGCTAAAATATCTGATGATAATGGTAAAACTATTTGTGAGGATGAAGAGTTTTTAAGATATTTAAAAATTGTATCAAAAGAGTAGTATAATGAATATAAGAAAAATTATATTTATAAGCATCATATTAATATTATATTTTATATCTTGCAATAAAAATAAAAGTATAGAAACTTTGGAAATAGAACCTAATGATAATTTTGAATATGCTCAGTTTATTGATAATGATACTATTATAAATGGAAATTTTAATAATGGTGTTGATATAGATTATTTTAAAATACATCCTACAAATGGATTTATAATGAATGCCATTTTAAGTGTACGAAATAATTTGAAGTTTAAGATTATTGATAACACTAAAACAAACATTATTTTTGACATAGATACGGAAAATATATTAAACTATAATGGTGAAATAAAAATAGAAGATTTTATATTTTATGATGATGAATATTATTTAGTATTAGAGTCTGAGGTAGAAGGAAAATATAAATTAAAATTTAGTTTTAATTCTAAGATAAATTTTAATAAAGAAAGTGAAGATAATAATTCATTTAACACAGCAGATACAATAGAATATCCAAATCAAAAAGTATATGGATATTTTATTCAAAATACAAATATATATAATAATATTCAAAATAATATAAAAGAAAATCTATCAAAAACAAACCTAATTGATATAGATATGTATAAAATAATAAATTCTACCGATATAAACTCAGAAATATTAATAAGAACACATTATTCAGATGATATTGAAATATTAATATTTGATAAAAATAAAAACTTCATAAAAAAATCTTTAAACAAAATAGAAATAAACTTCAATTCTAAAGAAGAATACTTTATAGCATTAGCCTACTATAACAATAAGTATATAGTAGATAAATACACTATATATTATCAATTTAATTAAAATTCTATATATAAAGTTAAAATCAATATAAAAATTTGAATTATACAAATATATGTATATACTATATATAGTATTACAGTATAAAAAATAAAAAAGAGAGAGTTCAATATGTTAAAGGAATTTTTACAAAATAATATCACAATAGTTGACAATGTTTCAAACTGGGAAGAAGCATTACAAATAGGAGCTAAAACTCTACTTGATAATAAAAATATTGAAGAGAGATATATTACATCTATTATAGATAATGTAAAAAAACATGGTCCATATATTGTTATTACAGAAGGTGTAGCTATGCCACATTCACGCCCTGAAGAAGGTGTTATAAAAAAGGGAATGAGTTTTCTAAAAGTAAAACAAGGCGTAGATTTTCCAGATACAGAAAGTAAAGTTTATTTATTTTTCACATTGGCTGCAGAAAATGCTGATGGACATCAGGATGCTATTGCAGAACTTGCAGATTTATTAGGTGATGATGAAAAATTAGATAAAATTATTAAAGAAGACCTAAAAGCTGAAGATATTTTATCGCTGTTATAATTTATAAAACTTGTAAATAAAAAAATAAAAAAGGAGTGTACATTATTATGGCAAAAGTAAATGAAATCACTAGAGAAAAATGGATATTAGACAGTTTTCCAGAATGGGGAACTTGGCTTAATGAGGAAATAGAAGAAGAAGTTGTACCTGCTGGTAATTTAGCTATGTGGTGGCTTGGTTGTGTAGGATTATGGGTTAAGACACCATCTGATGCTAATATTTGTATAGATTTATGGTGTGGAAATGGTAAGAGAACAAAGAAAGTAAAAGATATGGTAGCAGGACACCAAATGGCTAATATGGCAGGTGTTAGAAAATTACAACCAAATTTAAGAGCTTCACCATTCGTTATAGATCCTTTTGCAATAAAAAAAGTAGATGCTATACTAGCAACACACTATCATAATGATCATATAGATATCAATGTAGCTGCAGCTGTATTACAAAATATTAAAGAACCAATACCATTTATAGGCCCTCAATATTGTGTAGATAAATGGATAGAATGGGGTGTACCTAAAGAAAGATGTATAGTAGTAAAGCCTGGAGATTCTTATAAGGTTAAGGATATAGAAATTATAGCTACAGATTCTTTTGATAGAACTTGTTTAGTAACACAACCACCAGCTGATCTAACAGATCCAAAATCAGCATTAGAAATGGATAAAAAAGCAGTTAACTATGTTATAAAAACACCAGGTGGAACTATATATCATAGTGGAGACTCTCACTACTCTATTTACTTTGCAAAACACGGTAAAGACTTTGATATAGATATAGCTTTAGGTTCTTACGGCGAAAATCCTGTTGGTATAGCAGATAAAATGACTTCTATAGATCTACTTAGAATGGCAGAAGCATTAAGATGTAAGGTTGTAATTCCTGTACATCATGATGTTTGGACTAATTTTATGGCAGATACAAGAGAAATAGAAGTTTTATATGAAATGAAAAAAGAAAGACTTCAATATAAATTTAAGCCATTTATCTGGGAAGTTGGTGGTAAATATGTATACCCAAGAGATAAGGATTTAAGACAGTATCATCACCCAAGAGGATTTGATGACTGTTTTGAACATGAACAGAATATACCATTCAGATCTATGTTATAATAATAAAAAAATTAAAGGATTCTATTTTTATGGATATATTAGTAAGTATATGGAAATACTTTGTAGATAATATTTTAACTCAGCCTGCATACTTTATTGGTTTTATAGTATTAATAGGATATATACTATTAAAAAAACCTTGGTATGAGTGTTTATCTGGGTTTTTAAAAGCTACTGTTGGTTATTTTATTCTAACAGTAGGCTCTGGTGGACTTGTTAGAAATTTTAGACCTATACTTGTAGGATTAAAAGACAAGTTCAATTTACAAGCAACAGTTATAGATCCATACTATGGACAAAATGCGGTACAATCAGCATTAGAAGGTATAGGTAAATCTTTTACACAAGTAGTATTACTTCTTCTAATAGCTTTCATTTTTAATATAGTTTTAGTAGCTTTTAGAAAAGTTACAAAAATACGCTCTATATTTACAACAGGAAATGTACAAATACAACAAGCAGCTACTGCTTTTTGGTTAATATTTTTCTGTTTTCCAGAATTAGGTGATACTCCTATATTAATTATAATGAGCTTACTACTTGGTTTATATTGGGCTGTAGGATCTAATCTTACTGTAGAAATTACACAAGATCTCACAGAAGGTGGTGGATTTTGTGTAGCACATCAACAAGTATTCGCTTTAAAAATATTTTCTATGATAGCAGAGAAGATGAAAGGTAAAAAGGATGCTAAAAAACTTGAAGATATTCAATTACCTGGATTTTTATCTATGTTTAATGAAAATATGGTAGCTACATCTATATTAATGCTTATATTCTTTGGTATAATCTTATTAACTTTAGGTAAAGATTACTTAGTTGCAAATAACTTTATGCAGGAAGGAAGTAGCTTCTTCTTCTATACTTTTACAACAGCATTAAACTTTGCTGTAAACTTAGCTATACTACAGCTTGGAGTTAGAACTTTTGTAACAGAATTAACACAATCTTTCCAAGGTATTTCTACAAGATTATTACCAGGAGCTGTACCAGGTATTGACTGTGCTGCTACTTTTGGATTTGGTTCACCTAATGCTGTAACTATTGGTTTATTATTTGGAGCTGCTGGACAATTTTTAGCTATTATTACTTTAATACTATTAAAAAGTCCTGTGATTATCATTGCAGGTTTTATTCCTGTATTCTTTGATAATGCTACTATTGCTGTATTTGCTAATAATAAAGGTGGTGTTAAGGCTGCTTGTATACTTCCATTTATATCAGGACTTTGTCAGGTATTTGGTTCTGCATTTATAGCTCATTGGGTTGGACTTGCTCAGTATGGTGGATATCTTGGTATGTGGGACTGGGCTGTTATTTGGCCTGGATTTACTGTTACTATGAAGTATTTAGGATATGCAGGTGTTGCTATTATCGCTATTATCTTAATACTTATACCACAGATACAATATAGAAGAAATAAAGATACATATTTCTTAATCACTGATGATTATGAAGCATACAAAGAAAAAATAAAACAGAAAGCATAAACAATATATTCTATGAATATTTAATAAGGAGTTTAAATTATGTTAAAAGTATTAGTTTCTTGTGCCAATGGTTCTGGCACTAGTTTGATGATGAAAATGACTACTGAAAAGGCTTTAAAGTCTTTAGGAATTAATAATGCTAATGTACATCATTGTGCTTTATCTGAGGGAAAAAGTACTGCTATTAATTATGATTTAGTATTTTGTCCTCTTAATTTTTTAGATATGTTTAAAGATGCTATTGATAAAGGAATTAGAGTTATTGGCATTAAAAATGTATTATCAGAGCCTGAGTTTAAAACTAAGTTAGAAGAGTCTGGATATTTAGAAGAATTAAAAAATAAATAATTAAAATATAATAAAAATTTGGGAGTATAAATAATATATACTTCCAATTTTTTTTATTCATTATTTTATTTATTTTTGGAGGGTATTATTATTAATAATTTACTTGGAATATATGAAAAGGCATTGGATAAAAATATCTCTTGGCATCAGAGACTTTTGGATGCTAAGGAGCTTGGTTTTGACTTTGTTGAAATATCTATAGATGAAACAGATGAAAGACTTGCTAGATTAGATTGGACTAAAGAAGAGAGAGAGAGTTTAGTAAAATCTATTTTTGAAACTGGGATAAAAATTCCAACTATGTGTTTTAGTGGTCATAGAAGATTTCCTATGGGAAGTAAAAATGCTGATACACGTAAGAAAGCAATGGAGCTTATGGAAAAAGCTATTATCTTTGCTTCGGATATAGGTATTAGAATTATACAGTTAGCAGGATATGATGTTTACTATGAAAAGGGTGATGATGAGACTAAAGATCTTTTTATAGAAGGATTAAAAAAATCTTTAGAGATGGCAAGTAAGTATCAAGTTATGCTTGCTATTGAGATTATGGATACTCCTTTTCTAAACTCTATTACTAAGTATTTAGAATATGATAAAATTTGTAATAGTCCTTGGCTTACAGTTTATCCAGACTTGGGAAATCTAACAGCTTGGGGAAATGACGTAGAAGATGAAATAAGAAAAGGATTCAATAAAATAACTGCTATTCATATTAAAGATACTTTAGCGCCAAGAGATGATTTTGAGGGTAAGTTTAAGGAAGTTCCTTTTGGTGATGGATGTGTTGATTTTGTAAAATGTTTTAAGCTATTAAAAGAGCTTAATTATACTGGTACATTTATGATTGAGATGTGGTCTGAAAAAAGTGATAATCCAAAAGAGAATGTAAGAAAGTCTAAAGAGTGGGTATTAAATAAAATGAAAGAGGGAGGTTTTTGTTAGATGTTAGAAGAGTTAAAAGAAATAGTATTTAGAGAAAATCTTGAACTTGTTGAAAAGGATTTAGTTATTTACACTTGGGGAAATGTTAGTGCTATTGATAGAGATAGTAAAAATATTATTATTAAGCCAAGTGGTGTAGAATATGATAAGATGAAATCTGAAGATATGGTTGTACTAAACTTAGAAGGTGAAAAATTAGAAGGAAAGTATAAACCATCTTCTGATACAGCTACTCATATAGAGCTATATAAAGCATTTCCTGAAATAGGTGGTATAGTACATACTCATTCAAGCTACGCTGTAAGTTGGGCACAGGCTAGAAGAGATATACCTGCTTTTGGTACTACTCATGCTGATTATTTTTATGGTGATATTCCTTGTGCTCGTCCTCTAACAAAAGATGAAATAGAAAATGAATATGAGAAAAATACTGGGCTTGTTATTATAGAAACACTAAAACAAAGAAATATAGATCCTATGTCTATACCCGGTATTATTATTGCTTCTCATGGTCCTTTTGCTTGGGGAAAGGATGCTAAGGATGCTGTACATAATGCTGTTGTACTTGAAGAACTTGCTAAGATGGCATATAGAACTGTTTTACTAAATCCTAATATTGGAAGAGTTGAACAATATTTATTAGATAAGCATTATTTTAGAAAACATGGAAAGAATGCTTATTATGGACAAAATTAATTTTAATAAACAATAAAAAAGGAGATATTATGGCTTTACCTAATTTACAAATTGCTTTAGATAATAATACATTAAGTGATGCTTTAAAATCTGCACTATCTGTAGGTGCTGAAGTAGACATTATAGAGGCTGGTACTATTCTTTGTTTAGCTGAAGGAATGGAGGCGGTTCGCTGTTTAAGAGCTTTATTTCCTAATAAGATAATATTAGCAGATACTAAGTGTGCTGATGCTGGTGGTACTGTGGCTAAAAATTGTGCTTTGGCTGGTGCTGATTGGATGACTGTTATTTGTTCTGCTACTATACCTACTATGAAAGCTGCTTTAAAAGAAGTAAAAGAATTACAGGTAGAACTTTATGGAGACTGGACTTTCGATCATGCTAAGGCTTGGAAGGAAGCTGGTATTACTCAAGCTGTGTATCATCAAAGTAGAGATGCTCTACTTGCTGGTGAAACTTGGTCTGATAGTGATTTAGAAAAAATAAAAAAGCTTACAGATATGGGATTTAGAGTTTCTGTTACAGGTGGATTGGAGTTAGATACTTTAAAACTATTTAAAGATATTAATGTATTTACTTTTATTGCAGGTAGAAGTATTAGAGATGCAGAAGATCCTGCTAAAGAAGCTCGTAGATTTAAAGAAGAAATTGCTAAATACTGGAATTAATTTATAAATCTTAAAAAATAGTAGATTTAATTTTTTAAGTCTACTATTTTTTTTATTTAAAATAAAAAAGCACTGTATTAATATAACAATGCTTTTTTATTTTTCTATATGTATATCTAATAATTACGCTTTAGCTAAAGCCTCACCTAAAGATATACAGTCATTAATCCCATTATCATCTGGTGATAAATTTATAGTTAATCCGTCTCTTATTAAATTACCACCAAGAGAAGAAATATCGTTTTCCCAAGTACGCATCCACTCACAATCACCCCAGTCATAAGATCCAAATAAAGCTATTTTTTTACCAGATAACTTATCTTTTATAGAATCATAAACAGGTAAAAACTCACTATCCTCAAGCTCCTCAGATCCCATAGCAGGACATCCTAATGCAATCTTATCATAATCATCTATATTAGCTGAAAAATTAGAAACAGAAAACATATCTGCACTAGCCCCAGCATTCTCTATTCCCTTCTTAATAGAATTAGCCATAGCCTCAGTATTACCAGTGCTACTCCAATATATTATTGCTATTTTACTCATACATTAACTCCTTATTATAAAATTAGTTAATAGAGTTTGATAATAAATTATAAACATCCATAATCTCTAATATGTTATTACCACGTAAAAAACTATTCACATAAAATTCTCTACATCTATTATAACAATCAAAAGTATTCAAAGCTCCCTCTTTATTATGATACACCTTCCAATATCCAGAATATAAACAATTCTTTCCACAATTATTAATATATCCAAGTATATCTTTTAATGGATAGCCCAAAAATATAGCTATTTCATGAGGAAAACTACTAGAACTTCTCATCTTCATTTTTAAAAGTGAAATGTTTTTGTATATATTAGAAGTTTTATATCCATAAGAAGATAAAAAGTCCATTACTTCTTTATCTAAAAAGTATTTCTTTAGCTGTTCTCTATTATATACATAAATTAATGCTTTATTATGATAAAATTTGATAACATCTAAATTAATACCTCTATTATTCAATATCTTGTTATAATAAACTATTCTTTTATATAAATCATTTTTATTATTATAATCGCAAGTAAAAATATTAGCCAACTTTATACCTGCAAGCGTTGGAGCTGAATGATTTATAATTAATTTATCAAACATAATCTACTTACCTTAACTTTGTTAGTATATTCTAACATATTTGCTGTAAGTGTCAAGTATAAAATAATAAAATAAAATAAAAAAATTAATTATTTACAAAAATATAGTATATTGTGAATATATTCATTTATTTTTATGAAAAATAAAAAATAAATAATACAAAAAATCACAATTATTATAATACATAATATTGAAAAATATAAAAAATTTTAATATACTTAAATAGCTGTTAAAAAATTAAAAGGATGAAAAAATATGGTTTATGTAATTATCAATATATTATTGTTATTAATACTAATGTTTTTATTGTTTTTCTTAGGTAAAAAGAAACTCAAATTTACATTTAGAGTTTTATTTGCTGTTATTTTAGGGTTATTATTAGGTTATGTTGTTAGATTAATATCTAAGAATGATGGAAATATCATTAATCAAAGTATGATATGGTATAATGTGGTTGCTAGTGGTTATGTAAGACTTCTTCAGATGTTAGTTATGCCTTTGATATTTGCATCTATTACTATGGCTATGATAAATATAAAGGGAGATACAAAGCTTGCTAAGATTACTGTAATTATTATATCTGTATTAATGATTACTACTGCTATATCAGCATTAGTTGGATTTTTTATCTCTAAATTCTTTGATTTGAATGCTTTTTCATTAGAAGCTGTAGTTGGAGATATTTCAGAAGCTGCTAATAAATATGAAGGTAGACTTGAAACTTTAAGTGCTAAACCTGTACCTCAACAATTATTAGAAATAATACCTACAAATCCATTTAATGCTATAGCTGGTTTTGGAGGCTCACCTACTCTTTCTGTTGTATTTTTCTCTGCTATTGTTGGAACTTGTGCTTTGGCATTAAAGAAAACAAATGTTGAGTCTTTTATGTTTTTTTCTAAGATGATAAGCTCTTTAAATGATGTAATTATGAATATGGTAAACTTTGTAATGAAATTAACTCCTTATGGTGTTTTAGCATTAATGGCAAAGTTTATGGCTACAAGCGATTTAAAAGCATTTGCACAATTAGGACAATTCTTATTAGCATCATATATAGCAATATTTATAATGATGATTGTACATACTATTATATTGATGATGTTTGGATTTAATCCTATAAAGTATTATAAAAAATCATTTCCTACATTAGCTTTTGCATTCTCTTCAAGAACAAGTGCTGGTACACTACCAATGACTATTAATACATTAAAAAACAAAATGGGTATAGATGAGGGAATATCTAATTTATCAGCATCTCTTAGTGTTACTATAGGTCAGAATGGATGTGCTGGTATATATCCTGCTATGGTTATAGCAATGATTGCACCTACATTAGGAATTAATGCTTTTGAACCCGAATTTCTAATAAAATCTATTATTATCATTACAATTAGTAGTTTTGGAATAGCTGGAGTTGGTGGCGGTGCTACTAATGCAGCTTTAATTAACTTATCTGTATTAAATTTCCCTGTTGGACTAGTAGGTATATTAATTGGTATAGAACCATTAATAGATATGGGTAGAACTATGTTAAACGTTAATGATGGTATGATAGCTGCTACTACTACTGGTAAAATATGTAATGCTGTTAATATGGATAAATTTAATGAAGATGATATAGAATATCAAGATAATCAAGAAAGTGCATCTATATAAAAAATAATAAATATACTAAATAATAAAACCTTCTAATAATTTTTATTAGGAGGTTTTTTTATTATTTTAATTAATTTAATAATAAATTATCCGATTATATACTTAGATAGTATTATATTTTTATGGAGGTTTTATATGACTAAAATTTCACCAATAAATAATAATATATATTCATCTCTAATACATAAAATTAATAAAGATATAATGATCTCAAGTATTACAACTGCAACTACATACTCATCAGTTCAATCTGCAGACAAAGTTGCAAGTTTTATCCCATCTTACGGTGTATCTCAACCTATAAACATAGGAAATAATCTTAATACATACGCTTAATATTATTTTTAATTAATTTAATAAGAAAAATAAAATTAAAAATAATAAAAAAAAATCCCAATAGAAAACTATTGGGATAAATAAATATATAATAAAACCCGGCAACGTTCTACTCTCCCATAAGGCTACCCTTATAGTACCATCGACGATGAAAGGCTTAACTGCCGTGTTCGGAATGGGAACGGGTGTATCACTTTCTCTATGGTCACCGAAATATTATTAACTTATTAAAAGAACTACTATCTTTGTCAGATATATAAGAACGTAGATTTCGTCTCATTCTATTAGCTAATATTAAGGTTTCTACTAATAATTTAATTAAGAAGAAAACGATAATATGGTCAAGCCATTGGTTTGATTAGTGCTGCTCAGCTGAACAGGCTTTCCCTGCTTACACTTGCAGTCTATCAACGTCGTAGTCTCCAACGAAACTCATAGGGAAAGTTAATCTTGAAGGAGGCTTCCCACTTAGATGCTTTCAGCGGTTATCCCGTCCGTACATAGCTACTCTGCGATGCTCTTGGCAGAACAACAGATACACCAGCGGTACGTTCATTCCGGTCCTCTCGTACTAAGAATGACTCTTCTCAACTTTCCAACGCCCACAACGGATAGGGACCAAACTGTCTCACGACGTTCTGAACCCAGCTCGCGTACCGCTTTAATTGGCGAACAGCCAAACCCTTGGGACCTGCTCCAGCCC